>NZ_JALNTP010000020.1:0-26590 GCF_023161805.1 Pseudoalteromonas sp. 1CM17D | reverse complement strand
TACTTAACTCTGTGAGCAGCTCTTGCCTCGCTATGCGTTGGCGTTCCCCGTCTCAGTGGGGTCGCATTATAGGGAGATCCGAAAACAGATCAACCCTTTTTTTAGATCTTTTTACTGTTCGAACAAAAATAGAGCAAAACAGCATAAAACTAGCTAAATCACTGGCTAAGATGATGCTTTTTTATACTGATTTTTATTATTTAATATAAATTTCATTGCTATGTTCGTTTAAGACGTTAAGATAGCAAGTTCACAATGTTAAATTAATGTTTATTTCCTGTTTATTGGTAGATCTAAAATGAAATTACCCGATCAAAAATCTTTTATCTTCTCTGTTATTCTTGCTGTAGTTGGTTTTGTTATTGTTGAGTTTGCTTTAGGCAGCTTAGCTTTAAGCCCAGCATTGCTATTTGGTGCTGGTTTATTAATTGGTGGGATTGCTATTGCTGCAATGTCATCGGAAGGTGGTGAAGAAGCTGAAGTTAAAACAAAAACACTTTATGTTGGTAATCTTCCTTATCGTGCAAATGAAGGTGTTGTTCGCGCTTTGTTTGAAGAACAAGGTAAAGTTTTCAACGTGCGCCTATTAAAGGATAAAAATACTGGCAAACGTCGTGGCTTTGGTTTTGTTGAAATGGCACAGGCAGATGCAGACAATGCAATTGCTAAGTTAAACGATAGTGAGTTCCAACAGCGTACTTTAAAAGTACGTGAGGCAAAACAAAAACAAGAAGATGATTCTAGCTCTTTACGTACTGAGACGGATCAATCAGTGTAACGTGCTTTATAGCTAGCTTATTACTCAAAACATCAGCCGTTGCATAATATTGCAGCGGCTTTTTTTTGTCTGTAAATTTATTTCCAAAGTTATGCTGCTCTAGTAGGTAGTTTACTCTGCTAGCGATGGCCGCGCCTGAATCGAGTAATTGCACTGCGTTATTAAAGTACGCTTGTATAGCATTGCTAAGAATTGGAAAATGTGTGCAACCTAGTACAAGTACATCTATATCTGAGTTAATGCGCAAACGCGTAAGCTCTTTATGCAGTTTGAGTGTATCTAGCTGCTGAGTGAAAAATAACTGCTCTGCCAATGCCACCAGCTCAACACTGCTATATAAACTCACTGTTACGTTGCTGGCATGCTCTTTTATTAATGTATGAGTATAGGGACTTGCAACTGTGGCGGGGGTTGCCAATAAGCCGATGTGCTTTGTGCGAGTTACTTCAGCAGCAGGCTTTATTGCTGGCACTACACCGACAATAGGTATTGATGTAATTTTGCGTACTTCACTTAAGGCTGATGTAGAGGCTGTATTGCAGGCTATAACAATAAGGTCGACATTAAGCGCGTTTTGCTCAATAAAATAAATGAGTGAGCATAAACGCCCTATAATAGTTTGCTGGGTTTGCGCGCCATAAGGGAGTAACGCATTATCCATAAAGTAGCTGTACTGTGCATCTGGAATACGCTTTTGAATATGCTCAAGCACGGTGGTGCCACCTATACCTGAATCAAATACCATTATGTGGGCTGACAAACTTTGGTTCCTACTGTTTATTGAGAACGGCAGTTTGCCATGAGGTACTTATAAAAGAAAGCAGTTTAGCTTTGCTCAGACTTTAGCGCGTCGAGTGCATCGCCCGCTGAATTTAATTGGTTTAAGTTTTCAAACATTGCCTGTGTGTAATCAACTAGCTGATCGACCGCTGCTTGATCTTGGTTTAGCCACTCTATAATACCGGCAAGCTGATCTTGTAGGCCTAGTTGCGATGCTTTATCAAATGCATTTTTTAGATCGTCATTAAAAGGCGCGATCGCATCGGCTACCTCTTTTGATGGGTTTGGCTGATATTGCTCATAACTTTTAACGGTAGCGACTGTTTTCGTTTGGCGAAGATCCATTGAAAATGCAACAAGTTGCTCACTGCCTAAGCTCAGCTCTTGTGCTTTTTCAAATGCTTCATCCAAATCACCGCTAAAGAATGTTTTACTTACACCTTGTAGCTCTTCCATCATGGCATTAATGGCATCTTGCTCTTGTTCGTTTAAATCACCATTAACTGACATTGAAAAAGACAGCTCTCGAGATTGCGACGACGAGCTGGCAAACGATTCGCTGTTATTGCTTTGTTGATACCCGCTCGCTGTTTGAGACTCATATGCATCAGCAAAGCTAATACTGACCTCATCACCTTCGGCTGTTGTAAACTTATACTCGGCATTGCTGCTCATGCTTACATATTGTGCTTGGCTTACGCTAACACTGGCCGCTTGTGGGTTAAATAGGGTTTGCTCAAACTCATCAAGCCCCTCAAAAATGCCTTCTTTTGACTTGTCGATGCCCTCTTGCATTTCTTCGTTAAATACACCGGTGCCTTTTAGTTCATCAACCGCTTCGTCTATACCGGTTTGAACACCTGAGCGCGCATCATCTAACATATTTTTTAATTTATCGTCATCGGCACCATTGGCTTTGGCTTTATTAACTGCACCAGATACAAAGTCGAGTACATTTTTTACTATTTCATCAAAATCGAATAAAGGTTTATCGGCTTGTTTTTGCTCAACAGGTAAACCTAGCTGCTCTGCCATTTTGTCGCCAAGCACTTTTGCAGCAAGTTCTCTGCCTCGCTGTAATGAACTTTCTTGCGGAGATTGGATAGTTGGCTGCTGTAGCGCCTCTTTATTATTGAATTTGTTTACGTTGTTGTTTGGCGTATAGCCATAATTACCGATTTTCATGATCCACCTCCGTTACGTACTTAGCTTATTATCGGCTAATAGTGACAAAACTAAAGTGCATGTTTAAAAAAACAGCAACTTTATTATCAGCAAAACTAGACAAATACTGCTCGCTCCCTACAATAGCGCCGATAAATAGATCTCATAGATAAGGTAGTAGCATTAATGGCAGTGATTAAAATAGATACCACACAGTACGATACGCAGCTAAATGAAAAAGAGCAGCGTATTACGTCGCAATTTAAGCGATTTGGTGTGCAAGCGTTAGAGGTGTTTAGCTCAGAGCCAATTAACTACCGCCAACGTGCTGAATTTAGAGTATGGCACGATGGGGACGATCTATTTCATATTATGTTTGATCAGGCCACGAAAGAAAAAATTCGCGTCGACACCTTTGACCCTGCCGCGCCATTAGTTGGTGAAGTTATGCAGGTGATGATTGATAATTTAAAGTCGTGTGAAGTATTACGCCGTAAGCTGTTTCAAATCGATTATTTATCGTCATTAAGTGGCGAGATTTTAGTAAGCTTGCTTTATCACAAACCACTCGATGATCAGTGGCTAACTGAAATAAAAGCCCTGAAAGAAAAACTGAGCAGCAAATACAACATTGACTTTATCGGTCGTGCGCGCAAACAAAAAGAAGTACTAGGCAATGATTTTGTTACTGAGCGTTTAACCGTAAACGGCCAGGAGCTTATTTATCAACAGGTAGAAAATAGCTTTACGCAGCCTAATGCTAAAGTGAATATAAAAATGCTGGAGTGGGCACAAAACTTATGTAAACCACTGAGTAATGACCTGCTGGAGCTTTACTGTGGTAATGGTAATTTCTCTATTGCATTGGCGGGTTCGTTTAATCGCGTATTGGCTACTGAAATATCTAAGTCTTCTGTGCATTCAGCGCAATACAACATTGCTAAAAATAAGGTAGATAACTTAGATATAATTCGTATGTCGAGTGAAGAGTTTACCCAGGCAATGAATGGCGAACGTACCTTTTCGCGTTTAGAGGGGATAGATTTAAAAAGTTACGATTGCCAAACTATTTTAGTCGACCCTCCACGCGCAGGTATGGATACCCTTACCTGTGACTTAGTAGCCAACTACGAGAACATTATTTATATATCGTGCAACCCAGAAACGCTTGAGCGCGATTTAGATCACTTAACCCGTACTCATAATGTTAAGCGCTTTGCGATATTTGATCAGTTCCCTTATACGCATCACATAGAATCGGGTGTTTTCTTACAAAGAAAATAGTGAGTTAATATTATAATGCCAGCACCTTTATAAGTGCTGGTATTTGATTTTCACTAAACACTTCAATTTGATGCTCCATCAGCAACTTAGCAGTCATGCCCATGCCCTGTACTTTTACCCCACTATGGCTACCATCGTAAATTGTATTTCTACCACACGAAGGGCTCGACTCTTTAAGTAAAGCAAAACGAATTGCATGCTCATTACATAAGTCTAGGGCTTTAGCTGCACCTGATTTAAATTCTTTAGTTACATCCTCATAAGTGCTCGTTACGACTCTCCCTTGTTTTATCTCTGCTGATGCTCTAGGTGTTGGCAATCCACCAGCCACCTCAGGACAAAACATAACTAACCTATTTTCTTTACGCCATACATTAATTTGCGGGTGCGATAATGCTTGGCTTTTACCATCGTATCGAACAGGTAAGCCAAATAAACAACTCGATATTAATATTTTTTCCATTGCTATATCCCTATAAACAAAAAAAGCTCCTTACGGAGCTTTTTTGTTTTAGCAAACCTTACTTGTTCGCTAAATAGTTAATTAATTTACTAATATCTTCTGGCGCGGTAATACCAGACTCACGGCCTAGATTTAATTTGTATTTACCATTTACGATAAAGGTTGGTACGCCACGTAGCGCGCCTTTTTCTTTAAAGTAATTTTGGTCACGCTTCATTTTAGAGCTTAATGTACGTACCGAGAAGCTTTTGTATAGTTTATCAAACTTATCGCCATCAACACCCTGCGCTACAAACACATCTTTTACATCTGCAAGCTCGTTAAATTTAGCGCGCTTAGTGTGAATGTGATTAAAAATAGCCGCAACAATTTTATCTTTTTGTGGAAGTACTTCCGCAGTGGCCAGCGCTTGGCTCATCATTTGTTGGTTTTCTGGATCGCGAACACCGACAAAATCAACATGGCTCTTTTTAAATTTAACGTCTTTGTCTAGCTTTGGCTTAAACTCACCAATTAACGCTTCCATGTTATTACAAGCAGGGCAATAAAATGAGAAAAACTCTTTTACTTCTGGCTTTTTAGTCGCACGCTCTGCCACTACATCGTAATGCACGCCCTCTTCATAAGTGGCGGCTACACTGCTCGCAGCCATAGGTAGTAGTAATGCAAGTAGACCTGCTTTAACTAATTTGATCATTGTTATTGTTCTCCGAGATTAAAGTGTTAGTAAAAAAGCAACTAACTCATTCAGTTCTTGCTGGTTATTAATGGTGTTAATGTTTATTTTATATTTATCGTTTACGATAAAGGTAGGCACACCGGTTAGCGCACCTAGTTTTGAATATTTGTTTTGTTTATCTTGCATTGCACGCTCAGCTGAAATAATTGGCATGCTGGCAATGTCTTGATCAAACGTTGCACTATCGATACCATTAACTTCAAGCAACTTTTTAACGTCTTTCATTTGCGTTAAAGGTGCGCGCTGTACATGAATACTTTTAAAAATTTGGTCGCTGATACTTTGTGCTTGACCGTGCTTTTTACCGATTAAGTAGGCGTAGCTTAAGTTACTTTGCGCCTGTGGTGATACACCGCCTAAAAAGTTAACGTGATTTTTTATAAATTCAGTGCCCTCAGGTAGGCTTTTTTCAATTGCCTGTGCAACAGGCTCAAATTTAAAACAATGCGGACAGTAAAACGAGAAAAATTCGGTTACTTGCGGCTCTGCGCTTTTTTCTACATCAATAACAGTATACTGGTCATCGGCTTCAAACTGTGCAGCAAGGGCTGCAAATGGTAAACATAAAAGTAGTAGGCTCAGTTTCAATTTTTTAAGCATTGGTATCTCGTGTATTTTTTAAATAAAATTTTATGGCAATAACTTCAGCGGAGCTTCTTGCAGTGCTGCAAGCTGCTCTTTAAGCGCTAGAATTTGTTGCTCCCAGTATTTGTCTTCAGCAAACCATGAAAAGTTCCGTACGAACGCAGGATCACTCCATCGTTTAGCTACCCAACCCATATAGTGAATAATACGCATTGCACGAAGCGGTTCAATTAATTTGAGTTGAGTGTGGTCAAAATCACAAAACTCTTCATACGCATTTACAAGGGTGTCTAACTGTAACAGCTGTGTTTGACGATCGCCACTGAGCATCATCCATAAATCTTGAATGGCCGGCCCCTGACGAGCGTCATCTAAATCAACAAACATAAGTGCTTCGCCTGCCCACAAAATGTTACCTGCGTGGCAATCACCATGTAAGCGGATCTCTTGCACATTTTTATACTGTGCTTGCGCTTGTTCAATAACCAAGTCCAATATGGTGTAAAAAGCCGTGCTGATCCCCATAGGTACCAAATTACTTTTTTGCAGATGAACTTTAGCTGTATGCAAATATTCTTCGCAGCTAAAGGTGGGTCTGTGCTCAAAGGCTTTACTTTTAGCCACCTGATGCATACGGCCAATTAAACGACCCATTACATCAAGCTGATCCAGGTTATCAACTTCAAATTGTCGCCCGCCTACACTTGGAAATAACACAAATACATAACCTTGGTGCTCAAATAAGCTTTCTCCGTTGTGCTTAATGGGTGCAACAACGGGTACTTCGGCCTCAGCTAATTCAAATGCAAAGTCGTGCTCTTCTTGTATTTGCGCTTTGCTCCAGCGCTCTGGTCGGTAAAACTTAACAACGTAGCGCAGGCCATCTTCCGCCTTAAATTGGTAGACTCTGTTTTCGTAGCTATTAAGTGCTAATAAACCTGACTCTGCATATATACCAACGCTTTCTATCGCATCGAGAATTAAGTCGGGCGTTAAATCTTCAAAACTAAATTTACTCATGGGCTTCTTAATGTAAAAAGCGGGTTACCCCGCTTTTGTTAGTGTGTTTATCGCGCTTTAAAAAAGTTACTCGGTTGCGATATGCTTTCATCGGGGTCATTAACCGGTGAAAGTACAAAGTTAAACTCCGTCATTGGCACTTTTAAATCATACGGGTCCATTACAAGTGACAGTGGCACATTATGCGATTGCCCTGCTTGCACTGTAAATGTTTGCTTGCCAATGTACTTAAAGTTTTCAAGGCCTTGAACATCAATATTAAAGGTTTGCTCGTACTGCGCCTTGTTGATTACTTTTAATGTATAGGTGTTTTCTACCAAGCCATTAAAGTCAACACGATACAGTTGGTTACGGTCTCGTATTATGTCAAAGTCCATAGGCTTTCTAAATGCAATGTTAGCCACCAGCGCACTGGTAAGCACCACCAGTATGACCGTGTAACCTATGATTTTAGCTCGCAGTGGGTTGGTTTTATTTTCAGGTGTTTCGAGATTACGCTCAGTAGTGTAAGAAATAAGACCCCGCGGATAATCCATTTTATCCATTACACCATCGCAGGCATCAATACATGCGCCACAGTTTATACACTCGGCTTGCAAACCATTACGAATATCTATCCCTGTAGGGCACACCTGCACACACAAGTTACAGTCTATACAATCGCCCATATCTAAATCTTCGTGGGCAATTTTACGCGAACGTGGGCCTCGGCTTTCGCCGCGTTTTTCATCGTAGGTTACGGTGTAAGTGTCCTTATCAAACATAGCTGATTGAAAACGTGAATAGGGGCAAATGTGTAAACACATAATTTCACGCATCCACCCTGCATTAGCGTAAGTACACGCTGCAAAGAAAATAATACTTACCAGCGCGTAACCACCTACATTAAAGGTCACAAAGTCAGGGAGTAATTCACGGATAGGCGTAAAGTATCCGACAAATGAAATCGCCGTATATAAGGCAAATAAAACCCAACTGGTGTGCTTTGCTGTTTTTCGCCAAAACTTATCAAAGTCCATCGGGCGTTGATCTAGCTTTTTACGCTGATTAGCTGTGCCTTCAAACTTTTCTTCAAACCAAATAAATATAAAGGTCCATACAGTTTGCGGGCAGGTATAGCCACACCATACTCGGCCATAAAAGGTAGTAACCAAAAAGAGTGCAAACGCGGCCAACATAAATATAAAGGCTAATATAGTGAAATCTTGCGGCCACAGCGTTAGCCCAAAAATATTGTACTTTTGGCCAACTAAATCAAATAACACAGCTTGCTGGCCATTAAAATTTATCCAAGGCAAAAGCATAAAGGCAAGCATGCCTAAAAAGCCTATACGCTGTCTAAGTAACTGATGAAGCCCTTTTACTGCGCGAACATAAATTCGGTTACGTGGGTTAAACCTGTCGTCTTGACGGCTTAAATCCGGTTGTTGGATTTTAACCTCTGCAGGTATATTCTTTACTTTAATTTGCTTGTCCATCGAAGTTCCTCAACGCCGCTTGGAAATAAAAACGTAGCAATATGTGCGTATTCTTTACTGTAACTGTAGTTCGTTAATGGTAAGTGTGATTAGTTTAAATAATCAGCTGTTTGAATACTTTCAGATATTTCAGAAATATCTAACTGCTGTTGGCTATTATAACAATACTGGCTAAAATTACAGGTATAGATTGCTAATAATTTATTCATCTCAGTTACTTGCTTTTAAAATGCAGTTTATTACACTGCTTGCTAAATTTACCCCATTAAGATCAAGGTTTACGCATTCATGAAAAAGTTTATTATATTGGTCATTCTGATCCTTGCGTTTTTTACTATTGATCACCCATTAGTTAAAGAGCCCCGCGAAAAGCTATTAGGTGAAGGTGTGGGTTTTTTAAGTGATGCGAGCAAAATAAACCGTAGCCCAGCAGCCAATATGGCTAAAAACCGCATTAGCAGTGCGTTAAAGCTCTCTGAGTCTGAACACGAATATATTGAAAAAACCTTTACCACTGATGATTCAGTGCAGTTATTTCATTTACGTTATTGCCGCGAGCGCGACCTAAATTTATATTTTTACGAAGAGCGTTTAAATACAGTGTGTAAAATTGTATCGGATGCATTAGAACAAAAGAGAGCTAAGTAGTGGATTTTTCGCAGTTAAACAAAAAAGCGAGTGACTCTTTTCATAAACAGCGCACAATACTTAAAAAGCTATCGCAAGGAAAAACCTTGCATTGTGAGCAGTGCGGCGAGGTGTTAACACTCGATTTAGCCACCAGCGAGCCGGGTAAAGGCGTTGTTAAGTGTAAAAAAGGCTGCACTGATATTATTTTAGAACTTGGCGCTTAATTATTCTAAGCGCCGTTTAATATACCTAAAGGCTACTCTTCCCACCCTTCATCTGTAATCAGCCCACTGTTTATGGCTACCACCTCAATAAGCTCGGCAAAACCTAATGCAAAGTCGCCCATTGATTCGTACTGATACTGATATAAGGCTTCGAGTGTCATGCTATTTTGCTGCGCAATTTGCACTCTTGTTTGCTCATCAACAGCAAAAAAGCTAAGCGTACTTAGCGCACTCTCTAATGCTTCTTTGTACTCAGGCTCTAAAGCGGGAGCTGTTAATAGAGGTTGTGCGTATTCTTTAGTTGCACGTAAAAAACCTTCACTCCACGCTTGGGTATAGTCTAGGTCAAAATTGGCGGGTAACTTGTAACCGGTTTCAAATACTTGCTCACTAATTTGATGGTATAACGCCATAAATAAAAACAGTATTTCTTCGTCTAAATCGTTAGCCGTATTAGGCACAATATGCGCTAACCACTGGTGAACTTCTAATGGGCTTGGCGAACAAATAACCCCAAATAGATAGCCTTGGCTTTGTGTTAATGACATAGCCTGAGGTTGAGTACTTAAAAATGCACTTAATTGCTGTGCATGTTGTTCGTTAAACTGTGGTAATTGCATTAAATCTCTTTTATTACATTAAAAATTTAGTGGGTAGCGGCCCTGTGTATCGGGGCGGCCTAAAAACTTAACCGCGTCGTGTACATCTTTTGGCAAGCTGGCATCAGGCTTAACATAGCCTGCTACTTTAAAGTCAAAGTTAGCTTTAAGTGTTGCGTCGGCTTCAAGGCCTAACGTGTTATCTGGGTCGACCAAAATAGCTATATCGCCCGACTTACAGCTTAAAATGCCACTCAGTGGCCCTATATTAAACCAGCCATTAAAGCCTTTAACATCTATATTTGGGCTGGCAATCTCGCCTTTTAATGACTCACAATAAGGCACACCTGAGGTGTACTCGTTAAGCTCTAAAATGACACGGCCTTTAGCCGTAGCAGGTATAGGTAGTGCAATACGTTGCATGGCACGCTCTACGGTCGAGCGAATTATACCATCGGTAACTTTAACCACATTATTAAATAATCCGTAATTCACATCAGCATAGCCCGAAATATCGCTACGCTCACGCGGATTACCAAATTTTAAGTTAGCATTTAAATTACCCGTAAATAACTGCCAGCCAGCAATATCCCAGCGTACATTATTTAGCTGCTCGTCTTGATAGCGCACTTGCATCATTTGACCTTGCCATACACTCCCTACGGTTTGCCCTACTTCAAGCTGTTTTGGTAAGTACGGCTTAGCTAGGTCTAACGCAATGGCCGCTGGTAATTTCATTATGCAAAACACAATAAAACTAATAAAAAATACCACTGATAATATTATTATTTTTTTCATTAATTACTTCTCTAGTACTAAGCGGCTTACACGTACAAACCCTGATTTATCATCTTTGCTTAAATCAAGGTTCTCTACTCTTAAGCCATGCTGATTAACCAGTTCGTCTAACCATTCTATTAATTGATTAAACTCTACCGAATCAAGCGTTAAACGTAACGAGTTATCGTTAGGCTGCATTTTACTAATAGTAATACGGTAACGACTACGCGTTGAATTAACCACTTGGCTAATATTTTGATTGCTAATTGCCTGCGTATTACCCGCCGCTTTTAACTTTACTATGCTTTCATCAACCCATACGAGCAGCTCTTGCTGAGTGACGTACGACTTTTTGGCTTTATCTATAGCGTTATTTAGAGGTCTAAAAATTCCCATTACTAAAACAAAAACAACAAATATACCACCAGCAACCATAATCAATTGCTGCTCTTGCTCTTTTAAAGAGCGCCAGTATTGCATTATTTGCTTTTTCATACTGCACCTCGCAGTTTTATTTCGCCTACGACAAAATCGCCATCGTTATTTAACGACCCTTGCTCAACCGTTAACCCTTGTTGCTCAAGTATACTTTTTACTTTACCAAACGTTTGAAAGTCTTTTGCGCGTGCGCGTATTCGCAGCTCATTACGGCGTTTATCGTAACGTAGGGTTTCTGGCGTAAATTCGCTTACTTGCGAAAATACGCCAACCAATTGGCTGGTCAAATCTAAAAACCCGGCTTCACTTTCGCCATTAATGGTTTTAAGCGCGCCCCTGATTTGGCTTTTAATTAAGTTAGGACGTACTTTAGTTCCGGGAAATGCTTTTTGGTATCTATCCACTACCTGGGCTTTAGCAAGCTCAACACGCGAGTTGAGTTGATTCAGTTCAACCAGCTTTATAGCAATGGTAGCAAATAAAGCAACACCGGTAATAATGGCTGCGCCCTTCCAATAACCCCACCACAATGCACTTTTCTTTTTAAGCTGATACATACCTTGGCGTAAATTAAATTTAACGCTGGTAAGTTGTTTAGCAAATAAGGCCAATGGTAAATCGTAGTCGCTTGCTTGCGAAATTAGGTTAATACATTCAGGAAACTGATTAGCCGGGCTATAGTGCTTTACGCTCGGCTCGCCAAGTGCACTTAAGTAATCCCTTAGCCAGCTATTCTCAACGGCACTAATATGCCAATCGCCTCTTTTAAATAACCACTGATTATTAAGCTCTATGGCGGTTAATGTATCATCGTCGGCTGTAGGCAGTAGCAGGGCATCAGGTAAAATGGTGTATACCGCCAAGTTATGCTCTGAAAATAAAGCAAGCCAAGCCTCAAACCACTCGCGGTCAGTTAAGGCAACTTTAATTGCATGCTGCTCATTAATCATAGTGGGCTCGCCAATTGCGACAAATAGCTCGTCTATATCGCACGCAATATCTTCTTCAAGCATGTACGGCAACGCTTGCTCTAACTTGCGATTCCACTTAGTCGGCAACGCCACTGTTTTAAGCTGCACCTGATCGCTAGGCAGTAATACCACTACCTCGCGGGTTTGCGCTTTTTCACTTAGCTCAATTAAACGGCTTGCATCGGTTAATTCCCCACTGGCAATTATTTCTTGTTCTTGTGGTGAATAAATTAACCAATTTAATTTATCTTGCTCTGTTTGACCCGTGCGGATCAGCAGTATTTCTGTCACTGTACGCCTCCAAATTTTCGCGCCAGTATCGTTACTTCGCCATTTTTGGCATGAAGTAATGTGGTCATCGAAAAACGCAAATCGACAAATGTCGCCTGCGTTTGTAATTTAAAATATTCGCTGTTAATACTAAATAGTTCTTTAACCGAATCTAAATTTGTACCGCCTTGCTGCTGTACCTCGGAAAAAAATTCATCCACGCTATCAAATCCGGTTTCAGGGCGAGCTGCTATAACGGCCTCTGCGCCCGATAACGATAATTCGTCAATCATGGCACTTAAAATAAGTGCCTGTTCGGGAAGTAACGTATTGACGTTAATCGATAATAAGGGAGACCCCGGAATAACACACACAAAAGGTAATACTTTTTCCATTACGAGCGGATTAAAACCTTTTACCAAACGCAACTCAGAAGGTGATGCAAATAAACTATTTGCGCTCATATAAGGGTAATCACGCGATAAATACTCGTCTTCTTCAGCGCCTGAACGATAGGTAATGCTGTTTTCATCAAGCCAGTCAAATACACTGTCTGCCATTGCTTCTTCGCTTTCCTCGGCAGGTAAATCTTCAATGTTTTCTAATAATGCAAATAGTGCTTTATGAGCAGGGTTGGTTTTGCTGGTAGAGTTTGGGTCTGGCGCTTCCCCTAATGCATTTAAATTTAAACACGCCTGTAAGTCAGTAATTTTACCGCTTAGAGTACCGTTATCTACAGGGTATTGGGTGTCGCCTTGTGTGGCCCAAACCTGATCTAACGAGGTTTTGTCAGGATCATCGTCTTTACTTAACTTTAGTGCCTT
Source organism: Pseudoalteromonas sp. 1CM17D (assembly GCF_023161805.1). Taxonomy (NCBI): domain Bacteria; kingdom Pseudomonadati; phylum Pseudomonadota; class Gammaproteobacteria; order Alteromonadales; family Pseudoalteromonadaceae; genus Pseudoalteromonas; species Pseudoalteromonas sp. 1CM17D. The sequence goes on along the minus strand of NZ_JALNTP010000020.1, from coordinate 13,563 downwards.
TATTGCCAGCTCTTCACCGCCGTAGGCATACCACTTTGCTTGTTGATGCCCTTGCAGGTTAGTGCTTTTTTGAACCTGCACCATTAAATTAGCACTCATTTCTACGGCTAATATCGCGGCCAGTGCAACAATAAACAGCACAATAACTAATGCGGCACCGCGTGATTCGCGCTTATTCATTAATTACTCTCCCCGCTGTTTTTGCCCTGCCCGGGTACTAAAAAAACACGACGAATAGGCTCTGCCTCAATTTGTTGTAAAGTAACCGCAACCGCTTTAGGTAAGGCTTTTATTTGCCATTGCTCTTGCCATTCGTTGTTGGCATCTAAAAATTCAAATTTAAGCTCTTCAATACCTTTTAAAACAACTTGTACCCGCGGCTCCATATTATCAAGCTGATCTACATACACTCTGTATACACGCTCTAAATTGTCATCAAGCACTCTATACCCTACGGCTTGTAACTCAGAGCGAGGCAGCAAGTTGATTGGGTTTACCCAGCCATCACGTACAAACGCAATACCATCGTATTGGCTTTCTAATATATAACGCCCTGCTAGTAAGTATTGCTCTTGCGCATCACCGGCTTCATTACGTACAGTGCGCTGAGTCATTTGGCTAAAGTCTAGATCCATTAACCTAAATGCGGTTTGTAGGCCGTTAAGCTCCGCTATTTTTTCATCAGACGCTTCTTTTGCTTTGGTGGTTGAGTCTAAAATTTGGTGAGTAGCCATAATCACCACCGCTAAAATAGCCATAGCAACTAATACTTCGATTAATGTAAATCCGCGCTGCTTCACTTATTAGCTGCCTTTATTTAAATAAGTTGAAAGCTCGTACACCGATTGCTCGTATTTTTCGTCGCTAAAAACATTTATGGTCACTTTTACAAAGCTTTTGTCTGCAGTTTTTGCTATTTCTTGCTTCCAAAACCACTCAACGCCCGCCATTACTTCGCTGCCGCGCGCGCCATTTTTAGCCTGCCAATCTTTACCTTTACTACGCTGCACCACCAGCACATTTTCTGCTACCCACGATGCATATGTTTGCTCTTCAAGTGTTGTTAAATGATTTATATGCTCGCCGGTTGCTTGCATAGCTGCAATCCCAGCCATAGCACAAATACTTAACGCCACAAGCACTTCGAGTAAGGTAAAGCCTTTATTTAGCCTCATTATTATGGCTCTTTTCGCAAATTAACAGGGGCTGTAAATTCCCCTTCAATGTAATACACAGGCTCGCTTTGCCCTTTTAATTCAACAATAATCTGAAAGGCGCTGACCTCGCCAGATGATAAAATAAGGACTTGCGGTATTTTTAGTTTTTCAAGCTCTAATAAGCTATCGTCATCGCCGCCGCTCATTAGCTCACGCCAATTAGCTTGCTCAAGTAAGTTCTCTTGTGACCAGGCTAAATCTTCTAAATTGAGCGTGAGCTTTAACCGTTCATCCAGTTCAATGGGCTTGTAAAGGTCTTCGCGGTCAAAGGTAATCCATTTTTCGCCATCAAATACTAAAAACTCAAGGGTGTTTTCTTCAACCATTAAGCCAAGTTCTATTTGATTTAAAATAGCAAATTCAGAGGCCATGTTAATGGTGGTATGCAGCCTAAGCGCTTGTGTATCAAGCTCATCTTCGGCGCCGCCTTCTAAGCTGTATACCACCATTTTGGTCGCAAATGCGATAATAGTAAGTACCACTAAAATTTCTATTAAGCTAAACCCACGGTGGTGGGCGCGCATACGATTAAGGCTTACTTGCATAGTAAGCCTCGTGCAATCGTATTTAACCATACTGCTGGGTTAAGTCGCATTTATTGCTCGTCTTCGTTCCAGTTGCCAATATCATCATCGGTACCGGCTTCGCCATCAGGTCCCATTGAAAAAATATCAAACTTGCCAATTTCACCTGGGCTAATTAGCTGGTACGGGTTGCCCCATGGATCTTCTGGTAATTCATTTACAAAACCACCATCAGGGAAACGCTTAGGAATTGGCTCAATGCTGGTTTTATTAACCAATGCTTCTAGGCCTTGCTCTGTGCTTGGGTAGCTTTTATTTTTAAGCTTGTATAAGCTCATTGCATCTTCAAGCTGTTGAATATCTAGATGTGCTTTATCGATAGCAGCTTCTTCTTGTTGGCCCATAATATTAGGCGCCACAATTGACATAATCATCCCGATAATAACCAATACCACCATTACTTCGAGTAAAGAAAAACCTGATTGTTTATTCACGTAAATACCTCATTTTCCAAAAACATAATTTAATTTGGCGTCACCTAAGTAAATACTAACTTAGCTAACCCCTTAAAGCTTAAAGTCCTACCGCTTTATTCATTGCCATTATTGGCTGTAAAATAGCCATTACTATAAACAAAACAATCACCGCCATAGAGGCAATCATTGCTGGCTCTAATAATTTTAATGATACGTTTACCATGCTTTCAAACTCACGGTCTTGGTTATTAGCCGCGCGCTCTAACATTTGTTCTAACTCACCTGATTTTTCACCGCTGGCGATCATGTGCAGCATCATCGGCGGAAACAATTTGGTTTGCTGTAAAGCCGCTCTTAGGCTTGCACCTTCACTGACTCTATCGGCAGCATCTGCCACTGATTTTTTCATTTTTTTATTCGCTAATACACCACCCGATATGCGCATGCCTTCAAGTAGTGGTACTGAGCTTGACGATAAAATACTGAGCGTACGTGCAAAACGCGCGGTATTAATACCCCGCGCTACTTTACCAAAACCAGGCATGTGCAGAACGCGGTCGTCCCACCAAAAGCGAATTTTAGGTTGTTTAAGTGCATGTTTAATGCCTACTGCCAGCGCAGTAATGACTAACAAACTTATAAACCAATAATTTTGTACAAAGTGGCTGCCTGCCATAACCCATTCGGTTGTCCAAGGCAGTACTTGCTTAGTTTTTTCGAAGGTTTTTAAAATTTTAGGCACTACGGTACCGAGTAAAACCGAAACAATACCAATAGCAAAAATAACCAAAATGGTAGGATAAACCATGGCTTGAGTAATTTGGCTGCGCATGTGTTGGCGCTGCTCGGTGTAATCGGCAAGGCGATTTAATACTTGGTCAAGGTGCCCTGATTTTTCACCTGCGGCTACCATTGCTCGGTATAAATCGTCAAATACATGTGGAAATTCACTCATGCCATCGGCCAGTGTATAACCCTCTACTACCTTTGAACGTACCGACATAAGCATACGTTTTAAGCGAGGCTTTTCACATTGCTCTGCCACCGCCATGACAGCCCCTTCAACTGGCAATGCCGATTGAATGAGCGTCGCAAGCTGGCGCGTAATAAGGGCTAAATCGGAGGTAGATACGCTGGGTTTAAAAAAACGACTTAATAGCGGCGTTTTTGCGCCACTAACTTGTTTTTCCCCTTCTGCTGCAGGGACAACTTCAAGCGGCGTAAGTTTTTTTTCGCGCAGCGCTTGGCGAATTTGCTTAGCTGTATCGGCTTCTAAAATGCCTTTTTGTTCTTTCCCTCGGCCATCAAGGGCACGGTATTCAAACGCCGCCATGGTTAGGCTTCCTCACGGGTAACGCGTAGAATTTCTTCAAGGGTTGTTTTGCCTGCCAGTACGCGACTACAGCCATCTTGGCGTATGCTTGGGCTTTTTTGGCGAATGTATTTTTCAACACTTTGCTCGCCTTTACCGCTGTGGATCATTTCGCGTATTTCTTCATCAACCACGAGTAATTCATGAATACCAGTGCGGCCGCGGTAACCATTAAAGTTACACTCTTCACAGCCTACTGCGCGGTAAATTGTAGGTGCGCTATCAAACGGTACTCCTAGCAGCTCACACTCACGTTCATCAGCAGTGTGACCTTCTTTACAGCTATTACATAAAGTACGTACTAAGCGCTGCGACAGCACGCCTAACAATGACGATGACAGCAAGAATGGTTCTACACCCATGTCTTCCATACGGGTAATTGCGCCCGAGGCAGTGTTGGTATGTAGCGTAGACATAACTAAGTGACCTGTAAGCGATGCTTGCACGCCAATTTGCGCGGTTTCAAGGTCACGTATTTCACCGACCATTACCACATCGGGATCTTGACGTAATATTGCACGAAGCCCGCGGGCAAAGGTCATATCTACTTTGGTATTTACTTGCGTTTGGCCAATCCCCGGAATTTCGTACTCTATTGGGTCTTCTACCGTTAAAATATTACGATCGCGAGAATTTATTTGGCTCATACCGGCGTACAAGGTGGTACTTTTACCAGAACCCGTTGGGCCAGTAACCAAAATAATACCGTGTGGTTTACTAATTAAATCAGCAAACAACTCTCGGTTTTGCGGCGTCATGCCTAAATCTTCAAGGTTTAAGCGGGCATTGTTTTTATCAAGTAAACGCAGTACTACACGCTCACCAAAGCTAGATGGCATGGTAGATACACGTACATCTACTGCACGCCCTGCAATACGCAGGCTGATACGACCATCTTGCGGAATACGTTTTTCTGCTATATCTAGTTTCGCCATTACCTTAATACGCGATACTAATAACGAAGCAAGCTTACGATTAGGTTTAAGCACTTCTTTTAATACGCCATCAACCCTAAAGCGAATCACGAGCTCTTGCTCAAAGGTTTCGATATGTATATCGGATGCACCTTCTTTAATTGCTTCGCTTAACATGGCGTTGATTAGTTTGATGATAGGCGCATCATCATCGCCGGCTAATAAATCTTCGGTTTGTGGGAGCTCATCGGCAAGGGAGAATAAATCGACCTCATTACCAATATCTTCCATCATTTGTTGTGTTTCAGAGCTGTCGCGCTGATACGCAGCCTCTAATAGTAACTCAAATTTATCGTCAGCTAACTGCTCTAGGGTAAAGCCTTTACCTGCAATGCGACGCACCTCTAGCAATACTTCAACATCTAGCTCGCCGCGGTAATACACAACTTGCTGTTCATTATTTTTACTAAGCAGTACACCCGCTCTGCGCGCATACGAAAAAGGTAAACGCTTTGGAGGCAACTCAACTAAATCGTTACTTGTAAGTAACTCCTCAGAGCGTGTTTCATCACTACGATGAACCACGTCTTCGTTTATTTGTTCTATTGCGCTAGTCATCTTCACGCTCTGCACGTTCTTTAGAGCTCAATGCCTTTAAGTGCTCTTCATAAGTTGGTGGCAGAATAAGCTCATCATCCCAAGATGGGAGTAAAGGAACATCTGAATTTGGCATAAGCTCTATGCCATCTTCTTTCTCTTTCATTTGCTCGCCACGGATAAAGTTATACTTATTAAAGCTTAACTTATTCATATTAACGCCATCGCGAATAATAGTTGGGCGAATAAATACAATAAGATTACGCTTACGTTTGGTCGTATTAGTTGACTTAAATAAGTGACCTAAAATTGGAATATCACCTAAAATTGGTACCTTAGATACACTCTCTTGTACGTCTTCATCAATTAAGCCGCCTAACACAACCATACCGCCATCATCAGCCATAACGGTTGTGGTAATGGCGCGCTTATTAACAGAAATATCAACAGCGGTTGCACCACTTACACTCGATACTTCTTGTTCAATTAATAATTGTACTGCTGAGCCATCGTTAATTTGTGGGGTTACTTTTAGTTTTACACCCACTTCTTGGCGTTCAATGGTTTGAAATGGATTATCGTTATTACTGCCTGTTTGCGAACCAGTAATAATGGGCACTTCTTGACCCACTATCATCGACGCTTCTTCGTTATCCATGGTGGTAATAGAAGGTGTAGCCAGTATGTTTGAGTTAGTGTCAGTTGAAACGGCCTGAATAATTGCACCCCAGTCGTTTTTAACTAAACCAAACGCTAAGCCATTAACACCACTTAGTAGCGAGGCAAGTGCCGAATAATCACCCTCAGTTGTTTCATCGTAGCTGGTTACGTTACCTGATTCTGTGCCTATTATTGTTTGTGTGGTTGTGGTGTCTTGCGCTTGAATACCTGCAACCGCTAATGAGCCTACAGGCACAGTTGAGCCATTATTAAACTGCAACATACCGCCATCTTCCGAAATCCATTGCGTACCTAAGTTAACGCCATCCGATTCCATTACTTCAACAATAATCGCTTCTACAAGTACTTGCGCACGGCGAATATCGAGTCTATCAATCACGGTCTCTAATGAGCGCATGGTATCGGGCTGTGCTGTAATAACTAATGAGTTTGAGTCAGGGTGGGCTTCAATACTGGCATCGTTTTTATTGTTTGTGCGAGTTTTACTTGTGCCTTGGCCATCTTCTGCAAGCGTTTTACTTACGCCTTGCAGTACTTTTACTAAATCCTCTGCTTTGGCGTAGTTTAAGTAAAATACTTTGGTATTACCTTGGCTTTCAAGTTCACCATCTAGGCGCTTAATTAGTTCTATAGCACGGGTACGGGCTTGCCCTTCACCGCTTACTATTACGCTATTAGTACGGCCATCGGCAACCACCTTAGGGATCAAAAATTCAGGAACGCTGCCTTTACCGCTGTCTTTGTAAATATTTTCAACAACCGATACTACATCATCTGCTGTTGCATATTTAAGCTTAACAATATCTACACGCTTATCACCGGCTTGATCCACCGAGCGAATAATTTCTACTAAGCGATTAACCGACGCTGCATGGCCAGTAAGCATCATGACATTAGCAGCATTAAAGTTTGCTACATGGCCACCGTCTTTTTGGTCGCTAAATTGACGTACTAATGGACCAAGCTCTTGAACACTTACATTTTTAACGCGTACCACACGGGTGATCATCATATCGCCCGATGCAGCGCTGTTTTCTGTAATTAGCGGCACATTTGATTTTTTAGCGTCAGAGCTTTTTTCAATCTTGATAATACCGTTGTCCATTTCTACTGCTGAGTAGCCATACACTTCGAGTACATTTAAGAAAAATTGGTAGTACAGCGCTTCATCCATTAACTCATAACTGCGTACGTTTACTTTACCGCGCACATTTGGGTCAATGATCACTGTTTTATTAAGGTTTTTACCAACAATGTTTATAAACTCGTTGATATCTGTGCCTTTAAAGTTTGCAGCATATTCAACAGCTGAAACCGACAACGAAATACTGGCTGCTAAAAAAAGCGCTGCGTACTTAGCTAACCCTTTTTTAATTTTTTTGAGGTGTAGCACCTGAACCATTATGTTAAAACTCCAAAGCTAAGTTATTGCAGGCTAAATTGCACATCGATTTGCTCACCATCACGTTCTATCGTAATTGTGGCATCGCTGGTATTACGCAGCTCATTAATAGCTGCCATTGCCTGTTGTAAATCTGTTAATTGGTAACCGTTAATAGCCACGGCTAAATCATTATTTTGTAGGCCCATTTGTTTAAATAGAGCAGGCTCTTTACCTGGGCTTAAGCGATAGCCGATTAACTCGCCATCGCTCATTGCTTGTGAAACACGAATATAATCAAATAACTTACCAGGTTCACTTAGTAGCTCTTCTCGTGTTTCTATTATTGCTTCTTTTACATCTGGGTCAGCGGTTGCGTTAATTTGCAACTCGCTTTGTTCTATTTTTTGCGGCCCCATGTCTTGTGCTTCGCGAGCGGCAAGCACAGGCATAGACACTTTTTTACTAAAGTCGAGACCATCTAGCATTAGCGTTTCAAATCGGCCGTTTACACTTAAAATAACCCGATCGGGAAGTATTTGCGCAACCTCTGCACGGGTGCCTTGTACAACCTCTTCAACTAAGTAACTAACTTGTCGTCCCTGTGACTCAATAATAGCAATACCTGCTTTGTCGTCGTTACTTACAGCAACAATACCAGTTAGATTAATACTTAAGCGTGTTTCTGGCGCATTATTAATTACTTCGTTTTGCTGCGCAGTATTGGTTTTATTTGTTACAGTTTTTTTACCAAATAAAAATTGCTCTATAATATTTTGTACTGAGGTAGTACTAGAAGCCTTCGATCCGGCTGAATAGTGAGATGGAGTAAGCGGTGTAGAGACTGGTTGTGGCCATACCAGCCATACTAATTTTGAGAGTAAATAAGCAAGATAAACAACGACTAACAGCGTAACTACTGCGCTTAATTTAGCATGGGGTAGCCGTGTTAAAAATTGTTTAAGCTGTTGAATTTGCTGTTCCATAATAATGTTCTTATTTTAATTTACTGCATAAGCGCGTACCCATAGTACCCTTTCATTTTTCATTCAACAAGCACACTAATATTAAACTTTGTAAACAGATTAATATAACAATGTAATGTTGACTAAAAAACCAGCATGCGCCGTAATACCTTCATCCTACGATGATTTCATGATAAATTTTACGATATATAAATAGTCGATTGAAGAAGCCTAATGAGTAAAAAAAATAATACTAATGCCGACTCAGACCACAACAGTGAGCCAAAAGTTCGATTAGATAAATGGTTATGGGCTGCGCGCTTTTATAAAACCCGTGCGCTTGCACGCGAAATGGTGCAAGGCGGCAAAGTACATTATAATGGGCAACGTACTAAAGCGAGTAAAATTGTGGAGGTTGGCGCAACCATAAAACTTGCCCAAGGCGTTGATGAAAAGCTTATCAAGGTACTTAAAGTGCTTGAAAAACGCCAAAGCGCCCCCATTGCACAGACCTTGTATCAAGAAACTGATGCAAGTATTGCAAAACGCGAAGAAAACGCCATCGCACGCAAAAATAACAGCTTCTTTGCTCCCCATCCGGATAAAAAGCCCGATAAAAAGCAACGACGCGAACTTTTAAAAATGAAATCAAGTTAGGTATAGCCGCTCATGCAACAAGATTTACTTCACCGTTATTTATTCGACAAACTCGATGTTCGTGGCGAACTCGTTCAAATTGAGCACGCCTACAACGAGATGATAGCTAATCACAATTACCCTGAGCCAGTTAAAGCATTATTAGGTGAATTACTCGTTGCAACGTGTTTATTAACTGCCACTTTAAAGTTTGAGGGTGAAATAGCCGTTCAGCTACAAGGCGATGGCCCTGTTAAATACGCTGTTATTAACGGCGACGATAAACAAAATATGCGTGGTATTGCGCGCATGCAAAGCGAGATTAGCGGCTCAACGGTAAAAGAGCTTGTAGGTAAAGGTTATATGGTTATTACCATTACCCCAACCAAAGGCGAGCGTTATCAAGGCATAGTGCCTCTTGAGCACGATACATTAAGTAAATGTATTGAAAGCTACTTTGAGCAATCAGAACAGCTAAAAACGCGCCTTTGGTTTGCAACCGACACAACAGAAGGGAAAGCCAAAGCCTGTGGGTTGTTTTTACAAGTACTGCCTGTTGATAAGCAAAAATCAATTAATGACTTCACTCACTTAGAAGCCTTAAGCGATACAATTAAACGCGAAGAGCTATTAGAGCTTGATGCCAATACCGTATTAACGCGCTTATATCACGAAGATAACCCGCGCGTATTTGACCCGCAAGCTATTACATTTAAATGTGGCTGTAGTAGAGAGAAAACCATTACTGCTTTAGTTAATGTAGGCCAACAAGCATTACTTGATGATGTTGCTGAAAATGGCGCTGTTAACATTAGCTGCCATTATTGCCTAAAAGAATATGTTTTTGACGAGCAAGATATTAAAAACATTTTTAATTAGCCCCCACCTCATAATCAAATATAAAGCCGCAAAATATGCGGTTTTATATTATAAAATGATGATACCGGTGTCATGAATTTTGTTAATTTACTGACACCGGTATCATTGAAATTATTCATGTTTTTTAGCAAATATATGTGTTTTTAGGGCCTTTGCAGGCTCGAATATCTCAAATCCTTCTGTTACTATAATTTCAGCTTAAGGGAACTAAGAACCCAGAGCTATCCCGTTCAAACTCTCACACATAGTTAGGTATAAACATGACTACAAGCGCAACACGTTTTGTCGATTTAACCGCAGCTGAACTTGTCGAGCATGCGATTCGTCGTGGCGAAGGGACACTAGCCGCAAATGGAGCCTTTGTTGCAATTACAGGCAAGCGCACTGGTCGCTCTCCTAAAGATCGCTTCATTGTAAAAGAAGCAACAACGCAAGATGATATCCAATGGGGCAATGTAAACCGCCCATTCGATGCTGACAAATTTGACGCTTTATGGGCTCGCGTAGAAGCACATGTGCAAAGTAATGACCACTTCACCTCTCACTTAGAAGTTGGCGCAGACCCTGAGCACTATCTACCTGTAGTTGTTACTACAGAAACAGCGTGGCACCATATTTTTGCTAAAAACATGTTTATTGAGCCTAAAAACTATAATGCATCTGATTTACCCCAATGGCAGGTAATGAATGTGCCTTCGTTTGTTTGTGACCCACAACGTGATGGCACCAACAGCGACGGCACTGTTATTATTAACTTTGCTCAACGCAAAGTGTTACTTGCTGGTATGCGTTATGCCGGTGAAATGAAAAAATCGATGTTCTCCGTTCAAAACTTTCTTCTTCCAGCAAAAGGTGTATTACCAATGCACTGCTCTGCTAATGTAGGAGAAGCGGGTGATACAGCACTATTCTTTGGTTTATCGGGTACTGGTAAAACAACTTTATCGGCCGACCCAACACGCTTTTTAATTGGTGACGACGAACACGGTTGGGCACCAGGAAGCGTATTTAATATCGAAGGTGGCTGTTACGCAAAATGTATCGACCTCTCACAAAAAAATGAGCCAGTAATTTGGAATGCTATTCGCTTTGGTACAATTTTAGAAAACGTTGTACTTGATGAAACACGCACACCTGACTTTAACGATACAAGCTTAACGCAAAATAGCCGTGCTGCTTACCCGCTAGAGCACGTAGAAAAGCGCAAAGTTGAAAACCGTGCTGGCGAGCCAAAAGCTGTTGTATTTTTAACCTGCGATGTGAGCGGTGTTTTACCGCCGGTTTCTGTACTTAGCGAAGAAGCCGCTGCTTTTCACTTTTTAAGTGGTTACACGGCTAAAGTAGGCTCTACAGAGATTGGCTCAACTAGCGATATAGAATCTACATTCTCAACGTGTTTTGGCGCCCCTTTCTTCCCTCGCCCTGCAGGTGTTTACGCTGAGCTGCTTATGAAGCGTGTACGCGAATTTGGCGCAAAGGTTTACCTTGTTAATACAGGGTGGACAGGCGGCCCATACGGTACTGGTGAACGTTTTGATATTCCAACTACCCGCGCTGTAATAGATGCAATCGTATCTGGTAAGTTAGCCAATGCAGAAACTCAGCATATCGATGTATTAAATCTAGACGTACCAGTGGAAGTCCCTGGTGTGGATAGCAAGCTACTTAACCCAATTAATACATGGGAAGATAAAGCAAAATATAATGAATATGCAGCAAAACTTGCCGCTGACTTCACTGAAAACTTCGCTAAATACGATGTATCAGATGATATTAAAAATGCAGGCCCAAAAGCATAATTAATTACCAAGCCTGATGTAAACGCCAGCCTATAAAGCTGGCGTTTTTGTTAGCTAAGCTAATTATTTTATTGCTGCGACATTTTGTCGCAGTTCTTTTCTATTAAACAAAGATACAATGCGCCTTCCCTATACTGCATATTTTTAATGGTCACTCTTTTATGCGTTTTAATGGTTCAAGGCGAAAAATAGCAAGACGTGTACATTTATACCTAGGATTATCTATTGGAGGTGTACTCGCACTCATTGCTCTAACAGGTTCTATACTCGTTTATTACCCCGAACTAGATGAAAATATAAGTAATTTAAGTACAGAAACAGCGAGGCCTATAAATTGGGATACCGCATATCAAACACTAAAAACTCACTACCCAGATAAACAAGGCTCGTGGCGTTTAGAAAGCACTAAAAATAAACATTATATTCCCGCAAGATATTACAACCAAAACGAAACAGTGGATCACGCTTTTGCACCACTTATGGTTTGGCTAAGCCCTGATGGCAGGCTTATATTACGTGAGGATGTATGGGGTAACTACTTTGTTACCTGGATTTATAACGTACACTTCTCGTTACTTGCAGGTAGCGCTGGTACAATCGTTATAGGCTATATAGGAATAGGTAGCCTTATACTCCTCATATCAGGCCTATGCGCTTGGTGGCCAAAAAAAGGGCTATGGACTAAGGCTATAAAGTTTAAAGCGCGCAGCTCTTTACTGGGCGTGTTATATGACTGGCACAAGTTGCTTGGTTTAATTTTTGCTCTGCCTTTAATCTTATTAACAGCAACCGGCATAATGCTAGCAATACCCAAGCAAACCGATCCTTTAATAACAGCCCTGCTTGGAAATATAGATAAACCTAACAGCGCAATAATAAAACCCCAGCGCAGTATTTCTTTATCAGCAGCACTTAGTACGGCACAAGAGGCCATGCCAAATACACGGCTAGCATGGGTAGAAACCCCGTCAAATCACAATGCGGTATATCGGTTTAGGTTCAAAACCAAAAGCGATCCTTCTTATCGCTTTCCTCACAGTTATGTGCAAGTGAATGCAAGCACAGGAGAGCTCATAAGTGTTTTTAATATAGATAAGATGAGCATTGCCAGTAAATTTAAAAACTGGTTGCATCCACTTCACAATGGCAGCATTGGCGATCAGCCATTACGAATTCTATGGGTTTTATCAGGGGTAGCCAGCGCTTTGTTATTTGCCCTGGGCCTTTTTAGGTGGCTCATTAAAACGAAACGATTTAAGTACACTATAAGCTAATTACAAAGCTTATTTAATATATCAAACGAGCTTTCACAACCTAAACCTGCTTGTATAGCTAGCTACGTCATAAGTTACGAGCTGCTTACGCAGCGTAAATAAAAGCAAAAGCTATATAGATAGTCAAACCGCTTTATACCAAACTTAAGGTGCTACGCTTGATAATAAGCTAAGCCCTATGAACTGTTTAAAATTAATTCATTACTTTAAGTTATATTGCGTGCTTTAATCGCAGGCTTCGTGAGCCTCAATCCACGCTACAAAGGAGTGTCGGAACTATATAACGGCAGGTATTTCACTTTTCTAGAGCCGTAGAAATAATGCTTCATTTCTCAAGCAGTTTTCTAGTATTGGGAGTAGGTGTGCTACGCTGTCAAATGTCGTGCGGACTAAGGTACACATATATAAAAACACTATATTTACCATACAAAGATGTGCGGCGAGCCTTATCCGCGGGTTTCGTGATACTCAACCCACGCTACGGAGGTTGTGTAGACTGTGCGAATAGGAGACTGTGCGAATAATATCTGGAATGTATTTTTACTTTTCTGCGGACGTAAAAAAGCCCGGCTATTACTAGACGGGCTTTCTTGTATTTGGAGCTTGGCGATGTCGTGGTGCCCACAGCGGTAGAGAGTCACATAGCAAATGGGACACTATCATTGTGTCGGGTCGGCCTTTCTTAGGGCTCGCCTTCGAGCTGTTACGTTTCTCTACTGACTTCGCCTACTTATTAAATCCCAGACAACAAAAAACCCGTTACATCGCTGCAACGGGTTTCTCTTATTTGGAGCCTGGCAATGTCCTACTTTCACATAGCAAATGCTACACTATCATCGGCGCTGTTT
>NZ_JALNTP010000001.1:0-838460 GCF_023161805.1 Pseudoalteromonas sp. 1CM17D | reverse complement strand
CGGGTCATTAGCTCAGTTGGTAGAGCAGTGGACTTTTAATCCATTGGTCGATGGTTCAAGTCCATCATGACCCACCACTTCTAAAAAATCTCAACTCTTCTCTTATTTTATTTAAATCAGTTTCTTATTTTTATTTATAAACAGCATGCCCAGATAGCTGTTATTTGCCCGTGTATTCTCGTATAATTTGCCGTAATTAATGCACTGTAGATGAAGTGGTCGAGAACATGAGTCTAGCTCAAACTATTATGCCTGAAGGTTATATCTTTCCTCCTAAGCCTGCGCCGTTGACTAAAGACGAGCAAGGCGAATATAAAGCACGTATTAAACAACTACTGCAAGATAAAAATGCAGTGCTGGTAGCCCATTACTACACAGATCCTGAAATTCAGGCACTTGCCGAAGAAACAGGGGGCTGTGTTGCCGACTCATTAGAAATGGCACGTTTTGGTGCTCGCCACGATGCAGACATGATCATCGTTGCAGGCGTACGTTTTATGGGTGAAACCGCTAAAATTTTAACGCCAAACAAAACAGTTGTTATGCCAACGCTAGAAGCAACGTGTTCGTTAGATATTGGTTGCCCTATTGATGAGTTTTCAGCGTTTTGCGATCAGCACCCTGATCGTAAAGTTGTAGTGTATGCAAACACCTCTACAGCGGTTAAAGCCCGTGCAGATTGGATTGTAACCTCATCGTGCGCGCTTGAAATTGTAGAGCACCTAGATGAGCAAGGTGAAAAAATTATTTGGGGCCCAGATAAACACCTTGGTAGCTACATTCAAAAAAATACTGGCGCCGATATGATCATGTGGAACGGCGCATGTATCGTACACGATGAATTTAAAACAAAAGCGCTTAAAGATATGAAAGCCCTGCACCCAGACGCGGGTGTATTGGTGCACCCAGAGTCACCTGCAGAAATAGTGGCACTTGCAGATGCGGTTGGCTCAACCAGTCAACTAATAAAAGCTGCGCAAACAATGGATAACGATAAGTTTATTGTAGCGACAGACCGCGGTATTTTTTACAAAATGCAGCAGCTATGCCCAGGAAAAGAGTTTTTTGCAGCCCCAACAGCGGGTGAAGGTGCGTCATGTAAAAGTTGTGCACATTGCCCATGGATGGCAATGAATGGCTTAAAAGCGATTGAAGAAGCCCTGATAGACCCTCGCGGTAAAGAAGTGTTTGTAGATATGGACTTACGCGAAGGCGCGCTCAAGTCACTTAATCGCATGTTAGACTTTACAGCTAGCATGGCTAAGTAATTAGCCTAATGCATAAAAACGGTTAAACCTTAAGGTTTAGCCGTTTTTTTATGCCTAAAGTAAATTGCTGATTGATTATTAGACACTTAACAGCACAAATTTAAAAAGACCTTGCACCTGTGTAACCTATTTCATACTATAACGCGCTGTTGCTAAGCAACACCGTGGAGGAATGGCTGAGTGGCTGAAGGCGCACGCCTGGAAAGTGTGTTTAGGTTAATCCCTAACGAGGGTTCGAATCCCTCTTCCTCCACCATTATTCAATATTAGGACGCTTTTTAGCGTCCTTTTTTGTGCCTGCAACTATGTTAAATCTGTAGGTTGCAGCTCTATCCTTTCTTAGCTCGTTTTACCAAAACCGATAGTTTAATTCGCTTCTATACCAATCGTGTTAGGTTTCTAAACATTTATAGCGATAGATAAATAGAGTGACAATAAGGCATAAATTTCGACATGTAGTTGCTCCACATAAGAAGTTTATAACGCCTTTAACGTTTTATTTAACACACTAAAAAGGCTAAGTATTTAAGTCGATTGGTATTAGTATCCTACAAAAAAAGCACTGCTTAGGTATACTAAAAATAAGCACAAGTGAATGTGGACGTAGAATGGTCATATACACTATGCATATCAGGGGGCTTAATTAGTATGAATCATAAACACCTCTAAACGTTTTAAAGTAGATATATACAAATAAGGAAATAAAATGGCTTTAACTCAAATGCAGATTATTCAATCACTAGGTGAAGCTATGAGCTGGTTAGAAAGAGAGTTAAGCTGGGATGTTCCCCCAACTGAGCTAAGACACTTGACCGGCCGAATAGGCGAGCTTTACGCTGCACTAATCACGAATGGACGTATGGCGACAGAGGTTAACCAGGCAGGGTACGATGTTGTATCAAGTAGTGGTGAGCGGATATCGGTAAAAACAACAGCTAAAATGGGGTCAAGCGGCCATATAAGCTTTAACACAAATACGTTAGCGTTGGTTGACCGTATCATTATCCTGAAAATAAATACTGAAGAAATGCAGGTTGAGACTTTATTAGATGCCCCGGTTGAAAAAGCAAAACCACTCATGAATATTGGGCCAACAGGTAAGAGTGCTATTGCGATGAGTAAGTTAATAAACCAACCTGTTAAGCCACGTATTTTACTAAATGTAAAAGAAGTTATATGGAATAACTACAAATTGGTGGAGCTTGAAAACGGCACTATTGAAGTGTTTTTAAATAACGAGCTTGTAACACCTAGTAAGCCTTACTTGCGTGATATTGCTAAAGAGTTAGGGGTTTCAATTTTAAATGGCAACGGGAATCCGTTTAATACACGCCAGCTGGGTTCTGTGTTGATTAAAGAGTTATTAAATTAAAGCTACTGTTGTTTATACACCGTAGCTTAAAGGCAAGAAATAAGGTCTCTAATCCACTGAGCTCAAACAAGTTTCATTAACTATGTAATTTATGTATTATGCAGATTCCTCATACAAAAGGATCGTTGATGAAGAATGTACTACTAATAGTTACCGGTGCAAGCCCGCAGGTATTAACCGAAACTCTTTTTGCGCTTTATCAGCAGGGTAAGCCTATGCCTGAAGAGATTTTTGTTATTACAACAAAAAGCACCAAGGCTATGCTCACCGATGGATTATTTAAGCAAGGTAATTTAGCTAAATTAATAGCAGATTATAAACTTCCTGATATTAAACTCCCCGATGAAAATATTTGGCTAATAGAAGATGATAAAGGCCAACCTATTAATGATGCTAAATCTGAAATAGAACAAACCTACATGGCCGACTTTATTACGCGTAAAGTGTTTGAACTTACCAATAAAAACGATATTAGTATTCATGCATCCATTGCAGGTGGACGTAAAACAATGGCGTTTTATTTAGGCTATGCCATGTCATTATTAGGCCGTGAGCAAGATTCGCTCAGTCATGTATTTGTGAATAACGAATTTGAATTTGTTAGAGACTTTTACTACCCAACACCTTACGACCACATTATTGATGGTAAAAATGGCACGCAAGTAAACTGTATTAATGCAAATGTAACCCTTTCCGAAATTCCCTTTGTACGAATGCGCCAATCTATCGACGAAACCCTCATTGCAAATATGCAAAGTGCATCGTTTAGCCAAACAGTAGCAAGCTTAAACTCAGCGCATAAAAAAGATTTAACCCTTGAAGTAAACGCAAAAGCAAAAACGCTCACCTTTGCAGGTATCGAAATTAAACTTACCGCAAAAGAAACTGCCTTCTATTTATGGTTAAACCAATACAGCCAAAGTGAACATAAAAAGCTAGTGGTGGGTCGTGATTTTGAAGAGTCTTTGCGATACAGCAAAGAGTACCTCATACATTTACAGCAAAATAGCAGTGATTTACGTATATTTCGTGATACGTTTGGCATAGAGCCCGAAGATTTTAGAGACGGTTTACACAGTAATTTAAAAGTAATGGAAAAAACCTTTGTGCAACAAACGCGTAGCCGCATAAATAGTAAAATAAATAAGGTGTTACCAAACGAGCTTGCTAAAAAAATAGCGATTGATTCTAATAACCAAAGCTTTGAAACAAGCTACTGGTTAAGCGCAGTAACACACAATATAAAAATAAATATAACGGCTTAATATTCGCAAGCTTGCAAACGCATAAAAATAATAACGCATGGTAAATTAGTTGATAAGGAAGTAATCAGGAATGAAGCAATCAATGAACTTTGAACACATTCAATCTAAGTGGCCAGAGCTACACCAGTTAGCCGCTTTTGCAGAAGACTATGCGATTACCGATCCACAAAGCTCACTGGTTAAGCTGCGTTGCTTTGCCGAAAAAGTAGTAGGTTACTTATATAAAGAACTTAGTTTACCTGTTTTACCCACTTCTAACATTTTTGATAAACTTACCGCCGACGACTTTACCAGCGCAGTTCCGCGTTTAATTACCGATAAACTTCACGCCATTCGTAAAAGTGGTAATCAAGCAGCCCACGAAGGCAAAGTTGATCAACAACAAGCTATTTGGATATTAAAAGAAAGCTACTTTGTAGCTTCGTACTTATTTATGGCGTATGCCAATGGCACGCAACAAGAGTGCCCAGAGTTTAAAGCGCCTGAGCAAACACAGCCGACTAATCAAAGTGATGCTCAGTTTGCTAAAAAGAACAAGCAACTTACTCAGCAGCTAGCTGAAAACCAAGCCCGTTTAAAACGCGCACTTGACGAACTAGAAGCCGCAGAGCTTGCACAAAAACAAGCACAGCAGCAAGCAGCAAAACTAAAACAAACTATTGATGCAGAAAAGCTGGCTCAGGTTAAAACCCGCAATGAGCAAATTGTTAACTCTAGTTTTAACTTTAACGAAGACGAAACCCGTAAACGCATTATCGATTTAGATTTACGTAATGCTGGTTGGCACGTTGCACTTGATGATGAGTCAACAGAAGATGTTGGCAAAGAAGTAAAAGTAACAGATCAACCTACAACAACAGGCGTAGGTTATGTTGATTACGTATTATGGGATGACGATGGTAAACCACTTGCGGTAATAGAGGCAAAACGCACTCGCGAAAATATCGAAAAAGGCCGCCAGCAAGCAACGCTTTATGCCAATGCGCTCGAAAAGCAATATGGCCAACGCCCTATTATTTTATATTCAAACGGCTGGGATATAAAAATTCTCGACGATACGCAAGGCTATAATAGCCGTGGTTTATACGGTTACTACTCAAAAGATTCCCTACAGTACTTAATAAAGCAGCGCACACTTAAAAAAGACTTAAATAAAACGCCGATAGATACTGCTGTGGCAGGGCGTTTGTATCAAATGGAAACCATAACCCGAGTGTGTGAGCGTTTTAGTGATAAACACCGCAAAGCGCTTATAGTTCAAGCAACCGGCACAGGTAAAACACGCGTATCTATTGCCCTTGCCAAACGGCTGCTCGATGCAGGTTGGGCTAAGCGCGTACTATTTTTATGTGACCGAAAAGAACTACGTAAACAAGCGGGTAACGCCTTTACCGAATTCACCAAAGAGCCAGTACATATTGTTGGTAAAAGCGCTAAAAACACAGCAGCCAGCGCGCGGGTGTTTATAGCAACGTACCCAGGTATGCTACGCATAATGAACAAGTACGATGTAGGCTATTTTGACCTAATAGTAGCTGATGAATCCCACCGTTCAATTTACAATATATATGGTGATATTTTTAAGTACTTTGATGCAATCGAGGTAGGCTTAACCGCCACTCCGGTAGAAATGGTATCGCGCTCAACGTGTGATTTGTTTGGTTGCGATTACAAACTACCCACAGCCAACTACCCACTTGAAGACGCCATAGAGCAAGGTAACTTAGTCCCTTACAAAATAGTAAGTTACACCACACAGTTTTTGCGCGAAGGCATTAAAAAAGACAACCTAACCGATGAGCAAATAGCCCAATTAGAAGAGCAAGGCATTGACCCTAACGAGCTCGACTTTGACGCAAAACAAATAGACGAAGCCATTAAAAATAAAGACACCAACAGGCTCATACTGCGTAACTTAATGGAAAAAGGTCTGCGCGATAAAGACGGCCAACTGCCCGGTAAAACAATCATATTCGCCCGTAACATAGCTCATGCCGAATTAATGGCCCAGCTGTTTAGCGAGCTTTACCCGCAGCATGGTGCTAATTTTTGCCGCGTTATTCACTCAAAGTACGAACGGGCCGAAGAGCTAATAGACGACTTTAAATCAAGCGACGAAAACAGTATGCGTATAGCTGTATCGGTCGATATGCTCGACACCGGCATAGACGTACCAGAATGTGTAAACCTTGTATTTGCCAAACCCATAAAATCAAAAGTAAAATTTTGGCAAATGATTGGCCGTGGCACACGCTTATGCGAAAACCTATACGGCCCAGGTCAGCACAAAACTCACTTTTTAATATTCGATCACTGGGCAAACTTTGAATACTTTGACGAAAACCCAGAAGAAGACGACGTAAAACAAGCAAAATCGTTACTGCAAAAACTATTTGAAGCGCGGGTAACCCTTGCACAAACGGCCCTCAAAAAAGCAAATATGGATGTGTTTGATCAAACCATTAAATTAATTCACGACGATATTTGCCTACTGCCAATGGAATCAATATCGGTGCGCGATAACTGGCTAGTGGTCGAAACTTACAAAGATTTTAAACGTCTTAATCAATTTGCACCGCAAACAGTAAGCGATCTGCTTGAAAAAGTCGCGCCACTTATGCAATGGCGTAACATAATGGGGCAAAGTGAAGCGTATAAATTCGATTTAGAGCTAACCACTATCCAAACACTAATATTTACCGATGCAAACCAAATTGATTTAGCTAAGCAAAGTGTAATGAACAAGGTTGAATCGCTTCAAATGCACCTAAACGAAGTGCGTAGCAAAGCACCCGCAATAGAAGAAATACAAACACAGCAATATTGGCAGTATTTAACCCATGCAGCGCTTGAGCAAAGCCGTATAAATTTACGCAGTATTATTCACCTGCGTAATAAAAGCGTGAAGCCACCAACACGTGATTTTGTACTTGATATAACTGAAGACGAAAACCAAATACACGAAACTGATAGGCTTACAAAAATAGTCTCTATTGATTATCAAATATACCGCCAAGAGGTAGAAAAAACACTCACCCCATTATTTGAAACCGACAGCGTACTTAAAAAAATTCGCAACGGCGAACAAGTAACCGAGGCCGATTTAGCGCAATTAAGCTCGTTAGTGCATACGCAAAACCCAAGTGTTGATTTAAATACATTAAAAGAGTTTTTTCCCGAATCAACCGCGACGCTCGACAAAATATTGCGTACCATAGTCGGTATGGATAAAAACGCCATAGAGCAGAGCTTTACTACCTTTGTGCAGCAAATACACACCCATGTAAATGCCAAGCAACAACGCTTTATTGGTATGTTAAAAAACCACCTGATTCGCCACGGCGCTATTGAAATAGCCCAGCTTTACGATGCGCCCTTTACACAAATACACGACATGGGGCTCGACGGCGTATTTAGCGAGCAACAAGCCGACGTAATTGAGCAATTTATTAAGCAGTTTGACGTAAAATTAGGCAGCAAAGCCCAAAGCGTTGAAAAGCAAATACACCTTTAATTTTATAAACGCGTAATTTACACCGCGCTCAAACAGCACTAACTAGGATACACATTAATGATAACCGGACCTTTAAAAAGTAAAATCGACAAACTATGGGAAGAATTTTGGACAGGTGGTATCACTAACCCGCTTACCGTCGTAGAGCAAATTACTTTTTTAATGTACGCCCGTATGCTCGACATGAACGAGCAAGCCGACGAAAAACGAAGTGCACGTACTAAGCAGCCGTTTAACCGCCGCTTTAACGACGATGAGCAACATATTCGTTGGCAAAACCTGCGCCATTTAGGCGCAGAAGAGCTATACTAACTGGTTAAAGATGAGCTGTTTCCGTACTTTTCAAAAACCTCAGGCGATGTTTCGCCAGAAGGCGCGATATTTAATGAGTTTATGAAAGACGCGCAATTGATGATTCAAAAGCAAAGCCTATTGGTAAAAGCCGTTGAAATGGTAAACGACCTGCCGCTTGAAAACTCAGACACCAAAGGCGATTTATACGAATACTTGCTTAGCAAACTCACCACCGCAGGCATAAACGGCCAATTTAGAACGCCGCGCCACATTATACGCGCCATGGTTGAAATGATGGACCCAGATGTAACCAGCCAAATATGCGACCCATCAACCGGCACCGGTGGCTTTTTATCGGTAAGTTACGAATACCTATTACAAAAATACACATCAAGCGAGGGCATCGACCGCGAGCCCGTGCTTGATGTAGATGGCAACGTACAATGTGATGATAGCGGCAAACCGCTTGAAAACGTGCTTTACTCAGGCGATTTAATAACCCCAGAGCAGCGCAGCCACATAGATGCTCACATGTTCAACGGCTTTGACTTTGACGCCACCATGCTACGCGTAGCCGCCATGAACCTAGTAATGCACGGCATTAAACAACCGGGCATTCATTATCAAGATACCCTAAGCCAAAACTTTAAAGAGCACTACCCGCAAAAGGCCAAAGAAGGCTTTGACATAATACTCGCCAACCCGCCATTTAAAGGCAGCCTAGACGAAGAAGACGTATGCCCCGAGTTATTACGTAAAGTAAAAACTAAAAAAACCGAGCTGCTGTTTGTTGCCCTTATTGAGCGCATGCTAAAAGTGGGCGGGCAGTCAGCCACTATTGTGCCCGACGGCGTATTATTTGGCTCATCAAAAGCGCATGTGCAACTGCGACAAATGCTGGTGGATAATAACCAATTAGAAGCCGTAATCTCATTGCCAAGCGGCGTGTTTAAACCCTACGCCGGTGTTTCAACCGCCATACTTATATTCACCAAAGGCGGCAGCACCGACCACGTATGGTTTTACGACGTACAAGCCGATGGTTTTAGCTTGGATGACAAACGCACCCCAATAAAAGACAACGATTTACCAAGCCTAATTAGCGAATTTAAAACGCGCGATAAGTCACAAGCGACTTGTGATAGCAACGATAAAACCCAGAAAGCCTTTTGGGTCAGTAAAGATGAAATAGCCAGCAATAAATACGACCTTTCAATTAATCGCTATAAAGAAGTGGTATACGAAGAAGAAACATACGATCCGCCAAAAGAGATACTAGGCAAACTAGTGAGCTTAGAGAATGAAATACTGGCTGATTTAAAAGAGCTGGAGGGTATGTTGTGAGTTGGCCATTGGTAAAACTTGGTGATATTGCAATCCACCTCAGAAATGGTGCTTCAATTAAGCAATCAGATGGCTCTGGTGGTTTACCTATTACTCGTATAGAAACTATAGCTCAACGAGAAGTTAACCTAGATAAATGTGGATATGCTGGCATAGATAAAGGTGACTATATAAACTACCGTCTTGAAAAGGGTGATATTTTAATAAGTCATATAAACTCTGAAAAGCACTTAGGGAAATGCGCTATTTTTGAGAGTGATAGAAAGGATATTATTCATGGCATGAACTTATTATGCTTTAGAGTGAATAAACGCGCTTATCCGAAATTTGTTCATTATTATCTTTCTTCAGGTATTTTCTTATCGAAGTTACCTAAGATAACTAAAAAATCAGTAAACCAAGCTAGTTTTACAGTCACTCACTTTAAAGAGCTAGAAATCCCCCTACCACCACTGGACGAGCAAAAACGCATAGCGGCGATTTTAGATAAAGCCGACGCCATCCGCCGCAAACGCCAGCAAGCCATCCAACTCGCCGACGACTTCCTGCGCAGCGTATTCCTCGATATGTTCGGCGACCCTGTAACTAATCCGAAGGGCTGGGAAGTAAAAAGCTTGAAGGACATAGCTAGAATTCAAATAGGGCCATTCGGTACGCAGCTTCATAAAGAAGACTATATAGAAAATGGTATACCACTAATTAACCCTACCCACATTGTAAAAGGGGAAATTATTCCAAAAGCAAACTTAACCATTTCAAATGAGAAACATGCTTCCTTATCAGAATATCATTTGAAAACGGGTGATATAGTTATGGGCCGCAGAGGTGAAATGGGACGTTGTGCAATAGTAAATAGCAAAGAAGAAGGTTGGATGTGCGGAACAGGCAGTTTGTTCATTAGGCCGAAACAAACAGGTGTTTTTTCAGAGTACTTAAACAAGTTACTTTCTAGTCAAGCAATCAAAAATCATTTGGAGTCAGAATCACAAGGCGCAACTATGCCCAACTTAAATAAAACTATAGTTGGCAATATTAAGATACCTGTACCTACTGATGAAGTATTGGAGCAATTTACAGTAATAAAAGAGACTTTTTTGAAAACCAAAAGCTCAGTCATAGATTCTCTGAATGCGCCTTTATTTGAATCTCTAAGTCAAAAAGCTTTCGCTGGCGAATTATAAGAATAACAACAAGGACGTTTTAATGAATGTGAGTGGTTTCTCAGTTAATGAAGATTTGTGGCGAAGTCTAAGACACTGCCAGCAAGAAAGTATCCAAACGGCGCTAAGCTACTTAAAAAAGCCGTTAAATGAAAATACGAACTCTTGCCTTATTAGCTTGCCAACAGGCGCAGGTAAATCGGGTGTAATTAGTATCGTATCTCACAAAGCGACCCAAAAACGAGTGTTGGTTTTATGTCATCGACGTGCTGTGTGTGATCAACTCTTTAAAGAAATAAATGGAAAATTCTTTAGTGATCGCGTTGAAGGTGAGGTTATCAAGCGAAAGCCTGTTCATAGTGATGTGAACGATACCTCTAAAAACGGCGTTTATGTTTCAACCTTTCAGAAACTACAAACTTTCGATAGTGCTCAGCTTGAGCGGTTAAAGCAAGATATTGATCTTATTATTATTGATGAGGGGCACGCTGAACCTTCTCCAGTATGGAGCACCTTGGTACGTGGTATTGATGCTCATAAAGTCGTTATAACTGCTACTCCCTACAGGAATGACTTGTACCAATTCGACGTTACTGAAGACGCTAGTTATATCTACACCTTTGAAAGAGCACTTGCAGACGGTGTTTTAAAAGAACCAACTTTTGAGTCAGTTACCTTAGCTGAATTGCGCGGGAAAATTACAGATTTTTTAGGCGCTAATGATGACACAAAATGCATTATCAAATGTGAAAAGTTCGAAGATATTAATCGCTATTATGACTTGCTAAACGATGATTTTACTGTATTAGCAATACATGAACAATTTACTAAAGATGAACGAGATAATGTAAAAGTTTCAGTACCAGCGAATCTTAAAGGCTCTGATTACCAAGTCATTATTCACCAGCGGAAACTGGATGAAGGGGTCGATATTCCCGAGGCGAAGTTGTTGGTTCTGGCCTATGCAGTTAATAGTGGTCGGGAACTAGTACAAACCATCGGAAGAGTAGTTCGTTTGTACGGTGATATTGAACCTAAAATTTTGGAGATTGAAAGCGATGCAAATAGCCAGATGTGGCAAAACTACAGAACATTTGATCGTTCACTCTATAGTGCTGATTCAGTTAAAAAGTTCATAGCATCATTAGATAGTAACAAGTTGATTGAGCGTTACCTAGAAGCATTTCCTGATGTGAGTTATTACGGGAACCGCTTTGTAAGAAAGTTTGATCTTAATACCTTCGAGCCGGAAAGTTCTCTTAATATCCCAACAGCATCAATTTGTTTTTTGAATCAGTCGCAGGGATTCAGCGTTCAGCTTTTATCTGATCATCTATATTGGCGATGTAATAATGCTGGTGAACTTGCGAGAATATTTGCGACTGAAACTGGTATTCATGGTGTTATATCAATCGCATTTAATAAATCTCGGTTTTTAACTGACCAGTTTTTCTTTGAGCCTTCACTTGAAATAACATTGTATAAACAGCTCTCGAACAACGTTGTTGCAATTTATGATAGCCGAGGTCGCAGATTTAATAGTGAGAAAGATCTAAAACTTGGCTCTGCGGTATCTCTAGATAAACTGCTTAAGGTAATGTCATTAGGTGAATCTGCCTCAACGAAAGAAGCGAGTAGTAAATCGATTAGCTCTGCTAGAAAACGTCCTGAAAGCATCGCGGTAAAAGGGAAACATTTAGAGCAAATGGCTGATATGCAAGCCAATGCGTCATATCGATTAGCTACAATGCGTTGTGATACCTATGACCAATACAATAAAAAGAAAGGTAGTTATTATGTAGGTGCAGACTCTGGGCGAATCTCAGATCAAAAAGAGTCATCGTTTACTTTGGCTGATCTTAATGATTGGCTTACAGACATTGATAGTGTCATATCTGCAAATATTAATATACAGAACGCCCTAGTACGTTCATATGCAAAGCCAATATCTGTTGATGAAAATTTTGAAGCTCACAGCCTGATTTTTGATTTAACAGAATTTGAGTCTCCGATAAGTATTTTTATAGAAGGGGAACAACATACACTCGATAATTCGTTTTTGTATTTAATTTACAATAACGGCGCTTTGCTAGTTGATGGTGTTGAGGAAAGTAAAGTCTTAGTCAACTTTAAGCAAGAAGAGCCTTATTTAGAAGTTGCACCAGAAACGGAAATAACATACTCGCTGGAAGGTGAGGAACAGCAAGACATAACTGACTTCCTCAACGAGCAATTACATAAAGCACTTTTAGCTAATGGGATTAGTTATTCAAATGGTAAGTTCTATCAATTAACGCTTCCTGTTGCTGATAGCTTTGAATTAGGTGCATCTAACCTTGCCAATGTTGTTATCGGGCTTGAATCCCTTATTGGTGTAGATTTAGATGAGAAAGGATATCAAAATGGTGCTCATCAGGTTGTTGATGGTGGCTTTAGCAGTGATTCCATTTTCTATTTAGTAGATCAATTAAAAGCTAATGGCTTAGCCAACCCAACAAAAAACGAACTAGGTCCATTTTCTCCCTACATACCTGATGCAGACTTGCTAATTAACACGGACATGGGAACCGAGCCTGCTGACTTTATAGTATCGTCAAAAAACACATTAGCATTCGTTCATGTTAAATGTGGTAGTTCAATAAACCCGCGTTCATCGGCTGGAGCACTTGCTGAAGTAGGATCTCAAGCTGTAAAGAATATCGAAATGCTAATCAGTGGCGATGCTGAACTGAAGCCTTCAAATTGGAATAGGCTACATACAGCTTGGCCAGCTCCAGAAGCAGCACACAATATCGCTGAAAGAATTAGAATTTTCCAAGGTGCTACTTTTGTGGCTCAAAATGAGCAGGAAAGATTAGAAAAGCTAAATGAACTGTGGGATATCGTTGCAATGAGAAGACGCTCAACAGCAGTAAAAAAGGAAATTTGGATAGTTGCCGCCAATAGCTTTTCTGCCAAACATTTTGAGCAGCAATTAAAGTTAGGTTCAGAGGCAAATGGCGAAACCTTACAAGCTTTTCAATTATTAAATGGTTGGCTAGCTACGGCGCATGATAATGACATTGAGTTGAAAGTTTTTGTTTCACCATAGGTTTAGGCAAGAACTAAGGAATAGATGATGAGAGGTGGTCAAATTGCCTAGAGATTTTACAAAATATAATTTTAACGGACAGATTCTAGGTAAGGGGCGTTTGGTTTTAGCCGTGATAAAAGAATTTGTGAAGCAAAATCAGCCTACTCTGGCAGAGTTGTTCAAAGCATTTCCTGTTGAAGTACAGGGCAAAAAAGGTCTTTTTTGTACTGAGCAAGAGTTTAATGAAAAACTTAAAACTTCTGACGATGTAAAAAAGCGCTTTTTTACCAAAGATGATGAAATATTAGATATTGAAGGGACTAAAGTACTGGTCTCTACACAGTGGGGCGAAGGGAATATTGCAGATTTTATAGGACAAGCTGAATCACAAGGTTTCTATATTACTGAACTTGAGGGGGATGGACTATCTGGCGTAACTAGAATTTGGAAAGTCTCTCACAGTCCAAACTCTATAAATACAGAGCAGAGAATGTGGCTAGAAGAAAACTCACTGCTAGCTGTACATAAGAACACTGGAAATGGCTCCGTACCATGCTTTGAACAAATGTCCAAAGGTGACATTGTTTCACTTGGTTATGGCAATCAAGTAGCAAAAATAGTCAAAGTAATTTCCGATATAGAGACTCAAGCAGACTCTCCTCTTGGAAATGATTGGTTGTTAAGGTCATACGAAACAATTAAGGGATTGCCTGCACCTATAAAGTATAAGGGCAAGCATAAGCGTTGGTCACCGAGGTTTAATGGGACAAGCTGGGAAGTGCCCAAAAACGAATATTGGATGTTCGAAGAAGAAGTTCTTCAACCTTATTACGCGCTTACTCTTAAAGATTTAGGCTTTGATTCAAGCCAAATAAGTAGACCTACTAATCTCAGCTCATCGGTGGAAGTAATGAATACAGTTTCTCTTAACCAGATTTTGTATGGCCCACCGGGAACCGGAAAAACTTATCATTCAATTCATGCTGCTGTAAAAGCGGCTGAACCTGAAATGTTTAATGCTCTTGGTATTGATGAAAGCTTTGGTACAACACCTGAACAGCGTTCCGAATTAACTCGCCTTTACAAGGAACTTTATAATTCAGGGCGCATAAGGTTTGTTACTTTCCATCAAAGTTATGGCTATGAGGAGTTTGTAGAAGGTTTAAGTGCTAAAACCGAAGATAAACAAATTACATACTTTGAAAAGAGTGGTGTATTTAAGGAATTGTCTAATAAGGCAAAAGACAACCTGATAGATAGTAAAAAGCCACTTGCTCAATTAACTAGAGAACAAGAGTTTGAACAGATATTGGAACAATTTAAACTCGAAATTTTTGAGCAGTTAGGGTCCGATGAAAGTTATCCTATAACTGAAAAATGTTTCATTTTAGATGTAGCAGAGGATGGATTCATTTATGGGAATGAAGCATGGCCGATCAATCACAAGATGTTATTTTCTCACCTAAAGGCTTTATATCTCGAAAATGTTGAATCAAGAAAAGATGTCGTTGCCTTTTCTAAAGAACAAGGTGGAATGGGCAAAGCTCGCGCCCACGCGTCATATTTTTTCAAAGTTGTTGAAGAACTACAACGAAAACTACCTAGAAATGACATTATCTCTGCGAATGTAATGCAGCGTAACTATGTACTTATTATCGATGAAATCAATCGCGGCAATATATCGAAAATATTTGGTGAGCTAATTACATTGATAGAACCATCAAAACGCTTAGGGCACTCGGATTCGGAAGCTATCGAAGTGACCTTACCGTATTCCGGCGATAAATTTTCAGTGCCAGATAACCTCTACATCATTGGCACGATGAATACCGCTGATAGATCGTTGGCACTGATGGATACAGCCCTTCGCCGCCGCTTTGACTTTATTGAGATGATGCCTGATTACAATGTTCTACATAACGAAGAAGGCTCATCATTCAAAGTTGAAAGTGACGGTTTTGAAATCGATTTAGCGCGTTTACTTGAAACAATGAATAAGCGAATTGCCGCGTTATATGACAGAGAACATCAGCTAGGCCATGCGTTTTTAATGCCTGTTGTAAAAGCTATTGCTGCTGGTGACGATGAGAAAGCGCTTCATGAATTGAAGAGTTGTTTCCAGAATAAGATTATTCCTCTACTTGCTGAATACTTTTTTGAAGATTGGCAAAAGATCCGTTTGGTTGTTGGCGACAATCAAAAGCCAGAAGCTTATCAACTTATTAATCAGTCTGATGTCGATTTTGATGCGCTCTTTGGTGATACTGAGGATGTAGGTGACGTTGCCGATGAAGTTCAGGACTTTAGGTTGATTAAATCTGACTCTGAACGTTGGACTGATCCTTTGACCTATATAGGCATATATAGCGCTGGAAGTTTAACTTTCTCCAATCAGGATGAAGGTTAACTCGCTCAGCATGATTAAGGGATTAAAACGACAAAAAACGACAAACGTTACCGTATTTGAGTATGGACTCTTGAGTGCTAGTTATAAAGCAGCGGAAAAAGATAATGTTGAAGCAATATCGGAAGGTGCTTTTGAATATCTTAAAAAGTGTTGTTTATGTGATGAGTCGGAATCACGGTTTTTAAAGCTGAAGATTGCTCATGGCATGGAAGTTTTGCAAGTGCAAAACTACGCAGGTGTAGTTCTTTGCCCTGATGGAACACAAATAGAAATACTCCCAAAAATAGCTAAAGCCAATAATAAGGAAAGTGCAGCCACAGAAGCACAAAAATCCTTGTTAATGATGCTTAAATCATTAAAGCAGTTTCGCCACATTGAGACTGAGGTTGCGAGTATTAAGAAGCAAAAAATGCCATTGATGGAAATTTTTATCGCGCAGTTTTTAAATGCGGTAAATGCTCTCGTTAAGAAGGGAGTAAGAAGTGACTATGTTCGAGAGCAAAGTAATAGCGCTTTTTTAAAAGGTAAATTACTCCATAGCCAACAGCTAAAACACAATTTTATTAATCGCCACAAGTTTTACGTTGAATACGATGCTTATTTGATGGATAGAGCAGAAAACCGACTGATTCATTCTGGACTTAAATCTGTCGCCTCCTATACCAATGTGAATAAGAGTAAGAAGCTATCTCAGGAGCTGCTATTTGCTTTTGATGAGGTGCCTCTAAGTACAAACTACAAGAACGACTTTTCTAGTGTAAAACTGCAACGAGGTATGCAGCACTACGATGTGCCGTTAAGTTGGGCAAGGCTTATATTGGAGGGCTACTCGCCTCAGTCAATGTTAGGTGATAACAATGCTTACTCGTTGTTGTTTCCAATGGAAGCTGTATTTGAAAACTTTGTCGCTAAATACCTGAAACAACGAGTTTTCAGTCCACAAAAGCTTTCTTCTCAAGTACAAAGTAAATCACTGGTAACTTATGGTGATAAGAGCTATTTCCGCCTTAAGCCTGATTTATATCTTAAAGGTTTCATAGGAATGGATACGGTATTAGATACCAAGTGGAAGTTAATTAATCAAAATAAAAAAGCAGGCAAAGATAAGTTTGGTTTATCTCAAGATGACTTCTATCAAATGCTTGGTTACGGCTACAAATACTTGAAAGGTCAGGGTGATCTCGTTCTGATTTACCCTAAAACAGATAACTTTGTACAAGCTTTAACGAATGATTTTTATTACGACGAAGAACGAAAACTGAAGTTAAGAGTCGTGCCATTTGATGTAGGCTACAAAAATAAGGAAAGAGTTAAATTAGAGTTGTTAGGAATTACGAATGGGTAGAAAATATCTTTGTTGTTTGGTTCATCAAACTCCCTAGCGTGGCTTCGCGACTTAACCCATCTACGTAAATTTAAAAAATGATAAGAGTTACAAGTTGAGAAATAACATAACACTAAACCTAAACGCCTCAAACGCACTTAATAAATACCTAAAAGTTGATTTACCTCGTTTACCACATGAACCCGGTAAACAAGCGGGGGTAAATACCCTTATTAGTGACGGCGATAATTTTAACTGGCAATTACAGATTATTGATAACAGCTATAAATCTCGTGAAAAAACAATCATTGTTTGTGAAGCGAATAGCCGTTTTACGTTTTTTATACCGGTTAGTTTAAAGCTATCGCAAGAAGAGTTAACCCAACGTTTGCAGTACGAATGGCAATTAATAATGGCTGAAACGCTTGAGGTGTATCAGTTAATACCACGCAGCGATATTGCGGTGCTGTTAAGCGAGCTATCTAAAATAGAATTTACACCGCACTGGGTTAAAAATACCGATTTAAGTATAAGCGGGCATATTAGCGATGCCGCACTTTGGGTTACTCAAACACTACAAGAAGAGGGGCTTTATGATTTACCTAAAGACCTTGCCATTGAGTTAGCTATTTATTTAAACACCCAACCTAAACGTATTACTAATAAAACCACTGGCCGAAAAGAGAAGTTTATACCTATAGAGCGCCTACTCACTTACTGCCAAGGGCTTATCAGCTCAGAGAAACTAGTTGATGAGTCATCAAACGAAATAGTTGATACCAGTAATATCATTAATTTTAGTGATTATAAAAAAGATTAAAGCCAGCTAGATTAAATTTTCACAAGCTTGTGAAATTATATTTTTATAAATTTTTGTATAGCATTACAAAAAATAAAGCAGTACTAACAAACACCTGATTGTTAGTTAAATATTTAAGGAAGAAAATGACCCTCTCATTACAAAATTTTAACAGAGCCCTATCTGAAGCAGAACAACTATTAGCATGCTTTGAAACGTTAAATAACCATCCAGAATTATGCTCATATGATGTTTTAAAAAAAGCGAGCTTAATAATGACGCTAACCGCATGGGAAACCTATGTTGAAGATGTGGTAACTGAAATTTTTGATGCCAAGTTTAGCTTAATTAAAGGCTCTCAATTTGGTCACTTTGCAGAAAAACAATTGCATGAGCGTTTAAAGTTTTTTCATAATCCAAATTCAAATAAAACCAAAAAGCTTTTTGAAGAGTTTTTTGGAGTAGATATTACTGAGCAATGGTCATGGCCTAATGTACTACCAAAAGATGCCAGAGAGCAGTTAAATAAGTGGATTTCGAAAAGAGGGGAAGCCGTACACCGCGCACAGCTTGATACAACTCAACCACAAATAATTAAAAAAGATGAGCTTGAAAAGTGTTTGCGCTTTTTTAAAGCGCTTGCACAAGCAACAGACAAAGCATTAGTAGTAATTTAAAGGAATAAGTAATGAGTTTACAAACAAGAATAAAAAAATTAATTGATCAAATTTCGGTCGGAATGCATGAGCGTGAGGAGATAATCCCGGTTGCATTACTTGGCGCACTAACTGGGCAAAATACATTTTTATATGGCCCACCAGGTACAGCTAAAAGTTTGATATCGCGACGTATTGCTAAAGCATTTGATAACCCGCCTTATTTTGAATATTTAATGAACCGTTTTAGTACACCAGAAGAGGTGTTTGGGCCGGTATCGATTAAAGCGTTAAAAGAAGATCAATACACACGTAAAACTGAAAATTATTTGCCTAAAGCAGAGTTTGCGTTTTTAGATGAAATTTGGAAGTCGAGCCCTGCAATATTAAATAGTTTATTAACACTTATAAATGAAGGGGTTTATAAAAACGGACAGGAGCTTGAAAAAGCACCTTTAAAAGCTCTAATTGCAGCATCAAACGAAACACCTGAAGAAAACCAAGGCTTAGATGCGTTATACGATCGCTTTATTATCAGGTTAATGGTTGGCCCAATTGAAGTAAAAGAAAACTTTGAAAGGCTAATTAGTAGTAAGCCAACTTATGCTGAAGTGCGAGTTACTGATGAGGTAGTCATTAAGAATAACGAATGGGCTAGCTGGCTTAAAAAGATTGATACGGTTGAGCTTTCAAAAGAAACGTTAACAATAATTCATTTGATAAGACAAGAGCTGTCGGAACAATTTGAAGAGCTTGGTGTTTATGTATCAGACAGGCGTTGGCAAAAAGCAGCTCAATTGCTAAAAGCCTCGGCATTTTTTAATAACCGAAAACAAACTAACCACAGTGATGCTTTATTATTACGTTATTGCCTTTGGACCACCGAGAATAATCGCGAAGATGTTGAGAGCATAGTAAATAATGCTATAGAAGAGTCTGGCTTCTCACCAGAGCTTAGCTTAGCTGAGCTTGATAGAAAGAAAGATGCACTTGATAAAGAAATTACTCATGAAATTTTTCATGAAAAAGATGTGTACGATACTGTAAATATTGATGGAAATGAATTTTTTAAAGCTGTGATTAATTTTGAGTTTGGTAGTCATTGGGATAAGAGGAAAGCGAAGAAGACGTTGTATATTGAAAAAAGCAAAATGAGAAGTGATGATGAATTTAACCCGGTGAATGTTCAAGGGCAAGAACTTGAAAACTTTAATTGTAGTTTCGATAAGCAAGGAAGTTGCTTAATTAATGCGAACGACGTTAACCATACTTATTATGATGCTGAAGCCATTTTCACTCCAGAAATTTTATACAAAAAAGGTCAAAAGAAACAAAACGTCAATAACCGCTTAATTAATGCTTTAAAAGCCGAAGTTAATGAGCTGACACAAAGCTTGAGGAGAACTTTAGAATTATGTGAGGCTAAGCAAACAGAGTATGTGTCTAGCTTGTATTCACCGTTTGTATCTAAACAATCATGCAATATAGCGCTAAATGGTATTAATCAGCAAATAAGTGATTTGAAGTTACGAATTAAAGATTGCGACCGTTTAAAAGGGTTATGTAGTGCGTAATATTGATGAATATGCAACCACTATGCTGGCTGAAATAAATAACGATTACCAAAGTACCTTTGAGCACGCTCCAAATTTAGCATTACAAGTTGAAGATCGCCTAAAAAGCTGGGCTGATAAAGCGAACCGACATTGTTTGTTAGAGTTCCCTTATTACGATGATCAAAATGAGTTGGATGTTTTTAATAGCTTAAACTTTGATAGCTTAACTATTAGAAAATATGAACTTGCGTTAAATAAATACAAAGCTTTGTGTGCAAAAGGTAACGTTAATTTCAACAAAGACTTTTGGGATACAGATTTAGTTCACCTCAAAAATGAGGCTGTCGCGTCAAAAAGTAAGAACGTTAAAGCTGCTAGTGATTTAGCCACTTCTGCTAATTTATTGGCAAAGGAGTGGCAAAAGTTACTGTGTTCACTATATGAACAGTGGGAACTAGAGCAAATAACTTTATTGAGAGAAAAGTTTTTAAAAAGCTTAGTTAAAAAACTAAAGCTTATTGACGAAATGCTTACCTTATTGAGTTCCATAGATATAGAACCAGGCATTTTACTTGACCTTTCTAGTGGTTCTTTAAGGCTAAATAATTTAGCTAAAGTTAAAAGCTTAATGGAACGAATTCATAGTGATGAAGGAATTAAAAAGCTATTAGACTTGTTAGGTCGTATTAACCAGGTTAAAAAAAGTGAAAAAATAGAAACAGTTACTCATTCTTATATACAAAAATCTCCAATAATTGATATTAACTCTAAAGAAGAAATAGTAGGTATTAAATTATCTAAAGATATTGAACATGCTCTTCCTTCTGAATTAGCGCTATTAAGTGACGAGGACACATCAATTCTATTTGACCTTAAGTATGTGGAGTCATCCTTAATGTGCTTTGAAATGTCGGGTCAGCAATTTGTTGATGAGGAATTTGAAATAGAGGAGGAGTTGACAGTTGATGAAGATGAACAAAAAGGCCCTGTAATTATTTGCATTGATACCAGTGGTTCAATGCAAGGAACGCCTGAAACTGTTGCCAAAGCTGTTGCTTTAGTTATGTCATTAAAAGCGCAAGCTAAAAATAGAGATTGCTATATTATTAACTTTTCTACTTCGATTGATACCTTAGATCTATCCAAAGGATTTAGTTTAGAAAAGTTGACAGATTTTTTATCAATGTCGTTTTATGGTGGAACGGATGTAGGACCAGCTATTAGCCATGCAGTTAATTTAATGACAGAAAATACATACAACAAGGCTGATTTACTTATCGTTTCTGATTTTATAATGGATGGCCTTCCAACTTCGCAAACAGAGGCTATATCTGCTTTAAAGCTGAACGGAAATAAGTTCTTTTCTTTAGTGGTGGGTAACTGTTACCTAAGTAAACGTCTCAGAGAAGTATTTGATCAGGAATGGATATATAACCCTCATAATGGAAGTATTAATGAGCTGGTTGCTATTGAAAGCTGGATGGATTGAGTTTTGTTTCTTCATTTTATTTAACTATCCGAGGTTTTGACTTCTCCAAAAGTTAAACGTTTAAAGCGTTTTAAACTATAGTTTTATGTCACTAACGAAATTAAATACCCTAAAACTACGTCACGTTTTTTAGGCTAACATTAGATTCCTCTGCATCAAATACAAGGTAGCTTACGCGTATGAACTTACGAGTTTTAAAACACAATTTAGTAATATGTACAGTATTAGCAGGCGCCTCCCTCCCATCGTACGCTTCTTTTAGTGGGCTTACAGAGCAAGACGAATTTAATATTAAGCTAAGGTCAATTTACTTTGACCGCGATTACGATAACGACGCCAGCGACGACTCAACGTTTGCACAAGGCATAGAGCTCAATTATCAATCGGGCTATTTTAATGACTTAATTAGCATGGGTGTCTCTACTTATACGGTACTTAATTACAACTCAACCGGCAGCGCACAAAATAATATTTTACCCGCAGGGGATGAAAAAGGCGGCGTTGACGATAGTTTTTCTAAATTTGGTCAATATTTTATCGACGTTAAACTTGGCGACAATGGCCATGTAAAAATAGGCGGGCAAAAAACCAAAAGCATGTTGTTAAAAAGCTCAGGTAGCCGCGCAATTCCCAATACTTTTAGAGGCGTATTTGGTGACTACAAGTTTGGCAATACCAAATTATATGGTTACGCCTACGATAAATGGAGCCGCCGCCACGATGACAAGTGGGAAGATTTTTCTACCGACCAGTCAGATAACGGCGCAATTAGTGTTATTTGGGGTGTGGGCGCAAGCTACAAAAAAGACGCGCTAAAAATAGACGCAGAGTATTTAAACTCCCATGACTACTTATCAAAGCTTGGGCTTAAAGGCAGCTACGCTATTAAGCTCGATCAAAGTAAGTTAACCCTTTCAAGTGGCGTATTTACCTCACAAGACGATGGCGATTTATTTGTAACCGGCGCAGAGGGTGGTGATTTAGATGATGAAGATGCACTCGGTGCGGTTTCAGGCGTTACTAAAAGTGAAAACGATGGTTTTGCCTATTACCTAGATGCCAATTGGAAAAAAGATATTTGGACACTAGGCGCCGCATTTACCAAGGTGAACGATGCCTGGATTGAAGATAACTTTAGTGGCGATCACGGGACTAACCCGTTTCCCACGCGCTCATTAATTGGCGCCGATTTAACAAACCAAAATGAGGCAACCTGGCAGGCTCGCTTAGGCGTTGATCTAAAAGCAGTGGCACCGGGTTTAACCACAAAGTTCTATTACACCAGCGGCAGCGATGCAGAAAACTCAAGTTTGGGTAAGGCAGGTGGCACAGCCGATGAAAAATATTGGGCCATTGATACACGCTACAAAGTCGCGGCTGTAAAAGGCTTAAGCCTACGTTGGTTATTTTTAGATTACTCCACAGATGAAACTGGCAGTGTTGATGGTGTTAAAGGAGACAGAGCAGATCATCGTGTATATGTAGATTACACCATCAAATTTTAAGAACTACACCTTATTAAAATTTCAAAAGTAGAGATAAAGTTACACTATTAAAAATGCGGCTAAGTTGTATTCGTTTAAGCCGCATTTAAAACTGCCCCTAAATTAATACTTTCTCTTTTTAGGAATTTTTAACTGGCTTTCAAATTCATCAGGAAAAAGCACCGTGCCGTCGTCCTCTTCGGTAGGGAACACAGCAATAAGTAAGTCGTCTTCTTCAAGGCCGGGTGTCCAGCGGCTAAACCAATCTTTAGTCGGAATGGCTTTTGGGGTACAGCCTTCCCATTCGCCCGTGGCCCAAGCTTGTGCAAAATCGCGGGTTGGCCACACTGGTACACAGTCGTCATCTTCGTTGGCAAGCATTACGCAGCCATCATCGTCGTTTAAAATCCATACTTGTTTGTACTGTTGTACGGTTTCAAACATAAAAGCGAGTCGTTTTTTTGCCCCTAGCCCTAAAATTACGGTTTGTTCTTCAGTCGCATTTGCAGTTGTCATAATTGGCTCACTCTTTATTGCTTCAAATTTGAATTTTACTGTTACAAGTATATCGAGTTATGTGACAGTGTGTTGAAAAATTATTATTTAACCTGAACTCTGGATAATAAATCTATCTCTAGCAGTTATTTTAAGCGCTAACTGCGTTGAATTTACTTGCAATAGGCTAGCTATGGACGCGTAAATTCGCCTTGTTTTTACTGAAAATCTCTGGCTAGAGATAAAATAAGCTTAACTATCATCATGATAAAATATGTTAGTAAATCTCTTAACCAGAGTTCAGGTTATTTAATTTTGTAATTCAGATCTGTTTTGGTACTCCCTAAGTATATTTTGAGCGAGCATTCAAAATTGCCCTTGAATGTTGTTAAAAAGGCCGCATCTCATATGCATACTCTTAATGAAGGATTTAACAATGACCACAGATTTACTGGCACCGTATAAATTAAACGACTCACTTGAACTTAAAAATCGCGTTTTTATGGCGCCTTTAACCCGTTGTATGGCTGATGATAATTTAGTACCCACGCAAGATATGGTGGAATATTATGCGCGCCGTGCCGATGCCGGCTTAATTATTAGCGAAGCCACTATTATTCGCCCAGATGCACAAGGCTACCCAAATACACCGGGGTTATTTACCAGCGAGCAAATTCAAGGCTGGAAAAAAGTAACCGACGCCGTACACGCAAACGGCGGTAAAATGTTTGCACAGCTTTGGCATGTTGGCCGTGTTGCTCACCCTCACTTTTTTGACGGCGAAGTATTAGCGCCATCGGCAATTGGTGTTGAAGGCTCTGTACCACGTATGCGTGAGCTGACATACATTACGCCAAAAGCGGCCACTAAAGAGGATATTAATTCACTGATAGCCGACTTTGCTAAAGCGGCCGAAAACGCCATTGAAGCAGGTTTTGATGGTGTAGAAATTCATGGCGCAAATGGTTATTTAATTGATCAGTTTTTACATTACGCTGCAAATGAGCGCACAGATGAATATGGCCAAACACCTGAAAATATGGCGCGTTTTGCAATAGAAGTGACCGATGCAGTTGTTAATGCAGTAGGTAATGAGCGTACGGCAATTAGGCTATCGCCAGGTGCTTATTTTAATATGGAAGAAGATAAGCGTGATAAAGCGGTATTTGATTATTTATTAGCGCAGCTAGATGACAAAAAACTGGCTTACATTCATGGCGGTATTTTTGATGACAGCACTCAATTTGACTCTTTAGAAGGTAAAACAACCTCGCAGTATTTGCGCGCTAACACTAAAACCAGCCTTGTAGGGGTAGGTAGCTATAGTTTTGATGATGCAAAACAAGCAATAAATAATGACCAGTTTGATTTAATTGCGATTGGTCGTCCATTTATTGCTAATCCAGATTACATTAGTAAAGTGGCTAATAATGAAGAACTTGTTGCTTATAGTGACGAGATGTTAGCTAAACTATTCTAATTAATTAGGGCGTGTTGACCTTTGGCGTTTGAATTTGCAGCAGTATGTTTGGTTTTTAGGCAAGGCAGAGCCTATGAAGTGTGGTTACTCCCCATAAATAGGCGATAACGCAGCATAAATGCCAAACATGCGCTGCCCTTCGGGTTCTGCCTAGGGGCGATAAACTCTTTGTTGCCTACATGGATGTAGGTAAGGGGCGTGAGCAGGACGCGGAAGCTTTACTCGGTTTTTACTTAGCCCACTAGGTTACAAACCTCGTGCCGCGATTTAATCGCCCCTAGATTGAACAAATTTCAATCCGCAAAGATCAACACGCCTAGTATTTATATATAAATCAGCCTAGGTTTTTGTGCTTAGGCTGACTTACAAATGACATAACAAAGCCATAAAAATCCCACATTTTTTTAACACCCCTGTAAATAAACTTCATTTTTGTTGTCATAATTCGAAATCATACTGTGCCCGCTTTCATTATTACTTTAGATAATTAAAACCAAACGGGATCACAATGTACGCTTTAACTAATAAATCGATTTTGAGCATGGCAATTGCTATGGCTGTATCAACGTCAGCTTATGCAAATGACAACGAAATAGAAGAAATAACCGTTACTGCAAAACCAACCAGTTACGCAAATAATGTGATTGAGCCTGCAATGCTTGATCAACAAACAACGGTTTCGAGTGTGTTATCGGTTATCGATAACTTACCTGGCATTAGCATAAACGAAGGCGATGCATTTGGTGGCGATGACTGGTCTACCACAATTACTATGCGTGGTTTTAGTATTGACTCAAACCAGCAGCAATTAGGGATGACCGTTGATGGTATTCCTAACGGTGGCTCAAACTATGGTGGTGGCGCTAAAGCAAACCGTTACCTAGACACTGAAAATTTAGCCACTGTAGAAGTAGGCCAAGGCACCTCAGATATTAAATCGGCATCGCTTGAGGCACTAGGCGGTACATTTAACTTTGTAAGTAAAGCGCCAAGCCTTGATAGCAGCACCACTTTTGCTTACACCTCGGGTAGTCACGATGCGACCCGCTTTTACGTTAAGCACGAAACGGGTACTTTATTTGATAATACACAAGCGTATGTAAGTTACTCGCAAACTGATACTAGCCGCTGGATTGGCTCGGGTAGCAACGGCGGAAAAGATAACCAACACGCAGAGCTTAAATTTGTAACAACGCTTGCTGATTTAACAATTACAGGGCGTTTATCTTACGATGATGTAAGCGAGACTAACTACAACAGTGTAAGTCTTGCGCAATTTGAACAAACGCCAGAGTGGGATCAGTTAACGTGGAACTGGACAGGCGTTCCACATTACGACCAAATGTTTGCTGAGGGCTGGGGTACACTGCGTGAAAATACACTAGCGTATTTAAAGTTTGAGTATGCGCTTTCGCCAACATCGCTTATTACAGTGAGCCCTTATTATCATAAAAACTCGGGCCGTGGCGATTGGATCCCACCGTATTTAACAACTCCAGTAGATGAAAACGGCAACCCAACCACAGAGGGCGGCACTAACGCAGGCTCTTACGGTTTTGTAGATAGCGCAGGTAACGCACTGGCACCAAACGAAGGGTGTACGGCAAGTTTAAGCTGGCCGTGGGAGTCGGGCCCTGGTTTAAACCCAGCATGTTACGACGATACGGCAATACCTGTAATGTCGTATCGTCATACGCATTACAAAAAAGACCGCTTAGGGGTTACTGCCAATTACCAAGCTACATTTGGCATGCACGACATAGAAGCCGGTTTTTGGTATGAGCAAAGCGACCGTGACGAGTCGCGCGATTGGCACAAAGTAATTAATGCCAGCATTTACCACCACTTTGATAGCACGCCATACTGGACCCAGTATAAAAACACCTTTGAGACCGACACCCTTAAATGGTACGCGCAGGATTCAATGGCCCTTGGCGATTTCACGCTTAACGTAGGTGTCAAAAAGTACCTTGTTGATATTGAAAAGTACGACCATTATCAAAATGCCACAACCGCTAAAGTTAATAGCGACTCTGATGTGCTATTTAGTGGTGGTATTTTGTATCAGCTAAATAACTCAACCGAGCTATTTACCAGCTACAGCGAAAACTTTGCTGCTATTAAAGACGGTGTGCTTGAGCGCGACAGCTCTGATTTATCGGCCATTGAAGCTGAAACCGCTGAAAACATCGATTTAGGTGTACGTTATCAAAATAACGCGTTAAACCTGACCGCAACAGCGTATTCAATTGAATTTGATAACCGTATTACGTTCATTGCCCCAGGTAGTGACACTGGCGGTATTGATTACACCATAGGTACAAATGGCTCTTACTTAAACGTAGGGGGTATTGAATCGCAAGGTTTAGAGCTATCGGCAAGTTACATGCTAAGCCCACAATGGAGTGTATATAGCTCGTACACGAATAATGACTCAGAGTACAAAGGCGATGCACCCGGGTTTGAAGCCGGTGAAAAAGTAATAGACTCAGTAGATGACTTATTTGTCCTATCGACCGATTACTTTAGCGGTGATTTCCGCTTTGGTTTATCGGCTAAATACACCGGTGAGCGTGGCGAAGTTGATGGCTATACCGTGGTTGATTTAAACGCAGGTTACGCAACCGATATAAACGCAGGACCATTTAAAGCTATTGATGTTGCCTTTGTTGTTTATAACGTTACCGATAAAAGCTATTTAGCGGGTGGTACGGGCAATGGCAGCACTTACTTTATTGGTGCACCACGTACAGCAGCACTGACGTTATCGGCTACGTTTTAATAGCAATAATGTACAGTAAATAATTAAAAGCCCATCTTTGATGGGCTTTTTGTTAAAGGTACACAGTAATGATGAACTCAATTATAAAAGCCACGGTATTTAGCATCATTGTATTAATCAGCAATACCGCAAGCGCAGCGCAAAATGTAGTGCTAGTGACCCTTGATGGTGTGCGCTGGCAAGAGGTGTTTAGCGGCGCAGATAAAAACCTCATTAATAATGCCGATTTTGTTAAAAACCCAACGCAATTAAATAAGCAATTTTGGGCGCCTACCGCCAATAAGCGCCAGCAATTACTCATGCCATTTTTAACTCAGTATATGGCTAAAAAGGGCGTAATTGTAGGTGATAGAGCAAAAGGCTCTAATATGTCGGTGAGCAACCCTTGGTATTTTTCATACCCTGGGTATAACGAAATTCTCACCGGTGAAGTAGATGAAAAAATTAATAGCAACAATAAAGTATTAAACGCGAATAAAACCATTTTAGAGCGCCTAGATGAGCGTGCAGACTTTAAAGGTAAAACCGCTTTGTTTGGGAG
The DNA here is from genome assembly GCF_023161805.1 of Pseudoalteromonas sp. 1CM17D. Classification (NCBI taxonomy): domain Bacteria; kingdom Pseudomonadati; phylum Pseudomonadota; class Gammaproteobacteria; order Alteromonadales; family Pseudoalteromonadaceae; genus Pseudoalteromonas; species Pseudoalteromonas sp. 1CM17D. The sequence goes on along the minus strand of NZ_JALNTP010000001.1, from coordinate 810,157 downwards.
TTGGGATGTATTTCCTTACATTGTGAATACACAGCGTAGTAACGTGTATGTGAATGCGGGTTTTATGCCCATAGAAAACGATTTATTTGCTGATGCTAAGCTTTTAAACGCATTGCAAAATGAAATTCCAAGCCCATGGGAAAACGTACGCTTAGACAGTTTTACTTACCGATTTGCCAAAGCGTATATGCTGGCAAAAACGCCGCGCTTATTAGTCATTAGCTTAGGTGAAACCGACGACTTTGCGCACGATGGCCATTACGACCAGTATTTAAAATCAGCAAGGCAAAGCGATGCGTTTTTAAAAGACTTATGGAACACAATTCAAACTACACCGGGCTATAAAAACAATACAACGCTTATTGTTACCACCGACCACGGCCGCGGAAGCAGTGCAAGTGACTGGCAACATCATAGCTCTAAACGTGCGTTGGCTGAGCTGCATTTAGCAGGTAATAAATTTCCTGAGGGCATTGTCGGCTCTGAGCATATTTGGCTTGCTGCCATTGGCCCTGCAATAAAAGGGCACGGCTTAATTAAAACACAAAATGAGCTTAAACAAGCGCAGGTTGCAGCCACTGTTTTAAGCGCATTGGGTATAAACCCAAAACACCTAAATTCAAACATGGCATCGCCAATAAGTGAGATTTTAAAATGAAGCAGTTAGTAAAACCTATTACACACGCCGTATTAGCATTAGGGTTAGCGTTTAGCGCAAATACTATGGCAGCCCCTTCAAAAATTTTATTTGGCTCGTGTGGGCATCAAGATAAAGACATCCCAATATTTGACACCATTAATAAAGAGCAGGGCGATTTATTTATATTTTTAGGTGACAATATTTACGGCGACACCAACGATATGACGGTACTTGCTAATAAATACCAAAAATTAGGTGCAAAACCAGGCTTTAAAACACTAAAAGCGAATACGCCAATCATTGCGATGTGGGACGATCACGACTTTGGTCAAAACGATATTGGTAAAGACTACTCACATAAAGAGCAGTCTCGCCAAATTATGCTCGATTTTTGGGGCGAGCCTAAAAGCTCACCCAGACGCACCCGCACGGACGGCATTTACACGTCGTATATGTATGGTGAGGATGAGCAAACCGTACACGTAATAATGCCCGATTTACGCTGGAACCGTGATGCGCTTAACCACGTAAGCGAGCTTGAATATTACACTAAGCGTAAGCTTAATAACCAAGGCCCGTATAGTCCAACAGAGGTGAAAGGCGCGTCTATGCTAGGTGAGGCCCAGTGGCAATGGCTTGAGCAAGAGCTAAAAAAGCCTGCGGCTATAAAGCTAATTGCCTCAAGCTTGCAGTTATTACCCGATTTTACAGGGTGGGAGTCGTGGGCTAATTTCCCAGAGGATCGTAACCGTTTATTTGCGTTAATTAAAAAGCATCAAGTGAATGGGGTTATTATCATCAGTGGCGATACGCACTGGGGCGAAATATCAAAGTATCAACAAAACCTCGATTACCCTTTAATAGAAATGACCAGCTCAGGCCTCACTGAAAAGTGGAAAGACGTAAGCCCAAATAAACACCGTGTAGGTGATTACACCCACAATGTGAATTACGGCGATTTAAGCATAGATTGGCAACAAGCAGATCCGGCCATCTCACTTAAGCTTAAAGGGATAGATGGTAAAGTGATTATGCAAAGCGCATTTAGCTTATCAAGCATTAGCCCTTATAAATAAAATGGCCTGAGCAATAAAACGCACAGTGATTAAAATTAACGCTGTGCGTTTAAACTCCCTGCTAACCCGCTGATTTATTAGTGCCAATTTGCTGATTGCGCTACCCCTATAAATGAAAATATCTTAAACTGGTTTTACTTCAAGTAAGGACTCCAGTTGTATGCTCAATATTATTCAATCAAACCGTATGGAAGCGCTGCAGGCTCAGTTTAATCAGCTATTAAAAGTAAACCCGTTGCAAAGCCCATTCGATAAAGAAGTGGTATTAGTGCAGTCGCCGGGTATGTCGCAGTGGCTTAAAATTGGTTTAAGCGAAAACCTAGGGTTAGCCGCGCAGGTCGATTTTCCGCTGCCATCGAGCTTTATATGGCAGTTGTATCAGCAGTTATTGCCCAATGTGCCCAAAGAGTCGGCTTTTAATAAGCCTAACCTTGCTTGGAAATTATTTGCAATACTGCCCAGCTGTATTGATGAACCGCTTTATTTGCCCTTAAAAACCTATTTAGAGGGCGACCTAGACGGGCAAAAAACCTTTGCCCTGTGTGAAAAAATTGCCGATGTGTACGACCAATATTTAATGTACCGCCCGCATTGGATTGCCACTTGGGATAGCGGCAAAGACGAACTTGACGATGTTGATGTAAGCATTGCTCCTTGGCAAAGCGATTTATGGCGAAAGCTGGTGGCGCACAGTAAAGCGCTTGGACAAAGCCAATTTCATCGTGCCAATATGCAAGGGCAGCTACTCGCCGCCCTTGAGAATATGGATAATACCTTACTACCTAAGCGCATTAGTTTATTTGGTATATCGGCGATTGCGAGCTCGCAGCTTGAGGTGTTTGAAGCGCTCAGCAAAAAAACAGAGGTGTTTTTATTCTTTTTTAATCCTAGCGAGCATTATTGGGGCGATGTGGTTGATGAAAAAACAGCAGCCAAAATAAATGCCAAATACGCCAAAATGCCGCTTTTAGAAGCGCAGCAAAAAAAACAAACTAACCCTGATGAAGAATACTACTTTATAGGTAATCCGCTTTTATCGTCATGGGGAAAACTAGGGCGCGACTATTTTGAGCAACTCGTACAACTTGATGCGCGTTGGATTGATGGCTTTATAGATGCGTTTGACGATAGCTTACTGGGCCAAATTCAAAGCGAGATTTACCAACTGGCATTTAAAGGTGAGTCACTTACCGATAACAAGCAGTGGTTTATAAATGATGAGGGCAAATTGCCCATTAGCGACAGCGACACCAGCATTACTTTAAGCGATTGCCACACACCGCTTAGAGAAGTTGAGCGCTTACACGACTATTTGCTCACTTTGTTTAATCAAAACCCGTCGCTCACTCCTAAAGACATTATTGTAATGATGCCTGATGTAGGTACGTACAGCCCGTATATTAAAGCGGTATTTGGCGGCGCGCAAAACACCAGTCGCTTTATTCCTTATGCATTGGCCGATTTAGCCATAGAGCAAGAAAAACCGGTGCTGAGCTCGTTTGCCAGCTTAGCCAATTTGCCGTTTTCGCGTTTTGGTGTCTCGGATATTCTTGATTTACTGCAAGTAACACAAATTGCCGAAAAATTTGCGCTAGAGGCGCACGAGTACGAACAAATTCAATATTGGCTTGAGCGTGTAGGGGTTAAATGGGGTATAAATGCTGAGCACAAAAGTAGCTTTGATTTACCCGCAATAGATTTAAATACCTGGCAGCATGGTTTAAACCGTTTACTGCTAGGCATAGCCCAGCGCGATGAACAATGCCCGTTTAACGGCATTTATAGTGCCGATGAAGTAGAGGGCATGGCGCTAGATACCCTTAATAAACTGGTGCATTTTATTGATGTACTGCAGCGCTTTAAAGATGAGCTAACCCCTGATGATACCCTTAGCAATAAAGCGGATATTTTATCTGAGCTAATAAATGCTATTTATTACAATGAGGGCGAAGACAGCTGGGATTTACTGGTACTGCAAAATGTTTTAGAGGAGCTTAAAAAGCACCACGATAATGGCGATTACGATAAACATGTATCGCAACGAATTGTAAGCTACCTGATAAAACAGGGCATTCAAGAAAAAGGCGTAGGGCAGCGCTTTTTAGTGGGGCAAGTTAACTTTTGTACACTAATGCCTATGCGCGCCGTGCCGTTTAAAGTGGTGTGTATGCTTGGCTTAAACGATGCCGATTATCCACGTACGGTGCAGCCAATAGGGTTTGACTTAGTGCCGTATTCTAAAAAACAAAAAGGTGACCGTTCACGTAAATTAGATGACCGTTACTTATTTTTAGAAGCCCTCCTGAGTGCCCGCGAAAATTTATACATAAGTTACATTGGCCGCTCGTGTTTTGACAATCAACCGCGTATGCCCTCGACCTTAGTAAGCGAGCTTTTAGAGTACATAGGCCGCAGCTTTACGTTAGCAAATAACAGCGAAAAAACGCTGCCTGAGTGTTTAATTAATCAACAGCACTTACAGCCTTTTAATCGAGCGTATTACACAGCAGACAGTGAAGCTGATGAACAGCTGAGTAATCACAGTTTTAATCCTATTTGGCTACCAAGCGAGCGCATAGACGCGCAGCCGCTAACAGCCATTGATGTAACAGCGCCCGCGGAATTAGAGCTTGATGTATTTATTCGCAGTGTGTGCAACGCTCAAGAGAGCTTTTACCAGCAAACACTAGGTTTACGCCTACCTGAATTTAACGAAGTAGCAAAAGATGAAGAGCCTTTTAGCTTAGATGCGCTGCGCCGCTACTTTTATTTAGACGAAATACTGCAAGCCAACATTAATGAGCAACCTTTAAGTACAGAGCAAATATTGCAACGGGGGGAGCTGCCACAAGCCAATGTGGGCAATTTAGTGTATGAGAGCATGGCGCACCGAGTAGATGCACTAGCTGGGCAAGTAAAAGAGCATATTAAAAGCGGCAAAACCGACCCGCTTGAGGTGTCTTTGCGCATAGAAAGCACCACCATTGAGGGCTGGCTTAATCATATTTACCTTCAAAAACAAGTGTTTTACCGAAGTGCCAGTATAAAGGCCAAAGATTTAATTAAAGGCTTTATATATCATCTTGTTGCACAAAGTATGGAGCAAAATGTAGAAACCCTATTACTAGGGCTTGATAAGCAAATTAGCTTTGCACCACTGAGTAAAAATGAGGCCGATGCCTTGCTCAGTGATTGGTTTTCGTTATACCAAGCCTTGCGCAAAGAGCCTGTGGCATTTTATCCGGTAAGTGGCTATGAATACGTTAAAAGTGGTGGCGATATTGGCAAAGCCATTAGCAAGTTTAACCCACAATACATAGGGCGCGGCGAGGGCGAAAACCCGTATATTCGTTTAACGGTGCAATCGCTCAATGACTGCCAAGAAGAATTTATTAAGTGGAGCGAAAAATTACTCTCCCCATTACATGCACATGCAAAGGAGAGTGACCATGCAAGCGCTTAACCCGCTAACAATGCCGTTAAAAGGGCAAAGTTTAATAGAAGCCAGTGCGGGTACAGGTAAAACCTACACCATTACCGGGCTTTATTTACGTTATTTATTAGGCTTGCAAATACCAGGGGAGATAAACACCCCGTTAAGCGTTGAGCAAATATTGGTGGTTACCTTTACCGATGCTGCAACGCAAGAAATTAAAGACCGCGTACGCAGCCGTATTATTGCTGCGCGCGATGCATTACTTGGCCAAAACCCAAATGATGAATTAATAGAAGGTGTAATAGCCGCAGTAGATGATAAACACCGCGCCTTTGATTTACTCGATGCCGCCGCTAAATCTATGGACGAAGCCGCTATATTTACCATTCATGGTTTTTGCCAACGCATGTTAAAGCAGCATGCGTTTGAATCGGGCGTTGCTTTTAACCTTGAATTTATTTTAGATGAGCGCGACATACTGCTCGACACAATTAAGGATTTTTGGCGCGCCTTTGTATACCCACTTAATAAAGAACGCACTGATGCTATTTTAGAGGTGTTTGCAGCCCCTGAATCGCTATTTAGCCAAGTAAGTAGTGTGCTAAATAAAGCCAATGCGAACATAGTGCCGCAAATAAACTTAGATGACGTATTTAAAGCTCGCGATGAGTACATTGCTAAAGTACCCGCTTTTAAAAAAGCAGTGCTGGAGCAAGAGTTTATAGCCGCAATAAAGGGCTCGGGTTTAAGTGGCTCTAAAACACCCGGGCGAAAAGGCAGTTTAACGGCCCTTGAAGCATTTTGTTTAGGTGATGAGTTATTTTTTGAATTTGGCACCAATAAATACTCGTTTGAGGTGTGGAGCAGCGAAAACTTAAGTGATGCCAGTAATTATAAAAAAAATCAGCCATTATTTAGCCACCCTCTGCTTAGCCTGTTTGATGAGCTCAGTGCACTTAATACTAAAATTAATCAGGGTCTTAAAATTGCCGTTGTACAAACCGCAGCTCGGTGGGTTAAACAGGCAATTGTAAAACGCAAGCAAGAGCAAAGTGTGATCACCCCAGATGATTTACTGACTAATTTACACAGTGCTTTAAATGCCGAGCAGGGCGAGGCTTTATCGCAAAAAATAGCGCAGCTATTTCCTGTTGCCATGATTGATGAGTTTCAAGATACAGATCCGATTCAGTACGGAATTTTTAGCAAAATATATGGCCAAGAAAAAACGACGCTTGCCATGATAGGCGACCCAAAACAGGCTATTTATGGCTTTAGGGGCGCTGATATTTTTACCTATATTGGCGCAAAAGAGTCAGTAGAGCCTGAGCAGCAATTTACTTTAGGTACTAATTTTCGCTCAAGCACCGATATAGTAAGCAGTGTAAACAGTTTGTTTTCTAAACATGCCAATAGCTTTATTTATAACGATGCCATACCGTTTAACGCAGTAGCAGCAAAAGGCAAAAAAGCCGATGAAACATTTACAATAGATGGCAAACCTGCCACCGCGTTTGAATTTAATGTATTTGTAGATGAAGCTGCAGATGAAAAAAACAAACCCACCAGCAAAGGCGTTGGGCAAGGGCATTTGGCCAGCTATTTTGCCAATAAAATAGTGACATTGCTTGAGCAAGCCGAGCAAGGGCGAGCGTGCATTGGTAAGCATAAGGTGACCGCTGCCGATATTTGTATATTGGTGCGCGACCGTGTAGAAGCGCAAATAATGAAAAAAGCACTGAGCAATGCCAATATTGCTAGCGTGTATTTATCGCGCGACAGTGTTTTTAGCCAAGAGCTTAGCCACCATTTACTTAACTTTTTAACGGCATTGCATGGCCAATACAACGAGTCATTACTGCGCGGCGTATTAGCCGGGCCGTTATTTTGTTTAAGCTACAACGAAATTTACGCCCTTGCTGATGATGAAAATAAATGGCAAGAGCACTTAAACTTTTTTGCTCAACTTAGCCATATTTGGAACAAGCAAGGCGCAATGGCGATGCTTGAACGTTTGTTAAGCCATAATCAGCTGAGCGCTAAGTGGCAAGGACTTGGCTATAACGTTGAGCGCTGGTTAACCGACTTTAGACACTTAGGTGAAATACTGCAGCAAAAGCAAATAGAGTTAGAAGGCACTTTGCGCTTGCTACGTTGGTTTGCACAAAAAGTAAGCCAGCAAGATGGCGAAACCGTGCAAGTACGCCTAGAGAGTGACGCAAACTTAGTTAAAATTGTGACTATGCATGCCTCAAAAGGGCTCGAGTATCCGCTGGTATTTATGCCTTTTGCCAGCGGCTATCGCGAAACTAAAGAAGCGCTGTATCATCAAAACGGCCAGCTAGTTTACGATTTAAGTAAAAACGAAGACGCCTTAGCACAAGCCGAGCAAGAACGCTTAGCTGAAGACTTACGCTTACTTTATGTTGCCCTTACCCGCGCGGTACATTTTTGTGCACTTGGGGTGTATAACATAGGGCAAGGGCAAAGTAGTCGCTTGGCTATACAAAGTAGTGCATTAGGGCATGTGTTATTTGCAGGGCTTGAGCTTACAAGTAGCCAAACGTGGCGCACCCACTTAAATGAATTTTGCGACGCTCACACCGAAATGCACTATCAGCAATTTACGGCTGAGCAATTGGCCGAACAAGGCCAATTAACACTTAATAGCGCAGTGCAGCAAAGCCAAGCGTTAAGAGTTAATACGGTTACAGCTAACATAGAGCGAGATTGGCGAGCAACCAGCTTTAGTGCGCTGAGCTTTAAAAAGCACACCGATCATATTGAGCCTGGGCGCAGCGATGAAGATCATGAAAAAGATGAATTTGCTAACAGCCAAGATGAAATACCATCGCCTTACAGCTTTCCCAAGGGGGCGAAGCCTGGAAGCTGTTTGCATGAAATTTTTGAACAAATAGACTTTACCAGTGCGCAAGTACACCCTACAAATCCAGAGCAAAATTTAGCAGAGGTAGTAAAACATACGCTGGATAAATACCATATTAGCGAAAGCTGGCAACACGTGACCGAGCAATGGGTGCTTGATTCGTTAACCTGCCCCTTAAACAATGAGGGGTTAAGCTTAAGTCAATTAGCTCCGACAGATTGCCTAGTCGAAATGGAATTTAATTTACCTTTAGATAGTTTAAGCGCACCCAAATTAAACGAAATACTGGTTAAGCATTTTGGTTTTACCCAAAGCAAACTCGAGTTTTCTCATGTAAAAGGCCTGTTAAAGGGATTTATAGATTTAATTTTTTGCTATCAAGGGAAGTATTATATTTTAGATTATAAGTCTAATTACTTAGGTAATACGCCCGCTGACTATGAAAGCGACCAGCTAGAGCAAGCCATGAATAGCCATCAGTATCATTTACAGTATTTAATTTATAGCGTTGCGCTGCACCGATTACTCAAACAACGCATCAGTGATTATGCAATAGAAACCCATTTAGGCGGGGTTTATTATACGTTTTTACGCGGCATGCCGGCGGGCAAAGGGGTTTATTTTAATAAGCTTAGTGCAGAGCAAATCACACTATTAGATGGCTTATTTAGCCAAGGAGCCATGTTATGAGTGACTACCCTATGCAGCAAAGCCTGTTTGATGAGCCGCCAGCACCTGCCCAACCGTTAAATACGGTGGAGCTGCTTGACTACTTATTAGATGAAAAACGCATAAGAATGGTAGATGTAAAGCTTGCCTTAATGCTGTGCGATAACCAGCAAAACGACGTGTTTTATATAGTGTTATTGCTGTGTTTAGCACAGCAAAGCCAACATAGCTGTTTAACATTAAAAGAAGTCGACTGGCAAAACCCGTTTAATTTACGCCAAAGCGACTTTACTAAAACCGAGGGCAATGTACCAAATATTACATCGCCTTTTAACGAAGCCTTTAACTACCTCGATGCGCTTAGCTGTTTAAGTGCCCATAACAGTGTGGGCGAGGCCAAACCCTTACAGTTATTTAACGAACGGCTTTATTTTGCGCGCCTAGCTGATTATGAGCACACCTTAGCTACTCGTTTACTTGCGATGAGTGAGCGCCATTTAAATATAAATACCCAGTTACTCAGCCAATTATTAAATGACTACTTTGTTGATAATTCAGCACTTGCGATTGATTGGCAAAAAGTAGCTTGTGCTATTGCCGCAACAAAAGGCTTTAGCGTTATTACGGGCGGGCCAGGAACTGGTAAAACCACCACCGTGACTAAGCTATTAGCTATTTTACAGTCGCTTTATAAAAGCGCACCTTTAAGCATTAAACTGGTGGCGCCTACAGGTAAAGCGGCAGCCCGTTTAAGTGAATCAATTTTAGGTGCAAAAGAGCAACTTAAAAATATTCCTGAGGATATAAAGGCCTTAATTCCCGATAGCGCACAAACTATTCACCGGCTTTTAGGGGTTAAACCCTTTACTAATAAATTTAAGCATAACAGCACCAACCCGCTGCATTTAGATGTACTTATTATTGATGAAGCCAGCATGGTTGATTTATCACTCATGGCTAAATTAATAGAAGCACTGCCTGCGCATGCGCGTTTAATATTGCTTGGCGATAAAGACCAACTTGCCTCGGTAGATACCGGCAGTGTAATGAGTGATTTATGCCAAGGGTTAGCATTAGGTGAAACGCCTAATTACTCGCAAGCACGATGTGATGAGCTCAATACTTTATGTTTTAAAGGAGAGGCTAAATTAGCGGCGCCTGGGCATAGCGAATTTAAACTAGCCGATTGCATTGCGTTTTTACAACACAGCTACCGGTTTGATGCACAAAGTGGCATTGGCCAGCTTGCGCTGGCGGTTAATACTAACCATAACGGTATTTTAAAATACGTAGAGCAGCAAAGCACACAAGGGCAATTTAACGATGTTATTTTAGATTATGACTTTGTTGCAAAACCCATAGAAAAATTAATAAACAGTGCTGCTAAGCATTACGCTCATTATTTAAATTTAATTGCACAAGGGGCAAGTGTTGCAGATGTTCACGCGGCGTTTTCTCAATATCAATTATTAGCGGCCGTTCGTGAGGGTGATTACGGCGTAAATAGCTTAAACAGCCGCATTGAGCGCGCACTTGTGCAACAAGGGTTAATATCGGTAAGCCCAAACCAGCGCCATTACAGTGGTATGCCTATAATGGTAAGCCAAAACGATTATCAACTTAAGTTGTTTAATGGTGATATTGGTATTTTAATGCCCGATGAAAGCGGGCAGTTAAAAGCGTTATTTATTGATGAGCAAAACACGGTTCGGGCGTTTTCACCCGCGCGCCTGCCTGCTCACGATAAAGTGTATGTAATGACCATACATAAATCGCAGGGCTCGGAGTTTAGTTATACGGCTATGGTTTTACCGCCGCTTAAACATGCCAGTATGGGCGTAAATAGACAGCTGGTCTACACAGGCATAACACGTGCTAAAAAAACCTTTGAGCTGGTGGCCGATAAAAAAGTACTGCAATTGGCCATGAGCAAAAGCGTATCAAGAGCCTCAGGATTGTATGAAAGACTAAAGTAGTTAACCTACTTTACTGATGATTATTTATTCTAATTACCTTTTATAATGTGGGTTAATGCTTAAAAAATGTAGTAGTAAATTTAATGTTTCTCGGAATCAGAAAAATAGCGACTTCTGTACTTTAATCTTCATAACAGTTTGATGGGCTTAAAATCATTCAAAAATACTGTAGTAATGATTGGTTTGGTTATAAGCGCAGCTACTAACGAATTATAATTAACTTAGAAAAAAAGGGTTAAGATAAATTATAACTTTGGTGATTTTTAAAAGCGAAATATGAGTTGCATCTAATAAGCTGTATAGGGAAACATCTACGGCAATATGTATAACTAACCCGCAGCACTCATTGGAGGCATCTCTAGCTGTGTAAAACTCTTATTTAGAACAAATTTTTGTCTGACTATTAACGCAATCACCCTAGCCCAGCATAGCTTACTTAATTAGCAAATTAGTATAAGTTTATACTGAACTTACTCTTTTTATAAAGCCGGTTTATTTATAAAATTTTTAAGAAAAGTTAGTTTTATACTGCTGTAAGTTTAAAGCAGAGAGAAAATTATTTTATTAATGGTTCTCAAGGTTGGTTATTGTTATGTTTATATATAATAAATAATAAGAAAAGACTCTATTGAAAGTTAATATTCATTAGGGTATATTTTTCGCTCATTTAATTTATATGGAAATTTATTCAGTTATGCTAAAAAAAATTATTATCAGTGTTTTACCCGTACTTGCTCTAGCTGGTTGTGGGTCAACACCGCCGATTCAAGCACAAGAAAAAACTATTGCATATCAAGGACAAACTTATGTGTTTGGTGGTCAGTATGATGAGAATCGCAACGAATTACAACTTACTGTAAATGGAGATCCTTTATTGAAAGGGCGCTTTCCCCCATATACTCCTACACTAAACTTAGCAAGTGACTATCAAGATGTACATATTTCTAGTTATTGTTACTTTGGCTCAGTTTTGAGTAGCAAAGGAGGGGTTTTTGGTGCAGTGGCTGGTGCAATTCAGTCATCAAACTCAAAATCTGGCGATAAGTGTGATATTAAAATCGGTGGTGAAACAATAGAAAGCCTATATTTTTAGTTCAGCTTAAGAATTATCATCTTAGATCAAGTGTTCTGCTTGATCTCTCAACTTAGCATTTCCACTTCGATATTTCCTTCAAAATACAATGTAGATAGCTTTTATTAATGTAAGCTTCTCTTAAAAGAGTAGATTTATTAGTGACTTAGATTACTAGTAAATATTAGTCATTTTAAAAAAGAAAAATATATTTAAGTATACATTAATTCACTCACCAAAGTGTTAAAAATAGATGGTAATTCTATTATTATAGAATCGTTACAGTCCTAAATATTGCAATTATTTAAATTTAAGTAATTGAATATACAGTCAATATAGATTTAGCAGAATTTAAATGATAATAAATTGTTGCATTTTTGAGCGTTGTTCCTAATACTGGTCAATGCATGTGCGCCTGCACATGTGTAAATGAATACCTTAAGTACATAGGCATAAAAATAAAACACTGAACACATTAAGGATTTATATGAACAACTCTAAACGAACACACACACTTAAATATCTACTTTTTGCCAGCGCTGCATTTTTAATGAGCTTTTCTGCACTGAGTAAAGATCACAAAATTATACTGATCCACGGCTTACAGGTATCGCAAATAACCAATAAGTCGGGCAGCGATGTAATAAACGACGGTGAAACCTATTGGCAAACCTATTGGAATAACCGTGCTGATGAACGTATTGATTGGCCTGCCTATGAGCGCATTGAAGGTAAAATTGCGACCGATTGGGTATGGCCTAAATTAAAGCAAATATCGCGTTCTAACTTATGTGCTGATGGCTGTGTGCTAGTAACGCATTCAACAGGCGATTTAGTTGCTCGCCATATTATTGATAACCAAGCTAATTGGCTTGAAAATGCAGGCCTGACACCACTTAATATTGTGGCGACCTTTGATTTAGCGGGAGCAGGGGGCGGCAGCGAGCTTGCCGATATTGCTGTAAGTGCTTTAACTGGCGCAGCATGGAACTTTGCAGTGGATGCTGCACTCAAATGGTGGTTAGGCAGCGATGTAACAGAAGCGGTGGGCGTATTACACGATTTAAAAGTAAATAACGCACGCAAAATTTCGCCGTTTCCAGATGCGCGTACGCCGCGTTTACGTTTTGTAGCCGATGGTAATGAGTACCTAGGTTTAACGGGCGGGTTTTTAAAAGGTAATGATGATTCGGTGGTGGCATCGCATTCATCGTGTGGAGCTAGCGCAGCTAAATCATTTGGTAGTTGTAGTAGCAGTATTGATACTAATGGCCAGTTAAAATCACAAGGCGATGCCGTTAATAGCTTTATGCCGCACCATTATCCAATGATGATGAGCGACAGTTACAGCCACAACGAGATCCATAATGCGCAGCGCAAAGGGAATGTCACAATTGCCATGAACAATATAAATGTAGATGGTCAAAATGTTGGCTTTAACACATTTGATAAAACAACGGGTACTTGGTTTTGGAAAAAACACTACCGCTATATTAAGGATTCAAACACGCAAAGCGCCTCGGCACTTATTTATAACGTGATCCCTTAATAAGTACCTAAATTTTATAAACGCGTTAGGTATTAAACGCTAGAGCGTGTAGTTATTTGCTGCACGCTTTTAAAGGATTGATGCAACATGAAAAAGTTTTACATTGGTGCCGCTGTAGTCAGTATTGCGATGTTTTTACTGTGGTTTACAAATAAAAATGAAGTTAAAACGCTTGAGCCTCCCGCTGCGCTGGCAATAAAAAACAAGACAGATCCAGCAAGCCCAGATAAAAACACCGTAATAACCATTGATGTGCCAAAACAAAAACAGGCAAAAAGCCCTCCCAAAATACATTATGATCAGCACTTGGCCAGTGCCGCTGAGCATGTGGCAATGCAATACCAAAGCGCACTAAAATACCCGCCTTATTCGCAGCCTTTAAGCGCACTTGATGAAGACCGTTTAAAGCCCAATCAGTTTTACCCAGTTACAAGCCCCATTGACGATGCGGGTAATGCCCTCGTTGTTAGTTTAGATAAATATCGGTTTGTATATCCGCAAGAAATAACCGTTAATATTGCTGCGCAAAACCTAGCAGAGGTAAATGTAGCGCTAAGCAATACCGATACTAAAGCGTCAATCAGTTCAAAAACCACCACAGCTCAGCAGGGTGAAGCTACGGTTAAATTTAAAGCCCGTGAAGACTACCCGCGAAATTTACAGCTATTTGTAGAGGCAAATGTTGCAGGTAAAAAGGTACCTGCAGTAGCACAAATTCAGTATATGCCACCCAGTGCGACGCTTATTGATTTTGATAATGCCTATGCACAAAACGAAAACATGATAGCCACAGCTCATTTAAAAGTGCTTAAAAGTGGCTTATATAGAATTAGAGCTAATTTATACAGTGATACGACCCCACTTGCACATTTGGTGACTAAAAAGAAACTTTCACAAGGCAGTCAAACGGTGGATTTAAAGGCGCATTGGTCGGTATTACCACAAGGGGTGGTTAACATGCGTTTAAGTGACTTTGTGATAGAGCGCATGTCGCCAAGCCCAGGTGAGCGTAATAGTTTTGGTAGCAGTGAGATTACTGAGTTTGAAATTACAGATTTTGCCTACGATAGTTTGCAACAGTTGCCTTATCAAGCAAACGAGCAAGAGCGAATGAGTTTAGAGTTTTTAAAAGGGTTAGCTGATAAAGGCGCTTAGCAGGATTAATGAGTATAAAAAAGGGGCGAGTAGCCCCTTAACTGTATTTTTAAAACCGTTAGCTTAGCTTAGGTTAATAGTAACCACATCAGCTTGTTGCTGTTGGTTTTCATCTTCATCGCTTACAGGCGCGTTAGGTATATCTGGTTTATCGAGTGCTATATCGCCGCCATCAATAACGTCGCCGGTTTTTAGGTTTTCAAAGTCAAATAGTTCTGTATCGGCTAAATGCGAAGGCACCACATTTTGCATTGCAGTAAAAATACTCTCAATACGCCCAGGGTGGTCTTTATTCCATTGCGCTAGCATGTTTTTAGTGTGTTTACGTTGCAGGTTTTCTTGTGAGCCACATAAGTTACACGGAATAATAGGGTAGCCTTGGCTAAATGCGTATTTACTTATATCGGCTTCTTTACAATAAGCGAGTGGACGAATAACCATATGCTCGCCGTTATCGCTCATTAATTTAGCCGGCATGCTTTTAAGTTTACCGCCGTAAAACATGTTTAAAAAGAGTGTTTCGATCATGTCATCGCGATGATGGCCAAGGGCAATTTTAGTTGCGCCCATTTCTTTGGCTGTACGGTACAAAATACCACGACGTAGGCGTGAGCAAAGCGAACACGTGGTTTTACCCTCAGGAATGATATCGGTAACAATGCTGTAGGTGTCTTCTTCTACAATTTTGTATTCAATATCTTGTTTATCAAGGTACTCAGGTAAAACGTGTTCAGGAAACCCAGGTTGTTTTTGATCGAGATTAACAACAAATAAATCAAATTTAATAGGCGCCACACGCTTTAAATGTTTAAGCATATCAAGCATGGTGTAACTGTCTTTACCACCCGATAGGCATACCATTATACGGTCGCCTTCTTCTATCATGTTAAAGTCCATGACGGCTTGGCCAGTAAGACGGCGTAAACGCTTTTGTAGCTTATTTAAGTTGTATTGAGCTTTGGCTTGAGCTGAGTGAGACACTACGCCCCCTTATAAAACAATGCGGCAAATTATTTGCTGAAAATAAAGGGGCGTATTATATACCCAAGTACTATGGGTATTAAAGCGCTAGTTAAGGCTTTGTTTAACTTTTGGCAAGCGGGCTTACATAGCCATCAGGTTTTAATGCCAAGACATCGCAATCTAGGCTATCAATTACGTGCTCGGCAGTGTTGCCAACCAATGCGGCACTTAGCCCCGTACGCCCTACGGTGCCAATCACCACCAGTTCGCTATTTAAGCGATTTGCTACATCGGGGATCACATCCTCCGGTAGGCCTTCTTCTATAAAGCATTGCTCATTAGTTAAACTAAAGGTTTTAGCAAGCTCGTTGGTGGATTCTATGTGGTGTTTTTTTACAGATTCGTTATAAAGGCCTGGGTTAAATTCTGGTATCTCTATGGCAATATTAATGGGTGTAGCAGGGTAGGCATTAACTAAATTAAGTTTAGCGTTGGCAAGTTCACATAAAAATTGTGCATCTTTAATAATGCGTTTATTAAGGGCTACATGCTCATCGTTTTCACTAACCGCATTGACCGCGGCTAAAATATTACCTTGCTCAGGCCAAGCCATTTCTTTTACAAATAACACAGGTGTGGGGCATTTACGTACTAAGTGCCAGTCGGTAGGGGTAAAAATAACCGATTTTAGCGCACCATGCTGATGGGTACTTTTAACCACTAAATCGTATTCTTGTTCAATAACGGTATTAATAATGGCTTCAAAAGGGCGGTTATGCCAGACCACCTGGGTGGTGATATTTACATCTGGGTAGGAAGAAATTATATCCTTAAGCCATAATTCTCTATCGTTTATAACGGCTTTTCGCATTGCTTCGCGCTCTTCAAACGACAACATGGTGGTCATTTCGTAAGAAAAGTCGTAAACAGTCATAAAGGCGGTAATACTGGCGCCTGACTTTTTGGCTAAATCAATCGAGCGAGCTAAACCGTGATGGTCATCCTTAGTGGGATCAATAACGGCTAAAATACGTTTAATAGTGTTCATATGCTACTCCCTTTTTAACTTACTTTCAGTGTAACGTAAATACACAGCAGTTAAAGGGGTAGCACACAAATTGTTGTTCTAAATCAAAGTTACAACAACTATTAGCTTAGCAAGGCTTAATTATTGCTGCCGTTTTGGCGAGTGCGTCACTGTCTAAAATAGTAATAAATTTACCTTCTACCTTTATTAAATCGGCTTTTTGAAAACGACTTAATAAGCGGCTGATGGTCTCAACGGTTAGGCCTAAGTAGTTACCTATTTCACCACGAGTCATGGTAAATCTAAACTCTTTACGCGAAAATCCGCGCTCGCCAAAGCGCTCCGAAAGGTTATAAATAAAGCTCGCTAGGCGCTCTTCTGCCGATTTTTTATTAAGAAGTAGCAGCATTTCTTGATCGTAGGTAATTTCGCTACTCATTAAACGCATAATTTGTTGGCGAAGTTTGGGTAATTTACCTGCTAACTCATCGAGTGTATCAAACGGGATTTCGCATACCATTGATGTTTCAAGTGCTTGCGAAAAGCTCTGATGAGCCATTTTACTAATAGCATCAAAGCCGACTAAATCGCCGGCTAAGTGAAAACCGGTAATTTGCTCATCACCTTGTTCAGACAATGTGTACGATTTAAATGAGCCTGAGCGTACTGCATAAATTGCATTAAGCGCAGCACCGGATTCAAACAAGTAGTCGCCTTTGTGCAGGGGTTTTTTGCGCTCAATGATTTCGTCAAGTTTATCCATTTCTTGGCCATTTAACGAAAACGGCAAACACAATTGGCTGATGCTGCAGTTGTTACAGCTAATTGCACAATTACTTTTAGCGCGACTTTGAGAGAAATCCATAATTTAATCCGTTTTAATTTTTATACACAGCAGTGAAAATAAACCGAGTGGCTTAATGCCGCTAACGATTAATGTACTAGTTTGTCGGTGGCAATGATCAACAGATACATACCATACCAAATTATAATACTGCCTAACACAATTCGCGTCCATGGGTGGTTAATAACACTATTAAGTTTTTGGGCGGCCAGGCCTAAGGTGATCATGGCCGGAAAGGTGCCAAGCGCGAAGCAAAGCATCACTAGGGCACCATCAAATGCACTAGGGCTGGTCATTGCCCATGTGAGCGCTGAATAAACCAAACCACAGGGTAGCCACCCCCACAACGCGCCGTAACCCAATGCTTTAGCCGTTGAATCTACCGGCATTAAATATTTATTAAGCTTAACAATATGCTGCCAAATAAGTGTTTTGCCTATTTTTTCAAGCCATTGCAAAGTGGGGCCTACGCGCATTATATATACGCCTACCAGCAGCATAAAAATAGCCGCAATGAATGAAAGGGTTGTAGAAAAAAACGTATTTTGCTTTGCAAATTGGCTACTTATACCCGCAACGAGTGCGCCAGCCAGCATGTAGCTACACGCTCGGCCAATGTTATAAGCAAATGAATAAATAACAGATTGGCGCTTGTTACTGGCCAATTGCAATGAGCTGGCAATACCACCGCACATGGCAAGGCAATGCCCGCTACCAATTAAGCCCATTAAAAAGGCGCTGGTGTAAAGTGGGTCAATCATTACTTTTGTTGTGTTGTTCTTTATCATCTTCAAACAAAATACTATGACCTTGTTTGTTTAAATCAGAGAATTGCTCGCTTTTAACGGCCCAAAAAAACACGCCAATGGCAATAATCACAAATAATATGGCAATCGGGATTAAAATATAAATTATGCTCATAACTTTAAAAGCCTTAGTGAATTACTAATCACAATAATTGAGCTGGCAGACATACCAATAACGGCCATCCACGGGGCAACAAGCCCAAGCGCTGCAAGCGGTAAAATAGAAGCATTATACAACAAAGACAGCGTCAGGTTTTGCTTAATGATTCGCCTGGTTTGCTTAGCAACATTGAGTAGGTGCGCAATTGAGGCTAAATCACTGTTTAACAGCACTACATCGGCACTGTTTTTAGAAATATCAGCGCCGGTTTCCATTGCAATGGATAAATGAGCACTGGCAAATACTGGGCTGTCGTTAATGCCATCGCCTACCATGGCAACTACTTCGTTTTGTGATGACCATTGCTCTACGGCGGTTTGTTTATCTTTAGGCGACAGGGCGCTTTGGCTGCTGTTGAGCTTTAATTGTTTTGCTATTTTTTGTCCGGCGTCTGATGCATCGCCTGTGAGCATATGACAGCTTAAGTTTTGTGCTTGTAAGGTACTTATAAGCTCACTGGCACCGGGTTTTACTTTATCTATAAAGTAAAAACGAGCAACTACGCGTTTATTTATAAATAGGCTTGCTTGGGCATTTGTTTTTTTACTGTCAAACCAGCCGCTTTTACCAATAGCGTAATGATCATCTGCGCTTTGTGCACTAATGCCCATACCTGGGTGTACAGTAATGTTTGTAAGGGCAAGCTCGGTGGTGGCGTATTTATTAAATGCGCTGGCTATGGGGTGCTCAGAATAACGCTCTAACTGGGCTGCAATATTTAGCGCTTGCTCTTTAGAGATTGTATCATCGAGTATATCAATGGCATCTAAGCTAAATTTACCTTGTGTGAGGGTGCCTGTTTTATCAAAGGCAAACAGCGTTAATTGCGAGAGGGTTTCGAGCACATGCGCTTGTTTAATTAGCACCCCTTTGCGGGTGAGCGTGGCTACAGCGCACGTTAATGCGGTAGGTATAGCAAGGCTAAGCGCGCAAGGGCAAGTGGCAACCAATACAGAAATAGTGATCCAAAAAGCGTGCTCTGGGTCAATTTGGTACCAGCCAATGGCCGTTATAGAGGCAAAAACTAGCAAGCAGGCAATAAACCACTGGGCAACTTTATCGGTAATTTCTACCAGTTTAGGGCGCTTGGTAAGCGCTGTGTGTTGTAAGTGTATAATTTGGTTTAGTAGGGTGTTTTGGCCAATTTTATTTATTTTTATTTCTATTACGCCATCGTGATTAACACACCCGGCATACACATTGTGACCAATAAACTTATTAACGGGCTGATGCTCACCGGTCATCATCGATTCATCAACGCTTGTTTGTCCCTTGATAAGCTCTCCGTCAGCGGGGATAGTTTCGCCAGCTTTGATGAGTACAACATCATTAAGCTTAAGTTTTTTTGCAGCAATAATATGCTCTTGGCCGCTATCATCAAGGGTGCGGGCGGTTAAAGGTAGCAGCTTTTGTAAGTTGGCGGTAAACTCGCTGGCTTTTAATCGGGCTCTAAACTCAAGGTATTTACCTAATAATAATAAAAAGGTAAACATACATACCGATTCAAAATACACTTCGCCTACTTGCATAAATGTGGCATAACAGCTGGCGCTATACGCACCAAAAATAGCCAGCGAAACGGGTAAGTCCATATTTAACTGTTTTGCTTTTAAGCCATTAATAGCGTTAGTTAAAAAGGGTAATGCGCTGTATAAAATAACGGGGGAGGCAAGCACTAGGCTTATCCACCTAAAGTATTGCTCAAAGTTATTATCCATACCCGAGAACATGCCAAAGTACATGGCAAAGGCAAACATCATCACTTGCATGGTCATCAGCCCTGCAACACCTAAGCGGCGTATATAGGCTTTTGCTGTTTGTTGCTTTTGTTGGGCTTCGTCATCAGCTTGAAACGGGTAAGCTTTATAGCCAATTTTGGCTAAGGAAGTAATAATTTCGCTCAGCGGGGTTTGGGTTTTATCCCATTGGATCATGGCACGGTTAGTTGAGGTATTAACATCAACGCGCTTTACCGTTTTTAAGCTAAGTAATTGCTTTTCGATAAGCCATGCACACGCGGCGCAGGTAATGCCTTCAACACTTAAAAGTACTTGGGATAAGTTATCGGTTGTGGCTATAAACTCATCTTGTATGTCTTCGTTGTCGTAGCTTTTAATAAACGCGAGTTGCTCAGGGACTAACTGCTCTACTTTACCAGCGCGTACGGTGCGGTATTTGTAATAGTCGGTCATGCCTTGGTCAACAATGTTTTGCGCAACCGCTTGGCAGCCAATACAGCACATAGGCTGTGGCGTGTTATCTATTGTTACGGTTGCGCGAAATCCATTTGGCACACTTTCAAGGCAATGAAAGCAAGAAACGCTCATAGTGGTGGCTACTTATAATTTGGGGTAACTAACAAAGGCTGCTCTGTAGGAAGGGTAATGTTTTCTTTTAACTTCCAACTACCATCCACCGGCTCTATAAATACAGAGTAAGCACCTGGTGTGTAGTTATCTAAAAGGGCAGTAAATTCTTTATTTGCATTAGGGGTAAGCGTTGCTTCAAAGTCATGCGCTTTGATGGTGCGATGATAAAAAGACAGCTTTAAAGCGTGTACGTTACTATAATCGCCTTTGGTAAAGGCAAAACTGGCACGCTCGTTTGTAACATTAAGCTTGCCATGTAAAAACAGTGCTTTGGCTTTTTCAAACTTAGTAAGTTCTAAGTTTATTGCTTTGCCTTTTTTATAGTAATCATCAACCACCATATCTGGGCCGTTGCCCACAGCAGTAATAATTAAGGTTATGCACCCGATAATGGCCGCTAGCGGAAAAAAGATTAAAAACCAAGGCCAAAAATTTTTATACCACGGAGTAGGTTGCATAGTTGCTCTAAAATTAGTTGAGGTAGGGCTATTTTATAGCAAATATTTGTAAAAGACTAAAAAAAAGCCTCCGACTGGAGGCTTTTTTGATCTGGATTAATCTGTTGAAATAAAAAGATTAATTAATAGTTAACTCGGTGTTTATTTATCTTGCGATAAACTGTAAACATAGGCAGTTAACAGGTGAATTTTATCTTCACCTAAAATGTCTTTCCATGCTGGCATTACACCGGCGCGGCCATGGTTAAGGGTTTCTTCAACAGCGCGTTGAGAGCCACCGTATAACCAAATGTTATCTGTAAGATTTGGTGCACCAAACGGTAAGTTATGTGCAACAGAGCCTTTACCATCTGCACCGTGACACGCGGCACACATCGCAAACTTAGCGGCACCCGCAGCGGCATCTTTTTGGTTAACAGTACGACCAGACAAGCTAAGTACGTGGGCTGTCATTTCTTTAACGCCTTGCTCACCAAGTGCTGCACTCCAAGAAGGCATTGCGGCTACACGACCATAAAGAAGCGTTTCTTTAATTTTGTCTGGTGAACCACCGTATAACCAATCTTTATCAGTTAGGTTAGGGAAGCCAGTTGCACCACGTGCATCTGAACCATGACATTGGGCACAGTTTTGCGAGAATAAACGCTGACCAATTTCAAGTGCTAACTGGCCGTCTGTTTGTTTATGCTTTTCGCCATTTTCAAGGGCTACTTGCTGCGCTGCATCACCTTCAAATTTAGAGTTAACTAAATCTAATACTGGTACTTGTGCAAGCTTGTTAAAAATAGGACCAAAGCGCTCTTGTGCTGCTTCGTATTCTTTATCAAGCTTTACATAGCGGCCTTCTTCTTTTGCTTTAGCCGTGGCTTCTTTAGATTCAGCTAAAGAGGTAATACCTTGGTTAGAGCTTGTCCATTTACCTAAGCCTTCCCAGTTACCTAAACCTGGATAAGCTGCTAAGTAATATACCGACCAAATAAATGTTGCGAAGAACATGTACGTCCACCATTTTGGTAGTGGATTATTTAGTTCGGTAATGCCGTCATATTCATGTCCGCAGTCTTCACCTTCTTTTACGCCCGCATAGTTTTTAAGGTTCCAAACTAATAAGCTAAAAATGATGATTAAGCAGGCTAGGGTTAATACAATAACCCAAATACTCCAAAAGCTAGTCATTTTTCAGACTCCTTTTCCTCGTTAGAGAGTGTGTTGTTATGTTTTTTTTCATCTTCGAAAATGGCATTAGCAGCGTCATCAAAACGATTTTTGCTACGCTTGCTGTATGCCCATACAACAATCACAATAAACAATACTAAAATTACCAGAGTCAAAATGCCTCTGTATGTTCCGTAATCCATAATAATTACTTCAAGTGGGTGCCAAGTTGCTGTAAATACGCGATTAGGGCTTGCATTTCTGTTGCGCCTTCGCCGTTATTCATAGCGTTAACTTTATCAACATCTGCTTGTAGCTCTTCGTCGCTGCCATAACCTAAACCCGGGTGTTTAGGGTTTTCTGGGTTAATAGCAAAAGTATCACGGAAAATTTGTAGTTTTTTCAGAGTAAGGCTGGTATCAACCTTAGTCTCTGCTAACCAAGGAAAACCTGGCATGTTCGACTCAGGAACCACGGCGCGTGGGTCAACTAAGTGTGCATAATGCCAATCGTCCGAGTAACGGTTACCTACACGTGCAAGGTCAGGACCAGTACGTTTAGAACCCCATTGGAAAGGGTGATCCCATACTGATTCGCCCGCTACAGAGTAGTGACCGTAACGCTCAACTTCATCACGAAAAGGACGAATCATTTGCGAGTGACAGTTATAACAACCTTCACGTACATAAATGTCACGACCTTCCATTTCAAGCGCGTTAAGTGGGCGCAAACCTTCTACAGGTTTTGTTGTATCGTCTTGGAACATTAGCGGAGTAATTTCAACTAATGCACCAAAACTAATAGCAAAAACAGTCAGAATAGCCATTAGGCCAACGTTCTTTTCTACTATTTCATGTTTGTTTTGTGAATTTTTATTGCTCATCATCTCACTCCGTTATGCTAATTGTGCTTGCGCGTCTAACTTCAGTGATTCTTTCTCAGCTGAAATTGTACGCAGAACGTTGTAAGCCATAACTAACATACCTGTAACGATGAATACACCGCCTACAAAGCGCATAATATAGAAAGGATGTGATGCTTCTAAAGACTGAACAAAGCTGTACATTAATGTACCGTCAGAGTTAACTGCGCGCCACATTAGACCTTGCATAACACCTGAGATCCACATTGCAACAATGTAAAGTACAACACCTACTGTGTGTAACCAAAAGTGCGTGTTAACCAATTTAACGCTGTACATACGACCTTGTGCGAATAACGCAGGAATAAGGTGGTAAATAGCACCAATTGAAATCATCGCAACCCAACCTAGTGCACCTGAGTGTACGTGGCCGATAGTCCAATCTGTGTAGTGAGATAATGCATTTACAGATTTAATTGCCATCATTGGGCCTTCAAACGTAGACATACCGTAGAAAGACAATGAAACAACTAAGAAACGCAGTACTGGGTCGGTACGTAGCTTATGCCAAGCGCCAGAAAGCGTCATTATACCGTTAATCATACCACCCCAAGACGGTACAAATAGGATAATAGACATAACCATACCTAAACTTTGCGTCCAATCAGGAAGCGCAGTGTAGTGAAGGTGGTGAGGACCTGCCCAAATGTAAAGTGAAATAAGTGCCCAAAAGTGAACTACCGATAAACGGTAAGAGTAAACTGGGCGACCTGCTTGCTTTGGTACAAAGTAGTACATCATACCTAAGAAACCAGCCGTTAGTAGGAAACCTACAGCGTTGTGACCGTACCACCACTGAACCATTGCATCTACCGCACCTGCGTAGATTGAGTATGATTTAGTTAACGACACAGGCACTGCCATGCTGTTTACAATGTGTAGCACTGCAACAGTAATAATAAAGCCAGCGTAGAACCAGTTAGCAACGTAGATGTGCGATACTTTACGTTTGATCAGCGTACCAAAAAATACCACTGCGTAAACTATCCATACTACCGCGATTAAAATATCGATTGGCCACTCAAGCTCTGCATATTCTTTAGAGCTAGTAATACCCAGTGGTAATGTAATTACGGCTAATACAATAACAAGCTGCCAACCCCAAAAAGAGAAAGCGGCGAGTTTGTCTGAGAAAAGGCGCGTTTGACAAGTACGTTGAACGACGTAATAAGACGTCGCAAAAAGTGCACTGGTACCAAATGCGAAAATTACTGCGTTCGTGTGTAACGGACGTAGTCGAGAGTATGTTAACCATGGTGTATCAAAGTTAAGTGCTGGCCAAGCTAATTGGGCAGCAATCAGAACCCCAATACTCATGCCAACGATGCCCCAAATCACTGTCATAATAGCGAATTGGCGTACAACTTTATAGTTATACTCAGTTTGTGATGCTACTGTTTGGCTCATTTTCTGGCTTCCGCTGCAATAAATGCGTTTAGAAATGAATTACCCACCGTTTAAAGTGGGGCCTACTATTTTCCCCAAGCGTATTACCTAAAACGTTCAAAGCCTGAATGCTTCAGAAAACAAACTCGAGAAACCCTTATTTTTTGCGGGTGAAATGATAAATTTTTTGGCCTAAAAAAGATAGGTCAATTACATAAAATTATGACATCAATCAAAGTTTGTGAGTTTGTTGTTTATTTTTTGATACAGATTGTACCTATATTAACCAAACATCACACTGGCTATTGTTATTTCAAAGCATGCTAATTAAGATTTGTTTTTATTTAGCGCGGATTTGTTATGCATATATATAGATTATCTTTGTTTTTAATGCTGTTTTTGGTATTAACAGGCTGTGACAATGCCAATCAAAAAGATCAAAAAGCACTGTTAAAAACAAATTGCGACACGAATCAGCGCTGTATTTATAACACCGGTGTTAAAGTATGGTTAAGTGATAAAATTATTACCCCCGAAACCCCCTTTAGTATTTACCTTGATTTACCCGCCCACCTAAAAATAGATAACGCTAAGCTTGAAAGTATAACCATGTATATGGGTTTTATTCCGCAAAAGTTCACTAAAGAAGCAACTATTTATAAAAGTGACACTATGGTGGGCATATGCTCTGAGAAAAATATGCTGTGGCAACTGGTGCTTAATTTAAGCAATGTTCAAACTGGTGAGAAAATCACTCACTTTTATAATTTTTATGTGACGTATTAAGGTACCTTTTTCCTGCCAATCATTTTTTTAGCTGGCGCATAACAAAAATCAGCTATAAATAAGGTATTACTATAATAAGGCACTACTATTAAGCGGTACGCCTTTTATATGCAGCGCTGCAATAGTAGGTGTATAAAATTGTATTTAAAGCACTAACACACATTTAAACCTCTTTGCTGCCTTGTATGCTGTAACCTTTTTTTCATTCTCATCTGTTTTATGTTGGTGTGCTTACTCGTTCTTGTTATGGAGTGAATTGCCTTACTGGGCATGTAAAAAAGTAAATCCTGCTTACTTTCATGATAACTTTTTTAATAAGGCTAATCGCCCTCAAATTAAGACCCTCTAATGATTTACTAAATCAAATAACGCCTCCCGTTCCGAGCAAACGTTGAAGTCTCGCTGAACAAAAAATATTACAAAAAAAACTAAATAAATAGCTTAATAAGACTATTTAAGCGGTAAATCTGCATATTTATGGTTATTAATTTTATTACAGCTTTACGGTTTTACTAATGCGCTGTGATTAATATGTTAATTTTTCTAAAAAGGGTATATTTATCCACTAATTACATTTGATTACAATCTGCATAACTTTGATTTCAGGTGTGTTTTAATTGCTTTATGATGGTTCTATTTATATGATTTTTAATTGTTTTTTTTAATTAACACTGCAACAAGTTATAACCTTTGTACCTCTTTTGGTTATTCTTTTTTGGTGTTGTATATATAACGATCTTTCATTAAGTTTTTGTTCAGTTAACTCAGCCTAAGTTGCCCCCCTGACTCACAATTCTTATAAAAAGTGAGCATTACCAATCAAGGTAAATTTCCAACAAGTAGGGTTTATTCATGAAAAAATCAACTCTTGGTTTAGCTGTAATCGCAGCAATCCCAATGTTCTCAAGTATGCAAGTAGTAGCGGCCGAAGATGGCGCAAACGCTATTGAAAAAATTCAAGTAACGGGTTCTCGCATTAAGCGTTCGGATATGGAAAACGCCAGTCCAGTTACATTAATTGGTGCAGACGATATTAAAGCAATGGGTGCAACAAGCATCGATAGCGTATTACAAAAGATGACTGCTACTGGCGGTGCAATGACCAACCCAGGTATTAACAATGGTTCGGGTGGTAATGCTTCTATCGATTTACGTGGTTTAGGTTCACAACGTACATTAGTACTTGTAAATGGCCGTCGTATGATCAACTCGGGCACAGGCGCTGCTTCTACTGTCGATTTAAATACTATCCCTGTTTCTATGATTAAATCGGTTGAAGTACTTAAAGATGGGGCATCTGCTGTTTATGGTACTGATGCGGTTGCTGGTGTTGTGAATATCATTTTAAAAGATGATTTCGAAGGCCTAGACATGAATGCTAACACAGCAATCACTGGCGAAGGCGATGCTACAGAAAATTCAGTTGACTTCACTGTAGGTACTTCATTCGATAAAGGTAATATTGTTATCGGTATGCAGTACACTGACCGTGGTAAAGCATCGCAGGCAGATCGTAGCTTTTCTAACTGCCCACTTGCTGAAGGCTCTAACGGACTTTACTGTACAGGGTCTTCATATAACGAAGGCGGTCACATTTGGAACGGTAATGGTGAAAAAGGTACCACCGTTGATGCTAGCGGTAAAGATATTAGTGTTTCATTAATTGATGACTCTGGTGTTACTGGTCGTGGTGGCGATTATCATCGTTACACTAATGAAGATGCTTACAACTATTCTCCTTCAAGCTATCTTTACACGCCAATGGAGCGCTTAAACTTAACTGGTCTTGCTACTTATGAGCTATCTGATGACACAAGTTTATTTGCTGAGTTTACCTATACTAAACGTTGGTCAGAGCAGCAAATGGCGCCTCAGCCAGTATGGTTTGATTTTGAATATACAGAAGATATGGGTGATTCACTTCTAAGTCAAAGCTATGATAATCGTGTTGACTTAGATGGCGATGGCTACTTAGATAAAGATGCAAATGGAAATTACGTCACGCAAGAAACTAACTACCAATACGGTGATAAAATTTCTTACGGACGTCGCATGTCTGATACAGGTGCACGTTATTTTGAACAGTCAGTTGATACAGTAAGAGCTGTTGTTGGTGCTCAGGGTTTCATTAGTGATTACTCTTGGGACATATCAGCTAACTTTGGTCGTAACGATTCAGTTGATAAGCTAAGTAATCTTCATAATATGGGTGCCATTCAAGATCAGATCTTAGAGGGGACTTTCAACCCACTTGATCAAAATGCATGGACATCTGAAGATTTCCGTAAAAATGTTTACACTGAAGTAAACAATGGTGGTAGTCAGTTATTTATCTTAGCAGCATCTGTTTCAGGTGAAATGTTTGAAATGCCAGCTGGTTATGCAGCGTTTGCAGCAGGTGTTGAACGTCGCCAAGAAAAGGCGTGGTATACGCCTGACTCGCTTACAGCTCAAGGCTTAGCTAATGATCCTATGGTAGAACCAACATCAGGTGGTTTTGATGTAAATGAAGCTTATGTGGAATTTGCTATCCCATTACTTGCAGATGCGCCTTTTGCTCAAAATGTAGAGCTAAGTGCTGCAATTCGTGCTTTTGATTACAGTACTTTTGGTTCTGATGAAACATGGAAACTAGGTCTTACATGGAAAGTAAATGACGAATTAATGTTGCGTAGTGTAGTTTCTACAGCTTTCCGTGCTCCAACAGTATCTGAACTTTATTCTGGTAATTCACCTTCTTTCGAGCAAATTAGTTACCCTGGCGCTCAGGAGCAGGCAGAAGTAACTGTAGGTGGTAATGACCAATTAACACCTGAAGAAGCAGATACACTAACGG
The DNA here is from genome assembly GCF_023161805.1 of Pseudoalteromonas sp. 1CM17D. Classification (NCBI taxonomy): domain Bacteria; kingdom Pseudomonadati; phylum Pseudomonadota; class Gammaproteobacteria; order Alteromonadales; family Pseudoalteromonadaceae; genus Pseudoalteromonas; species Pseudoalteromonas sp. 1CM17D. Next base: position 781,985 of record NZ_JALNTP010000001.1, on the reverse strand, counting down.
CAGGTATTGTTTATGAGCCGCAGTGGCTTGATGGCTTCTCGATGACATTGGATTATTACAAAATCGAAATTGAGAATGCGATTGCGTCTGTTGATAATCAATACATTGTTGATCAATGTTTAAATAATGCTGGTAATTCAAGCTCTGCTTTATGCCAATCTTCTAATGTGTCAATGGATGCGACTGGTCGAGTTAAGTTTAATAACCAGCTACAAAATATTGGTGCAGAGGAAACATCTGGTATCGATTTAAACTTAGCGTATAGCTTCGAAGCAGCTGGCTTAAATTGGAAAGCCGGTTTAGATACAACTTATTTAGATGAATATGTAGTAACTGTACTTGATGAGACAGTAGATTATGCGGGTCTTATTACATCAGGGTCTGGTGGGTATGCAGATATTAAATCTAATTTAACACTAAATGTATCAGGCGATCGTTGGGATGCCCAGTACCAAGCGCGTTACATTGCTGGTATGGATAGCTACTCTTGTTTAGATGATGCTGACAGCTGTTATGCACCTACGACTCCTTCTGTCGTTTATCACGATATTAGCGGTAGCTTCTTAGTTAATGATAGCCTGTCTCTATCTGCGGGTATCAACAATTTATTTGATAAGCAACCTCCTTACTACACAGGTAACAACGATTCTAACACTGACCCGTACACATACGATGTACTAGGCCGTCGTTTCTTTGCTGGTGTAAACGTTAAGTTTTAATTAGCACATTAATCGTATTAAGGCTCAGTGTTTACTGGGCCTTTTTTATTGAACAAAATTAAGGAGACCAGTACACTTATACACTCAATAAAAGGAGAGTTGTTTGATAAAACAAGACGAAAATTTATCTTTTGTCATAGAACCAGAGTTATCCCCGCGCTCTGAGCAGCGTATCGACCTGTATTTTTCTATACCCAATGAAATGGGTATAAACGTGCAAACTCTCAGCGAAGAGTCTTATTTTAATAACCACTTTAAATCGCACTTAGCTTATAACGCTAAAAACATACATTTACCCTTAGTGCGTAGCCGCTTTGTTAGTAAAAACAAAGGTGAGCAACAAGATTACCGCCAAAACCTTAATTTGTACTGTTATCAGGTGCGTTTAGCGCTCGACGCTGATATTAAAGATGCATTAAAAATTCAAGAAGTGGATGCTTTTTATGCCCGTGCACAAGAGCTGTTTGAGCAAAGTGAAGGGCTGCTAAAAAAGCTGCGCAGATATACCCCCGATGATGAAAAACTGGTGCCGTTTTACACCAATGCCGATAACTATTTAAGTTGGCATGTTGAGCAGTCGTTTTTAAAGCTATTAGATGAAGGCCCGCGCAGCAGTGACTTTGCGAAAGAGCGCAACGACTTACTGCAATTTTGTAAAAACGAAAATACATACCGGTTTGAGCAAAATTACAACTCAGAAACCACGTTGCAAGATGGTAACCGCATTACAAATAAAATGCGTTTACTGCAGCGCCTTATAGAGCACGGCGTTATTTTGCATCGCAATACGCGTTATTTAAATAGTTACTTAAAGCGTTTAGTAAAAGGCACGGTTACAGCTGTCATTATGGCATTTGTAATGGTGGTTATACTTAACGCGCGCTCAACCTTTACCGAAGTTACCGCTACCCTTATTTTAATATTAGGGGTTATTTACGGCTTGCGAGAAATATTTAAAGAAGACATTACGCGGGTAATTTGGCGCGCTATTGTTCGCGGGCGTCCTAAATGGCGGTTTGTATTTAAAAACAGCATCACTAAAGACCGCGTTGCAAGTCAGTTTGTGTGGCTTGAGTATATGCGTTTTAAAAAAATCCCTAGTGAAGTAAAAACAATATTTTCAAAAAGGCGTCAGCAAAACAAGCTAGCCGCGCAGTGGCTGCATTTTGCCAGTGAAACACGTGTTTCAGCTAAAGAGTTTTTACCAGGCTACGATACTCTACAGCAAAGTATGCGTTTTAATTTGGCGCCCTTTGCACGGTATTTAAAACGCGGCGAGGGCAAGCTGTATCATCTAGATGGTAATAAAATATCAAAGCAAGCGGTTGAAAGGCGCTACCAGTTAAATTTAGTGATGGTATTAAAAGACGAGGAAAGAACTTTATACCAGCGTTACAAAATAACCCTTAATCGCAGTAAAATAGTTAATATTGAACTTATTTACTCTAAAAAATAGAAAATAAAAAAGAGATAGCAACGGCTATCTCTTAGTGTCATGTAAATTTACCTAATTTAGCGCGGTATTACTGTGTAATACCGTGCTTAGAATAAATAGTTACCTTGTCTGAAACGAGTGTTATTTCAATATTTTTAGACTCATCACCCCATACACAATTAGTATGTAGGGTTTTTTCTACGCAGTTATCAGCAGAGCCTAAAATAGCTTCTACTTCGGCTTTATCCATGCCAACTTCAATTTTTTCGTAGTTTTCTAGGCTTACTTTTGAACAAGCTGCCAGGCTTAGCGTTGCTGCGATGATCAGGAGTTTTTTCATTGTTATGTCCTATTGATTTAGTGTTTATACTTTCGTATTTGTACAATCATGCCCATACGAGGATGATCAAAGTAATGGATTTCACCACTAATTACACGTTTAAATTGTGAAAAGCGGGCCGATTCTATATCCCCATTAGGTAGTTTTTCGTTTACGTCAAAATCAGCGGTTATGTACAGGTAGTGGCGTAAATGTATTTTAAATAAACCATCTAGCTCCCAATAGCTTAGGGGCTGCTCTGAGGTATTAAATAGCTGTGGCTTACTTTGTACTAGGCTAATAAAGTCGGGATTTGAATAATTAGGCGTAGTGTTAACGTCGCGTTTTATATGCTCCCCAGAAATTAAATGTATGCTTGGCGCACGCGATTTACTTGCCCCTTCAAAGCGCCAGCCGGTATGTAGTAGCGGGGCTAAACCTTTTCTGTCTAAAGCGCGGCGCTGGGCAGTAAATTGTAATTGCTCAGGTGCGAGTAAATAGGGCTCATCCATCGTATCTTGTGCCGGTGCTAATGGCGTAACGGGCAACTCGTCGTAACTTTGCATAAAGTCGATACTGTTATCACACACACCCGATTGTGGGTTGGCATTTACTAAAGAATCGGTAAACGAGCGTTTTTGAAAGCGACTATCGCCATCTATACATGCCTGCATAGCTTGCTCTGTGTATAAAGGAGTGAGTAACTCTAACGTATTTTTCGCCTTAATGGGCTCGTGCTTTAAGCTAAAGTCTTCTTGTAAATAGGGGGCAGGGCGCTGTTTAAATACCAGCACTTCTACTTCAAACCAACGTTCTGCAAATGCGGTGCTGCTAAATAAGCAACATAACACGATAAGCGATTTTTTTAGCAACATTAATGGCTAACCTTTTTTTCGAAATCTGCAATCATTGCAGTGACCATTTTTAAGCGTTCACGAGGGTTTACCTCATTAATCGCAAAGCGCAATTTATTTGCGCCATCCATTTTGTACACATGGGGTGCACTTTGTATCAAGCCTATGATGAAGCTAGGATTAACCTTCGTATTTTGGCTAAATTCAAAGTAGCCCCCTTTAGGGTTTGCCTCTATTTTTGTAATTCCTAAATCGCTAGCACGCATTTTTAGTTGCTGCATACTAAATAGGTTTTTAGTGGCATCAGGTAATAAACCAAAGCGGTCTATTAGCTCTACTTGTAATTCGTCCATATCGGCAAGGTTAGCACAACTTGCAATGCGCTTGTACATACCTAAACGCGCATTAACATCGTGTATGTAATCATCAGGTAGTAAGGCAGGGAGTTTTAAATCAACTTCAGTTTGCTGCTGAAGCAGGTTTTCAAGCGTTGGCTCTTTACCATTTTTAAGGGCATTAACCGCTTGCTCTAGCATTTCCATATACAAGCTAAAGCCAATAGTTTGCATTTGCCCTGATTGATCGTCGCCTAATAGCTCACCCGCACCACGTATTTCTAAATCATGTGTAGCAAGGGCAAAACCTGCGCCTAAATCTTCCAACGACTCAATTGCTTGCAAGCGTTTGGTGGCATCTTTAGAAAGTGCTTTAGCATCGCCGGTTAATAAATAAGCATACGCTTGGTGGTGGCTTCGCCCAACACGACCGCGTAATTGGTGTAATTGCGCAAGGCCAAGTTTATCGGCTCTGTCCATAATAATAGTATTAGCAGTAGGCACATCAATACCGGTTTCGATAATGGTGGTACATACCAGTACATTGTATTTTTGATGATAAAAGTCTGTCATTATTTGCTCAAGCTCTTGCTCGCGCATTTGCCCATGAGCAGAGGTGACACTAGCCTCTGGCACCCATTCGCTGATCTCTTGCGAGACTCGCTCAATAGTCTCAACATTGTTATGCAAAAAGTACACTTGGCCGCCGCGTTTAATTTCACGCAGTATGGCTTCGCGTATTAAGTCGCTGTCGCGTTGGCGTACAAAGGTTTTAACCGCTAAACGCTTAGCAGGTGGGGTGGCAATAATAGATAAATCACGCATGCCGCTCATCGCCATATTTAAAGTACGCGGAATAGGCGTTGCAGTAAGCGTTAATATATCTACATCAGCACGTAATGACTTTATTTTTTCTTTTTGGCGCACACCAAAGCGGTGCTCTTCATCAACAATCAGTAAACCTAAATCGTTAAATTTAATATCTTGCTGAATTAACTTATGCGTTCCAATAACGATATCAAGTTTACCGTCGGCCATTTTTTCAAGCGTGTCTTTTTGCTCTTTAGTTGAATTAAAGCGCGACAACACTCCCACTTCGATAGGGAAATCGGCAAAGCGGTCTTTAAAGTTTTCATAATGTTGCTGAGCCAGCAGGGTGGTTGGTACTAACACGGCGACTTGTTTGTTATCGTTAACCGCTACAAACGCGGCGCGCATAGCCACTTCTGTTTTACCAAAGCCTACATCACCACAGACTAAACGGTCCATAGCAAGTTTTGATTGCATATCACCAAGTACGGCTTCAATAGCATTACGCTGATCGTCGGTTTCTTCAAATGGAAAGCTGTCGCTAAATTGGCGATAGCTTTGCCCATCGAGTGCAAATTTATTACCTGGTTTTGCTTGGCGCTGTGCGTAAATATCTAATAGCTCCGCGGCTACATCACGTACTTTTTCGGCGGCACGCTTTTTGGCTTTCTCCCACGCATCTGAGCCAAGTTTGTGAAGCGGGGCGCTTGCTTCTTCACCGCCCGAATAACGGCTTAGCATATGCAGTGCCGATACCGGCACATACAGTTTTGCTTCACCGGCATAGGTAATGGTAACAAACTCAGTGATTACCCCTGCCGCGTCGATTGTTTGCAGGCCTTGATAGCGACCAACACCGTGGTCAAGGTGAACAATTGGCTGGCCCTCTTTAAGCTCGGCTAAGTTGCGAATTAACGCATCTTGGCTTGCTTCGTATTTATGTTTACGGCGCCTGCGTTGCGACACCTTAATACCTAACAGCTCTTGCTCGGTAATAATAGAAAGGCTCGGTTTTGTACCCAGTACAACACTTTGCTCAAGAGGGCTTACAATTAAGCCTACATCGCTTTGGCTTTGTGTAAATTGCTGTAAGCTTTCAAATTCTTTAAACTTTAAGCCGCTTGGCTTAAGCACGCTTAATAAAGACTCGCGGCGACCATCAGACTCAACACTTAATAAAATACGGCTTTTCTTCTTTTTTTGTTCTGCCACATAGTTAATAAATGCGCCGTAGGGTTCGTGTTGTTTATGATCGATTCTTACTGCGGGCAGCTCGCTCACATTAAAGTTTTTATTGCCTGCTTTAGTGGGTAATTTAGCTTGCGATAAGCGTATTCGTGAAAACTCACCTAAATTAGAAAACAACTCATTAATAGGTTGATACAACTCGCTGGGCGCCAGTAGTGGACGCAGGGGATCTACTTTACGGTTTTCGTAGCGTACGTTTACATCGTGCCAAAAGGTATCTGCGGCGTGTTCTAAATCACCTAGTTGCATAACCGTAGTGGTGTTTGGCAAGTAATCAAAAATGGTGGCAAGCTTTTCAAAAAACAGCGGCATGTAGTATTCAATACCGGCAGGCCAAGTACCTTTGCTTACTTGCATGTAAACAGAGTCTTGCTCTGAGCTGGCCCCAAATTTGTCGCGATAATTTATTCTAAAACGCTCAACGTCTGCTTCGTTGGTTGGAAATTCATGCGCGGGAAGTAACTCAATTTTATCTACTTTTTCATCTGAGCGCTGGGTTTCTACGTCAAATAAACGAATAGAGTCGAGTTCATCGTCAAAAAAGTCGAGCCTAAATGGGTGCACACTGCCCATTGGGTACAAATCAACAATAGAGCCACGTATTGCGTATTCGCCGTGCTCCATTACCTGTTGTACGTTTAAATACCCTGCTTGTTCTAAATTACTGCGCAGGTTATGGGTGTCGAGTTTATCGCCTACTTTAAAATTAAGGGTAGAGCCATAAATAAACGAAGCAGGCGCAGTACGTAGCATTAACGTAGATACAGGCACTATAAGTACGCTTTGCTGCTCGTTTTTTAAAGTGTTTAAAGTGGCTAAGCGCGCTGAAATAATATCTTGGTGCGGAGAAAAATGGTCATACGGCAAGGTTTCCCAATCAGGAAATACCATTACCGGGTTATCTGGCAATAAGTATTCGAGCTCGGTTTCAAGCCGTAATGCGCTTGGCGTATCTGGCGTAACTATAAGCACTAAATCGTTTTGCTGTTTTACACCTTCTGCAATGGCTATACTTAGTGCACTGCCAGTTAGCTGCCCCCATTGAATTTTATCTTTTTGAGATTTTACCCACGGCAAGGCTGCCCATTGCTCAAACGCCATTTAGTGCTCCATTTTTTAGTTGGCGTTTGCTCGCAAACGCCATGCAGTTATTTAGTCTCGGTAAATTTTTGTTAAGTCTTGATAGTGATCAATTCTGCGGTCGCGTAAGTACGGCCATATACGTCTTACGTTTTCAGAGGCTTTTTGATCAAGTTCTACTACTAAAATTTGCTCATCAATATTGTTCGCCTCTGAGAGCATTTCGCCCTGTGGGCCTGCAATAAACGAGTTACCCCAAAATTGTATACCTTCGCTTTGTCCGCTAGGGTCGTTTTCGTGCCCTACACGGTTACAGCTAATAACGGGGACGCCGTTCGCAACCGCATGCGCACGCTGGCTTATTACCCATGCGTCTTTTTGGCGTGTTTGCTCTGCGTTGTCATCACGTGGGTCCCAGCCTATTGCGGTTGGGTAAATTAGTACCTCTGCGCCAGCCATGGCCATTAAACGGGCCGCTTCAGGGAACCATTGATCCCAGCATACTAAAACACCTAATTTACCTACTGAGGTTTGAATTGGCTCAAAGCCTAAATCGCCTGGGGTAAAGTAAAATTTTTCGTAAAAGCCAGGGTCATCAGGAATGTGCATTTTACGGTATTTACCCGCAATGGTGCCGTCTTTTTCAAGTACCACCGCGGTATTGTGATAAAGCCCAGTGGCACGTTTTTCAAACAGTGAAGCCACAATAACGATGCCGAGCTCTTTAGCAAGCTCGCCCAGTGTATTTGTGCTTGGGCCCGGAATTGTTTCGGCTAGGTCAAATACATCCACATCTTCTGTTTGGCAAAAATACAGACTACGATGCAGCTCTTGCAAAACCGCAAGCTGTGCGCCTTTTTTAGCAGCATCACGAATGCCAGCAATCGACTTTGCCATATTTTGGCAGGCGTTATCACTGTTAGTTTGTTGCACTAAGGCAACGGTTAATTTTGCAGGGCTTGTCATTGTGCTGCTCCAGCTAAAAATCCACGAGGTAATTGCATGGTAATGCAATGTAAACTACCAAATTGTTCAATAATAGGTAGGCAATTAACGCCAATAATAGTGTGCGCTGGGTATGCTTTTTGAACTTGCGCTAGCGCCAGTGCGTCGTTGTCATCGTTATACGTCGGGACTAAAACCGTATTATTGATAATCAAGTAGTTTGCGTACGTTGCCGGTAAACGGGTGTTGTCATCATCAAACACAGGTTTTGGCCACGGTAAATCAATTAACGTATATGGGGTGTTATTTTGCGTTTTAAAGTTTTGCAGCTGTTTTTCCATCGCATCTAATGCGTTAAAATGCTCATCTTCTTTAGCATCGCACTTAACATACACAAGTGTATTATTGGGGGCAAAACGGACCAGTGTGTCGATATGGCTGTCGGTATCGTCACCGGCTAAGTAGCCATGATCTACCCATAAAAAGTCAGTTGCGCCTAGATGCGTTGTTAAAATTGACTCAATATCGCCTGATGATAAATCGGGGTTGCGATTTTTATTCAGTAAACATTCGCTGGTTGTAAGCAACACACCGTGTTCGTTAATTTCAATGCCGCCACCTTCAAGTACCACATTCAGGGCTTGGTAATCAGTGTTTGGATTACTTAGCTGGTTTACCAGTACTGCGTTAATTTTATTATCGAGGGCACTTTCGAACTTATTACCCCAGCCATTAAAGATAAAGTCGTAAATTTTAAGTTGGCGAGCGTCGTTAATATTTGCGCAGGTAATAGGGCCGTGATCGCGTGCCCAGGTATCGTTTGTTGGTGTAACAACAAAGTGCACGTGGCTTAAGTTTATATTCGCTTTTGTTAGCAAGGCAGTAATGTGGCTTTTAAGCGCCGTGTTATGGGCAACAATAACAAGCTGCTGCACGGCTGTGATATGCGTTGCAAGCTCAACATAAACAGGCTCTACGCGTTCAAGCGTATCAGCCCAGTCGGTCTGTGCATGGGGCCAGGTAAGCATAACGGCGTCTTGCTCAGCCCATTCAGGTAAAAGTCTAAAGTTCATGAAGTTTTGATACAAATTACGGTGGCGCTAGTTTAGCATTTTACATGCATATGTCAGCTATTTATCGCCGCTAGAATCATCGTCAATTTGCTCGAGTTCTTGGCGTTTTTTTAGCTGGCGTGTTTGTGCATGTAAGCTGGCTCTGACAACTAATTCTTGGTCTGTGGTTCTTATTGCAGTAAACAGTAATGTGTATTGGTAATGTTCGCTGTCTTGTTTTTCAACGGCCACAACTTCTGTATAACAGTAAACGGCTGAGGCTTCGTGGTGCAAAAATAGCTTTGTTCTAAATGCTTGGCCTATTGCGTATACATCAGGCGAAGTAAAGCGAATACCGCCTCCGCCGTAGCTATCGCACTGTATGGCGTTATCTTGAGCTTGCTCTGATGCTAAAATGTGGCTCATTATTAAATCGATTTTACGCGACTGTGCTTGTAAAAAAGCCGCCAGCTCTTGTGCTAAATCGCCTAGGTTTCTAAGGGGTCTTAAAGAGGCCTGTTCAAGCTCACTGACTTCGTTAGCTAGCTTAAATAGCGGAGGTATGTCGTCTTCAAGCGCGAGTTGAGATTGCGGCACTAACTGATTTTCTACAGCAAATAAGTTTACTCGAATGCTTTCATTTATTTGAAAGTATTCTTCAAATTCGCTTAATCTTTGACTGTTCATAATTATCTCCACTGCGTATTCATTAAATAGTAGCGTTGTGGGGAGTAAATTGCTAGCAGATAAAAATGCTAAATGGTTTGTTTATAAGCCAGTTTTTAAGAATGTTGATTAGGGCGTGTTGAACTTTGCGGATTGAAATTTGTTCAATCTAGGGGCGATTAAATTGCGGCGCGAGGTTTGTAACCTAGTGGGCATGATAACTGCTCCTGCGTTTCGCTTATTTATATGGAATAACTACACTTGATAGGCTCTGCCTTGCCTAAAAACCAAACACACTGCTGCAAATTTAACTATCAAAAATCAACACGCCCTAATAAAAAAGCGGCCAATGTCATCCTAACATCGGCCGCTTGGGTATTGATTAATTAGCGCTGGGAGTGCTTATTTAAGTAGAGCGGCTAATTCATGTAGATCTTTCACAACGTGGTCTGGTTTTTTTGCCAGTGGGTAAAGTGTTTTACCTGGGCGGGCGATAAAGGTTGTTTGTAACCCGGCTTCTTTAGCACCTGCTACATCCCAACCGTGCGCCGCTACCATCATTGCTTCATTTGCTTTTACATTTAATTTTGTTAGCACCCACTCATAGGCACGTAAGTCTGGTTTATAAATTTTAATATCTTCAATGCTGTAACGCGCATCAAAGAACGACATTAATCCAGCGCTCTCAAACTGGGCTTTAACGCCTTTGTTTGAAGAATTTGTCAGACTTACTAACTTATAGCCCTGTGCTTTGAGTTTTGCCAGTCCTTCTTTCACATCTTTGTGAGGAGGTAGGGTTAAAAGCGGGGTGACAATGGCTGTTTTTGCTTGTTCATTCGTAATGGCTATATTGTTATTTTTGGCAACCATGCGCAGCGACGCAACGCCAATTTGTCCAAAATCGTGATAATTGCCACTTACAGTATCAACGAGTGAATGATGCAACATGGTCGAAAACCAAAGTGGTAATAAATCCTCACGCCCGCCAAGCGCTTTACCAATAGAGGTGCGCATGGAGGTTAAATCTAACAAGGTTTCGTTTACATCAAAAATAAGTACTTTAGGTTTCGCTTGTGCCTGTGGCTCCTCTGCCATAGCGTAGCCAGAGGCAAGGCTAGTACCAACAAGTAGTGATAGGGTAAGGGTTTTTAACGATTTTAAAATAGACATTAGTGTTGCTCCGATTCAAGGGCGGCCAATACATCAGTAGGCTCTGCGCGTAGGGTATAGTCTTCGTTTAAAAAGGCATACGTAATTATGCCTTTTTGGTTAATTATATAGGTTGCTGGTAAAGGTAATTTATAACTTTTATTGCCGTAGTACTTTTCAAAATCAATACCAAACTGGCTATAAAGCGCCACAATACGCTCGTCTAAAGTAAACAGTAAACCAAATTGCTCTGCTACCTTGTTATTAATATCTGAAAGCACATCGAATTCAAGGGCATTCTTTTGTGCGCTAGATAACGTCTCGTCGGGTAATTGTGGTGATATCGCAACTAACTGCGCATTGTGCGTTTTAAATTTGGGTAAGTGATCGTTAAGTGCTTTTAGCTCTAAATTACAATATGGACACCAGTTACCACGGTAAAAGCTAATTATTACCGGGCCATTATTTAATAAATCAGCGAGCTCAACTTGCTCAGCGCTATGATTGTTTAAGCTGAAATTGCTTACTTTAGCGCCTACCTGTAGCGCATTATCTTTTATATGCTGAGCAATGAGCTCTTCATTTGTCTGCGCCATAAGGGCTAATACATCGCCAGGTAGCTTCGCTTCTTTTTGCACGTTATAGGCATCAATCTGTGCTTTTAAACTCATTATTAAATCTCGAATATAACTGTATGGCGATTATGGGTGTTTTAGTTATTTAAATATATATTGCAAAACTGAAAGCTTCATTCGAAAATATTAAATACTAAAAACTGCCTAGCCAAATGTATGTATAATTTAAGTGACCTAGAAACATTTATTGCCGTCGTAGAAAATAAAGGGGTGCTTGCAGCTGCGCGTGAGCAACGTTTGTCGCCGGCAACAGTAAGCCACAGGTTAAACAAGCTCGAGCGCGAGCTTTCAACCGTGTTAGTGTTTAGAGACAGTAGACGAGTAAGGTTATCGCCCGCCGGTGAGCTATTTTATCATCGCGTAGGGGCTATTATAGAAGCCTTGCACGATGCAGAGCACAGCATTGGCGCACGAAGCTCTTCGGTGAGCGGGTTATTACGTGTGACTATGCCACCGTGGGTTTTTTCAAAGTATGTTATGCCTAAGTTGACCGAGTTTGAAACCCAATACCCGCAACTAAAGCTCGACTTTTTAATTACTGATCATTTTGTCAATGTGGTCGATGATGCACAAGATGTGGCAATTAGAGTAGGGCAATTAACCGATTCTGGCCTGCTCTCTCGTAAAATTGTCAACAACTCCCGTATTTTATGTGCAGCGCCAAGTTATATAAAAAAGCATGGTATGCCTTGTACACTAAGCGAACTGAGCACGCACTATTGGGTGTGTTTACCCTGGCAAAGGCAGTTAAAACTGTATGATGAAAATAATAAAATACACACCTTTAATGCCAAAACGCGCTTTACTATTTCTAATTCCGATAACATGACGCAAGCAGCCCTTGCCGGACATGGCATAGCCATTAAATCTAAAATTGCGATTAACGATGAGCTAAGTGCCGGAAACTTAGTAGAGGTGATGCCCAATGTAATGGCCCAAAGCGACGCGCCGGTGTGGTTTTTACGGCCTCAAAATAGCTTAACAACCCGTAAAACCGAGGTGTTTTATGAGTTTATGAAGTCTTTATTTGCCAGCTATGAATAAGCGGTAATACCCGCGCTTAATAATGAATAAGGTTGCAAAGCCAATAAACTCAGCAAAAATAGCAATAATAATGGCGCTAACAAGCGCTGCTATTATGGAGTCTTTTTTTAACACTATTTGCCCTTCAAAGCGTTGCCATACTTGCTTTTTAATAGTGAGAAAGTCGCTGGTTAAAGTAAATAAATAGGGCGATTGGTGAAAGTTATTAACTGCCGCTTGTAAAGAGTGCTGGCGATTATTGAGGCTTTTAATATGGGTAGCCCCTTTACCAACAATATCATCACCAATATTTTCATAGTGGGCAATTAACTTGTTTAAATCGTTGTTAAAGTAGTTTTGAGCATCTTTTTTAAACGGGGCTAATGCGTTATTCGCTTCAATTAAATGTGCATCTAAAGCGTGCCCAAAGTCGCTTACAAAGGCTGGTATTTGTACCCCTAATAGTAAACCTGCTGCAAAAAAACTGAGCCTTATGTAATCTAATAATTTACTCATTTGATCTCCTGTTTACTCAAAACCCACCTAAACAACGCTAAATTAACATTTGCGCTTGTTTTTATGCCAAAAACTCGTAATCTATCGGTAATAAAAATAACAATAGGCCTATGTTAAGGATGACTACCAAAGTAAATATGACATCAACGTTTGTTGATATCACTAAGCAGTTAAAACGCTTTGTGTCGCGTATTGTACAGCCCGATGACGTAGAAGACATTGTGCAAGAAACCTTTATTAAAAGCTACGAAGCTGATTTAAAACAAGATATTCAGTTTAGACGCAGTTACATGCTTAAAACTGCAAAGCACTTAGCGCTTAATCATATAGCCAAGTGGGATAACAAGTTTAATGACTCGTTAGAGCACGACGCAGAATTACCCCCGCTGCTTAAATCCTCACAACTTGAGGATGAGTACACCTCAAAAGAGCGTTTTTTACTTTTTTGCAGAGCAACGGATCAACTAAATTCTTCTATCCGTAAATGTTTTATATTTAAAAAAGTGTACGGTATGAGCCAAAAAGAAATCGCCCAGCACATGCAATTAAGTGAAAGCACAGTAGAAAAACACATTGCCAAAGGTTTATTACAAACCATGTTATACATGAAAGAACATGAACAAAATCATAACCAATCTGCGGCACATAATTCTGCTTGTAATTCGGCTCTATCAATTGAGAGGGCAGCAAAATGAGTAATGTTCATCAATTCACATCAAAAGATTTAATTTTAGAAAAAGCCTGCCAATGGATCAGCGCAATTGATAGGGGCTTAAGCGAAATTGAAAAAGAGCAATTTAAGCTTTGGATGATGCAAAGTACCGCCCATCAAGATGCCGTCTACGAACTTGCGCAGCTATGGGATGAATTGGCCGTATTAAACGAGTTAAGCAGTTTATTTCCGCATAGAAGTGTAAAACAGCCCCAGAAAAAAAGATGGGCGTTTTCTAGTGCGATTGCCGCGAGCTTATTTGCAGCATTAATGGTGTGTAGTTACTTATTAATTAACCTTGAAAACGGCTACAACGAAGAGCTGGCTAAAATAAATTACACCAAAATATATACAACGAAGGTGGGCGAACAAGCCACGTATGTTTTACCCGACGGCACCATAGTGCAATTAAACACGAATAGCCTATTAGAGGTAGCTTATAGCAAAGGGCGTCGTCAGTTATTACTGAGCAAGGGTGAAGGGCGTTTTAATGTAGCAAAAGATGCATCGCGCCCATTTAGTGTGATGGCTGGCGATAAGAGCTTTACGGCACTTGGTACTGTATTTAATGTACAACGCAATACCTCTTCTGATTTAGAGCTGGTTGTAACCGAAGGTAAAGTGATGATCACCGACCCAAGTGTTGCTGTAAGTGCCAACGATTTTAAAGACTACCAACTGGCTGATAATAACGCTAAAAAAGTACGTAAAATCAATGCCAATATTGTTATCTCTGGTGAAAAAGCAATTATAGAGCAAAGTATTACTAAACCTATCACGCAGCTTTCTATGGATGACGTACAGCGTGATTTAGCGTGGCAAAATGGCATGTTAATTTTTAATGGTGAGCACTTAAGCGATGCATTAAATGAAGTGAGCCGTTACACCTCTACGCGTTTTGAGCTTTCAAGCGATGAGCTTGCCAATATAAAAGTGGCGGGTGTTTTTAAAGCTGGCGATGTTGAGGGGCTACTTGAGAGTTTACAGACTAACTTTGCAATTGAGCATGAGCGTTTAGGTGAACATATGGTGAGCCTAACACAGCAAACTAAATCATAAGAAATGTTATGCATATCAAACAAATGTTAGGTGAAGTTGCATCTTTAAATGTTATTAGTAAAAAAAAGTTTAAAAAAAAGATAAAAAACTATAGAGGAATTTTGTTTGTCAGCTGTTTATATAAATTGCGCAGTAACCAAACGCATTTATTTAGTGGTTTAAGTGTACTTGCTCCGGCTATTTTTAGCTTGAGTGTGCAAGGGGCAACACAGACCACTGGGCAAATGGTGCAATTTGATATACAAGCGCAGCGAGCAGACAAAGCCTTAATAGAATTTGCGAAACAAACAGAGCAAACCGTGGTGTTTTCTTATGAGTTGGCAAAAAATTACCAAGCAAATTCGGTTTATGGTTTTTATACCCAATTAGATGCACTGCAAGCATTATTAAGTGGGACTGAGCTCGATGCGGTTGTTGATCAAAATGGTTTACTGAGTATAAAACTCAAACAAATCAATAGGAAAGATAACAACATGATGAAGCTTTCAGGGGTTAGTGCAGCTGTATTACCAGCATTGCTTGCAGCAAATTCACACGGTGTGAATGCAGCAGAGGATGTTGCACAAGAGAAAATAGAAAAAATTGCTATTGTAGGTAGCCGCGTAGCAGGGCGCTCAGTAGAAGATTTACCCGTACCCGTTGATATTTTAAGTGCTGAAGCACTTGAAAACACAGGCCAAACCGAAGTTGGCCGTATGTTGCAATCTATTGCACCTTCATTTAACTTTTCAAGCTCGTCAATCAGTGACGGCACTGACGCCTTACGACCTGCAACACTGCGTGGTTTAGGGCCTGACCAAACACTTGTGCTTATTAATGGTAAGCGCCGCCATCAGGCAAGTATTATTCATATCAATACCTCAGTAGGGCGTGGTACCGCAGGTACCGATATGAATGCTATTCCAGCCTCAGCTATTAAACGTATAGAAGTTTTACGAGACGGCGCAGCAGCGCAATACGGCTCAGATGCAATTGCCGGTGTAATTAATATTGTACTAAAAGATGGTAGCGAAGGCGGCAAAGCAGCGGTTAATTACGGCCAATACTCAGAGGGTGATGGCGAAACAGTAAACGTTGATTTTAATAAAGGGTTTGCCCTAGGTGATAGCGGCTACTTAAATGCAACACTTAATTACCGCGACCGCTCGCCTACTAACCGCGCAGGTTTGCACGGCTCGTGTCAGTTTTATGGGTGTACAGAGCTTAGCGACGGTACTTTACTGGCAGGCGATCCGCGTGAATTGACCGCCGACAGAGACACTTTTCGTATTGGCGATGCCGACTCACAACAATTTGGCTTAACCGTTAATACAGGGTATGAGTTAGGTGATGGCGAGCTGTATGGCTTTATTACTTATTCAACGCGCGATAACGAATCAGCAGCGTTTTTCCGTCATAATGCAAATGCGGGCGGTAACCCTGTTTTACAAGACAACGATGCAACTATCCCGTTAGGCTTTTTACCTAAAATTAATACCACAATTGATGATATTTCTTACAACTTTGGTTACAAAACCGACTTTGATAACGATGCAAGTTTAGATGTATCGTACACCTACGGTGAAAACAGCATTGATTACACAACAAGTGACACAATCAATGCCTCGTACGCTAACTTTTTACGTTACGAGCAAGGTTTAAGTGCCGCTGATATTCGTAGTACTATTCCGCGTGAAGCCTATGCCTATGGCATGGAGTTATCACTGCAAACCATTAATATAGATTTTACACAAAACTTTGATGACTACTCATTGGCTATGGGTGCAGAAATTCGTACCGATGAATACCGTATTTTAGAGGGCAGCGAATATGCTTATCGTGATTACGACACCCTTGATGGGGTAAGTATTTATAGTGGTTTAAGTGGCGGTGTAGGCTCTGAAGATGCCTCTGGCGGCACGCAAGGTTTTGGTGGTTCTTCGCCGGCATCATCGGTTGATGAGTCACGCGATGTAATTTCGTTTTACCTTGATGCAGAAACCTACCTAATTGAAGATGTCATTTTATCAGGCGCACTGCGTTACGATAATTACAAAGGCTTTGGCGACACGGTAAACTTTAAGCTTGCGGGTAACTGGGCAATTACTGATGATGTGTCACTGCGTGGTGCATTAAGCTCAGGCTTTAGAGCGCCATCAATGCAGCAATTGTATTTTAACAATATCAGCACACAATTTGTTGTGGCTGAAGACGGCTCATTAGTTGCTGAAGAAGTAGGTACATTCAGAAACGATTCAACCCTTGCACAAAGTTTAGGTATTCCAAAACTTAAAGAAGAAAAATCGCAAAACCGTAGTTTAGGTATTGTCTACAACGTAACGGATAACATTAATGTTACTGTGGATTACTACTCAATTGATATTGACGACCGCATAGTAATTAGTAATCGTTTAGGCAAAGGGCTTTCTTCAAGCCTAGATGCTGCATTAATCAGCTCAGGCGCAGGTGCAGGGCAGTTTTTCTTAAATGGTGCAGATACCGAAACTTCGGGTATTGATTTTGTAGCTACTTGGAATACCGAGGGGTTAGGTGGCACGCTTGATTTTACTTTAGCAGCTAACTTTACTGAAACTGAGGTGGTATCGTTATTTACGCCATCGGGCTCAGGGCTTGAAACCGTACCTGTTGAAGATGTTTTCTCTGATCAAGAAATTTCAATTATTGAAGAGTGGCAACCAGAAGATCGCATCAACTTAAGTGCGCTTTACCAGCGTGGTGATTGGACTGTAAACCTTTCACTCAACCGCTTTGGTGAATACACAGTAGAAGATGGCGGGCGCCAAACCTACGGTGCAGAAATTTTAATTGACGTTAAAGTTAACTACTTCGTGACTGAAGATTTATCTGTAAATATTGGTGCAAATAACTTATTTGACGTGTACCCAGATAAAAACACCATTGGTAACTCACGCTCGGGCACAATTGTAGATTCAAATGGCAATACTATTGTAAGCAGCGATGGGGTATTTGAATACTCTCGCCGTTCAGCGCCATTTGGCTTTAATGGTGCTTATTACTATGTAGGTGCAGAATACCGTTTTTAATAAATAACACTCCCTTATGTTATTTAAGTTCAAAGGGCCGTAAGGCCCTTTTTTTGTATTTAGCCTTTTTAGCATTTATTTGTAAACCGCGATTTTTTATTGTGTTGCGCCTTACCTCAGCGTTAAATTATACCAATTCGCTTAATTAAACATTATTACGGATTGGTATACCCCCTGTATGGCTTTGATAATACTAAATGAGGCATTTTGGACTTGGCTATACATAGCAGGGTTTAAACTGGACGTTGAAATAATAAAAAACCCAGCGGCTAGGCTGGGTTTTAAATATATGCAATTGAAAATTAATGCTTTTGCATACGGCTCATTTCGGTGTGGCAGCTTTGCATCGTTAGCAAGGTTTTCGCTAAGGCTGCTTCACAGTCGGCTGGCTGTGGTTTATCCATCGCTGCTTTAATTTCTTCAAGTGTTTTATCTTCTACCTCTTCAAGCTCTTTAACGTATGTTTTATCGTTATGAGAACTAAACGTAGTAAGTAGGGCTGTGTAAGCTCTGCGTGCTTCTACAGCAAAAGAAGAGCCGTCTTCACGCTCACCTTTTTCGTTAACAGCATAAGGTTGTAAGCGCTCAACACTTACTTTTCGTGCGTCAATCATGCGTTGAAATAATGCGCCAATGGCTGGGTCTTCAACTTTCTCTTGCGCTTTTTGATAAAAATCAATGCCACTGTTCATTACTTGGATGATGTCAGTAATATGAGTTGCTTCTGTTCCTTGATGGGTATTCATAATGACCTCTCTTTACATGAATTTAAGTTTCATAGTAACCAAAGCAAAGGCCATTCCAATTTCATTTTAATTTTTAAACTATTGTAATTATTGATTATTTCTTTATTCAGCAAGCTGCAAGGCTATTTAAAATAAAACAACCTCGCAAATTTTACATGGCTTTTGTAATAAGGTTATTTAAGCTCATCCGCCACTTCGGCTACTTTTTGGCGTAACCAAATATGACTTGCATCGCGATGCAGTAAAGGGCTCCAAATCATATCTAGTTCAAAAGGTGGTATAGGAAATGGAGGCTCTAAAATTTTAAGGCCTGCATCATCTAAGTAAATATTGGCAGCCTTTGAAGGTAAGGTCGCCACTAAATTTTGCTCTTTTGCTAAATGAATGGCTACGTGGTAATTACGGGTAAACGTGGCAATATTTCGGTGTTTACCAAAATGGGCAAGTGCTTCATCTACCCAACCTAGCTTTTGTACATCTTTAGGGTCCATACCTACGCCGACCCCAAAGCCGGTTTTACTTACCCATATATGGCGGGCTTTTAAATAGCTGTCTAGGCTAAAGTTTTCGATAATTGGGTTGTCGGCTTTTACTAAGCAGCAAAAGCTGTCTTTCCATATGCGTTTATGATGAAAAGATTGCGGAAGGTTTTCAAAGCGGTTAATTGCCATATCCACTTTACCATTTTCAACATCATGAAATGTTACATCACTAGGCGTAAGTATATCTAGGGTTGTATCGGGCGCTTCTTCATGAAGTTTACTTAAAAGCTTTGGCGCTAATGTACTGGCTGCATAGTCACTGGCCATTATTCTAAAAACACGTTTACTTTGGCTGGCTTCAAATTCGCGATTAGGTGCGAGGGTTTCTTCTAGGGTCATTAATATACCGCGAATAACCGGCTGCAGCTCTATAGCACGCTCTGTGGGGACCATACCTTCACTGGTACGTACCAAAATTGGGTCGTTAAACAAGTTTCTTAAACGCTTAAGGCCGTTACTCATAGCTGGTTGAGTAATACTTAACTGGTTAGCGGCGCGGGTTACGTTACACTCACGTAATAGGGTGTCGAGGTAAACCAGCAAATTTAAATCTATTTTACTTATGTTCATTGTGTGTCCTTTAACGCTTACCAGTGATGAATAAAGCGTTGTGCTGTCGGGTATGGGTATATGTGACTAACATGACCCTTTTTTATATTTTGCTGAGCTTGCTTCCAAAAACTAACATCAACAAGCTCGGGGTGTGTACTGAGCAAAAACTGTTTGTACTTTGGGTTTGGCATAACAAAGGTACAAAGTTGCTCAGGAAAAACATCTTGCGGCGCAACTGAGTAGCTTTGTTCATCAGTTAAGTAATCATCATAGCTTTTGGCCTTAGGGAAGGCCCTAAAGTTCATATCTGTTAGGTATTGAACCTCATCGTAGTCGTAAAAAATAATGCGCTTGTGTTTGCTTACCCCAAAGTTTTTAAGCAGCATATCGCCTGGGAATATATTTACCGCAATCATTTCTTTAAGTGCTTGGCCGTACTCTTCTATTGCATCGGCAGCACTTTCTTCGCTGGCGTTTTCTAAAAATAAATTAAGCGGTGTCATGCGCCTTTCAATATATAAATGCTTGATAATAAGCCACGGGCCTTCAATTACCATAGATGAGCCAATGGTTTTATGTAGCTGTGCCAGTAAATTACTATCAAAGCGTGCCAAAGGAAATACGACGTTAGAGTATTCTATGGTATCGGCCATGCGACCAACCCGATCATGGCTTTTTACCAGTTGATAGCGTTTAAGCACGGTATCGCGGCCAAACGGTTTGCTTTCGCCAAACTTATCTTTAATTACTTTAAATACATAGCCAAAAGAGGGCAGCGTAAATACCATCATAACCATGCCTGGTGTGCCTGGCGCTATAATAAAGTTATCGTCTGAGTGAGACAAGTGATGTAAAAATTCACGGTAAAACTCTGTCTTACCTTGTTTATGAAACCCAATGGCATTATAAAGCTCAGCGAGTGTTTTATTAGGCATAAGTTGATTTAAAAATCGCACCATGGCTGAGGGCGCATGGGTTTCAACCATAAAATAAGCCCGTGCAAAGCCAAAAATAACCCGCATTTGCGATGATTTGGTTAATAGCGCATCGAGGTATAAGCCTTTATCTTCATGGTGCAGTACTGCAATAATAAAAGGCTGCACACCGCTTTGAGAGACCACTCGGCCGACTATGTAAGCAGCTTTGTTACGATAAAAAGGCGCGTGCAAAATATCAAAGCGCATTTGCCAAGGCTGGTGGTGAGTGTCTGGCGCTTGTTTGTAAAATGCCTTTACGAGCAAACGTATATCGCGCTCTAAATTTACAAACGGGGCTTTAAAATCAAAATGCTCAATAATGCGCTTTATTGTGGGCTTTAAACCATCCACCACTGGAAAGTAGCTGCGGTACTCTGCCTCAACAGGAATGGCAGGGGCATCTTTTAATGTGGCTTGTACAAATATAAAGTCGTTATGAAAATAGCGTCTGTGGTACAAACGGCAAAATACTGAGTTATAAAATGTTTCGGCAAGTTCAGCTTGAGGATGAAAGCATAAAAAGCGTTGGTACAGTATTTTTACTTCAAGCCAAAGTTGCTCATTTAATTGCTCAGTTAACTGTGCTTGTTTTAATGCTTTAGTGGTTTCGTTTACTCTGTCATCGTAGTAACTAATACGCAGTTTACTAATTTCATTAATTTGCTGCCAATCGCGCTTTGCAAAGGCAAGCGGGGCTTGCGCGGTGGTTTTTTGAAACAGCTGATAATGCTTTTTAAAACCCGTTAAAATTAATTCAGCTATGTGGCGTGGCTGCATAAACACTCCTTAAAAAAGTGTATATAACGATTTTAGTACAGCATTTATAAATGTTAGTGGTGCTGTAGTGTTATACACGTTAGAGCTTTAACTCTATAGTTGTTAAGGTTATGTTATTTTAAGTTTAAAACCAAGATAAATATTCTCAGTTTTTATACTTTTAGCTTAAAGCATAATTGAGTGTGATGGCAAAAGCCATGCTATTGGTAGGAGGCTATTTTTTTCTCTAATTTTTTAATGCGCTTTTCAATTTCGGTGGTTTGCTTTTTATGATCTTTATTTATTATTTTTAATTGCTTGGTAATATCTTTGCTAATTAACTTTTTGTCCTCGTCATCTAAAATACGGTTGAGGCGCTGTTGTTGGTTGTACTCTGCGCGGTCTTTTTTACGTTTTATAATCGCTAATTTATTAGTATTACTTCTCAGCTCAGCTTGCAGGTCAAGCACAATCCGTTCGCGCTCTAATGCGTTTAACTCTTTTGTGTAATCTTGCGCCGGTGCAGTATTAATTCCCGATACTGTATTAATTGTGTAGGCGGTAGCGTTATCGTTACAAGGGAATTGCGAAAAGATAGTGCCGTTTTTTGTCACGCATTTATAGTAAGTTGTGGCATTTTGCGCATGCAGAGAAAGTGGGCATACCATTACTGCGCATAAAAAAAGTGTGTGTTTTTGCATTAATTTCATCCCTGAGCGTTTACTATGATTTAGTAAATATAACCTAGCTTGGTGTTATAGCAAGCTAGGTTAAGGGATAGGGCTATTGTGTGTAGGTTTTTAGCTTTTTAATACTTTGTACTAAAAACGGGATATCGAGGCTTTGCTCAATAGAAAAACCTTCAGCGGCAGATATATTTTTATAGTTACCGTCTGAATCTATTAGCGTAATTCTATCTTTTTTGTAAGCAATAACTACGCCTTGCGAGTAATTAACGCCAGTGTCCGTTTTTTTCTTATACAGGTTTTCACCTAGCATGGTTTGTTTAACCACAGACTTACAGTTTAAGTACTGGCCTACACTGGTTGCAATAATATCACTGGGTTGAATAAGCCCATCTACCTTGGCTATTCGCTTATCTGAACTGTATAACACCGATGATGTAACTACTTCCGAGCTATTATTAGCTAAGCTAAACGCAAAAATATGGGTGTCGTCACTGCGAGGAGACGGATTATCTTCACCTTTAATGACTTTAATTGCGCTGTTTGAATGCGCTTGATCGTTTATAAAGTTTAGCTTTTCAATTCCAGCTAGCTCTATGCTTCTGCGCTGACTTTGCCACGCGGGCAAGGTTTGCTCTGATAAAATAGCCATCTTATAAAAAGAAGGTAAGCCATACACTAAACTAAACAAGCTATCGCCATGGTGTGTTGGCTGTAAAAACTGATCAGTTTTATGTAGGTTTTTATGCTTGGCAACAAAGCGTTTTAACTGCTCGTTGGTATCAAATACAAAAATATCGACTTGCTGCGCAGTGTAATCTTCACATTTTTGCATTGGCGCAGGTATTTGGTAATTAATATTTTGGTTATTAATTCTTACATTGTGAGCTTGTTTATAGCTTTCAATGTCGAGCAAATCATTTTTTGCTAATAAGCTTTTAGCGGTCGTAGGGTACGACAGCGGTAAAACGTTATCTTGCTTCGTTATATCAAACTTTAAATTTGCATCTGCCCAAATGTGAATACTGTGGCTAAGTGCAAAACATAATACTAAAAACGAGCTGGCAAAACGTGCAAACTTAAGTTGTTTTAAACGCGCTAAGTGCTGCCATGTATAGTTACTTACAACTAACTGGAAGCCTAAAATGAGTAAAACAATCCCCCCGGCTAACAATGTAGTAAGGGCGGGCGAGCTAGTTAGACGATGCCACAGTAAGGAAATGATTTCCGGTAGCGCAGAAGAGCTTAAATGATAACCCAAATTAACGTATACATACGCATCAAGCGTTAAAATAGACGCCCCAAGCGTAGCAATAACGGCAGCCATACCTCGAATATGTCGAGGGTAGGGAAAAACTAAGCTTAAAGGAAATACCGTCAGCACAAATGCTAAAAAAGCGATAAAGCTCGTATGGCTTAACCACGTCACTAACATATAGGTAATACCCATAAAGCTAGTTGGCGGTGAATCTGCAAATAAAAAGCTTAGGCTAATAAAAAGCGCTAAACCAATATTTGCAAAAGTGAACCAGTGGCCCCAACTTAATAACTGACTCGCTTTTGACGAAAACTGATTGTGCTGCGATAAATTCATATAATTTATTTAACCGACTGAGCAAGTGCTTTTGCAAAGTTCTCAGTTACGGCTTGTCTTTTCCCTGCAGGTACATGCTCTTTTAGGATATGCGTGATAGAATTTCCTAAACACATAAGGCTTAAATCAACCGGCGCATTGTGTTGCGTTAGCACATCAATGAGCTGATCGACGATTTGTTCTACTTCTTCATTAGAGTATTTTGATAAGATTGGCATCAGTTGGTTCAATAAAAGAGTTATATTCTCGTATTTTAACACCAGAGGCGTGAAAAACAAAGATGACAACAGACGTTAAAAAATTAGTCGTTCATTATGTAGACAAAAAAGACGACGATACGCAAATTCACCTACGAAACGATGAAATGGTGATAAACGATAAAGTCGCTGTTTTTATCGAACAACTTCATCATGCATACAACTCAAAGCCAGGTAAAGGTTACTGTGCATTTAGTGGTGATAAAAACAGTGTTGTAGCCTCGGCAATGCAAAGCTATCGTAATGACGAGTTAGGCTTTTGGCACATGACCGAGCAGGCATCCACTGTTTTAAAAGAAGAGTTAGATAAATATGCCTTTAGCGAAACAGGCTACTTAGTATTTTGTCATTATCAGTATGTGGCTACTGATTACATGCTAATAGCTATGATCAATATTAAAGAGCACTACAGCATGACCTCTGAGCTTGATTTAGCAGCGTCGCGCCACTTAGATATATCGCGCATGCAACTAGCTGCACGTATCGATTTAACCGCGTGGGATACTCAAGCTGAGGACAATCGCTATATCTCTTTTATTAAAGGGCGAGCAGGGCGAAAAGTAGCAGACTTTTTCTTAGACTTTTTAGGTTGTGAAGAGGGCATAGACCCTAAACAGCAAAGCCAAGTGATGCTTAATGCCGTTGAAGACTATTTATCGGAGCAATCATTCGATAAATCAGAAAAAGACGAGTTACGTAAGCAAGTATTTGATTACTGTAACGATTGTGTGACCACGGGTGAAGATGCAAGCGTTACTGAGCTCTCGGCTACGCTAACGAAAGGTGACGACAGCCCGTTTGATAACTTTTGCAAAGAGCAAAGCTACGATTTAGAAGACTCTTTCCCGGTCGATAAAAAAACGGTGACCAGTATGGTTAAGTTTTCGGGTTTAGGGGGCGGTGTTAGTGTTAGTTTTGAGCGTAAACATTTAGGTGAGCGCGTAACTTACAATGAAGCGACCGATACACTGGTTATTAAAGGCATTCCACCAAACTTAAAAGATCAGTTACAGCGCTTTATGGAAAGTGAAAGTGAGTAAACTCATTTGATCTAGTTAAAAGCCGATTTAAGAGCGCGATATTTTTATCGCGCTTTTTTATTACCTTTAATTTAGTTTTACTAATGCTCTAAAGCGCAGCGTCTCTAAATCTCTTCGAGGATAAATCCTTTATTACGGGCTTTGCCCGTCACGCCAACAAGTTGTGCGTCCACAAGTAAAAATAGCCACGATGCTAAATTTAGGCTGTAGGCGCAAAGCTTGCTTGCGCGAGAAGCAGCGCAGCTATTTATTTTTGCTAATGAAGATCTATTGCACAAAGAGAAGTGAAAGAGGAGCAAATGAGAAAATACATTTCAGGACAAGACAGGTATTAAAACAAAAAAGCCGCGCTATTTTTACATAGCGCGGCTTTTTAATGAGGCTAAGGGTTACTCAGCGCTCATTGTTTTAGTCATGTCTGAACTAGCACGACCTGCAGGTTTAATTGACCCTGCGCGTAAGCCACTATCAGGAACTAACTCACGTTTATCGTGTGCCATGGCAACTGATGTATGCTTTACGTCGCTATCAGCAACTGGTGTCGGTTGAGCCATAGGTGCGCTTGCAGCCCCTTTGCTAATAACCGTTTTTGCATTGGCATCTTTTTGCTCAGCTACTTCAGTCTCTGCTTTAACAGGCTCAGGTTTCGCTGGTTGCTCAGCTACTTCAGGCTCTGCTTTAACAGGCTCTGCTTTAACAGGCTCTGGTGTTGCTGGTTGTTCAGCTACTTCAGGCTCAGCTTTAACAGGCTCTGGTGTTGCTGGTTGCTCAGCTACTTCAGGCTCTGATTTAACAGGCTCAGATGTTGTTATTGGTTGCTCAGTAACAACAACTGGCTCTTCAGCTGTTTCAGGATCAACAGTTTGTACTGCATCGTCATTGGCTGTTGGTTGTTCTGCTTTAGGGGCAGCTTCAACTTTAGCTAAATCTTCTACAGCTAACGCTTGCTCAACATTTTCTGATGCATCGTTTGAGGTTGGCTGTTCAGCTTTTGCTTTTAGCTCTGCCTCATACTCAGCGGCAGCTTGATCTGCTACTGGCACAAATGCCGGTGCTTCATCTGCTTTTTCTTCTGTAGCTTCACCTTGTTCAGGACGACGGCGACGCTGGCCCGAAGCGCGAAGGTGACGAGGAGAACGGCGTGAACGCGTACGTGTTTGCCCTTGCTCATCTTCAGAGTTTGCTTCGTCAGTTGACGCTGCAGCTACTGGCTTTTCTTCTTGCTCAGGTTGTGCCTTAGGCGCTTGCTCTTTCACAGGTGCAGGTTTTGTTTGCTCTGACTTTTGCTCATTTGCAGTTTGCTTTGCTGCTGGCGCTTGCTCTTTAGGCTGCTCTACTTTAGCTGTTTCAGTGCTTTGCTGCGGTTGCTCAGTCGTATCAGATGCTTTTACTTGCTCAGTATTTTCATCTTGGATACGTACTTTTTTGCGAACATTACGACGTTGACGGCGAACTTTTGGCTTCTGCTCTTTAGGCTCAGTGCTTTGCTTAGCCTCAGTTTCATTCGCTTTTGCGTCTGTTTTAACTTGCTCTTTGTCGGCGGTACGATTGTCGTTATTACGGTTATCGTTACGCTTACGCGAGTTAGGATTACGACGGCGCTTATTGCGGTTCTCGTTTTTCTCTTGGCTTTCGTTCGCGGTAGATTCAGTTTTCACTTCTTCTTCAGCAGGGCGTTCACCACGAGGTTTAGAGCGTGAGTTATTACGACGACGCTGGTTGTTATTGCGGCGACGGTTGTCACTGTTACCACGGCGATTGTTATTACGTGTTTGCTGTTGCTTTTCTTGCTCAGCTTTTTCTTTTGCTTGCTTTTCTTCTTCGCTTTCACCAGCAAATAACGACTTAAACCAATTACCAATAGCAGCCAATAGGCCACCTTCAACCTTAGGTACAGCAACAGGCGCTGCTGGTTTGTCTACTTTAGCTTGTGGCGCTGGCGTTGAAGGCATAACAACACCTTTAAGCATCGGCTCTTCACGAACAGGCGCAGCTGCTGGTTTAGCCATTTCGAACGACTCTGGCTCAGGTGCAACTACTTGCTCGTAACTTACTGTTTCTAGTGTTTCGTCTTTACGTAAACGCATCACTTCGTAGTGTGGTGTTTCCATGTGTTGATTAGGAATAATAACCACATCACATTTATGATGTTTTTCAATACGATGAACGCTTCTGCGCTGCTCGTTTAATAAATAAGCGGCAACCGCTACAGGCACTTGTGCATTTACTTGTGCTGTGTTGTCTTTAATTGCTTCTTCTTCAATTAAACGCAAAATAGACAAGGCGATAGACTCGTTAGAACGAATAGTACCTTGGCCACTACAACGCGGACATGGGCCTTGGCTTGCTTCACCTAGTGAAGGACGCAAACGCTGGCGCGACATTTCAAGTAAACCAAAGCGCGAAATTTTACCAATTTGTACACGCGCACGATCTGGACGAGCGGCATCTTTTAAGCGGTTTTCTACTTCACGCTGATGGCGTGGCGGTGTCATATCGATAAAGTCGATAACAATTAAGCCACCTAAGTCGCGAAGACGTAATTGACGGGCAATTTCATCAGCCGCTTCTAAGTTAGTATTCAGTGCTGTTTCTTCGATATCTCCGCCTTTTGTTGCTTTAGACGAGTTGATATCAATAGAGGTAAGCGCTTCTGTTGGGTCAATTACAATTGAACCACCTGAAGGCAAACGTACTTCACGTTGGAACGCAGACTCAATTTGGCTTTCAATTTGGTAATGCGTAAACAATGGCGTGTCGCCTTGATAAAGCTTTACGCGGCTCATAAAGTCAGGGCGAAAACGCTCAATGTGCGCTTTAGCTTCTTCAAATACACGTGGTTTATCAATTAATATTTCACCAATATCACGACGTAAATAATCGCGAATAGCGCGGAAAATCACATTGCTTTCTTGGTGAATCAAAAACGGTGCTTTAGCACTGTCGGCTGCTTGTTGAATTGCATCCCAATGTACTAAAAGTGCTTTTAAATCGTAGTTTAATTCTTCAAACGATTTGCCAACACCTGCTGTACGTACAATTAAGCCCATACCTTTAGGAAGTTCTAATCGGCTAAGTGCTTCTTTAAGGTCTGTACGCTCATCGCCTTCAATACGACGAGAAATACCGCCTGCACGAGGGTTGTTTGGCATTAGCACTAAGTAGCTACCCGCTACGCTGATAAAGGTAGTAAGTGCTGCGCCTTTTTGGCCGCGCTCTTCTTTATCAACTTGTACAATTACTTCTTGGCCTTCTTTAATCACGTCGCGAATATTTGGGCGACCATGAAAAGTATAACCTTGTGGGAAGTAAGTACGAGCAATTTCTTTTAAAGGAAGGAAACCATGACGATCGGCGCCGTAATCTACGAAAGCCGCTTCTAAAGAGGGTTCAATGCGTGTGATTTTGCCTTTATAAATATTGGCTTTTTTCTGTTCGTGACCTGGGCTTTCTATATCTAAATCATATAGGCGCTGGCCGTCAACCAGTGCTACGCGCATTTCTTCTTGCTGCGTTGCATTGATTAGCATACGTTTCATATTGTTACTCTACTTATTTTTTGTCGCTGACATGACGAAACGTGTTCGCCTGTTCAGTTGTTCCTTTTTTTAGAATGTGCAGCCTCACGACTGGGTCTGTAACGGAACGCTCTGTAATGTGTATGCAGTATTTTTTAAATGCTGGCTAACAATAACGTACGCTTACGTTATTAAATTCTTTATGGTGCTAAAACTGTCGGCTCTTATGCTCTTTACAAGTTTTACCCAGAAGTTGGCCTGTCATATCAATCTTTTTAGTACGTTTATGTTAGGCGCGTAGGGCTCGTTAAGTAACTTAAATACGATGAGTATTTTCTAAGTACTTGCGAGCAAAGTTCGCTGCCGAATGTTAATAAACGCTTATTTGCTAGATTTTTAGTTCTAAATAAGCTGCTATACGGTACTACGTGTGAGCAAATGCTGAACAACGTTTTTACGTCGTCACTATCAAACAAATTATTTGTTCATTGCTTTTATTTTTACATTAAATGTAAATTCATGTTCAAACTTAACCAGTAATATATTACGCGCATTACTGTTAGTTGATCGCACGTGTTAACTGAGTAGGCATAAAAGCTTTGGAAAACTTAACTCGGATCTGTATGATCGGCTACCCAGAATGTGCATCACGAATGTTTTAATGTGTTAAAAAGCACCGTTGTTATTTGCAAATACTAAATATTTGCGCTGCTGATTATCCCACTATTATAACCGTGTTAGCAACTAAATTATTTTACTTAAATCAGTGATTAGGCAATGTCAGAAAAAACCGGCTTACAAGTAACTTTTGTCACAATCAACGAAGACCATTTAGGTCAGCGTATTGATAACTTTCTTATTACCCATTTAAAAGGGGTGCCTAAAAGCGCTGTTTATAAAATTTTACGTAAAGGCGAGGTACGCGTTAATAAAAAGCGTATTAAACCAGTTTACAAATTACAGCTTGATGATGTAGTGCGTATTCCGCCAATTAAAGTAGCAGAGCGCGAAGAGTTTGTGCCTAAAAAGCTTGATAAAGTGAAGCAATTAGAAGACGCAATACTCTTTGAAGACAAATACCTTATTGTAATTAATAAGCCCTCGGGCATGGCTGTACATGGCGGCAGTGGTTTAAGCTACGGTTTAATAGAAGCACTACGCGTATTACGCCCAGATGAGCGCAGTTTAGAGCTAGTACATAGGCTTGATAGAGACACATCGGGGTGTTTACTAATTTCAAAGCGTCGCTCGGTACTTACCGCATTACATGAGCAGCTGCGTGAAAAAACAATGGAAAAAAATTACTGGGCGTTGGTAACAGGGCAGTGGGATTCGTCGGTTAAAAATGTAACGGAAGGGCTGCGTAAAAACACCCTCAAGTCGGGCGAGCGCGTGGTGCGTGTAGATAATAACGAAGGTAAACCTTCACATACTCGCTTTAGAGTACTTGAGCGTTTTAACGAGTGCTCGTTAGTGCAAGCCTCACCTGTGACTGGGCGTACTCACCAAATTCGTGTTCATACACAGTGTAAAGGCCACCCTATTGCATGCGATGATAAATACGGCGACCAAGGGTTTGATGTATCAATGCGCAAAATAGGCTTAAACCGCTTATTTTTACACGCCCACGATTTAAGCTTTTATCACCCTAAAAATGAAACTACCATGCGCGTAGAGGCGCCGCTTGATAACGCACTTAAAAGTTGTATTTTAAAATTAAGAGATGCTAAAGCGTAATGGCCACCGCTGTATTAAAAAAATATAAACTGGTTATTTTTGATTGGGATGGCACTGTAATGGACTCAATTAGCAAAATTGTTAATTGTATTCGTCACAGTGCGCTGGCGCTTAATATTGAGCCGCCGAGCGACACTGCAATTAAAAATATTATTGGTATGTCGCTTGAACTTGCTATTGAGGTGCTATTTCCTGACGAGGTAGCGCATCATCCCGCATTAATTAACGGCTATAAACAGCAATACCGTGTTGATACGACTGCCACTCCTGTATTTGATAATGTAGAAAATGTACTAAGTGCGTTAAAAGCACAAGGGGTTATTTTAGCGATTGCCACTGGTAAAGGGCGTGATGGTTTAATGCGTTTATTAGAGCAAACTCAGTTAGGGCATTACTTTAGTGCCACGCGCACAAGCGATGAAGCGCACTCTAAACCTTCCCCCGATATGCTTGAACAACTATTAGTTGAATTAGCAATAAATGCCGACGAAGCACTCATGATTGGGGATACCAAAATAGATATGGCCATGGCACAGGCTGCCAACATAGATAGAATTGGCGTTACCATGGGCGTACACAGTGCAGCGCAGTTAAGTGAGTTTAGCCCCGTTGCAACCGTTGATAATTACCAGCAGCTGCAACGCATACTACTTGGCTAAGGTTGAGCGGCGAGTATGTCGAGATTAAACTCAGCCAATAGCTGGCTGAGTTTAATAAGAGGCAAGCCTATTAAGCTATTAGGATCGTCTCCGTTTAATTTTTCAAATAAGCAAATCCCTAACCCCTCACTTTTAAAGCTCCCAGCACAGTTATAAGGCTGTTCTGCATCGCAGTAGGCTTCTATTTGCTCTTTGGTGAGTGTTCTAAATACTACTTCAAAAGGCTCTATTAACGTTTTTGCTTTATCGCTAGCAATATCGTAAACACACAGGCCTGTTAAAAACGTGACAGTTTGGCCGCTAAACAAAGAAAGCTGCTTTATGGCGTTTTCTTTATTATGAGGTTTACCAAGTATTTGCCCATCAAATACGGCCACTTGGTCGGAGCCGATTGCAAGGCCTTTAACAAAATGATCGCAAGCGGCACGCGCTTTGCGCTCGCTTAGGCGCTTAACAAGTTGCTCAGGGGGTTCGTTTGGTATGGCGGTTTCGTCAATATCAGGCGAAAAAGTACTAAATGGCAGATTAAATTTTTGCAATAAAGACTGCCTAAATGGCGAGCTTGACGCTAATATAAGCGGGTGCTTCATAAATTATTATCCTAATTAAAATTAGTTTGAGTTAGGATAAATCAGATCCGTAATGAAAACACGTGAAAAACCATGTAAAAATGCTTTTTTGCTTTGACTAACCAATTAACTATCTATATGATGCAGCCCCTATGCAAAAGGTAAAAATTCCCATCACTCTTCATCCTGGGAAAGCAGCGCAACACCGTTTAACTTACGATGGTATTGTACCGCTTGAAAAACTTGCTCGTTTACGAGGTGTTGTACAGGAAGAAGTAGGTGAAATAGCGGTAAAAATTCAGTGCAAAACCGATGAGCAAGGTTTAGTTGTGATTAGTGGCAATTTGTCTACACACGTAACTGTAACTTGTCAGCGTTGTAATGATGATTTAGGGTTGGATTTGGATCAAGACTTTATGTATTCGCCTGTTGGTTTGGATGCTGAGTCAGATGATCTTCCTGAAGTCTACGATGAAGTAGCGCTTGATGAAAACGGTGAAATTAACGTGTTTGAGTTAATCGAAGACGAGCTAATTTTAGCAGTGCCATTAGTGCCTACACACAACGAAGCTTCGTGCAATTACTCATCAAAGCCTGCTAGCTTTGGTGTACTAAAGGCGGAAGATGATAAACCAAATCCATTTGATATTTTGAAACAACTTAAGAAAGATTCTTAGGAGAAGACTAATGGCTGTACAAAAAAGCAAAAAGTCTCGTGCAAGACGCGGCATGCGCCGTTCACACGATGCGATCAACGGTCCAACTTTAACAGTTGACCAAACTTCAGGTGAGACTCATCGTCGTCACCATGTAACTGCTGACGGTTACTACAAAGGCGTTCAAGTAATTTCTAACTAAGAGATTGCTTTATGCTGACTAATCTAACCATAGCGTTAGATATGATGGGGGGCGATTATGGCCCCCGTTCATCTATCCCCGCTGCCGTTTGCGCAGTAAATGCTCATGCCAATTTAACACTCATTTTATGTGGCAACGAGCAAGTAATTACTAAACAATTAGAATCCCTCGATTCACTTTCACACCCACGTTTAATTATTCGCCATTGCAGCGAAGTTGTCACTAATGCTTGCGAACCCGCTTTAGCTGTGCGTTCTAAAAAAGACTCCTCTATGCGTGTCGCCCTTGATTTAGTTAAATCGGGTGAAGCACAAGCCTGTGTAAGCTCGGGTAACACCGGCGCTTTATTTTTTATGGCTCATTACGTATTAAAAATGCTGCCTGGCGTTAAACGCCCTGCATTAATATCGGCCGTTCCTACAGAGCGAAAAAATCCAGTTTATCTGCTTGATTTAGGCGCTAATGTGCATTGTGATTCAGAAATACTTTATCAATTTGGCATTATGGGCTCGGTAGTAGCAGGCCAAGCACTTGGCTGCGACAACCCTAAAGTGAGTTTACTTAATATTGGCTCTGAAGACATAAAAGGCCATGAAGGCATAAAGCAAGCAGCGCAGCTTATGCAGCAAAGCCCTTATATTAATTACACGGGTTACAGTGAAGGCAGTGATATTTTTTCGGGGAAAGCCGATGTCATTGTGTGTGAAGGGTTTGTCGGAAACGTTGCATTAAAAACCTGCGAAGGCATTGCTAAACTGATCATGAAAAAGTTTACAAGCGCCTTAGAAAAGCACTTAATTTACAAATGCATGGCGTTTATTTTAAGTCCTATCATAAAAAAACTCTATAATCGGGTGAACCCCGACCAGTATAACGGCGCTTCTCTGGTAGGATTGCGCGGTATTGTCGTTAAAAGCCATGGAAATGCATCAGCAAAAGCATTTCAAGCAGCAATCGATGAAGCGGTAAAAGAGGTTGAACGTCAACTTCCAGATAAAATAGCCGCTATTTTCGAAAAAACACATTCTAAAAACTCGGCGGCCGAATAACGTTTAGGTGCCGTAGTTACACTAAATTTTTGTTTAATTAAAAAGAGCAAAGTATGGCACAAAAAATTGCACTTCTATTTCCTGGTCAGGGCTCACAAAGCGTTGGCATGTTAAGCGAGCTACTAGAGAGCTCTGACATTGTAAAAGCAACCTTTAGCGAAGCGTCAAGCGCACTTGGCTACGATTTAGCAGCGCTTGTACTAAATGGCCCAGAAGAAGAACTTAATCAAACTCACCGCACTCAACCTGCTTTATTAACAGCAAGCGTGGCAATTTACCGCCACTGGTTAGCTGCAAACCCAGATGTGGATGTGGTTATGGCTGGTCACAGCTTAGGTGAATACTCTGCATTGGTATGTAGTGAGGTTATTAGCCTAGGTGAAGCGGTAAAACTTGTTGAAAACCGTGGCTTATACATGCAAGAAGCTGTGCCTGCGGGCGTAGGCTCTATGGCTGCCATTATTGGTTTAGGCGATGAGCAAATAAAAACAGCATGTGAAGAGTCTGCACAAGGCGAAGTTGTTTCACCGGTAAATTATAACTCACCAGGGCAAGTGGTTATTGCAGGGCATAAAGCTGCTGTTGATAGAGCTTCACAAGCGTGTAAAGATGCCGGCGCAAAACGTGCCTTACCACTGAGTGTGAGCGTGCCTTCACATTGTGAACTAATGAAACCAGCGGCTGAAAAACTTGCCAACGATTTAGCCGCTTTAACATTTAATACACCTAAGTGTGATGTAATTAATAATGTTGATGTAAAAGCACAAAGCTCGGCTGATGCAATTAAAGATGCATTGGTACGTCAACTATACAGCCCAGTTCGTTGGACAGAAACAGTACAGGCTTTAGTTGCTCAAGGCATTACGCAAAGCTACGAATTTGGCCCAGGTAAAGTATTAACTGGACTTGCAAAACGAATTGATAAAGCAATGGTATGTGGCTCAGTAAATGACGCTGCTGCTATCGACGCTGCAAAATAAGAGAATATAAAATGACTAATTTATTTTCATTAGAGGGCAAAGTTGTCCTAATTACTGGCGCAAGCCGTGGTATTGGTAAAGCAATTGCAA
The DNA here is from genome assembly GCF_023161805.1 of Pseudoalteromonas sp. 1CM17D. Taxonomy (NCBI): domain Bacteria; kingdom Pseudomonadati; phylum Pseudomonadota; class Gammaproteobacteria; order Alteromonadales; family Pseudoalteromonadaceae; genus Pseudoalteromonas; species Pseudoalteromonas sp. 1CM17D. Next base: position 747,774 of record NZ_JALNTP010000001.1, on the reverse strand, counting down.
ACACTTTAGTAGCGCAAGGCGCAAAAGTAGCAGGTACTGCTACGAGTGAGTCAGGCGCGGCTAAAATTAGCGATTACTTAGGTGATAACGGTAAGGGTTATGCTTTAAATGTAACCGATCCTGCATCGATTGAGGCTACATTAGCAGCAATAAAAGCCGACTTAGGCGATGTTGACGTACTTGTAAATAACGCAGGTATTACCCGTGATAATTTATTAATGCGTATGAAAGACGGTGAGTGGGACGATATTATCGACACTAACTTAAGCTCTATCTTCCGTTTATCTAAAGCGGTATTACGCCCAATGATGAAGAAAAAGAACGGCCGTATTATTAATATTGGCTCAGTTGTGGGCACTATGGGTAATGCAGGGCAAGCTAACTACGCGGCAGCTAAAGCGGGTGTTATTGGCTTTTCTAAATCGCTTGCACGCGAAGTTGCATCACGCGGCATTACAGTAAATGTAGTAGCCCCTGGTTTTATTCAAACTGATATGACCGATGAGCTAACAGAAGAACAAAAAGCGGCCACCCTTGCTAATGTACCAGCAGGTCGATTAGGTCAGCCTGATGAGATAGCAGCGGCAGTGTGTTATTTAGCATCTGACGCGGCTGCGTATGTATCTGGCGAGACTTTGCATGTAAATGGCGCGATGTACATGGTTTAACGGCCATTGTTATAAGCAAATGCTAAAAATAACTTAAGTAAGTGACCTCAAAAACATTGAAATTTTTATGATCTTGCTTTAAACATACTTGAAATCGCTGTGAAAATAAGCGATAAAAGACAAAACAAACACTCAGAGGTTTGACCAGACAATTATTTATGGTCAAATCATTGAATCAGAGAATTATGCGGCGTAAACTACGCCGCAATCTGAAAATAACGCATTGGCGTTTTTAATAAAGGAAAGAAGAATGAGCGATATCCAAGAACGCGTAAAAAAAATTATCATCGAACAGCTAGGTGTTAAAGAAGAAGAAGTTAAAAACGAAGCTTCTTTCGTAGACGACCTAGGTGCAGATTCTCTTGATACTGTTGAACTAGTTATGGCTCTTGAAGAAGAGTTTGATACTGAGATCCCAGATGAAGAAGCTGAAAAGATCACTACAGTACAATCTGCAATCGATTACGTATCAGCTCACGCTGAGTAATTAATCGCATATTAAAGGCAGCATTCGCTGCCTTTAATCTATATATCCAAACCACCTCAAAGTTCATGATTCAAATTCACCCGCTTTTACTCTCTACTGCATTCATTTGTAATAGCACATCTTTAGTTGAATTTGAGACTCGCACTTTGAGGTCGCTTGGGTATGAATTCCCTTTGTAATGCCAATAGATTTAAACTTAGTGAGTTAAACGGCTGACTAAAGTAATACTATTTTAATCAATTGGTTTAAATATCCCTTATTGGAGGCAAACCGTGGCTAAACGTCGAGTCGTCGTAACTGGCTTAGGAATGTTGACGCCGCTAGGTAATGATGTGCAATCTACCTGGCAAGGCTTATTAGATGGTAAAAGTGGTATACAAAATATAACCCACTTTGATACATCAAAATTTGGTACTAAATTCGCTGGACTCATAAATGACTTTGATGCAACTGCATACATGTCGGCGAAAGATACTAAAAAAATGGACTTATTTATTCAGTACGGCATTGCAGCGGGTGTTCAAGCCTTTCAAGACTCAGGCCTTGAAGTTACTGAACAAAACGCAACACGTATTGGCGTTGCTGTAGGTTCAGGCATTGGTGGATTAACCCTAATTGAAGAAAACCACATAAAGCTGCTTAACAGTGGCCCACGTAAGCTTTCTCCTTTTTATGTGCCATCAACCATTATTAATATGATCTCGGGCCATTTATCAATGATGCATGGTTTACGTGGTCCTAATATTTCTATTGTGACGGCATGTACTACAGGCCTGCACAATATTGGCCATGCAGCGCGTATGATTGCTTACGGCGATGCCGATGCGATGGTTGCCGGTGGCGCAGAAAAAGCCTGTACACCTATTGGTATGGGTGGTTTTAATGCTGCACGTGCGCTTTCTACCCGTAACGACGACCCGCAAGCTGCGTCGCGTCCGTGGGACAAAGACCGCGATGGTTTTGTACTATCTGATGGTGCAGGTGTTGTTGTAGTAGAAGAGTATGAACACGCTAAAGCCCGTGGCGCTAAAATTTATGCTGAGCTTGTTGGCTTTGGTATGAGCGGTGATGCGTATCACATGACCTCGCCACCGGAAGATGGTGCAGGTGCGGCACTTGCTATGCAAAATGCATTAAACGATGCACAAGTAAATGCAGACCAAGTTGGTTACATTAACGCACACGGTACATCTACTAACGCAGGCGACAAAGCCGAAACGCAAGCTGTTAAAACTATTTTTGGCAGTGCAGCGCAAGATGTAATGGTAGGCTCGTCTAAATCGATGATGGGACACCTATTAGGTGCAGCGGGTTCTGTAGAGTCTATTATTTCTATTTTATCGCTGGCCGATCAAAAAGTATCGCCCACCATTAACCTAGATAACCCAGATGAAGGCTGTGACTTAGATTACATAGCCCACACTGCACGTGATGCAAAACTCGACTTTGCATTGTGTAACTCATTTGGTTTTGGTGGGACTAATGGCTCGTTGCTATTTAAAAAGGTATAATCCTTTTTAACAACGAACCACATTATAAGAGCTCAGTTGTTTAACTGGGCTTTTTTTATGCAAGCCATTCAATATGCAAACAATAATAACAACCGATGATACAAGTGCGATTAATACACGCGATAGAGGCCTTAACTACGGTGATGGTTTTTTTACCACAGCCAAAGTAATTGCTGGGCAGGTAGAGCATTGGCAGTACCATAAAGCACGTTTGGTAGAATGCGCAGAACGCTTAGCGTTTCCTGCAATTAACTTTACTGAGCTTGAGCAACATATTGCAAAGGCGATTACTGGCTGCCAATTAAATGTGCTTAAAATAGTGATCACCCGCGGAGAAGGTGGGCGAGGCTATGGGTTGCCGCAACACACCCATTTAACCATTTTAATTACCGTGTTAGGGTTTCCACAAAGCTACCCAGCATTATCTAAAACAGGGGTGAGTTTAGCCCTAAGCCCAATAAAATTAGCAGCCCAACCTTTATTAGCCGGTTTAAAAACACTTAACCGACTAGAACAAGTGCTGATTAAAAATGCCATGGCAAAACAGCAATGTGACGATGTTTTAGTACTCGATCATCAAAACAATGTGATTGAAGCCTCGGCAGCTAATATTTTTGCTATTCGTGATAATAAGGTATATACGCCAAGCCTTGAGCAATGCGGTATTAAAGGGGTTTATCTGCAATCGTTATGTGATAAATTAGCGGTTGAATTTAAGCAAGTAAGCCTAAATGAATTAACCCAAGCTAGTGCTGTATTTATTTGTAATAGCTTAATGGGCGCTGTGCCCGTTAGTCGTATAGAACAACATACATTTAATGTTGAGCAAAGCATGTGTTTATTAAATGAATTATTAGCCAAGGAGGCTAAGTGTTAAAAGTTATTTTATCGGTATTATTGTTAGCTTTAGTTACAACGCTAGTAGGGTATCAGCAATTACAAGCAACAATAACTAGCTCGCTAAATATAACAACGCCTACCCAGTTTGAAGTTAAAAAAGGCATGGGCTTTAACCAGCTATGTAAACAATGGCAAGCTAATAATTGGTTAAAAAGCTGCTGGCGCTATCAAGTAATTGCAAAGCTTGACCCAACACTAACCGACTTAAAAGCCGGCTTGTACGAGCTAACGAATACAAGCGTTATTAATAATATAAAAAAAATAAACAACGGTGAGCAAATCAGTTTTAGCTTTACTATTATTGAAGGGCAAAACTTACGCGAAGTGATAGCAGCCATTAGTAGTGCGCCACATTTAACTAATAACTTAAATACAGAGCAACTGGCGCAGCAAATAGTAGGTGAAAAAGGCCATTTAGAAGGGTGGCTATTTCCAGATACGTATCATTATCACAGCGGTGATACTGCCAGTAGTTTATTAAAACGTGCGGCCGTTAAAATGCAGCAAACACTTGAGCAAGCATGGCCACAACGTGCAGAAAACCTACCGTATAAAAACTCATACGAAGCACTAATCATGGCCTCTATTATCGAAAAAGAAACAGGCCTTGCCAGTGAGCGCCCGTTAATAGCCGCCGTTTTTATAAATAGATTAAACGCAAATATGCGCCTACAAACCGATCCCACCGTAATATATGGCCTAGGAGAGAGTTTTGACGGTGACATTAAACGAAAAGATTTACGCGATTACACACCCTATAATACGTATCGCATTAAAGGGCTGCCGCCAACACCCATTGCCATGCCCTCAAAAGCAGCTATTTTAGCAGCGCTTAATCCGCCTAAAACACAGTATGTTTATTTTGTGGCGAAGGGCGATGGCAGTCACCAATTTTCAACCACGTTAAAGCAACACAACGCGGCAGTTAAAACGTATATATTAAATAAAACGAATTAAACTTTATATGAAACCAAAATTTATTGTTATTGAAGGCCTTGAAGGCGCAGGTAAATCAACGGCTATTTCGTTATGCCAAGACTTTTTAAATAAAAAACAAATAGACTTTATTAACGTACGCGAGCCTGGTGGTACACCGCTTGCCGAGTCTTTACGTACTTTAGTAAAAGCCGAACATGAAGAAGACATAGCCTTTGAAACCGAACTACTTATTATGTACGCAGCTCGCTCGCAGCTTATGCATAATGTAATTAACCCGGCGCTTGATAAAGGGCAGTGGGTATTAGCAGATCGCCACGATTTATCATCTCAAGCGTATCAAGGTGGTGGGCGCGGCATTAGCGCTAATACGTTATCGTCTTTGTCGTCTATGGTATTAAAAGGGTTAAAACCTGATTTAACCATTTACCTAGATATAGACCCCGTAATAGGCCTTGAGCGTGCTAAAGGCCGTGGAGAGCTTGATAGAATTGAGCAAGAAGCCATTGAGTTTTTTCAGCGCACGCGCATGCGTTATGTTGAGCTGGCAAATGACGATAGCTCTATTAAAACCGTAGATGCCAACCAAAGTATTGATAAAGTACACCGCGATATAACCAATGTACTACGCACCTTTTTTGAAGGGTTAAAATAACATGGCATTGCCTTGGCTTAATAACGTAGAGCAACAGCTTGCGCAAAGTTATAAAGCGCAGCGTTTTCATCATGCGCAGTTGTTATGCGGGCCAAAAGGCGTTGGTAAGTTTGAGCTAAGCGAGCAATTAGCTAATAGCTTATTATGTCAAAATATTAATACCCACATGCAAAACGAAGGTAGCAAGTTAGCCCCGTGCGGCCAGTGTAAAAGTTGCGCATTAACACTTGCGGGTAACCACCCTGATAAACGGCTAACGCAAGTTGAAGGGCAAAGTATTGGTGTTGACGATATTCGTGCGATAAGCGATTTTATGAACCACTCTGCTGCACAAAATGGCAATAAAGTGGCTATTATTGAAAACTGCGAAAAAATGACCACGGCAGCAGCAAACGCGTTATTAAAAACCTTAGAAGAGCCCAGTAATAGCCGTTTTTTAATTTTAACCACAAGCCACACTGCGCAGTTACCTGCCACCATTTTAAGCCGCTGTGCCAAAACAGACATTAAAGTCGCAAACCCAGAAGCGGCTAAAACCTGGTTAGCCGATTTAAATATTAGTGACTATGTGTGGCTGCCTTTATTTTATACGCAACCACTTTTAATTAAACAGTGGCAAGCGCAAGAGCAGCTGCAACACATTGATACTCTATATAAATTTGCAACTGAGTTTAAACAAAGCCATAATTTTAGTCCGCTTGTAAATATTATAAACAAACAACCTGAGCTAATACGCATTTTTACATTATTTTTAAGCGAGCAATTAAAACAGCAGCTTATTATGGGTTTAAGTTTTGACGCCTACCAAAGTGCTCAGCAAGCGTTGAATGAATTTTTACAAAATAGCACAGAGGTACTCGGGCTTAATTTACCTCTAGCAGTGTCGCGTTTAGCGCATGCCCTGCGTAACATTTAATAGGAATACATATGCAAGAGCTTTTAGTTGATGTAGATAACCTTGACGAACTTTATCGCTGCTACATGCCTTATTTAAAAAAGGGCGGCCTATTTGTACGTACCAATATGCGTTACGAAATCGGCTACTCTTTAGCGCTTAGAGTGACTTTACCTGATGCGCTAGAAGATGACGTGGTAACGGGTAAAGTTGCGTGGATAACACCACAAGGCGCACAAAGCTCTAACCCACCAGGTATAGGCATTAGCTTTTTAGATGATAAAACAAATTTAAACGCTAAAATCGAAAAGCTATTAGGCACTATGTTAAACTCTGGTAATCCTACATATACCATGTAGTTTTAAACGCATTTGCTTAATAGTGATATGCATAAAGCAGCTGGTTAGCGAGCGCTTAGCTCTCGTTAACTTGCAATACTAACTTGCTTATTCCAACTCGTTTAATACCCATTCGCTTACTTAAGTGATTTACTTTAAGGCTGGAAAAACGTGTTGATAGCTAGGTAAAAAATTCGCTATTTAGTTATGCTCGACAATTGCTCCTGCATTGCTCTACCTTCTGCATCCATGCAGTCGTAAATGAGAGTTTTTTAGCGCAGGTAGCAACACGTTTAGCCCCGCAAAATGATTAGGTATTATTGCAAATTGGTACAACTAGGTATTTTTGCAGGTTAGTATAATTTAACACCCAAAACCATACAGGCCGTATAGTGATTGTAGATTCTCATTGCCATTTAGATCGTCTTGATTTTGACAAATTAGATTTAAACCTAGATCAAGTACTCGACAACGCCCGCGCAAAGCAAGTAGAGCACTTTTTATGTGTAAGTGTAACGCTTGATCAATTCCCAAGTATGCTTGAAAAAATTAAACATTACGACGATGTATCGGCATCGTGTGGCGTGCATCCGCTTGATCAAAAAGATGCCCTTAATAAACAGCAACTCATTGATTTAGCATCGCATGAAAAAGTAGTCGCGATTGGCGAAACAGGCCTAGATTACTATTATTCAAAAGACACGCACGCAGTACAACAAGCCAGTTTTGTTGGCCATATTGAAGTAGCAAACGAACTACAAAAGCCACTGATTATTCATACCCGTGATGCCAGAGCCGATACTATTAACTTAATGCGTGAGCACAAAGCAGAAAACTGCGGTGGCGTACTGCATTGTTTTACCGAAGATTGGGATATGGCCAAAAAAGCGATTGATATGGGGTTTTATATCTCTATTTCTGGCATTGTTACCTTTAAAAATGCCGTAGAGCTTAAAGAAGTTGTAAAACAAATCCCACTCGATAGGTTACTCATCGAAACAGACTCGCCTTATTTAGCACCTGTGCCGTACCGTGGAAAAACAAATCAGCCTGCGTATGTAGAAGATGTTGCCTACTATATTAGTGAGCTTAAAGGCATAAGCTTTAACGAGCTTGCAAAAGCAACGACTGATAACTTTTATTCACTTTTTAAATTAGCAGCGAAAGGCTAACACATGACTACTCAATCGGCGCAACTCCCACTTTTATTAATGGGGCCTATGGTGCGCCGAGCTGAGCAAAGTGGTATATGTATACAGTTTGCTACTTCACGCCCTGGCAATTGCCAAATCACACTTGAAAACCAACAAAGCTACAGCGAGCAGCAAAGCATTGCATTAGGTAAACACCTTTACCTGCATTTTATAATTATAAAACCTGTTGATAGCCAGTTTCCGCTCGACACATTATTAGCGTATACATTGCATATTAACGAGCAAAAAATTGACTTAACTCCTTGGTGCTTTGAAGGGCAAACGGCGCCTTCGTTTGCAATTGCCAATAAGCTTACGCATATTTTACATGGCTCGTGTCGCAACGCACATCACCCCGCAAAAGACAGCTTAGTATCAGCAAGTGAATGGCAAAATACCCAGCGCAGTAATAAACTGCAGGGCGCACAGCTTTTACTGCTTAGCGGAGACCAAGTTTACGCCGATGATGTAGCCGGCCCTATGCTACTGGCTATTCATCAACTAATAGATGCATTAGGACTTTATAAAGAGCAACCGCTTGAGCTCAATTTACCAGCAGATATAAATGAGCAGCTTTTTAACCGCCATCATTACTTACCAAAAACGCCATGGCAAAAACGTTCAAAATTGGGCGTTGGGTACTGGCTAAAAAAAGACGAGCCTCATTTTTCTAGCGTAAAAGCGCATAATCACTTAATTCACTTTGAAGAATTTATAGCTCTGTATTTACTTAACTTTAGTGCCGCCGCGTGGCAATGCGTTGATACTAAAAATTGCCATTACACACAAGGCAATAAAAAAAATAACACCATTTTTAACGCCGAAAAAAAGGCGTTAATTGACTACGCAAAAGGCTTAAATAGCGTAGAGCGTTTATTTGCTAATGTATCTACCTTGATGATGTTTGACGATCACGATGTTACCGATGATTGGAACCTAACAGCAGGGTGGGAGCAAGCTATAAATCAAAACCCAAGTAGTAAACGCATCATTAATAATGGGCTAATAAGCTATTGGCTATTTCAAGGGCTGGGCAACGACGCGCTACATAAAACCGGCGCGCTTATAAATGAGTTTAAACAAAGCCGTAGCGCCAACAATAGTTGGCAGTTTAAAGCCTTTGATAAGCCTCTGAATGAATTTAACTATTGGCATTATGAGCTTACCACCACACCTAAAGTAGTTGTGCTTGATACCCGTACACACCGCTGGCGTAACGAAAGTAACTTTAATGAACCCTCAGGCTTACTTGATTGGGAGCGCTTAACAGAGCTTGAAGAAAGCCTACTGAGCCACAGCAAAGTAATTATTGTATCGCCAGCGCCTGTGTTTGGCGTTAAATCAATAGAAGCAATACAGGCGGCGTTTAATATGTGCGGCCAGCCGCTTATGGTTGATGTAGAAAACTGGATGGCACACGAAGGCTCGGCCAAAAAACTGCTTGATACCTTTAGGCGTACAGACACACCCAATGAAACGCTTATTTTATCGGGTGATGTGCATTATTCTTTTTGTTTTTCGGTGCAAAAGCGTTTTGGCGATCACCCAAATAGAATATGGCAGCTCACCGCCAGCGGAATTAAAAACGAATTTCCGCGTAAGCTAATTAATGTACTCGATAAGCTAGACTCAATATTATACGGCCCCAAAAGCCCGCTTAACTTTTTCACCAAACGCTGGCACATGGAAGTAGATAAACACCAAACCAAAGGTGAAGGCCAAAAGTACCTAGTAAGCGACTCTGCCATTAGCTTAATTACACTGGAGCAAGGAGATTTAGCGCGTTATCAACTAATCCACGGCGATGGCCACACCACCGAGTTTGATTTAGAAGAGCAGTAAAACACCCAGAGCCATTGTATAAGCTCTGGGCTACAAATGGCTCTTAGTTGAGCCTTGCGCTAACTAAATACACTTTCGCAATTCTTAGGGAGAAGAAGAAAGTACCTGTAAGTGTAGTTAACTAATTTGCAAAACTCTAAATTTTGTTTGTTTATTAACCGCAAATGATAACAAAGACTTAATAATATTGTGCACAGGTTACCCTTTGTGTTGAGTGATTTATGCCCAGCTTATTAACTGGGTATTTTGCACAAGATCGCGAGGCAAAGAGTTTTTTATTTTATTTTTTTGCCATTTACCCAGCCCAATAGGGCAGCCACATAAGGTTAGTACTACTTCGCCGCTGGCTTTTGTAACGTCTTCTAGGCGTATATCTTTACCATTAAAGTAGTCGTTTGCTTGCTCGTTTGTTAAAGCATACATATTGCTTTTGCATTCATTACCAAACACGGTAGCAAACTCGTGAGTTAGCCTTACTCCGTTTTTATGAATAATACCTAGTTGAATACCTAAACGTGCGTATTTTATTTTGTTTTGAACGGCTTCAAACCCATCAGGAAATAACCACAGTTCTTTATCGCGCTGCATTAACTTACCTGGAAGCGCATTTAAGCCAAACTGTTTTTTAAGCTCGCTCATAAAAGAACTGGTTTGTTTTTTATCAAACTCGTTAAACGGAAACGCACCTTTTTTCACGCTTTGGGTTGGGTTATTGCAGCTTGCGAGTTTTTTAAACTTAGCGATAAAAAAGCCTTCACTGTCGAATGTTTGCGGCCACACATGTAAATAGCCCTCGGCGGTTGTGGCTTTTTCTGCCCCTTTAAATAAATCACTTAGCGATTGCGGCTCAATATAGTCGCCAAATTCATTCAGTAGATAGTCGCATACTTGTTGGTTTTCGAGCGGGGTAAGCGTACAGGTCGAATACACCAGTGTACCGCCTGGTTTTAATGCGTAAAAAGCGCTTTTAATTAAATCTTTTTGAACTTGAGCAATTTCTATATTTGATTCTATTGACCAGTTTTTAAGTGCGTCGGCATCTTTACGTACGGTACCTTCACCAGAGCAGGGTGCATCAAGCAAAATGCTATCAAAGCATTCAAACATATAATTACCAAATATGACGCCATCAAAATGCGAAAGCGCACAGTTACCAACGCCCATACGCTTAAGCGTAGCGCTAAGTACTTTTAAGCGTGATGACGAAAGCTCGTTGGCAACAAGTACGCCTTGGTTATTCATTATTGCGGCAAGTTGCGAAGTTTTAGAGCCAGGCGCTGATGCCATATCAAGCACATAGTTATCTTGTAAATCTGAGCTTTCAATACTTTGTTTTAGTGCCATAGGCGGCAGCATTGAGCTTGCCTCTTGTACGTACATGGCGCCGCTTAAATGTAAGTCGGTATTGCCTAATGCTAAGTTTTGTTCTTCATCGCTTGGACGTTCTAGCCAAAAACCCTCACTACACCAAGGTATGGGTGTAAGTTGCCAGTTTTTTTTCTCTGCACGGTGTTTAAATTCGGCAACGCTAATTTTTAATGTATTTACACGAATAGATTTTCTGAGAGGGCGACGGCACGCGTTTATAAAGTCGTCTAAATTGAGGTGCGCAGGTAAATAGGTTTTTACGTCGTCAATAAAATGCTCAGGAATAAAAGTGTTGGCGTTCACGCGTTGGCTCGTACATTAAAAAATAAAGCGCGATATTAGCACTTTTAACGCACTATTTCAGTGTTAAATAGCGGCTTTATAATTTATTGGTGTGTCGACACATTGTGTTTTTAGTTTAATTTTAAAGCAATTTTATACGACTTTAGATTAACAGTGTCGACAATGAGTGTGTTTTTTACTCATTTTTACCCTAGGTGGGGTTGACATGTTTTTTTATTAAGCACATAGTTAACCCATCAATTGTCGACAATTTAATTATAAAGCCATGACGCAACCTTTTTTAAACGATACACCTATTACTACAGCATCTGATCAAGTGTTTGTTGATATGCGCCGTGAAATAGTAGAGGGCAGCATACAGCAGGGCAGTAAAATATCGGAGCCTGAGCTTGCAAAGCGCTATGGTGTAAGCCGTGCAACGCTTAGAGAAGCACTTAATCGCCTAGAAAGCTGTTACTTAGTGGAGCGTAAAGCCAATGTAGGTTGCCGAGTAGTGGCGCTAACCGCAGAGCGTTTAATTGAAGTATACCAAGTACGCAGCTCGCTTGAAGGCTTAGCATGTAGGCTTGCTGCCGACAATATGGCAGCTGACGAAGTTCAAGGCTTAAAGCAATTACTTAACCAACATTTGCAAACGCAGCGTGTTAAAGAGGGTGAGTCGTACTATCAAGAAGCGGGCGATTTAGACTTTCACTATCGCATTATTAAAGGCAGTAAAAACGCCCATTTAATCCATTTGTTATGTAACGAGCTTTACCAATTAATACGTATGTACCGTGTACAAATGGGCATGGTAGGTCCGCGCGTATCAAAAGCGTTTGATGAGCACTTAGCTATTATTAACGCGATAGAAAACCACGATGGTGAACTTGCTGAAATGCTGATGAAACGACACATCAGTGCATCGCAAGCAAATATTCAAACCAAATTTGATGTATACCAATCAATATGAGTATTCGAACAATTTAACTGATTAAAACGCTCTATAACGTTGTTAAGAATTTTTTATTTAGAACCACTAACATAAAAATTATTGCCTAGTTACAGAACGATTTTCTTAGCGTTAAATAGACCTCATACACATACAGATTGGTATTTGTCATAAACAAAAACTTCTAAAAGCTAGTAACAGTTAAACAGTCACAATGTAAGATTAAAAATATAAGTTACTCCATGTAGCAACCGTTCAAAGTGAGGAGAAAATAATGTCAGCAGGATTAAAATTTAAACAGGCCATTGCGAATAACCGCCCATTACAAGTGGTGGGTACTATTAATGCATACACAGCCATGATGGCTGAAAAAATGGGCCACCAAGCTATTTATCTCTCAGGTGCTGGTGTTGCGAACGCCTCTTACGGTATGCCCGATTTAGGCATGACCAGCCTTGATAATGTACTTGAAGATATTCGCCGTATTACCGGTGCCAGCGATTTGCCACTACTGGTAGATGCCGATACAGGCTGGGGCGGGGCGTTTAATATTGCGCGTACCGTTAAAGAAATGACCAAAGCAGGCGCAGCGGGTTTTCATATTGAAGACCAAGTGGCACAAAAGCGTTGCGGTCATCGCCCTAATAAAGAAATTGTAAGCCAAGGTGAAATGGTTGACCGCATTAAAGCCGCAGTTGATGCAAAAACCGATAGTGATTTTTACATTATGGCGCGTACCGATGCGTTTCAAAAAGAGGGTTTAAGCGCGGCGATTGACCGTGCAGCTGCGTGTGTTGAAGCGGGCGCAGACGCTATTTTTGCAGAAGCCGTGCACGACCTTGCCGACTACCAAGCATTTGCAAAAGCGATCAATGTACCAATTTTAGCTAATATTACAGAGTTTGGCCAAACGCCTATTTACACCAAAGAGCAGTTAAGTGAAGTAGGTGTAGAGATGGTGCTTTATCCACTTAGTGCTTTTAGAGCAATGAATAAAGCTGCGCTTAATGTGTACTCTGCCATTTTAAATGAAGGCTCGCAGCAAAGCGAAATTGAGAACATGCAAACACGCGCCGAGCTTTACGAATTTTTAGATTACCACACATACGAAAACACACTCGATAACCTTTTTTCATCAAAATCTGACAAATAATAACTATTAAAATAGATAACACACACAAATTTAGATAGGAGAAGATCATGGTAGATAAAGCATTAGGCGGAGCAGGCTTACGCGGCCAAGTAGCAGGGCAAACAGCATTATGTACAGTAGGACAAACAGGCTCAGGTTTAACGTATTGTGGGTACGATATTAGCGAACTTGCCGAAAAAGCACAGTTTGAAGAAGTGTCTTTTTTACTTTCACGCGGCGAGCTACCAACAGCAAATGAACTAGCCAAGTATAAAGCTAAATTAAAAAGCTTACGCGGCCTGCCAGATGCACTAAAAACCGTGCTTGAAAATATTCCTAAAGACGCGCATCCAATGGATGTTATGCGTACCGGTTGCTCAATGCTGGGTAACCTAGAAATGGAACTTGATTTTAGCCAAGCAAACGATGCGATTGACCGTATGGTTGCAGTGTTTCCAAGTATTATTTGTTACTGGTACCGCTTTACTCACGATGGCGTACGCATTGAAACACAAACTGATGACGACTCAGTGGGCGCGCATTTTTTAACCCTATTACACGACAAAGCACCGAGCGAGCTTTTTGCGCAAGTAATGAATGTGTCGCTAATTTTATACGCAGAGCATGAATTTAATGCCTCTACATTTACTGGGCGCGTGTGTGCATCAACGCTTTCTGATATTCATTCTTGTGTAACGGGCGCTATTGGTACGCTACGTGGGCCACTGCATGGTGGTGCAAACGAAGCCGCTATGGATATGATTCAGGGTTTTACAAGTGCAGAGCACGCCGAGCAAGAAATTATGGGTATGCTAGAGCGCAAAGATAAAATAATGGGCTTTGGACACGCTATTTACCGTGAGTCAGACCCACGTAACGTTATTATTAAAAAGTTTTCTGAAAAACTAGCTAAAGAGGTGGGCGATGATGTGCTTTACCCTGTGTCGGTTAGGTGTGAAGAAGTTATGTGGCGCGAGAAAAAACTGTTTTGTAATGCTGATTTTTTCCATGCTTCGGCGTATCACTTTATGGGGATCCCAACTAAGTTATTTACGCCAATATTTGTGATGAGCCGTGTTACCGGCTGGACGGCACATGTTAAAGAGCAGCGCGCTAATAACCGTATTATTCGCCCAAGTGCAGATTACACAGGGCCAGAGGCACGTAGCTACACGCCAATTGAATCAAGAGGCTAATTAGTTACACATAATACCAATCCGTAATAATATTTAATTATGCGGATTGGTATAGGGTGAGCAATACGCTCACCTCTTGCCTTTTATCTCCCGTCACCTATTAGCGAACAGATATTATGACCATAATTAATAACACCCAATACCGAAAACCATTGCCCGGCTCAAATGTGGATTACTACGATACGCAAGAAGCCGTTGATGCAATAAAGCCTGGTGCTTATGCCACATTGCCTTACACATCACGCGTACTTGCCGAAAACTTAGTGCGCCGCTGTGAGCCTGATATGCTAACCGATGCGCTTAATCAGCTTATTGAGCGTAAGCAAGATTTAGACTTTCCGTGGTATCCGGCGCGCGTAGTGTGCCACGATATTTTAGGCCAAACTGCTTTAGTTGATTTAGCTGGCCTGCGCGACGCCATTGCCGCAAAAGGTGGTGATCCAGCAAAAGTAAACCCGGTTGTGCCTACCCAGCTAATTGTTGATCACTCATTAGCGGTTGAGCACGCAGGCTTTGACCCTGAAGCATTTGAAAAAAACCGTGCAATAGAAGATAGACGCAACGACGACCGTTTTCATTTTATAAACTGGACTAAAACCGCCTTTAAAAATATTGATGTTATTCCGCCTGGTAACGGCATTATGCATCAAATTAACCTTGAAAAAATGTCGCCTGTTATTCAAAACCGCGATGGCATTGCATTCCCCGATACCTTAGTTGGTACCGACAGCCACACCCCGCATGTGGATGCACTTGGCGTAATTGCTGTAGGTGTTGGTGGGCTTGAAGCCGAAAGCGTAATGCTTGGCCGTGCCTCGTACATGCGCCTGCCTGATATAGTAGGAGTTGAGCTTACTGGCACTCGTCAGCCTGGCATTACTGCAACCGACATAGTGCTGGCCATTACCGAATTTTTACGCGCTCAGCGTGTTGTATCGACCTATTTAGAATTTTACGGCGAAGGCGCCAATGCACTCACCCTTGGCGACAGAGCAACTATTTCAAACATGACACCAGAATTTGGTGCCACTGCAGCCATGTTTTATATAGACGATAAAACAATCGATTATTTACGTTTAACAGGGCGTGATGAAGAGCAAATAGCACTTGTAGAAAACTACGCTAAAACGGCTGGCCTTTGGAGCGATAGTTTAAAAACCGCAAAATATGAGCGCGTGCTTAAATTTGATTTATCGAGCGTTGGACGCAATATTGCTGGGCCTTCAAACCCACATCGTCGTGTATCCACCAGCGATTTAGCCAAAGAAGGTATATCTGGTGTTGTTGAAAACGAAGAAGGCTTAATGCCAGATGGCGCGTGTATTATTGCTGCTATTACCAGTTGTACTAACACCAGTAATCCGCGCAACGTAATTGCTGCCGGCTTACTTGCGCGTAATGCAAATGCCAAAGGGTTAATGCGTAAACCGTGGGTTAAAACGTCATTAGCACCGGGTTCAAAAGCGGTGCAATCATACCTAGAAGAAGCAAAATTACTCCCTGAACTTGAAAAACTTGGCTTTGGTATTGTGGGCTTTGCCTGTACTACCTGTAACGGCATGAGCGGCGCGCTTGACCCTGTAATTCAACAAGAAGTGATAGATCGCGACTTATACGCAACAGCGGTGCTTTCGGGCAACCGTAACTTTGATGGGCGTATACATCCGTATGCTAAGCAAGCGTTTTTAGCGTCACCGCCATTAGTGGTGGCTTACGCTATTGCCGGTACTATTCGATTTGATATTGAAAAAGGTGTACTAGGGAAAGATCAAAATGATAACGACATAACGCTAAAAGACTTATGGCCAAGTGATGAAGAAATAGATGAAGTAATAAAACAAAGCGTAAAGCCAGAGCAATTTAAAAAAGTGTACGAACCTATGTTTGATTTAACCGTAGATTACGGTGAAGACAACGACCCGCTATACAATTGGCGCGAGCAAAGTACCTATATTCGCCGCCCGCCATACTGGGAAGGCGCCCTTGCAGGTGAGCGCACCATGACCGGCATGCGCGCCCTTGCTGTACTTGGCGATAACATTACAACGGATCATTTATCGCCTTCAAACGCTATTATGGCAAGCAGTGCCGCGGGTGAATACTTAACTAAAATGAATGTTCCTGAAGAGGATTTTAACTCGTACGCAACGCACCGAGGCGATCACTTAACAGCGCAGCGCGCTACATTTGCAAACCCTAAATTGTTAAACGAAATGGTGCGTGATGAAAACGGCGAAGTTAAACAAGGTTCATACGCACGATTAGAGCCACAAGGTACCAATACCCGTATGTGGGAAGCAATCGAAGCTTATATGCAGCGTAAACAACCACTCATTATTGTAGCCGGTGCCGATTATGGGCAAGGCTCATCGCGTGATTGGGCTGCAAAAGGGGTAAGGCTTGCAGGCGTTGAGGTTATAGCTGCAGAGGGCTTTGAGCGTATTCACCGTACTAACTTAATTGGCATGGGTGTATTACCGCTTGAGTTTAAACCAGGCACTACCCGCAAAACGCTTAACATTGATGGCAGCGAAAGCTTTGATGTAAAAGGCGAGCCAACACCAGGTGCAACGCTTGATTTAGTGATTACACGTAAAAACGGTGAGGTACTAACAGTACCTATGAAATGCAGATTGGATACCCAAGAAGAACTTTCTATTTATGCCGCTGGTGGTGTATTACAGCGCTTTGCGCAAGACTTTTTAGAAGCTACGCAATCAGCATAAGGGGCGTGCATTATGTTTAAACCACAAATTAAAGTGCCAGCAACTTATATGCGCGGCGGCACCAGTAAAGGTGTATTTTTTAAGTTAACCGACTTACCCAAGCCTGCCCAAGTGGCAGGTGAGGCGCGCGACAATTTACTGTTACGCATAATTGGTAGCCCCGACCCATATGGCAAACAAACCGATGGCATGGGCGGTGCAACATCAAGTACTAGTAAAACGGTTATTTTAAGTAAAAGCGAGCAACCTAACCACGATGTGGATTATTTATTTGGCCAAGTGGCAATAGATAAACCTTTTATAGATTGGAGCGGCAATTGCGGTAATTTAACCAGCGCAGTAGGTGCGTTTGCTATAACGAACGGCTTAGTTGATAAAAGCACAGTACCCGATAACGGTGTAGCCGTGGTGCGTGTATGGCAGGCTAATATTAAAAAAAGCATTTTAGTTCATGTGCCTATCACCAATGGCGAAGTGCAAGAAACTGGCGATTTTGAACTTGATGGCGTGACCTTTGCTGCTGCCGAGGTAAAGCTAGAGTTTTTAAGCCCCGCCGATGGTGAAGGGGCGTTATTCCCTACAGGCAATGTAGTAGATGACTTAGAAGTACCAGGTGTTGGTACTTTAAAAGCCACCATGATAAACGCGGGTATTCCTACTGTATTTATTAATGCTGCGGAGATTGGCTATAGTGGCACTGAGCTGCAAAGCGATATTAATAACGATACTGACGCACTTAAAAAGCTTGAAACTATTCGTGCCTATGGCGCAGTCAAAATGGGGTTAATAGCTAATATTAACGAGGCGCAAACACGCCAACATACACCTAAAGTAGCCTTTGTGGCAGCGCCATTAGATTATAACGCGTCAAGTGGTAAGTTTATTGAAGCTACAACAATTGATTTATTAGTACGTGCTATGTCTATGGGCAAGCTTCATCACGCTATGATGGGCACAGCCGCAGTAGCTATTGGCGCAGCCGCTGCAATTGAAGGTACGCTTGTTAATGTGGCCGCAGGTGGCGGGACATTAAACGAAGTTAACTTTGGCCACCCCTCTGGCACGCTAAAGGTAGGCGCAGAAGCTAAAAAAATAGCTGGAGATTGGCAAGTTACCAAAGCAAGTATGAGCCGCAGTGCTCGTGTGCTTATGGAGGGCGTTGTAAGAGTACCTCAATAGTATTTAACAAAATTAACCTGAATTCTGGATAATAAACCTATCTCTATCAGCCATTTTAAGCGCTAACTGCGTTGGATTTACTTAAAATTTCTGGTTAGAGAAAATAAATTTAAATATCACCATGATTCAATATGTTAGTAAATATCTTAGCCAGAGTTCAAATTAATTAGCAAAGCTAAAACATAATGTTTTTAATCTATTTATTATTTTTGTAAAATATGAATAAGCTCTTATTTTTAATTTAAGGACTTAGTTTCAAAAAAATAAAGGGATTTAAAATGAATAAAATGGTTATTGGGTTAGCTTTTACAGTTTCATCGTTTGGTGCACTTGGAGAAAGCGCAGATGGCTGGCCAGAAGGCGGTGCAATGCACACAGGCAATATTTATAATTTAGAGGGCAACAGATACAAAATTAAAATCAGTAAAATGATGAATGAAATCTACCCGCAACTAAATGACGACTACCAAGTAGATGCAGTTAAAGCGCAAATAAAAGCATGGGAGCACTATATAGATGCAACATGTAATGTTGTTGGCATAGCAACTGGTGCCGGTGGGAGTTGGCCTTCAACGTATAGCGTAAAATGCGAGCGAAGCCTCAGTTATGATAGATACTTTGCGACTAAAAATGCGCTAAAGTGTGTTAAAAAACTTAGCGAAGCAGATTTTGTAGGACGTAGCGAAAAGCTAAATTGTTTAATTCAAACACTCAATATTAAAATATTTTAAGAGTAACAGCAGTGCTACAGCTATATTATAAAGTTAGCTGTAGCATTTTTAGCTTTACAAAAACTCTATTTCTACGGTTTCGTCTTTTGAAATATTGCCACTTTCGGCGGGCACCACAATAAGGCAGTTAGCGTGGCTAAGCGATGAGAGTACCCCTGAACCTTGCTTATTTATAGGCGTTACCAGTAGGTTATTGTTTTCGTCGGTACTGGCAATACCGCGTTGAAAGTCGGTACGGCCGGGGCGCTTTTTAATCAGCGCTGTGGTGGTTGCTTTTAAACGTAACTTAGCAGTATGTTCATTTCCTGAAAGCTTTGTAAGGGCTGGCTTTACAAGTCGCTCAAGCGTAACGGCTGCCGATACGGGGTTACCTGGTAAACCAAAAAAGTAGCTGTTAGGTAATTTACCAAAAGCAAAGGGTTTGCCCGGTTTCATGGCGATTTTCCAAAAGTGTATATCGCCAATTTCATTTAATACTTCTTTAGTAAAATCGGCTTCGCCAACCGATACACCACCAGAGCTTATTACGGCATCGGCTTGCTCGTTTGCTTTTAAAAACGTATTTTTAATGAGCGTTTTATCATCGGGAATTATCCCAAAATCAATCACTTCTATATTGTTATCATTAAGCTCGCTTAATATAACAGCGCGATTACTTTCATAAATAGCACCTGCAGGTAGGGCATTGCCAGGCTCTATAAGTTCATCCCCTGTAGAAAAAACCGCGACCTTTAGTGTTTCATATACACTTACTTGGTTAATACCAATAGAGGCAAGTAAGCCTACATCGACTGCTTTTAGTTTTCTGCCCGCTTTAAAAACAACACTATTTTTTGCAATGTCTTCACCTGCAAAGCGCACATTATTATTGAGCTCAATATGACCTGTAGATGTTATTTTGTCGTTATCTACGCTGGCGTTTTCTTGCATAACTACCGCATTAGCGCCAGGGGGCAGGGCAGCGCCGGTCATAATTCTAACGCATTGCCCAGGTGTTAAGATGTTTTTAAAGGTTTGCCCAGCAAATACACTGCCTACTTGCTGATAAGTTGTTAGCCCTTCGCTTAGGCAAAGTGCATAGCCATCCATTGCCGAATTATCGTGAGCAGGCACATTTATATTGGATTTGATATCGTTTGCTAAAACACGGCCAACACTGTGCATTATTGAAATGGTTTCTGCGGCTTTATCAAAGTTAATAGCGCTTAGCATGTTACTAATTGCGGTTTCTACTGGTAATAAACCAGGTGCATTGCATACATCGTTCATATATATTGTTTTTTATAATGTGTCTGATTTTTAAAACAATACTTATAATGTTAAAGCTTTACAATACATGGTGTGGTTATTTGTTATTACTGTTAGTGGTATTTAGCAATCCTCTTAACGCAAAAGAAACGCTGCACATAGCCGTTGCGAGCAATTTTAAACCTGTGCTGCAAACGCTGGTAACTAACCCAGCCCTGAAAAATATTAATATTAAAATATCAGCTGCTTCTAGCGGCGTATTACACTCTCAAATTATGCACGGTGCACCGTACGATATTTTTTTATCAGCCGACGCTGCACGCCCACACGCACTAATCAAAGACGGCTTTGCACTCAAAAATAGCTTAACCACCTATGCGATAGGTTTATTAGCGCTGTGGCAGCCAAGCAACTCAGTTATTAATAATAAATTAGCCATTGCTAATCCAAGGTTTTCGCCATATGGGCAATCATCGGCGCATTATGCTAAAAACTATATAAAAACACCGTATGAATTTGTGTATGGAAATAATATTACCCATGCGTTTCAATTTGTAGAAACAGGCAATGCCGCTAAAGGCTTGGTCGCGCTATCTACGTTAAAGTCGGCGTATCGCAAAACTAAAAATAAAAAATATTTAAATTACACGCTTATCGAACCTGAAAAACACCCTGAAATAACGCAGCAAGGCGTTATCATAAGCGCGACTAAGCATTTAACGACAGCTAAAAAGTTTATGGCTTTTTTAAATGACCCCTCAACCGCAAAAACATTATTAGAGCTTGGTTATAAAGCAAAGGAAAGTGATGTTAGCAAGTGATGTAACAGCGCTGTGGCTTACAATTAAACTTGCCTTTATAACGGCTGCTATTTTGTTGATTATATGCATTCCGCTTGCATGGCAGCTAGCCAGTTATAAAGGTAAGTTAAAGCCTATATTAGAAGCACTTATAGCAATGCCTTTGGTGCTGCCGCCTACGCTAATGGGCTTTTATTTATTGGTATTGTTTTCACCTACTCATGCATTTGGCCAGTTTTGGTTTTGGCTCACGGGTACGCAGCTCGCGTTTAGTTTTCAAGGGGTGGTTATTGGCTCGTTATTTTACTCTCTCCCTTTTGTGATGCAGCCGTTACTGGCGGGCTTTAAACAAATAAATACTACTTATAATCAAGCTGCTATTGCCTTGGGGATCAGCCCATTTAAGCGTTTTATGTATTTAACGTTACCGCTATTAAAGCCAAGCATAGGCAGTGCCTTTGCACTGGGCTTTGCCCATACATTGGGAGAATTTGGTTTAGTGCTAATGATTGGTGGCAATATACAAGGCGAAACCCAAGTGGTGTCTATTGCGTTGTACGACCATGTAGAGTCACTTAATTATGGGGCTGCGCACCAATTGTCGTTGGTATTACTAGCAATCTCGTTTGCGTGTTTAGTGTTGTTGTTTAAATTTAATAAAACCGTGATAAACGGAGCTGCTAATCGTGCTTAAAATACAATGTCATCAACGTTTGGACGATTTTGAATTACATGTTGATTTAGCTATAAATCAATTTGATATTTTAGGGGTGTTTGGCCCTTCGGGCTCTGGCAAATCGAGCTTATTACAGGCGATAGCAGGACTTACGACGGCGCAAAATGTGTGTATAAACAATCATAATATTACTCATTTAAAGCCCGATAAACGCCTACTTACTTTACAGCTGCAGTCGTGCCCGTTATTTCCACATTTAAATGTGATGGGTAATTTACTGTTTACTCACAAGCATTGTAAAAATAAAAGTAACAACCTAACGCCTGATCAGGTAATTGATTTATTAGCACTAAACCCATTACTAAATCGTGATGTGTCGGGGCTTTCGGGCGGGGAGCGCCAGCGCGTAATTTTTGCAAGAACACTACTAAGTGGGCAATCTGTTGTTTTACTTGATGAGCCATTTAGCGCCTTAGATTGGTCAACGCGTTTTACTATGTTGGGGGCTATTCAGCAACTTAATAAATCCCATGGTATTAAATTTATTATTGTTAGCCACTCTTTAAAAGAGCTACTTTATTGCAGCGATACATTACTTCATATAGCGAAAGGCAGCGTGCTCCAGTGCGGTGCAACACAAGAAGTGGTGCAAAGTATTTATACAAATAAGAGCCAAACGCCGCTCAGTATACTTAGTTATAGTAAGCCTGAATTTAATGATGCTTTTGGTCTTTACCAGCTTACTCTTAGTAATAGCCAACAGCATTTATATGCAGTGCCTTCGCTGGTAAAACAAAACCATAAGTTAATTATAGAAAGCAGCCAAATAACCTACAACAAAGTAAAACCAATTAACGAGAGCAGTGCAAACGTGCTAATAGGTATACTTGAAAATGCCCAGCAGCTTGATGAGCAATGGTTGCTAACTGTTAATGTAGATACGCAATTACTGTATTGCGCGGTGTCTAAAAGGCAATGGCAGCAAAGCGCTGTAAGCCTAGGCGAGCAGATTTATTTGACAATAAATAACCTAGAAACGCTAAATTAGGCTTTTAAAAGCAGTCATGTATTTACAAAATGTACTAAATTAAGCACTGCAAACAGGGCAGTGCTTATTTTTAACAATGTTAAAACGGTTAAACTCCATACTCAAACCATCTACAAGTAATAGCTGCTCGGTGAGTTTACTAGGCAGTCCTGCAATAATTTTAAGTACTTCAGTCGCTTGAATACTGCCAATAAGCCCTACAATAGGAGAGAGCACCCCTGACTCTGAACAGCTTTGAGTTTGTTCGCCAAAGAGCTGTGACACACACCCGTAGCAATGGCTATTAGGCGCCATTGTAAAGCAAGCTACTTGTCCCTCTAACCTTATGGCAGAGCCCGAAACCAAGGGCGTACGGGTGTTATAGCAGGCGCTGTTGAGCAAATTACGTGTTGCTAAGTTATCAGTGCAGTCAATAACTACATCTACTTTGCTAAGTAATTGTTCAAGGCGCGAATTTTCATTTAAAAATTCATCAATAGTGTGGATCTCTATTTCATCATTTAACTGAGTTAACTGTTCTTTTGCACTGTGGGTTTTTAAGCACCCAACATCACTTTGTTTATAGAGCACCTGCCTTTGCAAGTTAGTTGCATCAACCACATCGTTATCTACAAGCGTTAAAGTACCTACGCCCGATGCCGCTAAGTACTGCGCAACTGGGCAACCTAATCCACCTAACCCCACAATAAGAGCATGACTTTGCCATATTTTTTCTTGTCCATCTATATCTAGCTGAGGAAGCATAATATGGCGAGAATAGCGTAATTGCTGCTGATACGTTAAAGGGGGTTTTTGCATTAATGAGTTCTCATAATTTTTTTTAACAATACCAATTAGTTAAAACCTAGAGCAAGTAAAGCTTAAAAATTCTTTGCACTGTTTACGCCCAACAAAGCTGCTTAAATAGTGCAAAGCGAAATAAATATTAATTCCCAAAAATATAAGTAACTGAAAAACCTACCTATTAATTGTTGGCTTAGTAATTGCTGAAAGCGGTTAACGTTAATTTAACAATCGTCGCAGTGTTATTACTACCAAAGTCGTACTCACTGCTTAAAATAATAATCGTTACAAGGAAAAAAACATGCAACCGAGTTCTGGGTTTAATCTCATATCGTTTAGCGGAAAAATGAAAATACTACATTTAAGCTGGATGGTGTTTTTTATCTCTTTTTTTGTATGGTTTAACCATGCTCCATTATTAGGGGCAATAGCGGGCTCGCTAGGTATAACTATGGCACAGGTAAAAACGCTGCTCATTTTAAATGTGGCCTTAACCATTCCGGCGCGTGTTGTTGTTGGCATGCTGACAGATAAGTTTGGTCCGCGTATTGTTTATGCCGCTTTACTTATTTTATGTAGCATACCGTGTTTTATGTTTGCTATGGCCACCACATTTGAGCAAGCCGCTATCGCGCGTTTTGCACTAGGCTTTATTGGTGCAGGCTTTGTAGTGGGCATTCGTATGGTGAGCGAGTGGTTCCCGGCAAACGAGTTAGGTACAGCAGAAGGTATTTATGGTGGCTGGGGTAATTTTGGCTCGGCTGCCGCTGCCATGTTACTACCTGTATTAGCGCTTATGTTTGGCGGCGACGATGGCTGGCGCTATGCCGTTGGTTTAACGGGCGTACTTAGCGTTATTTTTGGTGTTATTTGGTACATAAACGTAACCGATACACCAAAAGGGGGTACATACTTTAAGCCTAAAAAAGTAGGCGCAATGGAAGTAACCAGTAAAGGTGACTTTGTATTATTGCTTATTATGAAATTACCTATGTATGGCGCACTGGCTTTACTTACTTGGAAGTTGTCTCCTACAGGCGCTAATTTAATTTCTGCCAATTTTGTTTTAGCCGTTTATGCATTTTTAGTGCTGTTATACGCTTACGAGGTATATAAAACCTTTGATATAAACGGACATATCTTTAAACAACCCGTGCCAGAATCACACCGCTACGAATTTAAACAAGTAGCTGTACTTAATATTTTATATTTTACTACCTTTGGCTCAGAGCTGGCCGTTGTATCTATGTTGCCATTATTTTTTATGGAAGTGTTTGGCCTCGATATGGTGTACGCAGGTTTACTGGCCTCTGCTTATGCGTTTATGAATTTAGCCTCGCGCCCGGGTGGTGGTTGGATCTCAGATAGAATGGGTCGTCGTAAAACACTTATTGTTCTTACCTCAGGGTTAGCTGTAGGTTACTTTGTTATGGGCTTAGTTGACGCTAGCTGGCCACTTTGGCTTGCTGTAGCTGCTGCCATGGCGTGTTCGTTCTTTGTGCAAGCTGGTGAGGGAGCGGTTTTTGCTGCTGTGCCACTTATCAAACGCCGCTTAACAGGGCAAATTGCAGGTATGACAGGCGCTTACGGTAACGTTGGCGCGGTGGTGTATTTAACGGCGCTCTCATTAGTGGATTACCAAACTTTCTTTATGATTATTGCTGCCAGTGCATTGTTAGGTTTAGGGGCGTTATTTTTCATGAAAGAGCCAGATGGGCACATCACAGAAGTAAACGAAGATGGCTCTGTTGAACTTATTTCAGTGACTTAAGGCAGCGTTAACCATGTTTGATGAAACCCAACACGCTCAAGTTCGTAATAATACGCTAGATGTTTCTTTTGGTGGGCACAGTGCCGCGGGCATAAAAGATGAAAATCAAGATGCGTTTGCTGCTTTAAATACTGAGCACGAACAACAAGAAACAAAAGGCGCTATTGCGTGCTTAGCGGATGGGTGTTCATCGGCTAAAAATGCCAAACAAGCATCGCAGCTCAGTGTTACTCATTTTATAAATGAGTATTTAAATACACCCGACAGCTGGGCGGTCAAAAAATCGGTTTCTAAGGTTTTAGCTAGCTTAAATCAGTGGTTATATTCGCAATCAGTTAACTATAACCACTTAGGGCAACGCCAAGCTGATTGGATGACCACCTTTACGGCGCTTATATTAAAATCAGCTACGGGGTATATATTTCATTTAGGGGATACTCGCATTACGCGTTTACGCGATAATCAAATGGAAGCGATAACGCGGGATCATAAAGTAAACGATACGCTCACTCGTGCTTTAGGCGCGCAGTCACATCAAGAAATTGATGTTTACGAAGTTGACCTAAAAGCCGGCGATATTTACATACTGACTTGCGATGGTGTGCATGATGTATTGCCTTATAATGAAATTGCCAACGAAATAAACGCCCATAACAACTTAGAGCAGGCAGCAAGTGCCATTACCTCACGCGCTATAGCACAAGGCAGTGATGATAATGTGAGTTGTTTATTAGTGAAGGTAAATAGCATTGCGCAGCAAAATCTAGATGAGCTTTATCAATCGTTAACGCAGCGAAAAATACCACCCGCATTAGAGGTTGGCCAAATAATTGATGGATATACGGTTATTCGTAAAATCAACGAAAGCAGCCGATCGCACATTTATTTGGTACAACTAGCACCTGATGCACCCCCCGTTGTATTAAAGGCACCCTCGGTTAATTTTGAAGACGATATACATTACCTTCAAGGCTTTATACGCGAAGGGTGGGTAGGGCAACGTATTAATCATCCTAATGTAATGAAGGTTTTAAATACGCAATCGCAAAGCCGATTTTTATATCATATTTGCGAGTACACGGACGGACAAACCCTCAGTGACTATAAGCACGACGTCCCTTATTTAGAAATAGCGCAAGTGCGCAGTATTGTAGAGCAAATAGTGCATGCGCTAAGGGCATTTCAGCGATTAGATATGGTACATCGTGATTTAAAGCTCGATAACGTGATGATAGATGCACACGGTAAAGTTACGTTAATTGATTACGGTACTGTAAGTGTTGCGGCTATGGATGAGTCTGTTAAGCAAATAGCCGATGACTGCCCGCAAGGTACTATAGATTATACGGCTCCTGAAACACTTATTTCGCTGCATGCCGATTTTAAAAGCGATATGTTTTCGCTTGGGGTGATTGCTTATGAGTTACTGTGCTCGAAGCTGCCTTATAAAACATTACCGGCAAGTCATACCCCTATTGATTACAGCCACTGGCAATACACAAGTATTCGCAAGTACCGAGCCGATATACCCTTTTGGTTAGATCAGGCTTTAATGAAAGCACTTGCGCCAAAACCAGCGCTCAGATACCACGCATTTTCTGAGTTTTTAACAGATATTAGTAAACCTAATCCACATTTACAGAGCTCAGCCAACAAAATTTCAATAATGAAAGGCGATCCAGTATTACTCTGGAAGAGCATTTCGCTGTGTTTATTTATTATTTTATTGTGCGTGCTCATAATTAAAAACTAAGAGACCAAGATGTTAAATTATAAAAATAACTTACCTATTATTTTAATGATAGGGTGCATTGCTGCGCCTTCTATTAGTGTTGCAGCGCAAACCGACCTTAATTTTAGGCTGCGTTATGAAAGTGCAGAGCAAGATAACGCACTAAAAGATGCCAGTAGCTTAACGCTGCGTACTCGCCTTACTCATAAAACGGATGAAGTGAATGGCTTTTCTGCTTTATTAGAGGTCGAAGATAGCCGAAGCCTATTAGGTGTAGACGATTACAACAATACGCTGGGTAAAAATACAAATTACTCAGTAATAGCCGACCCAGAAACCACAGAGGTAGATCAGGCTTTTGTTAAATACGCAAAAGATGCTTTATCAATTAAAGTAGGTAGGCAAGTAATAGCGCTCGATGGACAGCGCTTTGTAGGCCACGTTGGATTTAGGCAAGACAGGCAAACCTTTGATGCTGCAACAGTAAATTACACCTTTAATGATATTAACTTGCACTATAGCTACATAAGTAAGCGCAACCGTATATTTGCCGATAGCAAAGATATTGATGCATCCGATCATCTTATCAATGCAAGCTTTAAAACAAGCCTAGGTAAGGTGGTTTTATACAGCTATTTATTAAGTGACGATGCAATAGATAATGACAGCTTAGATACTTATGGTGTGTCTTTTAATGGTAATAAAACGCTCAGCGATATTAAATTTTACCATAAAGCACAGTACGCCACGCAATCAGCATCAACGAGCATGAGTGATTTTGACGCTGATTACTATGCATTTGAAGGGGGGATAGATTTAGGCGGTTTAGGTATTGAAGCCGTTACATTAAAAGCTGGTATTGAGTCACTGGGTTCTGATAACGGCGATTATGGTTTTGCCACGCCGCTTGCCACAATGCATAAATTTAATGGCTGGGCCGATACGTTTTTAGCAACCCCAGCACAAGGGCTTGATGACACTTATGTAAGTTTAAATGGTAAAGCTTACGGCGGTAAATGGCTGTTGGCGTATCACAGCTTTGATGCCAACGATAGCGCCGATGGCGTTGATGATTTAGGCACAGAGCTAAACGTACAATACGTAAAGCCTATTAATAAAACCTATGCTGTAGGCGCAAAATATGCCGATTATTCAGCAGGTGATAGCGCTGCAGGCAAAGTTGATACCCAAAAACTGTGGGTATGGGTAAGCGCTAAATTTTAAGTATTTAACCTAAACCCTCGTTATTTAATTTAAAGCGTTACAAGTTGGTGCAATAGCGCCAGCTTGTGGTGCTTTCACTTCTTTTTTACTGTGTTAACTCAGTTAAGTTATTGAAATGTAGTGCTTATATATCTGGCTTGCATATTGCTATAACCAACACATAATAAATTATACATTTAAAGTACCCATTTAAAGTTAAGTGTATTTTAAATCAAACAGGTGATTTTAATGCCAAGCAAGCAGCGTGTTGTAGTTGTCGGAAATGGAATGGTTGGCCATCATTTTGTACAACAGCTAGTATCACAACAAGGTGATACTCAAAATATGGAGATTACCGTACTCAGCGGTGAAGACCGACTCGCTTATGACCGCGTACAGCTTTCGTCTTTTTTTAAAGGTAAAACCGAAGACGATTTAGCACTTACCTGCAGTAAAACCTATCAAGATTGGCAAGTGTGCTTTCATACTCATTCTAAAGTGGTTGATATAAACCGCGATGCAAAAACAGTCACTACTGCAAAAGGCAAAACATTTGAATACGACAAGTTAATATTGGCTACCGGTTCATTTGCATTTGTACCACCCATTCCAGGTAAAGATCGCGAGCATTGCCTAGTTTACAGAACCATTAACGATTTACACGCCATAAAAAAATCTGCACATGCGAGCAAGGTGGGCGTAGTAATTGGCGGCGGTTTATTAGGGCTTGAAGCAGCCAACGCGTTAAAGCAGCTTGGCTTGCAAACCCATGTAATAGAATTTGCACCACAACTTATGGGCGTACAAATAGATGGTGCTGGTGGTCGATTGCTTAAAAATAAAATTACCGAGCTGGGCGTTACAGTGCATACATCAGTGGCGACAGAGCAAATTATAGAGGGTGAAAACAGCCGTTATAAAATGTGCTTTAAAGGGGGGCAAACCCTAGAAACAGACATGATTGTATTTTCGGCCGGTATTCGCCCATACGATAACCTAGCTCGTGAGTTTAATTTAGAAATAGGTGAGCGCGGCGGCATCGTAATAAACAACCATTGCCAAACGAGTGATAAAAACATATACGCAATAGGCGAATGCGCCCTTTGGAATAACTTTATTTTTGGTCTTGTAGCACCCGGCTACGCGATGGCAAAAGTAGCGGCGGGGCATGTTTTAAAGCAGCTTTCTTCAAGTACAGCTTCAAACACACCTTTAAGCAACTATTCAAACAATACTGATGAATTTAGCGGCGCCGATATGAGCACCAAGCTTAAATTAATGGGTGTTGAAGTAGGCTCAATTGGTGATGCTCATGCACGCAGTGAAGGCGCAATTAGCTATTACTTTGAAGATCAACTAAGCGGTATTTACAAAAAAGTAGTCACTAATGAGCAAGGCAATAAGCTCATAGGTGCTGTACTGGTTGGCGATACCAGTGATTACGATAATTTATTGCAGTATCACTTAAATGGTATTGAGCTTAGTGTGCCCGCAGAGTCATTAATAATGCCGCTTGCAGGTGACGCGGGCGAGCTAAACGCTGATGATTTGCCACGTGATGCCATTATTTGTGCGTGCCACAAAGTGACAAAACACACTATTGAACAAGCGGTTATACAAGGTTGTAGCGATTTAAATAAAGTGCAGCAAGCCACTAAAGCAAGTACGGGTTGTGGAGGCTGTGAAAAACTAGTGCAAAGCGTTATTAGCAGTGCGCTTAATAATAAAATAGCTACGCTAACCCCAGTAGATGAGCCAGTATCACAGAGCGCTTAACACAAAGAATAAGAGAGCAGTATGGAAACATTAAACACATGTTCAAACACACCTTTACTTAAACAAACCACCTGCGCTTATTGTGGTGTAGGCTGTGGGGTTGATATTTCATTATTAAATAATACCCCAACAAAACTTGAAGGCACGCGCGAGCACCCCGCTAATTTTGGCCGTTTATGTGTTAAAGGCACGCACTTGCTTGACACCATCGGCACTGATAATCGCTTAACATCGCCCCTTATTGATAACGAACCCGCCAGCTGGGATACGGCAACTGATTACGTTGCCAAGAAATTTAACGCCATTATTAAAGAGCATGGACCGGAGTCGGTTGCGTTTTATGTATCGGGGCAGTTACTGACTGAAGATTACTACGTTGCCAATAAATTAATGAAAGGCTACATAGGCTCAGGCAATATAGATACAAACTCAAGGCTGTGTATGTCATCGGCGGTTGCCGGTTATAAACGTGCATTTGGTGAGGACGTAGTACCATGTAGCTACGACGATTTAGAGCACACTGAGCTACTTATTTTAATTGGCTCAAATGCAGCGTGGACACATCCGGTGCTTTACCAGCGTATGGAGCGCGCAAAAAAGCTTAATCCAAACATGAAAGTAGTGGTTATCGACCCGCGAAAAACCGATACAGCCGAACTTGCCGATACCTTTTTAAATATAAAACCAGGCAGCGACGCAGCACTTTATAACGGCTTACTTAATTATTTAAGTGAACATAACTATTTAGATACGCAATTTATAAACGCGCATACAAACGGCTTCGAAACAGCGCTTGCAGAGGCTAAAAAGTGGAGTATTAAAGCGGTCAGTGATTTTTGTGATATCGACGCGCAGCTAGTCAGTGACTTTTACGCCTTATTTGCACAAAGCCCAACCGCTATTAGTTTTTATTCAATGGGTATTAACCAATCAAGCTCAGGGGTCGATAAGTGTAATGCCATTATAAATGCGCATTTAGCGTCGGGTAAATTGTTAAAGCCTGGATGTGGCCCGTTTTCTATAACTGGGCAGCCTAATGCTATGGGCGGGCGTGAAGTAGGTGGCTTGGCAAATCAATTAGCAGCACATTTAGACATTGAAAACGACGCGCATCAACAGTTAGTGCAGCGTTTTTGGCAATCGCCAACAATAGCTAAAAAAGCAGGGTGTAATGCGATTGATATGTTTGATGAAATCGCCAAAGGGAAAATAAAAGCTATTTGGGTAATGGCAACCAACCCGATGGTGAGCCTACCTAATAACGCAGCCATACAACATGCACTTGAGCAATGTGAGCTGGTGGTTGTGTCTGACTGTATTGCCAAAAGTGATACGCTAAAATTTGCTAATGTGGCGTTTCCATCAACCGGATGGGGCGAAAAAAACGGCACAGTGACTAATTCAGAGCGCAGAATATCAAGGCAGCGCCCGCTAGTTGAGCCATTTTCGGGGGCTAAAAACGATTGGCAAATAATGTGTTTAGTTGCCCAAAAAATGGGTTTTGAAGGGTTTGATTTTACAGACCCCAGTGGCATTTTTGAAGAATGGGCACAACTGACTGATTTTGAAAATAACGGTGATAGGCTATTAAATTTATCAGCCTTAGTGGGGCTTTCGCAGGAGCAGTACGATAACTTAAAACCGGTTATGTGGCCGGTACTAAAAAATGAGCCATATAAAAACGGGCAGGTTTTTGTTAATAAACAATTTAGCACCGCAGATAAAAAAGCCCGCTTTATACCTATAACGCCCAAACTTCCTGTGCAGCAAACATCAAGCGATTTCCCGTTTGTAATGAACTCAGGGCGAATACGCGACCAATGGCATACAATGAGCCGCACCGGAAAAAGTACAGCCCTTTCTACTCATATAAGGCGCCCATATATTGAAATAAACCCCATAGATGCCAGCAAATTAAACATAAAAGCAAACGATTTAATAACTGCCAATGCTAAAACAGGGCAAGTGACGGCTCATGCAAAAGTAACGGATGCTGTGCGTAAAGGCGAATGTTTTATGCCTATTCACTGGAACAAGCAATTTGCCTCATCCGCTACGGTAAGTGGGCTTTATCAATCGGTTGTTGACCCTATTTCGGGCCAGGCTGAGTGTAAGCATGGTGCTGTTGATTTAGTTAAAGCGCAGTTTGCTCAGTACATGCAAATTTTTAGCAAAACAGAGCTTAATATTAACAGTGATTTTTGGCTTAAAGTTAACGCAAGTAATTGTGTTAACTACCAGTTAGCGCTCAATGAGCCGCAAAATGATTTGCTTTATTATTGCCAAACACTGACAGGGTTACAAGGGCAGTGGTCGGCAATGGGCAGTGCAAAAGCAATGCATGTTCAATGTATTCAAAACCAGCAGTTAGTGTTTGTTGCAGTTATTTCGTCGGCTCAAAAAGACATATCACTTGAGTGGATAAATCATTTATTTGCAGAGCCTTTAATAACCTTTAGCCAATTACAGTCATTGTTGTATGCCACGCCTGATGAAGAATTTACCCAAGGCGCACAAGTATGTAGTTGCTTTAAAGTACGTGAACAACCCATTATAAACGCCATTAAAAGTGGTGAAAATACAGTAGAACAATTGGGGTCTAAACTAAAATGCGGCACTAACTGTGGGTCGTGTAAAACCCAGTTAAGCCAATTAATAAAGCAGCATACTACGCAAAACGCTAACAGTATTGATGTTGCAGTTGAAATGTAAATAAATAAGGAAGCATATGCTTAATGATCAATTTGGTCGGCAGTTTAACTATTTGCGCCTCTCAATTACCGATGTGTGTAATTTTAGTTGCACCTATTGTTTACCAAACGGGTATCAGTGCGATACCCCGCGTAACTTTTTAAATAAAAACGAAATAAACACCTTAGTAAATGCGTTTGCTTCACTTGGCACAAAAAAAGTGCGTATTACAGGCGGTGAGCCGTGTTTACGCAGTGACGTAACCGAGATTATAAAGCAATGTAAAAACACTCCAGGCATAGAAAAAGTCGCCATAACAACGAATGGTTTTAACTTATTTAATAAAATTGATGAGTTTTACAGCGCTGGCCTAGATGCGCTAAACATTAGTATAGATAGCTTAAACCCGAGCATGTTTAAATTAATTACAGGACACGACAAGCTAACTCATATTTTAAAAGGAATAGACAGAGCAATTGAGCTGGGTATAAAAGATATAAAAATAAATGCAGTGCTGGCTAAGCAATTTAATAAAAACCAATTAAATGATTTTTTAGACTGGGTAAAACATAAAAAAGTAACGGTACGCTTTATCGAATTAATGGAAACAGGTAATGGAGCCACCTTTTTTGAACAAAACCATTTAAGCGGGCTAAGTGTTAAAACACAGCTTTTAGCACAAGGTTGGTTACAGGTAGTAAGAGGTAAATTAAACGGCCCTGCAGAGGAGTTTTGTCATCCCGATTTTGAGGGGCGCATTGGCTTAATTATGCCCTACAGTAAAGATTTTTGTAAAAGCTGTAACCGATTAAGAGTATCGTCATTAGGCAAATTACATTTGTGCTTGTTTGCCGAGCAAGGAATAGACTTACGTCCGCATTTAAATGCGCAAGATACGCCAGCCACTGTAAACGCTATTCAAGCGGCAATGGGCAACAAAACCATTAGCCATGAGCTCGATAAACGCTTAACGGGCGCCACAACTCATTTAGCTATGTTAGGCGGCTAAATATGAGCAGTAAAGCCGTGTTTAAGGGGGTTGTACTCGCTGGAGGGCAATCATCAAGAATGGGCAGCGATAAAGCAAATCTCATTTTAAAAAATAAAACCTTACTGCAAAATGCATGTGAATTATTAACAGCAGCAGGAGCAAGTGATGTACTTATAAGCCGTAATGTACAAAGTACTACTGCGCAATACATAGCAGATATATACCCAGGTTCTGGCCCGCTTGGGGGGATTTATTCAACCTTAATGGCAACGGAGCAGGATATACTTGTAACTGCTGTTGATATGCCATTGCTTACTTGCACGTTGTTATCGCAAATTGCATCAGCAGCAAGCGATAATCCCCACTTTCAAACAAATCAGCCACAAATACATGCGTGGCACTTTGAAAATGAGCCGTTACCCCTGTATATTCGTAACACCCAAAGCGTTAAACGTCATTTAAAACAATTACTCATAAACGTAAATAGTCATAAATCAATTAAACAGTTTACCCGTAGTATTGGTGTGCAAACGCTAAAATGTAATAAAGCGCACGCACTTGTTAATACCAATACACCGGCGCAATTTAAAGCTGTTAACGAGCAATTTGACCAACACAAACCTAATTTATTGAGAAGAACCCTATGAGCCATACCACAGAGTCACAAATTGCATTAAACATTGCCGTAATGACAGTAAGCGATACACGCGATGAAATTACGGATACTTCAGGCCATTATTTAATTAAAGCCCTTACTGAAGCAGGCCATCACTTAGCGGATAAAGACATAGTTAAAGATGATGTTTACCAAATGCGAGCAGTTGCATCGCAGTGGATTGCCGATGACACTATTCACGCCATTTTAGTAACCGGTGGTACGGGCTTTACCGAGCGCGACTCAACACCAGAGGCATTTGCACCGCTGTTTGATAAAAGCGTAGATGGGTTTGGAGAGCTATTTAGGCATATTTCTTACGGTGAAATTGGTAACTCAACTATTCAATCGCGTGCGTTGGCGGGCCTTGCCAATAACACCGTTATTTTTTGTATGCCTGGCTCTACGGGCGCATGTAAAACAGCCTGGACAGGTATTATAAAAGATCAGTTAGACTCAATGCACAAGCCATGTAACTTTGCACCGCATATTACTATTGGTAAAAAATGCGAATCGCGAGAGCAATAATATGCTGAGCCACGTAGATGAAAACGGCCAAGCAAACATGGTTGATGTATCGCTAAAAGAGGTCACTCTGCGCGATGCATCTGCCGAGGCCTACATTAAAATGAGCAAACAGGCTTTTGAGCAAGTGTTGCTTAATCAAAATAAAAAAGGTGACGTGCTAGGCGTTGCCCGTATTGCAGGTATTCAGGGCGCTAAAAAGTGCGCTGATTTAATTCCGCTTTGTCATCCGCTGGCACTGAGTAAAGTAGGCGTTGATTTTGAACTTGATGAAGCAAATAGCCAAATTAAAGTCACCAGCTACTGTAAATTAGCAGGCAAAACGGGCGTTGAAATGGAAGCGCTCACCGCTGTGTCTGTGGCTACCCTAACATTATTTGATATGTGTAAAGCCGCCGATCCGCTTATGGAAATACACGGTATGCGTGTAACGCAAAAAGCAGGGGGCAAGCATGGCAGCTGGCAGCGAGACTAATTTAAATGATACTGATGCAGGGCATGTAAACGTACTGTTTTTTGGCCAACTTAAAGAGCGCCTAAAGTGCGATAAGTTAACCGTTGAGATAGCGCACACCCTTAGCATTAAAGCGTTTAAACACATGCTGGTTGAGCAAAACCCACATTGGCAGGCATGGCTTGAAGAGCGTGATGTATTGTGTGCGCTTAATCAAACTATGTCATCAAGCGATGAGCTTGTAAAAGCAGGGGATGAACTTGCTTTTTTCCCACCAGTGACAGGTGGCTAATGAGTATAAGCATTAACGTACAAACGCAGGATTTTTCAGTAGGCGAGCAACATGACGCACTTTGCAGTAATAACAAAAGTGATGGTGCCGTAGTGACGTTTACAGGGCTGGTGCGAGAATTTAGTAGCGGCGATAACGTAATCGCCCTTGAGCTTGAACACTACCCAGGGATGACTGAGCAACTACTGCAATCGATAGCCGAGCAAGCGCAAACACGCTGGCAACTTGCCCGCATAAGTATTATTCATCGAGTAGGTTATTTAGCGCTTGGTGAGCAAATTGTATTTGTTGGCGTAACCAGCCGCCACCGCCAAGCCGCGTTTGAAGGCGCACAGTTTATTATGGATTACTTAAAAAACCACGCCACGTTTTGGAAAAAAGAGCATTTTAAAGACTCCTCAAACTGGGTTGAGTTTAAACAAAGCGACAAGCAAGCATTGAGTAAATGGCAAAATATCGAACAGGATGCAATTAAGTAAATGCATATAATCTCTACCAACATCTCTAAAATAAAAACGGTTGTTCATAGCGGCAAAGCCATTAAAACAGGTATATTTAAAACACCAACCAAAGAGCCGGTTGTTATTGAAAAGCTAAATATAATAGGTGATGAACAAGCCGATTTAGTCAATCATGGCGGGGTGGATAAAGCGGTTTATGCGTTTTCGCACAATCATTACGATTATTGGAAGCGGACCCTTAAAAATGATGATTTAGCAGTCGGTGCCTTTGGCGAAAACTTCACAATTTCAGACCTTGATGAGCAAAATATTCATATAGGCGATCGTATTCGTATAGGTACTGCACTACTTGAAGTAAGCCAGCCCCGTGTGCCGTGCTTTAAATTGGCTATTGCACTTAATAATAAACAAAGCCTAAAACTGTTTACTCAGTATTACCACACGGGTGTTTATTTTAGAGTGCTTGAGCAAGGTGTTGCTAAAACGGGCGATGCCGTGACTTTTGAACATAAAGCTGAGCATAACATTTCGGTTAAAACGTTGTTTCAGGCCTTTTTTGATAAACACTACCAAGATTATGAAAGCGTATTATCAGCAGCACTTGAACTACCCGAGCTTGCACTTGAGTGGCAAACTAAAATCAAAAAGAAATTGGGGAGTTAAAAGAGCGCTATTAAAGCTGTATTACCCTTAATAAAAGCTCACTTTTAGCTGTATTATTTAGTTTGTTAAGTGAGCGACCGCTGATATGTATTTGCACACCAATTGGCTTAATGTGTCGTATTGCTGTTTGTTATTTACCGGCTTACTAAAATCGCTACTTACCGCCACTGCGCATGCCCCCGCTGCAAACCAATGTGTTAGGTTGTCTAAATTAATGCCGCCTACGGGCATTAATGGCACATCAGAAAAAGGCCCCGTTAGCGCTTTAAAGTAATTAACCCCCATACTGCCTGCAGGAAAAACCTTAATAATATCGGCGTTATACTCTATTGCATTGGCAACATCGGTAGGGGTTAGTGCGCCCATTAATACAGGTAAACCATGGCGGTGGGCAAGCTCTACCACTGCTTGATTAGTATTTGGTGTAACTATAAATTGCGCACCGGCATCAATCGCTTGTTGCGCAAGGGCGGTGTTAATTATTGTGCCTGCGCCAATGAGTGTATTTTTATAAGCAGCCCGTGCTTTTGCTATTTCTTGCTCAAAGCCAGGTGTATTTGAGGTGATTTCTAGCGCGTTAATGCCTGCATTAACTAAGCAATTAATTAAGGGGGCTACATCGCTTTGTTGCTTTAAGCGAAGTATAGCAACTAACTTATGTTGCTTTATTTGGTTGCTTATTTTTATTCTGTTGGCATTTAAAATTTGGCTCATAATGTCACTTTACTTTACTTTACTTTATTTAATCCAGAGTCAGACGTGTAACAGCAATCGGCAATAATACTTAATTATTTTGGGGCTAAACGCGTTACAAAGCTCTCACTTTGATCATTTTGAATAACTAAATAGCGAGTTTTTGTCTAGTTATCAACACGCTTTTGCACCCTCAAAATAGCACACTTAATTAAATGGATTGGTATAAACGTTTTTTTCTCATAAAAAAACCGCTGAAATATCAGCGGTTTTTTATAAGTAATAAATTACATTACACGCATGCCTGGCTCAGAACCATCGTCTGGGTTAAGAATGTAAATTTCTTTACCGCCAGGGCCTGCAGCTAATACCATACCCTCTGACATACCAAAGCGCATTTTACGAGGCTTAAGGTTTGCAACCATTACAGTCAGTTTGCCTTCAATGTCTTCTGGTGCGTAAGCCGATTTAATACCAGCAAACACTTGGCGTGTTTCGCCGCCTAAATCCAGCGTAAGTTTAAGTAGCTTGTCGGCGCCTTCAACATGCTCTGCTTTAGCAATTTTAGCAACGCGTAAGTCTACTTTTGCAAAGTCATCAAATTCAATTTCATCCGCAATTGGCTCTTTTGCAAGTGGGCTATTAGGGTCAATTGTTACTTTTGATTCTAGGCTTTCTTTTGATTCTTCAACCATTTTGTTCACTTTATCCATTTCTACACGTTGCATGAGCGGCTTAAATTTATTGATAGGATGTGCAACGAGCGCGTTTTGAACGCCATCCCATGCTAAGTCGTCATTTAAAAAGGCTTCTACGTTTGCAGCCATACCTGGTAATACAGGTTTTAAATAGGTAATTAAAACACGGAACAAGTTAAGGCCAAGCGAGCACACTTCGTGCGCTTCTTGCTGTTTTGCTTCATCTTTAATGAGTACCCATGGCGCTGCGGCATCAATAAATTGGTTGGCTTTGTCGGCTAGGGCCATAATTTCACGAATTGCGCGGCTGTATTCACGGTTTTCATAGTGGGCAGTAATGCTCGGTGCAGCAGCTTGAAATTCTTCAAGTAGTTCTGGCTGCATAATTGTGCTACTTAATTTACCGTCAAACTTTTTAGTAATAAAGCCTGCACAGCGGCTTGCTATGTTTACTACTTTACCTACTAGGTCTGAATTTACACGTTGTGCAAAGTCTTCTAGGTTTAAATCGAGGTCAATAATACCGCTGTTTAATTTAGCTGCGTAGTAATAACGTAAGTACTCTGGGTCTAGGTTATCAAGGTAAGTACGTGCTTTTATAAACGTACCCTTTGATTTAGACATTTTTTCGCCATTGACGGTTACAAAGCCATGTGCAAACACGTTAGTTGGCTTTCTAAAATTAGCGCCCTCTAGCATGGCTGGCCAAAATAAGCTGTGGAAGTAAATAATGTCTTTACCAATAAAGTGATAAAGTTCAGCATCAGACCCTTCAGCCCAAAATGCATCAAAGTCGAGGCCTTTTTCGTTACATAGGTTTTTAAAGCTTGCCATGTAGCCAATTGGCGCATCTAGCCATACGTAAAAGTATTTGCCCGGTGCATTTGGAATTTCAAAACCAAAGTAAGGCGCATCGCGGCTAATATCCCACTGTTGCAGGCCATCGGTAAACCACTCATCTAACTTATTCGCCATTTCTTGCTGAATAGAGCCAGAGTGTAGCCACTCTTTAAGCATGCCTTCAAATGCTGGCAGGTCAAAAAAGTAATGCTCTGAATCTTTTAAAATTGGCTCAGCACCTGACATTACTGAGCGCGGGTTTATTAATTCGGTTGGGCTGTAAGTTGCGCCACACGAGTCACAGCTATCGCCATTTTGGTTTTCAGACTTACACGTTGGGCAAGTGCCTGTTACAAAGCGATCTGGTAAAAATATGCCTTTTTCAGGG
This sequence comes from Pseudoalteromonas sp. 1CM17D, assembly GCF_023161805.1. NCBI lineage: Bacteria > Pseudomonadati > Pseudomonadota > Gammaproteobacteria > Alteromonadales > Pseudoalteromonadaceae > Pseudoalteromonas > Pseudoalteromonas sp. 1CM17D. The sequence continues at coordinate 708,395 of NZ_JALNTP010000001.1, read as the reverse complement.
TCGAATAACTGTGAAATAGTGTGCTTTTTAATATGACCCGCATCATTAAGGCGGTTATAAATAAGCTCACTCAGCTCTTTATTTTCTGAGCTGTGGGTGCTGTGGTATTTATCAAACTTGATGTTAAAGTCGGCAAAGTCGCGCTGGCGTTCAATGCTTACATTTTTAACCATTTCTTCAGGCGTGATCCCTTGCTTTTGCGCATTAAGCATAATTGGCGTGCCGTGAGCATCGTCGGCGCAAACATAATAAGCTTCGTGGCCTTGTAGCTTTTGAAAACGTGACCAAATATCAGTTTGAATATATTCCAATAAATGGCCTAAGTGAGTAGGGCCATTTGCATAAGGTAATGCGCTGGTAATGAGGATCTTTCGCTGCGTCATAATCATTCCGAATTGAGGATAAACCACCATTTTTACTACAAAAAAGGCGGTTATCATTAATTTATCCATAAGCTTTGGACTAACGGTACGCGCAGCTTATGGATTTTTGTTAATTGACTGGTGTTAATGCCCTGAATGTTACATAATTCTGTGGCACTTTTCATCAAAGAAACGCTATTTAATTGCTATGTTTGGACTGTCGAAACTATTCTCCTCTAAATCGGTGCAAAAACAACCGATTATTACTGCCTTAGCGGCGTATCGAAGCGCGGCATTTGCCGTAGGTATTGATGAAAGTTTTATTGATACCATTTCGCAAAATGACGATAAATCAATACACATTAAAATAACGCTGCCATTTGCGGCTCAATCAGAAATGCCGTTAGTTGAGCAGCACGTAAGTGAAAGTATAAATACACCGGTTACCATAGACTCTGTGGTGAGTATAAAAGAGCCTGCAAAATTTAAAGCCATTAAACACATTGTGCTGATTGCCTCAGGTAAAGGGGGGGTAGGAAAATCTACTACCGCTGTAAATTTAGCCGGGGCGCTTAAAAGCGAAGGCGCAAAAGTAGGGATTTTAGATGCTGATATTTATGGGCCATCTATTCCTATGTTATTGGGGCTTGTGGGTGCAGAGCCGCAAACCAAAGATAACAAACTACTACAGCCATTTGATGCCAACGGCATTAAAGCGCAATCAATCGGCTTTTTAGTGCCAAGTGATGACGCAACGGTATGGCGGGGCCCAATGGCATCGGGAGCGCTCAACCAATTATTAAACGAGACAGATTGGGGCGAACTTGATTACTTAATTGTTGATATGCCACCGGGTACGGGCGATATTCAGCTAACAATGAGCCAAAAAGTGCCTGCCAGCGGCACTGTTATTGTGACGACACCGCAAGATTTAGCCCTTGCCGATGCGCAAAAAGGCATTGCAATGTTTAATAAAGTTAACGTACCTGTGCTTGGGCTTATAGAAAATATGAGTCACTACATTTGTAGCCACTGCGGTGAAGCCAACCATGTATTTGGCAAAGATGGCGCAGAAAAACTTGCCCATAAACACGGCGTACCGGTGTTAAGCCATATTCCACTTGCCATAGATATTCGTGAATACTCAGAGCAAGGTAAATTAATCGCCAGCGATACCAGCGCGGCTATTAGCAACACATACAGCGCAGCGGCAAGATTGATTGCCAGCACGCTTTTTTATCAGCAGCACCAACACAGTGTTGAGATAGTGATAACGCAGGACTAAGAAAAAAATGAGACTCTCAGATACCCATATTAAAGAATATTTAAGCGATGGCCGCATAGTGATTGAGCCTGCGCCGACTAATGAAATGATTTCGGGTGTGACAGCCGATTTGCGTTTAGGGAACAAATTTAGAACCTTTAACGCACATAACGCAGCGTACGTAGATTTAAGTGGCCCTAAAGATCAGTTAAATAAGGCTATGGAATCAATCATGAGTGAAGAGATTGAACTTGCCGACGGCGAAGCTTTCTTTTTACACCCAGGTGAGCTGGCATTGGCCATTACCCATGAAAAAGTAACACTTCCTGCCGACATAGTAGGCTGGTTAGATGGTCGTTCATCACTTGCCCGCTTAGGTTTAATGGTGCATGTAACAGCGCACAGAATCGACCCAGGTTGGAGCGGTAATATTGTTTTAGAATTTTATAACTCAGGTAAGTTACCACTAGCGCTGCGCCCAATGATGAAAATTGGTGCAATGAGCTTTGAAATGCTTTCAGGACCCTGCGAAAACCCATACAACATTCGTAAAGACGCAAAATATAAAGATCAAAGTAGTGCGGTAGCAAGCCGCATTAGCGACGATAACCTATAACAATATAAAACTATTAAGCGTTTAAATGGCTTTGTTTTGCTAGCTTAAACGCTTAATAATTTATATCAACGTGCATTATTGCTTAAACTGATATTAAATGTGTTTTTTATTTCTGGCTTTATAAACGAGTAAAAACTCGACTAATATAGATAATAAAATAACTATAATTACAATGCCTTGAATAGTGTGTAGCCTTTTAACCCTGTCAACACTCTCTTTTTCGTACTGCATAACCACCGTATTAAACGCTTTTAAAAGCGGCTCTTTTGCCAAAGAAAAAAAACTTTCTTGCGCTGTATCTAAATTAAGTGTTTGTGTTTTTAACTTTAGTACTTCTTCAACTCTATCTGAAAACATACTTAATTTTTTATCGACATTAACAGGCTCTTTAAAATACATTGCTAACAACTCGTTAGATAGCGGGCTTTCATCGCCTAATACTTGCGCCCCATAATGCTCACTTAATAAGTATTTATGATTATTTTTTAAAGAGTTTAAAGCATTAATGGCCAGTAATTTAGAATCCTGCGAGCCATACATTAAGTACTCTAAAGTAAACATACTCACCCGTTGCGAAAGCATTCTTTGTTGACCACTTACATTTACGAGTTTTCCAGTATCGGTTTGCGCGTCTATTACTTCATCAAGCATAAAGTGAATACAGATAGATAAAACTGCAATTACAGTTAAGGGAACAATATAAACAAAAGAGATAGCGCCATGCTTTTTATTTGTAAAATCAGTATTTACCATTTAATTGCTACTTAATTTAAAATTATTAATGCTTTAGGATAGGATAGATTAAATATAAGATTTTTCACGTAAATAAAGTTTACAAGGTAGTTTGTGGCTTATTGAGATTTATGAAGTGCATAACCTAGTAGTTCAAAATACTTATTAAGGGCTTTGTTTGCTTTATTAATATGCTGAGCACTTGGGTATATCAAGTTACTGCTTTTTAAGCCACTAACCAAAAAGCTATTTTGAATAGTGCTGCTCGCCTCTATGCAGGCTTCAAAGCAGCGTGCTGCAAGCTCCTCAGGCATACTCATATAATGCATGTTTTGCGATTTATCGAACGTAATGCTGCGTTGTACGTAATTATTGGCGTTTGCGCCGCTTTCATCTAAAAACACGTTTTTGTAAAAATCGTTTAGCGCACTATTAAGTGGGTGCGATAAATTTGGCGTATTTGAAAGCCATAATTTAGATGCAAAACCAAAGCGAGGTTTTGCATTAAATAAATGCTCGCTTATATGGTGATCAAACGCATGAAACCATTCGTGAGCCAATGCGCCACCGCCGGCGTTTTTTGCTAAAGCAAGGGTTTGTGAAGCTGCGTTATAATGCGCTTGTACGCCTTTTTGACCGCCATGCCCAAAGGCAAAATTTAGTTTGCCGCGCAGGCCAATAGCTTTGGGCGGTAAATGTAATATTTGAGCAAGGTCGGCGAGGGCATCGTAAATTAAGTTTGCACTAATAAAATGCTCTTCTTTGGTCACCCATTTTCCTACAACCATAGATCTAAAGCCAAAGGTGCCTCTAATATCACTAAAGTCAACTTGGTCGTCAAAGCGGTAGTCTGGCCCTTTACGAGTGAATCCGCGTTTTAATCTGTTTGGGTAATTACGCATTTACATTTTATGGTGGCTAATTTAAGTAACGTGCTTTTACGTGTTCGGGCATGTGTTGGGTTTGTTTTTGTATTAATTCATCTAATAAATTGTAAAGCGGAGCAGGGTTTAGCTGCTCTATTAACAACAAACTATGTGCAACGGCCTCAAGTGTAGAGAGACTGTCGGCTCTGGGAGCTTTCCTAATAGCGTAACGGTTATGCGGTAACTGCTTAAAGCTCACTGTTTTAAATTTAGTGAGTAGCGGGGTCAGCTGCAAAATTTTATAGGCTTTTTTCCAGGTGCCATCAATCACGATTAAATGCGTAATGTTACTTAAGGCTGGCTTTGGTTTTGCATCATCTAAGTAGGTGGCGTGCTCATTAGGGTAGAGCAGTACCGTGGACTTAACAGGTAAAGAGTTGAGCATGGCAAAGTCGGTGTTATTTTCCCCTTTGATTATTTTGCAGTCAGTTAGGCTCAAATTAAGCAATTTTGCCGTGTTTTTCGCTATTTTTTCTTCACTGGGGTGTTGTAGAATAACCACGCTAACTTTATTTGTTAAACGTTTAATGGCCCCGCATATACAGGTAGAGGGCGTAAACAAACAGCGTTCACAAACTTGGCGAGTCATTAATTAAACTTTTTATTGCGAGTGTATTTTGATAATTATACATTTATAAAGTAATAAAGTTGGATTTTTTTACGCATAGATATACAGTAATACTATTAATTATAAAATGACACGGAATGTTTAGAAGGGCTTAAAATATGACAGAAGTACAAATAGATGAGGCTGCTCTAGAAAGTATGCAGTCGTTACTTGGTGAGCAGTTTAAAGATACACTTGAATTTTGCTGCAGTGAATTTGAGCGCCTTGGTAATGAAGTAATTGCAACCATTGGTAACGATAAAGAAGCGGCGATTCGTCATGCCCATAGTTTAAAGTCGAACGCGGCACAGTTTGGTGCCACGAGTTTATCTGATGTAGCCCGTGATATTGAGCTTAATCTCAATCAAGATAACTTAGCGCAAGCTGTTACTGCATCAACTGATTTGTTGGCGCAAGTAAGTGCTTCGCAGGCCCAATTAAGAGCGTGGGTAGAGTCTAATTAACTTTATTTGTTAACGTGAATTTATTTCAGTATTAAGCAACTAATTACGCTGGCATTTTACGCCTTTACTAGGGTAGTCTTAGACTTTACTAGGGCGTGTTTGGCCTCTCGATAATAAATTTGATCACGCATTGCCCAAGGACCACCCTTGGGCTAGTAACACAATTTTACCGAGCCCATTAGGTTATAACCCTCGCATTGAACAAACCCACTCCTAGTTAATTATTTTTTTTCCATAAAGCCAGTTCGCCCCAAAGAGGTAAAAATGTCAGATATTAAAAAGAGTCACAAATTAGAAGGTGTATGTTATGACATTCGTGGACCGGTTTTAGCGCAAGCCAAAAAAATGGAAGACGAAGGTCAAAAGGTACTAAAGCTTAATATTGGCAACCCTGCGGCGTTTGGTTTTGATATGCCAGAGGACATGCACCGCGATATTATTCGTAATTTGTATTCGGCCCAAGGCTACTGCGACTCTAAGGGGTTATATTCAGCCCGTGTAGCGGTTTATCAGCATTACCAGCAACGAGGTTTACATAACTTAGATGTAGATAATATTTATATTGGTAATGGGGTGAGCGAGCTTATTCAAATGATCACCCAAGCGTTATTAAATAACGATGATGAAGTGCTTATTCCTGCGCCAGATTACCCACTGTGGACCGCGTCAGTTAAATTAGCAGGCGGGAACCCTGTTCATTATTTATGTGATGAAGAGCAAGATTGGTTTCCGGATATTGCTGATATAAAAAGTAAAATTACGTCTAAAACAAAAGCGCTCGTACTAATTAACCCTAATAACCCAACCGGCGCGGTTTACAGTGACGATTTACTTTTAGAGTTAATTAATGTGGCGCGCGAGCATAAGCTGTTATTGCTTAGCGATGAAATTTACGAAAAGATTTTATACGATGGCATCACTCACACCTCAATTGGTGCGTTATGCGACGATGTGCCCATTATTACCTTTAATGGCTTAGCTAAAACTTACCGTGCAGCGGGTATTCGTATGGGCTGGATGGTACTAAGCGGGCGCACCTCAGCAATGGAAGATTTACGTAAAGGGCTAGATATTTTATCGTCCATGCGTTTGTGTGCCAATGTACCCGCGCAATACGCGATACAACAAGCGCTAGGGGGCGTGCAATCAATAGATAGCTTAATCGACCCAGGCGGGCGATTATATGTTCAGCGCGATATTGCTTGGCGTGGGCTTAATGCTATTGAAGGGATAAGCTGTAAAAAGCCAAAAGGGGCGCTTTACGCCTTTGCTAAAGTAGACACGGCTCATTTTAATGTCACTGATGATGAAAAAATGATGTTTGATTTACTAAAAGCAGAAAAAATATTATTAGTGCATGGGCGTGCATTTAATTGGCCAGAGCCTGATCACTTTAGGTTAGTGTTTTTACCTAACAAAGACGATTTATCGAGTGCGATGCTTAAAATGCAGCGCTTTTTTAAAGACTATCGCCAAGTTTAGTTAATCCCAACTAATGCGCTGTAAAATAAAAAACGAGCTCAATTAGCTCGTTTTTTATTTACGCGATAATGCTGATACGGGCTTATTAGTACGCGCGGTCAACTCTTACGGTATTATCACTTAAATAGACCAACCGTACGTTATCACCTTTACTAAAGCGCATTGACTGGTCTTGGTCTTGTACCACCATGTATTGATCGCCGTTTTCTACCTGAATCAATAACTCTACTAGGTGTGTTTGCTTATAATAGCTTTTTTGCTGATTATTATGCGCCACGCTTCCGCCAATGACTGAGCCTAAAATAGTGGCGACGGTACGACCGCTCCCACCACCAAATTGATTACCGACAACACCCCCGAGTAGGGCGCCGCCAAAGGTTTTCCAGCCATTGTTTTTGTCTTGCACAAGCTCTTGTTCGGTAATTTTACGTACAGATTTTACATCGCCAAATAAAACCTGTTGTACAGGCACGGCTTTGTTTCGCTCATAGTTAGCAAAACTTGGTGCACTGAGTGTAAGCAATGCACACATTGCTATGGTTAAGGCTTTCATAGATGTCTCCTGTTGGTGTTACGCAAAGGCGATATTTTGCCTTTGCGTGGAAATGTATACCAATGCGCAAAAATACTTAAATATTTTGGGGCTAAACGTGTCGCTAACTAAGTTAAAAATTCTCATTTAAAAACAAACTAAATAGTATTTTCTGCCGAACTCTCAACGCGTTTATCCAGCCTCAAAATAGATAAGTTAATTAAGCTAATTGGTACTATTACCAACCAAATGTCGATTTTTCTTTCGTTTTACGAATTTCAGTTTCGTCTGCCCACTCGACTAGACCGCTTTGCATATCCATTAAGCGCATTGTAAATTTGTAATACACATCTGATTTATCAGCATTTGATTTTACAATGCTCGATAAGTTGCCGTACAACATGTATTGCGCACCAATTTGTTTACCAAAGGCAACTGCGGTGGCTGGATTTACAAGGGCATCTTCGTTTTGAAAGTTAAGCTGCTCACGTACTGATTCAACACGGGTCATGTCAACAAAACGAAACTTACCGCTGCGCAACAGTTGCGTAGAGATTGAGTCGGTAATAGATTCAGTGTCTATGTGTTCACTGGTTTTATTTTTAATGCGCTCAACAAATACCACAGGGCGTTTGTTTTGGGTCATTGTACCAATAACCGGCGAGCTGAGTAGTGAGTCGGTCATTTGGCTGGCTACTTTTTGTAAATCGGTAGAGCCAAAGTTTATATCGGTGGTTTCTACTGCTTGCGCGTCGCCATAACTAACTACGGCTTTATTGGCACAACCGCTTAAAATGAGTGCGCTAAGGCCAATAACTGCATAACTCGATAACGTTTTAAATTGTGTAGTGATCATCTTTATAACCCTTATTCTTTAAATTCTTGTGCGTCGGTAGACACTTCTCTTACAGCGAGCGAAAATGTAACCGCATCCGGTGTTGGCGCTAAGCCGGGTAATTGTGTTTTAGAAAAACCAAACAGTGTTAAGGCTTGCCAAGGTGAGTGGTTTCCTTTAATTACAAACCCGTCTTTGTCGTACCAATTAAACTGATACTGTAAATATTGCGACTTTTTATATTGGCTGCTTAGTGTTACTACCACGTCGGTTAACTGGTTTGTTTGGCGTGTTTTAACATCGGTAATGGCAAGCTTTTCACCTAGAGCAGGATTATCAACATGTAACTGCTCGTTAAATGTATTTTTGCTTTGCTCAACCGAAATGCCTGATGTATCAGGTTGGCTTGCACATGCCCCAAGCATTAATGCAGCCACTAATGGCAAAGTATATTTCATGATGACTCCTAGAGTTGAACCACATGGTAGTTAAAATAGTTATTAATAGAGGTTAGGTAAATTAAGGTTAACCCTTGCTTACTAACGGTAAAATTAATAGGCGCATGGTTGCCTATTAAAAGTGTATGCGACCCTGCATTTAAACTGCTACGTGCCATGCTTATTTGATTAGGTAAAGTAAGCCAGCTGCGTGTATCGGCCTGCTCAGACGCCAAATTATAAATATTAGCAATGATATTGCCTACATCACCTGTGCTACGTGCAAGCTCTGCGCGCACTTTTTCTTTGGCTACTAAGCGTAATACTTGCCTAGATACGCGAGCCGGTATTTGTTGCTCTAATGTTTTAGCCGCTAATGCTTCTATATGCACTAATGGGTTGAGCTCTAAATTTTGCGAACCTATATTTACGCCATTAATGTTAGCTATAAACGCATTATCTTTATAAACCGGCATTGCTAAACTGTAAAAACGCGCATCGCCACCTGAGGTATAAATAGGCAAGCGTAATTTAAATTCATCTTGTTTAGGCACTAAGCCTTGTTCAACCAATATAACCACTTCACCGTGATTAGCACGAAGGGGCTTTAATGGGCTAAAGCGGCGCTCAAACTCTTCTAAATCTTGGTTAAAACCTTGCTTTTTAGCTAATCGCATTACATCTTGCTGTAAGTAGTGATTGTCAGGTTGAATCTCTAATGCTTTTTTATAATCAATGTAGGCATCATCGTATTGTTTATCACTTTGGTACAACAGCGCAGACAAATAAAACGTAAAGGCATTTTGAAAACCATTTTTAATACCGCGTGTCACATTACTCATACTTGGGTAATGCTGTTGTGCTTGCTCAATTGTGTCGTTTATTTGTGTTTTATTATCTGCAAGTGCATCGACTTGTACTTTGTTAGCGCGACGTATTTCAACCAAGGCGCCTTCTAAATCACTGTTGTATACATAATTAAGTGCTTTGTAGCTATGTAGCATGCTCATTTCATATGCCGGTGGTACATAGGTAATGGCAGAGTCGTTAGTAAATAAGGCGTTACTTTGTTCAAGCCCTGCACTTAATTGAATTTTTGCTGCTTCTCGTTTTGTTTGTACCTGGGCGTATACATTTTCAAATTGTTGCTGTGAAAGACTTTGCTCGTTAGCAAGGTCTTTTAAACGGGCTTGCTCTAATTGGTTAAGTAAATAGCTACTGTGTAACTTACTATTGTTGGCAATAAGTGATTGAGCCTGTTCAATATTGTTATTTTTAATTGCGTTTCTTACAGGCGTCATTTGGCTTGCATAGTCGTTAAATAAATCATTAAAGCCTATGGTGCTGCATCCACTTAATATAAAACAAACACTTAAAATTATACTTTGGCGCACTGAGCACTCCTATATAGTTAGGTTTTAAAGATTAACATACTCTGGTTTTGGATTTGTGTGAAATAGTGTAAAAAAGCGTAGCCTAATTTAGGGCATATAGACCTGTGAGGATTTAAAAATTATTCTCCCTAAGGTCAGCGCGAGTTAGTTAAATTACGTGTATTTAAGGTAGGCATATCATCATGAATAGCTTGTGAATACCAGAGGATAGACGCTTAATTACAGCAATTTAGCAGTATATAAAGTTATAATGCTGCGAATAAGATTAGAGTAATTACGACAATGCCGCTTTACAGCTAAATGGCTCAGCTGTTTAAATACAGAGCTGGCTGAGCAAGCCAATTTAAAGCATCTCATTATAAGGTTTTAGTTAAGGAGCGATTTTGAAAGCCACTTTATACACCCTCGTTGCATTAATAGCCTTTGCGGCAAATTCTTTACTTTGCCGTATGGCGTTAGCGCAAGGTTATATTGATGCGTGGAATTTTACAATTATCAGGCTCGTAAGTGGTGCCGTGTGTTTAGGCTTAATTATGGCTGTATATACGTATAACCTTAAGCGTAAGGGGGCGCTTAATGACGCTATTTTAAGTGATACCGGAAGTTGGCGAAGCAGTATTAGTTTATTGGTATATGCACTTTGTTTTTCTATTGCTTATATAGAGCTAGATACAGGCACCGGTGCGCTTATTTTATTTTCAGCGGTGCAACTTACCATGATTGGTTGGGGCATATATAAAAAAGAGCAGCTAAGTAAATTGCAGTGGGGGGCTTTTTTTGTCGCGTTAGCTGGGTTTGTGTATTTAATGTTGCCCTCTGCCGCTGTGCCTTCTTTGTTAGGGGCATCGCTTATGGCGTTAAGTGGCGTTGCATGGGGCGTTTACAGTATACGCGGTAAAGCGTGTGTATCGCCGCTGCGGACCACCGCCTTTAACTTTATTAGAAGCTTAGTGGCTATTCCTGTTTTATTACTTGTAGCAATAGGCTATTTAAAAACAGTAAGTATGCAAGGGGTGTTACTAGCGTGCGCCTCGGGCGCCATTGCATCAGGCATTGGTTACAGTATTTGGTATGTGGCCATGCCGCTACTAAAAAGCACGCAAGCGGCGGTCGTACAGTTATGTGTGCCTGTACTGGCTGCTATCGCTGGTATGTTGTTTTTATCTGAGCAGGTAACAGTGGAGTTTATTATTGCAAGCTCACTAATACTTGGCTCGGTATTGGTGTTTATATTAAATAAGCATACAGCGCGGTAATGCCAATAAAAGTTGCCACGTTTTATCAGTACTGATGGCTTTTTAAATGACTAAAAGCCCGCTATTAAGGCGGGCTTACATTTGTTATAAAACGTTTATATAGCGCGGGTAAATTATCTAAAATAGCTGACTTACCCTCTAAATCGCTGTTGCTTATACATTCGTAAAGCATCGCTTCACTCAATGTGTTTACTAACCGCTGAGATTGCTTAATATGGCTAATATGCCAAAGTTCAGGTGCTACGCCGCCTAAATCCAGTTTGTAGGGGCGATAAAAACCATATTTAGCTAGATTTTTATCAAGCCACTGGCTGAGTGGCGCAAATGGCCCCCCATGTTGGTATTCATCAGGGGTAAGTTGCAGCTTATAGTCATCGCTAATTGCAGCGGTATCATACACATCAAGGTCGGTTCCTAAATGATGCCGACTAGCTCCTGGCAAGGCAGAGTAGAGCATAATAGCCGTGCATTTTTCCAGCTCATTTAGCTTGCTTAAATCCACTATCTGTTGCTGTTTATTAAAAACAGGGCGTATACCTAAAAACTTGTTATTCCAAATCATAGCTTGGCGATTAAAATCGCGAAAACTTGAGGCAATAGTCAACTCAAAGCCAGCATTTTTAGCGCCATTTTGCAGGGCTAAAAAGTCATCAATAATATCAGTATGTAACCGATGCGATTGAATCTCAGTGAGGTGTGTATCACTTTGTCCAGTGATACACATTGCTAATGTATTGGTATCGAGTGCCATTAGGTTAACAGTTGCTCTAAAATTTGCTCGTAAATATCAGCTAAAGCGATTAAATCATCGGTGCTTACACATTCATCTACTTTATGAATAGTGGCGTTGCGCGGGCCTAGTTCAATCACTTTTGCGCCTGTTTGCGCTATAAAGCGCCCATCTGACGTACCCCCGGTGGTTTCGAGGTTAGTGGTTAAGCCCGTGACAGATTTAATCGCATTTACGGTGGCATCAACTAACGGGCCATGCTCGGTTATAAACGGCAAGCCGTTTACTATCCAGCTTAATTCGTAGTTTAAGTCATGCGTTTGTAAAATAGCATTAACCCGTTCTTGCAGTTGCTGATGAGTTACTTCGGTACTAAATCTAAAATTAAATTGCACCTCAAGCTCGCCTGGTATGACATTCCCGGCCCCCGTGCCACCATTTATATTTGATACCTGGAAGCTGGTTGCAGGGAAAAATTCATTGCCGTTGTCCCACACGGTTTGGCTAAGTTCAGTAATAGCGGGGGCAGCCAAATGAATTGGGTTTTGTGCTAAGTGGGGGTAGGCTACATGGCCTTGCACACCTTTTACTTTTAAAAAGCCAGTAAGGGAGCCACGACGGCCATTTTTTACTACATCACCGAGCACATCTCGCGATGAAGGCTCACCCACTAAGCACATATCAATTTTTTCGCCGCGTGCTTCAAGCGTATCTATTACTTTGGTTGTACCGTTGATAAAGGGGCCTTCTTCATCAGAGGTAATTAAAAATGAGATAGAGCCTTTGTGATCAGGGTTTTTAGCCACAAAGCGCTCAGTAGCAACAAGCATTGCCGCCAGAGAGCCCTTCATATCAGCTGCGCCTCGGCCATGCAGCAAACCATCTTCAATTAAGCCTGAAAATGGCGGGTGCTGCCAGTTTTGTGCAGGTCCTGTAGGGACTACATCGGTATGGCCTGCAAAACAAAAGTGTGGCGACTGGTTTCCTTTTCGGGCCCATGTGTTGAGTGTATCGGTAAAAAATAACGACTCAATATTAAAGCCTAGGGCTTTTAAACGCTCGTTCATCATTGATTGGCAACCCGCATCTTCAGGGGTTACCGACTCGCGCTGAATAAGCGCTTGTGCAAGTGCAATTACTTCATGTGTCATTATTTAAATATCTCATCGTATTGCGCAGCTTTAAAGCCTAAGTGGTAGCTGTTGTTATTTACAAGCACTGGGCGCTTGATCATAGCTGGTTGCTCTACAAGTAATGTTATAGCAGTGTCTTTGCTTAGGTTTTGCTTTTGCTCATCAGCGAGTGCGCGATAGGTTGTACCACGCTTATTAACTAACTGTTCCCAGTCAATATGCTCAGCAAATTCGCTTACAAGCTGCTCGTTTACACCGTCTTTTCGGTAATCGTGAAAGGTAAAATCTATGTTGTTGTCGGCGAGGTATTTTTTGGCTTTTTTAATGGTGTCGCAATTACTAATGCCGTAAAGAGTGATCATAGGTTTAGTTCTTCTTAATAATAGTTAAAAGGGGGTCTACACCCGCATTTACGTGCGTGTGTGAATAATGAAAAGTGCCTAAGTTATGGCCATTTAATAGCACTAAGCTGGCCAGTAAGGGCGATTTAAGTTCGCGTAAATCAAAGTAGGCTAAGCGCTGCCCTTTGCTTATTTTGCTGCCATTTAGCTGTGCAATATGTGTGTGTGTAATAGGCTGCAGCGCCGGTAGTGACAAGTTAATGAGAACCTTTAGACCGTTATTTGCTTGGAGAATAAATTCACATCCTGCATTTTTAACCTGCACTAAAGTGCCATCAAAGGGCGCTAAAATCTTATGATTACTTAGTGCAACCAACATAGTTGGCCCAAGGGTAGAAAATTTAAAAAAGGGCTCAGGGTGTTGGTTTAAATCAATGACTTTGCCGCTAAAGGGGCTGGTAATTTTTAATGCGCTGGCGGGGAGCTTATTTTGCGCTAAAAACTCGATAGAGGCTGCTCTCATTTATTGATCTACTACTAAATTGTAGCCATCTTTTTTAAGTGCAGTGATGGCTTGCTGCGCAGTGTGTTTTTTTACCAAAATATAATCTGTGTCGTAGGTTGAGATAGAAAAAATAGAAATATTAGCCTTTGCAAGCACGCCAGATATATTGGCCATAATCCCCGTTAAAGAAAACCCCAACGGGCCAACCACTTCAAGTGCTTGCCAATCAGGCTCTGTATCTAAACACTCAATAGCAAAATGACTAGGGCAAACAATAGAAAGCTCATCGTGAGTTTTAGAAATAAAAAATAGGGGTAATTTTAATAGCGCTACAGGAATGTCTGCATCCACTTCTAAACTATGAATTGACAACAGCGTGCTGTGTAATTGTAATGTTTGTTTTGACATTAATAACCTGCAAACAGCGTATAGAGTCAGTTAATAGTATAGATTATTGGCTTTAAATTAAAGGTGTAACAGCCACTAAAATAAAGGCTGTGTGACTGTGGGTAATAAGGATTTAAAACTTACCCACAATTTCTGTGGATAAGTATGGGAATTGGTAGGTATAAATAGCCTAACTAACTAATTAATAAGTAAATATTAGCTAGGCTATAAAAAGCACTAGTTTGATTTAGGCGTTTTCGAGCGCTTCAACTTGAGCTGCTTGAATAGCCGTAAGTGCAATGGTGTACACTATGTCATCGACTAATGCGCCACGGCTTAAATCGTTAACGGGCTTTCGCATACCTTGTAGCATAGGCCCTATGCTGATTAAATCGGCACTACGTTGTACGGCTTTGTAGGTTGTGTTACCGGTATTAAGGTCTGGGAAAATAAATACCGTAGCTTTACCGGCTACTGGGCTATTTGGTGCTTTTTTAAGAGCAACATTTTCCATAATCGCAGCGTCGTATTGCAATGGCCCATCAATAATTAAATCAGGACGTTTTTGTTGAGCAATTTGCGTGGCTTCACGCACTTTTTCAACATCGGCGCCAGAGCCAGAAGTACCTGTGCTGTAGCTTATCATGGCAACACGTGGCTCTATGCCAAACGCAGCTGCAGAGTCGGCTGACTGAATAGCGATATCTGCTAATTGTTCTGCATTAGGATCAGGGTTAATTGCACAGTCGCCATATACCAGTACTTGGTCGGGCAGCAGCATAAAAAACACAGACGATACAAGTGATGACCCTGGTGCGGTTTTAATTAGCTGCAGCGGTGGGCGAATTGTATTAGCTGTTGTGTTAACAGCGCCAGATACTAAGCCATCGACTTTACCTTGCTCAAGCATCATAGTGCCCAGTACAACATTATCTTGTAATTGCTCTTGTGCTACGACTTCTGTTAAGCCTTTGCTTTTACGAATTTCGACCATAGGTGCAACATAGTCATTAATCACCGATTTTGGTTCAACAATACTTACATGTTCGTTAAGCTCAATACCTTGTTGCTCGGCAATACGCATTATTTCATCGCGATCGCCAAGTAATACTGTTTTTGCAATACCACGTTGTCCACAAATAGCCGCGGCTTTAATAGTACGCGGCTCATTTCCTTCAGGAAGCACCACTGTTTTAGCCGCTTTACGGGCTTTATCTGTAAGTAAGTAACGAAACGCAGGAGGAGAGAGCTTACGTGTTTTGCCAACATTTTTTGCAAGCGTATCGAGCCAATCAGAATCGATATATTCTGCGTTGTGATCTTTTACTTTTTCAATACGTTGGTCATCATCGCTTGGTACTTCCATATTAAAATTATGCAGTAGTAATGATGTACGCCAAGTATCAGCCTCTGTGGCTAAAATAGGCAAGCCTGTTTGCATTGCTTGTTCACACAGCGCCATTATACGCGGCTCTGGTTCAAAGCCACCGGTAAGTAAAATAGCACCAATTTTAGTGCCGTTCATGGCCGACAAACACGCAGCGACCAAAATATCTGAACGATCGCCTGGGGTGACTAATAATGCGCCCGGTGTAAAGTGGTTCAAAATGTTTGATACAGTACGCGCACAAAACGTAATACGGCGTAAGCGACGGTGTAGCATGTCGCCTTCGTTAATTATGGTGGCTTTTAAATACGCGCTTAAATCTTTAACGCGCGGCGCAACTAAATCAAAGTCCCATGGGATGGCGCCTAACAGCATAAATGGGTTTTTTCTAAAAATAGGTAAAGAAGCTAAACGGTTTAATTCGTTATCAAGCTCTTCTGCTTTGTATGAATCGACCAAATCAGCGCGGGCGCGGCCTTCTTCATCAAGCGGGGCATTCACTTTGTTAAAAATACAGCCTAAAACACGCGGGTGATCAATGCCACCATAATACCCAGCAGCAATTTCTAAACGGTCTTCAATTTGCGTAATGGTGTAATTACCAGGGGTTAATACAAATACAATATCGGCACCCAGAGTTTGGGCTATTTCGCGGTTTACACGCCCAGCATAAGGTTGGCGGCGAGTAGGCACCATACCTTCAATAATAGCTACCTCGTCATCGTTAATTTTACTTTCAAAGCGCTCTACTATTTCTTCTAGTAAATCATCGCCTTTACCATCGCCAATCATTTGCTCTGCATAGCTTAATGCAAAGGGAGTTGGTGGGGTAATTGATGAGCCTTGCATAATAATTTGAGTTGATTTTTCAGGGCCTGTTTCACCCGTACGTGGTTGGGCAATTGGCTTGAAAAAGTTAACTTTCACGGTTTTTTGCTCAAGCGCACGCACTAACCCGACAGAAACAGATGTTAAACCAACACCCGTAGAAACCGGTATTAACATAATACGACGTGCCATAATTAAAGCTCCTTCACAATGTTAGCGGCATCAAGGGCTATTACCCATTCTTCATTAGTTGGCATTACAACCGCCTTGGTTGTCGCGTTGTCAGAGCTTATAATGCCTTCATTACCAAATCGCGCATCTAAGTTGGCTTGTTTATCGCAATCTAGGCCTAAAAACGCCAGTTGTGTGATTACTTTTTCGCGGATAATATCTGAGTTTTCGCCTATACCACCGGTAAAAATAAGCGCATCTAACTGCTGTAATGGCACCATGTAGGCAGCAATTTGTTTAGCAAGGCGGTAGCAAAAAATGTCAAGTGCAAGGGCGGCTTTTTCATGGCCAGCTACAGCGGCTTCTTCTATGGTTCTGCAGTCGTTAGACAGTTCACTAATACCTAACAAACCACTTTCTTTATTAAGTAAGTTGTCGATTTGTTTTGCATCGTAATTAAGTTGTGTTGTTAAAAAGTTAAATAAACCAGGGTCGATATCACCACTGCGGGTGCCCATTACTAACCCAGCAAGCGGGGTTAAGCCCATGCTAGTATCTACACTTTTACCGCCTTTAATTGCACACACAGAACAACCATTACCTAAATGCGCACTAATAAAATTGCTTTGCTCAACAGGCTTATTAATTAATTTAGCGGTTTGGCCTGCTACATAATAGTGGCTTGTGCCGTGCATACCGTAACGGCGAACACCGTGCTCTGTGTATAGCTTGTAAGGGAGTGCATATAAGTAGGCTACTTTATCCATGGTTTGATGAAATGCAGTGTCAAAAACAGCAACCTGTGGCAAACCAGCAAACGAAGCCTGCGCTGATGAAATACCCAGTAAGTTTGCATGGCCATGTAAAGGGGCAAGGCTTGAAGCATCTGAAATACCCGCAATGACTTTTTCATCCACTAATGCAGATTGAGTAAAGTGCTCACCACCGTGAACAACACGATGGCCTACGGCAATTAAATGCTCATCTAAATGGTGATCTTTAATTAGGCTCACAAGCGTATTAATGGCTTCACCATGCGCTTGATTAGCAGCTAAGGTGATAACGGTTTTATCACCTTGGTATTTATATTTAATAGATGGATTTTCTGAACCTAGGCGTTCAGCTAAGCCCGAAATAATTTCATGCCCGTTATCAGCATCAATAATGGCAAATTTTAAACTCGAACTACCACAGTTTAATACTAAAACGTGTTGTGATTTAGAGGGCGTAGTTGGCATAGATACAGTTTCCATAAACAATAAATTTAGTAAGTGTACGTTAAGATATGAACAATACACTTAAGGTGCAAATTAAAGGTAAACTTAGCCACCATATAGGTGATAAAAAAGCGACTAAAGTCTAATTTATAAGATGAGTATTTTAACCCAGTTAATAAATTTAGTTTAGTGTTTAGTTGCTTATATATACAAAAACAATAACTTTTACTGCTAAAGTGTGAAGCTATTTATTTGTGTTACACTTACAGGCAGTGGCAAGCAGGTGCTACGGGTTTAAAAGTTTAGATGTGAGGAGTCATGATGCAAAAAAGTGTGATGTCACAATTACAAACGGGTAGGTTATATGCAAAAAAATGGCCTATGCGTAAAGAGTTAGCACCGTTGTTTAACGAATTTAAAGTAATTAAGGCAACCGAGCTGGCAATTACTGTAATGCCAATATTAGCCATGCTAACGTTATTTTTTCAGCTTAACTATTTAGGCCCCGATTTTTTACCGCAAGCGATTGCCAGTGCATTGTTTTTTTTGTCGTTGCCGTTGCAAGGCTTGTTTTGGTTAGGTAAGCGAGCCGAAACACCATTAGAACCGAGCATGCAAAAATGGTACAACGAGTTATATACCAAAATGGTGGCAAATGGCTATCAAGCCCAAATAAGCGAAAACAAGCCCCGTTATATGGAGCTTGCACACTTATTAAAAGACATGTTTGATAAAATGGATAAAGCGTTTACTAAAGAGCAATTTTAGAGCGCGTTTATCTGTAAGTGTATGAGCAGAGCGCACGCTTTGCTCCATTTATTTATAACACTCCCTCTGGCATATGAGCTTACTCAATATAGCCAGGCAGTAACTTCCTCACTAACACTCGTTATTAAAACATCAATCGGCTTTACTAAACTCGGTAATGTAAAACGATAGGGTGACGCTTTGGGCGTCTTTTTCTTCAAGAGTTTGCCAATGTTCAGGTCTAAATTTCCACGCAAATGGTGTCATCATTATTAAATTTTTAATATCTGAAAAATTAAGCGTAACCTGCTCTGTAATGAGCTTTTGATCTGCTTTTATAAAGCCGCTTGGCGTGTCAATTTCAGTGTGTTTTGCTACATCTGCATAAATATATTCTTTAAGCTCTTTTAAATGCCACGGCCCTGGGCTTGCAACTACTAATGTGGCATTTGGCGCTGCTAAACGCGCCAGCTCTTGCTCAAACAAAGGCGCAAAAACACTCAGTAATACGTCAGCAGTGCCTGACTTAAAAGGCGCCTGGCTAATTGATGCAACGCTAAAATGACATTGTGGGTATCGCTTTGCTGCATATTTTACGGCTGATTTAGAAATATCGACGCCGTATACCTGCGCCTCTATTTTATCGGCAATGGCATGAGTATAAAATCCTTCGCCGCAGCCTAAATCTATTAGCACGTTTGGTTTGCGCTCACTAATTATATTACTTAATGCGCGCTGTAAAAATGCGTAAAAGCCTTGCTCTAAAAAAGCACGCCTTGCTTGTACCATTTCGAGCGAATCACCCGGTTGCTTTGAGTTTTTGTGTTGCACCGGTAATAAATTTACATAGCCTTCTTTGGCAAAGTCGAAGGTGTGATTATTGTCACATCGAAGTGATGAACTATGTTTTAAAAGGGCGTGGTTACATAAAGGGCATTGGTATTGCAGACTCATGAGTCTAGGTAGTCCTTATCATAAAAAGTTTTGACCCAGTGTGGCCGATAAGTGATCAAAAGCGTAATGGCCATACCGTTAAGCATTGCCTCAGGAAACCAAATGATAGCACTTAGGTATACGTAATTATCTGCCAATTCTTGCCAATTATATTGCCCTATAAGCAAATAAAATAAAGCCCCTAAGCTTATTTTTAGACATGCAATAAAGCCTGCCAATATAAAAGAGCACACAAAAATATAAACAAAAAAGTGACGCGGTAAATACTGATAACTCATTATAAAGCCAAGGTAGCTTAATAATGTAGGAATAAATGCACCAAACAGTATTTGCATGGGCAAAAGGTTAAGATCAATGTTTGCAAAAGCCGCCAGTAGGGCACTGGCTAGCAGGCTACTTAAAATAGCAAGGCGCCACCCTAAAATTAGCGTTGCGGCAGTTACACCTAAAATGTGTAGATCAAGACCGCTTAAAATACCCGCTTTAATTTGCCATAACATGGCAAACACTAAAGCACACGCAAGCACCCCTATTTGCCGTGCCGGCGTTTTATAAAGTGCTTTATAGGTGTTTTTTTCTACGCTTATAAAGGTAATAATTAAAACAAAGGCCCAAAGTAGCCCTTGCATTTTAAGCGTTAACATAGCAATTATTTAAAGGTTGACCAAATTGGCGCATGGTCAGAGGGCTTTTCTATGCCGCGTAATTCGTAATCTATGCCGGTATCAATACATCGCTCGGCAAGGGCATGGGTAGCAAGTACAACATCAATGCGTAGGCCACGATTATCTACAAACCCTTTAGAGCGATAATCAAACCACGAGTATTTGTCGCTTGTTTCAGGGTTTTGCTCTCTGAAGGTATCTTTAAAGCCCCAATTTAATAATTTAGCAAGCCATTCGCGCTCCTCTGGTTGAAACGAGCACTTACCTGTTTTAAGCCAGCGTTTAGCGTTTACTTCACCAATACCAATATCTAAATCGGTAGGCGAAATATTGATATCGCCCATAACGATAACGTCTTCATCTGGCGTGTGGTTTGTTTCTAAATGGGTCATTAAATCTTTGTAAAACTGGCGCTTATAAGGGAATTTTGTTTCGTGATTTATATTATCGCCTTGTGGGAAATAACCATTCATTACCGTTAGGTCGCGGCTATTTTCTTGCTCAACTGTCACACTTATCATGCGTTTTTGTGCTTCTTCAGTGTCGCTGGCAAAACCTTTTAAGACCGATTTAGGCTCATTTTTGCATAACATTGCCACACCGTAGTGCGCTTTTTGACCATGAAAATAAACGTGGTAACCCATTTTTTGTACGTCCTCGAGAGGGAACGCCTCATCATGAACTTTAATTTCTTGCAAACCAATAATGTCTGGCTGGTGTTTATCTATAATTGCTTGTAACTGGTGTAAGCGAGCTCGCAGACCATTGATATTGAAAGAAATAACCTTCATAAAATTTACCTTTAATTAGACTCTGTTTTTATAACTAAATTGTATCAGCAAATAAGCCTACATAACATGCTCGAAATGAGAAAATAGCTGCGCAAATGTTGATCAATTGGTGCGTAAAGTTTAAACATTGTAAATGCTTTATTAATTATTTAAATAAATAAAAAATTCAATTGATCTCGTAATTATTGAATATATAATGCGCAAAAATTACTTGTTTAGTCGTTCAAATAGGATCTCTCTCATGAAAACACAATTACTTTTAGCTACTGCTTTATTAGCCTCTGCGTCTGTATCAGCAAAAAGCAACACTTACTTTAGCCAAGATAATAAACTTGAATCTAAATTATGTGTATTAAGTGCAAATGAAGGCTTTAGCGCAGCGCGTAAAGAAGCAGCACAACACGGTGTATACTTATCGCGTTTTTCTGAAAGTGTTTTATGTAATGGTCAAGATATTCGCGACATTGCTAAAAAAGTAACGTCTAACCAAGCTGCTGAATCAAAAGTTGAAGTGTTTGCAAAAGATGCACACCAAGAAACACAGTTATGTATCACAGCGTTAAAGCAAGGCCTTGCGCCTGTTCGCCAAAAAATTGGTAACTTAAACTCGTTAAAGTGTAACGGACAAAACGTAACTGAATTTGTAAAGCGTTACCAAAACGCAGCAATCTAATTGCGCGGTAACATATAGATTAAAATAATGCCCAGTTTGTACTGGGTATTTTTTTGCAAAAATTACAAGGTATGCAGCAATCATTGCAAAGCTAAGTAATTGATTAATGTATATAAAATAAGCTAAATGCACGTAACTCATTGATTGTTGGCGGCTTGTGCACTTTGGCATTGGACTTGTATTAGTTAAAGTGACATTTACTAACTACAAGGATACGTCTTATGAAAAAGTTAACACTCGCAACAACTATTTTAGCTTCGTTAAGTTTAGCCGCTTGTGCCTCAAACCAAGGCCTTGAAAAAATCGATAGCGATTTTGCAAGTTTAGATAACGACAGTGATGGTTATATTTCAAAAGTAGAAGCAGATGACGATAGCATCTGGGGCCACTTTTCAAATATTGATACCAATATGGATAACGAGATCAGTCGTAAAGAATTTAACACTTACATGCAGTTAAATACCGGTAAGGTAGCGACTGACAGCGAAGTAAGTGAGTCGGCGTTTAAAGCTAAAATAGCTAAATTTGATAAAATCGAAAATGATTTTAGAAGTTTAGATAACGACAAAAATGGTTACATCTCAGTAGAAGAAGCTGACGATGATGATATTTCAAACCATTTTGGTTACATGGATGGCAACAATGATAAACGCATCAGTAAAGGTGAGTTTAAAGGCTACATTAGCAAATACGGTAAAGCCGTTGCTGAAGATGATGCGCTAAAGCATTATAAAAACAGCTAATATTAGCTAAATACGCTACACATAAGAGCCAGCATTAATTGCTGGCTTTTTTGTGCATTTAATTTGTTTTAAAAGCAGATATATTTTCCCCCTTTTGCGATGTTCTGTCATAATAGATGGCTACGTATTTTAAAGGGCAAAGCAAAATATTATGGCGGGTCGTCGAATTAGTGATGAACAATTAATTGAGATCATTGAAGCGGCTATATTTGTCGCAGACAAACCTGTTAGCAAACGCCACTTAAAAGATACTGTATTGGCTGATTTAGCTATTTCTATGTCACGAATTAACACTGCAATAGACGCTATACATACCCACTATCAAACACGTGGCATTAAGCTAGTTGAAGTAGGCAGTGGCTATCGCTTTCAAGCGTGTAGTAGTTTAAGCCCTTGGCTTAGTAATTTATGGCAAGAACGTGCACCTAAGTACTCTCGCGCACTACTAGAAACATTGTCGTTAATTGCCTACAGGCAACCAATAACGCGTGGTGAAATAGAGCAAGTACGAGGCGTAACAACCGGAACAGCAATTATTAAAACCCTCCTTGAGCGAGAGTGGGTTAAAGTAGTAGGGCATAAAGAAGTACCTGGTAAACCAGCGCTTTATGCAACAACAAAATTATTTTTAGATTATTTTTCGTTAACCGGTTTAGATGAACTCCCTGCATTGCCAGCGCAACAGGAAAGTAAAATAAACCAGTTATTAAGTGATCCTTCTGTGAGAGAACCATCCGAATGAGTATTCAAGGTGAAAAGTTACAAAAAGTCCTAGCCCGTGCAGGGGTAGGCTCACGACGTGAAATGGAAAAATACATTGATGCAAACCGCGTAAGTGTTAATGGTAAAGTGGCTAAATTAGGTGACCGTGTTGAGGAAACAGACTTAATACGTGTTGATGGCCACAGCGTAAAAATTGAAGAAAAAGCCGACCGTATTTGTCGTGTAATTATGTACAACAAGCCAGAAGGGGAGTTAAGTACACGTAAAGACCCAGAAGGACGTCGTACTGTTTTTGACCGTTTACCACGCATAGACGGTGAGCGTTGGATTGCTGTTGGTCGACTAGATATTAACACAGCAGGTTTAATGTTATTTACCAACGATGGTGAGTTAGCGAACCGCTTAATGCACCCAAGTTATGAAGTTGAGCGTGAATATTCAGCCCGTGTATTTGGTGAAGTGACCAATGAAACCATTAAAAACTTAACGCGTGGCGTAGAGCTTGAAGATGGTCCTGCTAAATTTTTAACGGTTAAATCTTTGGGTGGTGAAGGCATTAACCGCTGGTACAATGTAACGCTAAACGAAGGACGTAACCGCGAAGTTCGCCGCTTATGGCAATCGCAGGATGTAGAAGTATCGCGACTTATTCGTATTCGTTACGGAAAATTAGAGCTAGATAAGCGCCTTCCTCAAGGTGGCTGGGCTGAACTTGATTTAGAAACCGTTAACTATTTACGCAAAACCGTTAAATTAGGCCGCGAAACACAAACTAAACTGTCGGTTATGCCTGAAAAGCGCAAAGACAAGCGTGCTAAAATTAACCAAATTCGTAAAGCGGTTAAAAAGCATAACCAACGTGTTAAGCAAACTAAGCGTAAATAATACTAACCCGCAATAATACTTAATCATTTTGCGGGGCTAAACATGTCGCTACCTAGGTAAAAAAATGCTCATTTAGCACAGCTAAATAGCGAATTTTTTGCCAAGCGAACAACACGTTTTTCTAGCCTTAAAATAGATAATTTAATTAAGCGAATTGGTATAATTACAAAAAATTACCGACAAAAAAGCCGCAATGTATGCGGCTTTTTTTATAATTAAAAATGTAGTTTACTTTTTTTGTTGCGCATCGAGAGATTCACCGTTTACATCGCTCGAGTCATCACTCATTAAATATAAATACGTTGGCATTAAATCTTCTGGGGTAGCAAGCTTATCGCGATCCTCCCCTGGGTAGGCTGATGCGCGCATAGAGGTACGCGTTGCGCCAGGGTTTATACAATTTACACGGATATTGGTTTTACCTACTTCGCAGGCCCATGTTTGCATCATGCCTTCAACTGCAAATTTAGATATTGCATAAGGCCCCCAAAATTCGCGCCCTTTACGGCCAACGCTTGATGAAGTGAAAACAATAGAGGCATTTTCTGATTTACGCAGCACAGGGAATAGCGCTTTGGTGATCATTGCTTGCGCAGTAACATTCACTTTCATGATGTTTTCAAACGTAGAAGAGCAAAAGTGCTCAAGTGGCCCGAGCGACCCTAAAATACCGGCATTATTTAATAAGCCGTCTAATCGGCCAAATTGACTTTCGATTGTAGCTGCTAAATCACGGTAGTTTTGTTTTGTCGCGCCTTTTAAGTCCATTGGCACAATAGCAGGCTGAGGGTAACCAGCATTGACAATCTCATCGTAAACGCATTCGAGCTTATTTGTTGTTTTACCAAGTAAAATAACTGTCGCGCCATGCTTTGCGTAGGTAATTGCTGCTACGCGGCCAATACCATCGCCGGCACCTGTAATTAAAATTACTTTATTTTGAAGTGCATTTGGAGTTGCTTGATAAGTTTGCATATAAATACCAATTTATAAAATTTTTTTGATTTTAACATAGCAAATCGTCAAGTAATCGAATTTATTGAAAATTTAGGTGGCGGAATTATAAACTTTACGTTAAGTTTAACTGGTCTAATGTCTCATTAATAAACTGATTACATTGTTTTAACTTTACTACACTGATTAAACACACTTACTTTGAACGAACACACTATAAAAATAAAGATATGTGCGGAGCCAACAATATGAAAAAAATGCTACTCTCACTCTCGGTTACAGCTGCGTTAGCAGGTTGTGGCGGCGGAGAAACATTAGAAGACGTTAAAAACGATACTGCAACCATAATACCTAATGCCACGGTGACCTTTGACCCTGCGAATGGGGTTTTATCTGTCCCTAACGATTTATTAATGAGCGGCACTCAAGACGGCACAATTAATATTCCAGGTGAATTAGACGATGATAACGTCTCTGTGCCTCGCACTGCTTATGCAGATCCGCAATTAGCGCTAGGTGCGTTAGATGGCTGGTCATCGCAAGTGCCTTACAAAATTGATTTAACTTTCCCTACAGGTGTGTCGCTTGATGAAACCTCTGCAGCGTCGCCTGGTACAGTAAGAATTTTTGAAGTGGTTATGGGCGCAAGCTTAACTGATGCAGAATGTGCTGTTGTTACAGCTGGTTCAGCGTGTAAGTTGGTAGGCGAATTAACCTACGGCGTAGACTTTATTTCTCAAGCCTCTGGCGATGCAGTTGCTATTATCCCATTAAAACCTTTCACACCAGGAAGTTCATACATAAATGTATTAACCACTGGATTAAAAGACTCTCAAGGGCGTTCTATTCAGCCTTCTTCTACTTACGCTTCTGTAAGTGAAGAAGCGCCATTGATTACTGATGCTCAGCTTGGTCTTCAAGCGGCAGTAAATAGCTATGAGAATGTGGTTGTAAGCTCAGGTGATATTACAAAAGATGATATTATATTTTCTGCTGCTATGACCATTCAATCAGCGGGTCCTGTGCTTGGCACAATTAAAAACTTACTGGCAGCTAGCTTACAAAATGATGCTTTGCCAACACCAATGGTAAGTGTACCTGAACAAGCAATGGTAAATGTGCAGCAAGTATTTGCAGCAGCGGGTGTTAGCGTATCGGATGCATTCTCTGGTGTGCAATATTTAAAAGGTAGCGTTATGTTACCTATGTATTTAGGCACCCCAACAGGCACTGAAATAAGTGATTTAAATGATACATATTGGCAAGGTATGTGTGACAACGCGGTAGCTGTTTTAGGTTACAAAGCTGCAGCAGGCGAGGCTTTCCCTGCAGAGCCAATTAGCGATAATGATGGGCTTTGTGCTGCGTTAAGTGACGGACAGTTGCGTGATTTAGGTTTAGACACTACGCGCCATTTAACTAAGTATAACTCTATTCCTAAAGTGCAAAGCATGGCGAATGTGCCAGTGCAAATAACCAAACCTATTTTACCGGTTATTAATTTTATTCGTGATTCACAAGGTCTTGATCCAATTGAAATGCCAGTAACTGGCTGGCCAGTTGTTATTATGCAACACGGTATAACAACCGACAAAGAAAGCATGTTGGCACTCACTGCACAACTGTCAATTCAAGGTTTTGCCACAGCGGCGATTGACCATCCTCGCCATGGTGAGCGTGGTGTAGATGTTGATGCTGATGGGACAGATGACTTTAATGCAACAACAGGTTCAGTACTAAGTTACATGAACTTAAACTCGTTGTTAGTGGCTCGTGATAGCTTGCGTCAATCATCAGCAGATTTATTAGGCTTACGCTTAGGTTTAAACTTTATTAATGATGCGACAATTAACGCACAAGATGTAACCTATGTAGGGCATTCTTTAGGATCTATTGTTGCACCTGCATTTATAGCTCAGGCTAATACTCCGCTTGC
This sequence comes from Pseudoalteromonas sp. 1CM17D, assembly GCF_023161805.1. Classification (NCBI taxonomy): domain Bacteria; kingdom Pseudomonadati; phylum Pseudomonadota; class Gammaproteobacteria; order Alteromonadales; family Pseudoalteromonadaceae; genus Pseudoalteromonas; species Pseudoalteromonas sp. 1CM17D. The sequence goes on along the minus strand of NZ_JALNTP010000001.1, from coordinate 681,718 downwards.
AGATACAGTTGATCCATTATTTAAGGTAAACACGGTAGCACTTGCCAGTGGCGGTGGCGGTATAGCAAGCTTTTTACTTGAATCGGCTGCGTTTGGGCCATTTATTCAAGGCTCTGTATTATCGCAAGCTGGTACAGCAGAATCACAAGAGTTTAACGAGTTTTTACAAGCGGATGCTATTTCAAACTGTGGTACATTATTACCAGATATGGAAGCGTTTTTAACTTGTGGCTATCAGGCGTATGTAACCTCACTTAATACGGCAGGGGAAACTACAAAACTTGCTAACATTCAAGCGGTAATGACCGAGTTTGCTTTTGCAGCGCAAACAGCACTTGATAGCGGAGACCCAACAAACTATGCAGCAGCGATAAATGCATTAGGTACACCTGTATACACTAATGTAGTTGTAGGCGATGGCGCAGATAACAAACCAGACCAAGTAATTCCGCCAGCGGCAGCAAATAACCCTATATCGGGCACAATTCCGTTAGCAACATTAATGGGGCTTGAAACAGTAAGCACTTCACAAGCACTAAGTGAAACCCCGGCGAGTTATTTGGTGAAATTTACAAAAGGGCACCATGGCTCAATTTTAACGCCAGCACAAGACGATGCCCAAGCGGCAACTGTTGAGGGCAGTGCAGCAGCAAACGCTGAAATGCAGCTCCAAGTAGCTACTTATTTAGCTGCACGCGGGCGTATGTTATTAGTCAGTAACCCAGAGGTTGTGACTGATTAATCAGCAAATACCTTATTAACCTTGAAAAGCCACTGTTTAGTGGCTTTTTTTTGTTATAAAGCATGATAAATTAGCTTAAATTTATAAATGGAGAGACCAGTTGGAATTTTTATACGAATACGGTTTGTTTTTTGCTAAAACGGTTACCTTTGTTATTGCTATTGCAATTATTTTAACCCTTATTGTGGGTTCAGCAGTAAAGCCTAAAGCTAAAAAAGGAGCCATAGAAATAGACGATTTGTCTGAGCAACTAGATGACTTAAAACACGGCTTTTTAGAAAATACTTTAACTAAAAAAGAGTTAAAAGCGCATCATAAAGCGCAAAAAGTCGAGTCTAAAAAAGCGGCAAAGGATGAGCCGAAGCCACGCCTATATGTTATTGACTTTATAGGTAGTATGGACGCTCATGAAGTTGAAAGCCTACGCGAAGAAGTGACCGCAATTATTGCCATTGCTAATCCTGAGAAAGATAAAGTATTAGTTCGCTTAGAAAGTGGGGGCGGCGTGGTGCATGGCTATGGTTTAGCTGCATCGCAATTACAGCGTTTTAAAACTGCAGGTATTAAGCTTTCGGTTTCTATTGATAAAGTAGCAGCGAGTGGCGGTTACATGATGGCCTGTGTGGCCGATGAAATATTAGCGGCTCCTTTTGCTATTGTTGGCTCTATTGGTGTTATTGCACAAATACCTAACTTTAATAAAATTTTAAAGAAAAACGATGTAGAGTTTGAGCAAATTACAGCAGGCGAATTTAAACGTACGTTAACCTTGTTCGGCGAAAACACAGATAAAGCCCGCGAAAAGTTTCGTGATGAAATAGAGCAAACACATGGTTTGTTTAAAGAGTTTGTAAGCAGCCAACGGCCAACACTTAATATTGATAATGTGGCAACGGGTGAGCATTGGTTTGCAACACAAGCAATTGAAAAGGGCTTAGTTGATGTCATTAAAACCAGTGATGATGCGTTATTAGAGCAACAAGCTGAGCGTCAAATATACAAAGTAAAATACAAAATTAAGAAAGGGTTAAGTGATAAGTTAGCAATTGGCCTAAGTACCTCTGTAAATAAAGCAGGCGTTAATTTAATGTCGCGTTTTAAAGCAATGAACCCATAAAACGTTATTAAAGGTAATAAAAAACCCTTGCATAGCAAGGGTTTTTTGATGGGCTTTAATAATTACTCAGTAGATTTGTGGTAATCTTCTAAGTCTTTAGCTGCGTTCGGGTCGTTAAATATTGTTTCATCTAATTGACCTTCTGATTTAGCAACCACACAAGTTACCATACAGTCACCCGTTATATTAACGGCTGTGCGCGTCATATCGAGTAACCTGTCAACACCAATAATAATTGCAATCCCTTCTACCGGTAAACCTACTTGGTTAAGTACCATTGCAAGCATAATTAAACCCACACCAGGCACACCCGCCGTGCCTACCGAGGCAAGCGTTGCGGTTAGAATAACCATTAAGTAATCAGAAATCGTTAAATCAACAGCAAACACTTGTGCAATAAATACTGTTGCCACGCCCTGCATAATGGCTGTGCCATCCATGTTAATGGTAGCGCCTAGCGGAATAGTAAAAGAGGCAACCGAGTTATTAGCGCCGAGTTTTTTGGTCGCAGTTTCAAGTGTAATAGGCATAGTCGCGCTTGAGCTTGAAGTGCTAAAACCAAATAAACACGCGTGTTTCATTTTAGCTAAAAAGGTAAGCGGGTTAAGACCTGTTAATACTTTTAAAATAATACTGTAATTAATAAATGCGTGAATTAATAACGCCGCCACTACAACAAGGAAGTACTTAGCCAGGCTGAGTATTAACCCCATTTCGATAGTGGTAAAAAGTTTAGCCATTAAAAAGAACACACCGTAAGGTGCAATGTTCATTAGTAGCGTTACTAGTTTTAAAATAACCGTGTTTAAATCTTCAAATACTGCGGCTACACGTTTACCTGCTTTGCCACTTAGCGCCATTGATACACCAAATAAAAGCGCAAACACAATAACTTGCAGCATGTTCCCTTTAGCCATCGCTTCGAATGGGTTAGTAGGGAACATATCGATAATCACTCGCGCTAAGGTAGGGGCTTCTTTAGCATTGAAGCTTGCATCTGATGGCAGTGCAATGCCTTGACCTGGATTAAATAATAACGCCAGTGAAATAGCTACGGTAATTGCCACGGCAGTTGTAACTAAATATAAGCCAATCGATTTACCACCTAAACGGCCTAATTTTTTAGGATCGCTCAAGCTACAAGTACCACATACAAGCGATACAAATACCAGCGGCACAACCAACATTTTTAAGCTGGCAATAAAAATTTGTCCGCCAACATGGAAAAGGCCATCTACAAAAAAAGCTTTAATTGGCAAAGAGAATAACCCAAGAGGAATTAGATAATCGTCTTCACCAGCTAATATAGCCTGAAATAAAAAGCCTACTGCAATACCCAGTGCCATGCCAATCATGATACGGGTAGTTAAACTCATTGAACGTATTTTAGACATATTCCCTAATCTATTTTTTCAAATTTGCCATAGACTACCAGCAAGGAAATATTTACTACAGAAAAAAATAGCCTTTGCGGAATTATTTACATAAAAAAGTGACAAAAAACTGTGATATTAGACTAAGTTATAGGTTAATATTAGGTAAACAATTATTAGTAAATAACAACAACGCTAGGGAGAGGTCCATGCCTTTAACGCGACTACTCAGCATTACACTATTTAGCATTTTGCTTTGCGCTTGTGGTGGTGGTGGAACAATCGAAAAAGACGGCACCATCGGAGATGATGACGATTCTACTACAGAAACATCCACTTACACGGTAACTTTAAAAGGTTACTTACAATCTAGTGACACTGAGTCAAACACGGTCACAGCGGCTGCTCCTTTAGAGCTTAGAGCTACTTTAGAAGATGAAGATGGCGATGCAGTATCAGGTGAGCGTATTACTTTTACCCTTGCTGACTCAATCGGTGAACTAAACCCTACAGCAGGTACAGCGTTAACCCAATCAGATGGTATAGCGATACTGGAACTTACCGCGGGTGAAAATGCAGGAGCTGGTGAAGTAACAGCAACCTATACAGTAGATGGCGAAAGTTACACCGATACGTTTGCGTTTGAGTCGGATGGCGCACAATCAACAGATCCACAATTGAGTGTAACGCTTGTTGATTCATCTGGGGCTACGACTCGAAGTGTTGATTATTTAAACCCTGTTACCGCGCAGGTTGAACTATTAATAGATAATGAACCCGCCGCTTACCAATTAATTGAGTTTGTACTTACTGGTTTAGGTAGTATAAATCCTACAAATGGTACAGCTTTAACAAACGAACAAGGCATTGCAACAATTAGCTTGCTTGCAGGGACTGAAGCTGGTGCTGGCTCTATTGTGGCCACCTACACCGATAATGAAAATACTGTTTATAGCTCTGAAGGTTATACATTTACAACTGAAGGGGATGCGCCCATTCAAGGTGAATCATTAGACTTTTCTATTGGTTTAAGCCTTACCTCTTCAACGACGTTATCAGAAATTAGCACAATCAGCGCCGCAGATAGCGCAGTTGTTAAAGCAACTATTCTTGACGGAGATGGCGTTGAAGTTGAAGGGGCAGTTGTAAACTTCTCATCAACTTTAGGTAACTTAATCCCAAGTATTGGTACTGCACTAACGAATGAGAGTGGTGTTGCATCAATTAACTTAACTTCGGGTACTGTAGAAGGTGCAGGCGTTATAACAGCCCAGTACGAAGGTGTTGAGCAAACGCTGGGTTTTTATACAAAAGGTGATGCTGTAAATCCAGACCAAAGTACTGCAGATATTAGTTTTTCAATCCTAGAAAATTGTCCAGCAGACTTTAAATCTCAAAGAGATGCAAGCCAGTGTGATCTTGTAACTAGTATCTCAGGTGATTCAACGGCGATTCTTTATATCGAAGTGACTAACGAGAATTCGACAACTCCTCTTACGCAGACCCTAGTAACAGCGAGTACAACAATTGGCTCAATTACACCTTCAACTGGCACGGCTATTACCGATGCAAATGGTATCGCACTTTTAGATATAGTTCCTGGTCAAGATGTAGGCGCCGGTGAAATTACTGTGTCAGTGCTCGATAGCGATTTAACTAAGGCATTTCAAATTGCTGCTGTAGATGTTGAAATTGCTATTAGCAGCTCGGTTGCAGGCGATGAGCTATTAGCTGCAGGTGCAACAGCACTTATCTCAATTGAAATTTCAAAAGATGGTGAGCTATATACCACACCACTTACTGTTGAATTTTCATCTGGTTGTGTTGGCTCTGGCCAAGCACTTATAGATGAAACAGTAACCAGTATTGGCGGCTTTGCACGCTCTACATACCGTCCGCTTACTTGTGTGGGTGGGGATATAATTACGGCTACCGTGATCACCGGTGGCGATACGGTTTCTGCTAGTACTACTATAAATGTATCACCTGCCAATATTGGCTTTTTACAATTTGTAGAAGTGACTGAGCCAGTAATTGCATTAAAAGGTACGGGTGGTGCTGACAGAACTGAAATCTCTGAAGTAACATTTAAACTTGTGGATTCAAATGGCAATGATTTAGCTTCAAGAACGGTTAACTTTGAGCTGTCAACGGCAGTCGGTGGTATAACGTTAGGCACAGCCAGTGCAATTACTAATGCCAGCGGTGAAGTGACTACCTCAGTTCAATCGGGCTCAATTGCTACGCCTGTGCGTGTTATCGCATCTAGCGAAGAAGACGTAGATGGCGATACGGTTATTGTAACCGCCCCTTCAGATATTCTTGTAATTAGTACAGGTATTGTTGATCAAAATAGCTTTTCGCTATCTCGTTCTATATTTAACCCTCATGCGTTAAATGTTGATGGTAATACGGTATCGGTTAATGCTCGCCTAGCTGATCACTTTAACAACCCTGTGCCAGATGGAACAGCTGTTAGCTTTATCACAGAAGGGGGCGTAATAGAGCCAAGTTGTACAACAACCAATGGTACGTGTAGCGTAACGTGGACCAGCAGTAACCCACGCCCGTTTACTGACTCTATGTATGAAAATACCATTACGCAAAAGTGTGATGGTGGCTTACCATGTCCATTAGGAATTTTAAATAATGACTTAACGGTAGATTTACCGTTAGGTGGACGTGCCACTGTACATGCTTATGCAATTGGTGAAGAAACGTTTTCTGATTTAGATGGCAACGGCTACTTTGACAGTGAAGACTTTTTTGATGATTTATTTGATATTCCAGAAGCCTTTATCGATAACAATGAAGATGGCACCTATGGCGGTAAAGACTGTAATGATGGAACCGACCCCTGTTCACGTGATAACTCAACCGGTGATGAGTTTGAAGAATTTGTCGATTTTGATGGCAATGGTACATGGACCACAGAAAACGGCCTATACAACGGCTTACTGTGTCGTGAAGAAGACGAAGCTGCAGGTATTTGTAGTCGTCAAATGGTTAATGTATTTCAAAACCAAGAAATCGTAATGTCGGGTGATACTGCATTCTTTAGGCTAGTTACATACGCGGATGATTGTTCTGCTATCGCGGGTGCAACCGCTTCAGAGGTACGTGTAAACAGCGACCCTGCAAGTCCACTTGTTCGCCGTGTGCAAAACGACCCCACTAGCGCAATAATGTGTCAGGTTGATGCAATAGATTTAACACAAACTGCATCAGGCACTGCTAGCCTAGGGCTTACGGTATTTATAGCAGATATATATAACAACCCAATGCCTGCTGAAACAACCATCTCTATTGACACAGACAACGGTATTTTAACAGGTAGTGATAATTACACTTACCCTAATACAACAAGTATTGTGCCTGTTGGTTTATCATTTGGTATTACGCGTGAAGACTTAGATGGAGGAAATGAGCAGTTTAGTGGTATTTTAACCGTTACTGCCGAAGCGCCTTCAGGGTTAGAAAGTACGCTTTCTGTTAGCGTAACCGACGATTTATAATCGGTAGAATGTAAAAAATGCCAACCTTAAGGTTGGCTTTTTTATTTGTGTTCTATATATTCCACAGCAATTATTTTAAAAACACCGGTTTGTATAATTTAACAACAAAAATTGTTTGTTTATTCAGTAAATACTGAAAAGTTTGTATTAAAAGCTTGTAACAATAGGTGTTTGTAGATATACCTATAAATATTCGCGCCGTTTATGTCGGCAAAACACATTTAAATATTTGGTTAGAAATAGGCAACTATGGGCAAATCGCTAGTAATTGTAGAGTCACCTGCTAAGGCTAAAACAATTAATAAATACTTAGGTAAAGACTTCATCGTAAAGTCCAGTATTGGACATGTGCGTGATTTACCTACTTCAGGTTCGAATAAAGCTAAAGTACCGGCGACTAAAACGCCAGCTGAAGTTCGTAAAATGGAGCCTGAAGAAAAGGCAGCGTATAAACAGCAACGAGATTACACTAACTTAGTTGCACGTATGGGTATTGATCCTGAAAAAGGGTGGGAGCCACATTACGAAATTTTGCCAGGTAAAGAGAAAGTAGTTCAAGAGTTAAAAAAGCTGGCCGAAAATGCAGACCAAGTTTATCTCGCAACGGATTTGGATAGAGAAGGGGAAGCAATTGCTTGGCACCTTCAAGAAATTATTGGTGGTGAGCCTGAAAAATATAAACGCGTTGTATTTAACGAAATTACAAAAAATGCGATTCAACAAGCGTTTGAAACACCTGGTGAACTAAATACCGACATGGTATATGCACAACAAACACGCCGCTTCTTAGACCGTGTAGTTGGCTTTATGGTATCGCCATTATTATGGGCTAAAGTAGCGCGCGGGCTTTCTGCTGGGCGTGTGCAATCGGTTGCGGTACGTTTATTAGTAGAGCGCGAACGTGAAATTAAAGCGTTTATTCCAGAAGAGTTTTGGGATATACACGCCGATGTTAAAAATACTGAGTCACAATTACGCTTAGAAGTCACCAAACAAGCTGACAAGCCATTTAAGCCGGTAAATGAGGCTCAGGCTACAGCCGCAGTTAAAAGCCTTGAGACAGCCGAATATAAAGTAATAAGTGTTGAAGAAAAACCAAGCAAAAGCCGCCCAAGTGCGCCTTTTATTACTTCAACCATGCAACAAGCCGCCAGTACACGTTTAGGCTATGGCGTTAAAAAAACAATGATGCTTGCACAGCGCCTCTACGAAGGCGGTTACATTACTTATATGCGTACCGATTCAACTAATCTGTCAAAAGATGCAGTTGAAATGTGTCGTGATTATGTAACCCAAGAGTTTGGCGCAAAGTACTTACCTAAAGACCCAATTAGCTACAGCTCTAAAGGCAACGCACAAGAAGCGCACGAAGCGATCCGTCCTTCAAGTGTCACTGTACTTTCTGGGCATGTTGAAGGTGTTGATGCCGATGCCAAAAAACTGTACGAATTAATTTGGCGTCAGTTTGTTGCCTGTCAAATGGTACCTGCAGAGTACGACTTAACAACGCTTACTGTGGCCGCTGATGAGTTTCAACTAAAAGCAAAAGGGCGAGTACTTCGCTTTGATGGTTGGACAAAAGTACAACCTGCGGTACGTAAAAAGAATGAAGAAGATCAATCGCTGCCAGCAGTAAAAGAAGGTGAAGTACTTAGTTTAATTGAGCTTGACCCTAAGCAGCATTTTACTAAACCGCCAGCGCGCTTTAGTGAAGCAAGTTTAGTAAAAGAGCTTGAAAAACGTGGTATTGGTCGTCCATCTACGTACGCATCAATTATTTCAACAATTCAAGACCGTGGTTATGTACGGGTAGAAAACCGTCGTTTCTTCGCTGAAAAAATGGGCGAAATTGTTACCGACCGTTTGGTTGAAAACTTCACTGATTTAATGAACTTTGACTTTACAGCAAAAATGGAAGGTCGTTTAGATGATATCGCTGAAGGCGAGCGTGTATGGACCCAAGTGCTTGATAAGTTTTATGCTGATTTTTCTACGCAATTAAACATAGCCAAAGATGAGCCAGAGCAAGGCGGAATGCGCCTTAATCAAATGGTCGAAACCGACATTGACTGCCCTACGTGTGGCAGAAAAATGGGTATTCGCACGGCATCTACAGGGGTGTTTTTAGGGTGTACAGGTTATAACTTACCGCCTAAAGAGCGTTGTACAACCACTATGAACCTAGTATCAGGGGATGAAGCGGTTGCGGCAGATGTTGAAGACATTGAAACTGAAACATTAATGCAAATGAAGCGCTGTCCAATCTGTGAAACGGCTATGGACTCTTACCTAATAGACGAAACCCGTAAATTACATGTTTGTGGTAATAACCCTGCATGTGAAGGGTATATCGTTGAGCAAGGTACCTTTAAAATTAAAGGATACGATGGGCCTATTATCGAATGTGATAAATGTGGCTCAGACATGGAGCTTAAATCGGGCCGTTTTGGTAAGTATTTTGGCTGTAACAACGAAGAGTGTAAAAATACGCGTAAGTTACTTAAAAACGGCGAAGCTGCGCCACCAAAAGAAGATCCTGTGCACATACCTGAACTTGAATGTGAAAAGTCAGAAGCTTATTTTGTTTTACGTGACGGGGCTGCAGGTATTTTCTTGGCGGCTAACACTTTCCCTAAATCACGCGAGACGCGAGCGCCTAAAGTGGCTGAGCTAAAGCGTTTTAGAGAGCGTATTTCACCTAAGTTTTATTACTTAGCTGATGCGCCAGATAAAGATCCTGATGGTAATTTAGCCGTAGTACGTTATAGCCGTAAAAATAAAGCGCAATACGTGATGACTGAAGTTGACGGAAAAGCCACAGGCTGGACTGCTCACTACGAAGCGGGTAAATGGGTAGAAGAAGCGAAGAAAAAAGCAGCGCCTAAAAAGAAAGCGGCTGCAAAAAAATCGCCAGCTAAACCTAAAGCAAAAAAAGAAGCTGAATAAACGTTAAAATTTATTTAGCCTAAGACAAATAAAAACCGGAATACACAGCCTGTGTCATTCCGGTTTTTTTATGATTATATGCGTCGCAATGGCTTTATTAGCCGCATATTTTTTATTGTTTAGATTTGTACAGTAGATACTTTTTTGTAGCCTTCAGACTCTAATTCATCATTAACGCATTGAAGAACATAGCCAAATAGATCGTCGTTACTTACATCATCATCTTTAGCCCAATTTACACACATATCTGTGTATTCTTTAATTGTTTGTGCAGAAGCTACTGGTGCATCATCTGCGATTGCAACCGTTGCAGATACAGCAAAAAGTGGTGCAACTATTAATGCTAGCAATGCTTTATTCATTTGTTGATTCCTAAATAAATGGTTTAACGATTTAAATACATTTTAAAGCTGTATTTAAATAGTGCCCAATGCAGAACAACTCTGTTGGTGTAGTGATTTTTAATCGAAATTAAAATAAAAGATAACGAAAAATTTTTATCGTCAAGATGAGTAAATTACGCTTAAATAATTATATAAGTAATTGTGTTGTAATAAATTATAAGCTAAGGTCGCTTTTTTATAAAAAGATAGATTAATGTCAGAACACCAAGCAAAACCAACCAGTACGCCTCGTAAAATACACAAAGTAGAGCAGGGCTTAGAGTCGTTTATATTTAAAGGGCGCTGGTTATTAGCCCCGTTTTTTGTAGGCCTACTATTTGCTGTAATATTGCTATTAATAAAGTTTTTTAAGCAACTTTATTTAATGGGTATTGCCACTTTTAGTGCAACAAACCAAGAGTTATTGGTGGGTGTACTTACCCTCGTTGATACCGCTTTACTGGCTGGTTTATTACTTATTATTATTTTTAGTGGTTATGAGAACTTTGTGTCAAAGCTTAATATTGAGGGCCACGAAGATAGGCCGTCATGGATGGGAAAAGTAGGTTTCTCAGGCTTAAAAATGAAGCTTATTAGCGCAATTGTTGCCATATCTGCGGTTGAGCTTTTAAAGGTATTTATTAATTCTAATATTCATTCAAGTGAGGAGCTATTTTGGAAAGTGATTATCCATGTCACCTTTGTAAGCTCTGGCGTGTTATTTGCGCTCACTGATTATTTAAATAGTAAAACACAATCACATTAGAAAGGTTAAGTGAGTGGTTTGGTGGCCTGTATTTCGTCTTAAAACCGGCTATAGCAGTCCCACTATTTGAGCGCACAAAAAAGCCCGATAAAATCGGGCTTTTGAGTATTATTAGTCAGGGCATTCTTATTTTACAAAAGCAAAGTAACAGCCAAAACCACTCATGTTTAGTTTATTACCATCTAAAGTAGCATTACAGTGAGATAGTGAGTCATGCGCCTCAGTCACTGTTTTAGTCAACTCAAATGTTTGATTGCTATCAGCTAAGTTAAACACACATAACATAGTTTGCTCGTTTAGCGTTCTGTAAAAAGCGAGGATAGGCTCAGCAGTATCAATAAACTTAATATCGCCTGCTAATAACACAGTATGCTGTTTACGCCATGCCATAAACTCACGATAAGCATTAAGTATAGAGTTTGCATCTTTATCTTGTACAGACACAGCCTGCTGCGTATGCGCGCTATCAACCGGTAACCACGGTTTAGCAGCACTAAATCCTGCGTTTTGTGTGTTGTTACCTTCCCATGGCATTGGCGTTCTACAGCCGTCGCGACCTTTAAAGTTTGGCCAAAAGGTAATGCCATATGGGTCTTGTAGGTCTTCAAATGCTACAGAGGCTTCACCTAGCCCCAGCTCTTCACCTTGGTACATACATACGCTACCACGTAATGAAGCAAGTAGGGCTGTAAGCATTTTGCATTGTGCTGGGTTTATTTCACCATTTTGGCTCCAGCGGCTCGCAACACGCTCTACATCATGGTTGCTAAACGCCCAGCACGGCCAACCTTCAGTCATGCGTTGCTCTAGAGTCTGTACGGTTTCTCTTATGTATTCACTTGAATAATCATCCGTGAGTAGCTCAAAACTGTAACCCATATGCAGCTTATCACCGCCTTGGGTATATTCTGCCATTGTTGCCAATGAATCTTCCGATGAAATTTCACCAAGTGATACAGTACCCGGGTATTTATTAAGTAGTGCTCGTATGTCTTGCATAAACTCAATGTTTTCTGGCTGGGTGTTATTATAATAATGGTACTGAAACGCATATGGGTTATCTTCACTAAAGCCACGGCCTTGGCGTTTATCTTTAGGCTTTGCTGGATTGTCACGTAATTGTGCATCGTGGTAGCAAAAGTTAATAGCGTCTAATCTAAAACCATCTACACCTTTTTTAAGCCAAAACTCTACGTTTTCTAAAACAGCTTTTCTTACATCTGGGTTATGAAAGTTTAAATCAGGCTGTTCGGTTAAAAAGTTATGTAAATAGTATTGACCGCGACGAGGCTCCCATTGCCAAGCACCGCCACCAAAAATAGATAACCAGTTATTAGGCGCTGTGCCATCTTCTTTAGCATCCGCCCATACGTACCAGTCAGCTTTATCATTGTTTTGGTTTTCGCGGCTATCTAAAAACCATTGATGTTGGTCTGATGTATGGCTTAACACTTGGTCAATAATAATTTTAATGTCGCGTTTATGTGCTTGATCTATTAACTCATCAAAGTCGTTTAGGTCACCAAATATGGGGTCTATATCGCGATAGTCACTTATGTCGTAGCCAAAATCTTTCATTGGAGATTTGAAAAAAGGAGAAATCCAAATAGCGTCAACGCCTAAGCTTTTAATGTAATCAATGCGATTAATTATCCCTTTAAGATCACCAATACCATCGTTATTGCTGTCTTGAAAGCTTCGCGGGTAAACCTGATAAATAACCGCACCTTTATACCACTGCTGTTGGGCCATGCTTTTCTCCGTCGTTCCACACAGTATTTATATTGTTATTAGTTTGATTGAAACAATCACTAAATTTTCAAAAAGCATACGTGAAGGGTGCTGCTCTGTAAAAAGTCTGCATACGTATGCAGCTAATTTACTTACATAAAAGCGGTTTAAGCTAAGCGGAAAGTTACCCATAAAAACCGCTGCAGCAATTTTACCAATTGTGTTTATTTAAGTGTAACTAAAACAGCTGACTATTTTGGTGCTTATTTTTAAAGGGCTGCACAGCTTTGGTGATTCCACTCTTTGGTCAGACCAATTTAATCTGGTAATCTTTACAAAAGATATGCGTGTAAATTTATAAAAAACCTTTAATTAACGCTATTTACAAACGATGACAAAGGGATTTCAGGTAAATAATTGATGTATTTTTATAATGATAATAAATCACTAGGTTGCACCAATATAAAACTATTTAAAACAGTAGGTTAAAGTTTTATTTGTGAACACATTGTTAACTTTTAGCCTTTTGCATAGTACTGAATACGTATGCATAAAGTTGTTAATAAAATAATTCGAGCGTTAATATTGATGCTGACAACAAAATTAGCTCGCCTGTTTGACTATCACTCAAATAAAGAAGCGAGTATCACAATATGGGTAACGGGAAAACATCATGTCTATGTTCAAACCAAGTATATTAACGTTGGCAATGGCTACTGCAGGATTAGCAAGCTTTGCCTCTGTAGCAGCACAAGAAGATACAGTTAAAAATGATGACGTTGAGGTTATCGAAGTAAAAGGCTTTCGTGGCAGTGTTGTAGAATCAATCAACACAAAGCGTTTTTCTACTCAAGTCGTTGAGTCAATTTCAGCTGAAGATATAGGTAAACTTCCTGACTCGTCTATTGCTGAGTCTATTGCACGCTTACCAGGTTTAACGGCGCAGCGCCTAGATGGTCGCGCAAGTAGAGTATCAATTCGTGGATTTGGTGAAAACGAAAGTGGCACCACATTTAATGGCCGCGAGCAAGTATCTATTGGCGATAACCGTGGCGTAGAGTTTGACCTTTACCCATCAGAAATTATGAGCGGCGTTACCGTATATAAAACGCCTAATGCAAGTATTGAAGCAGAAGGTATTGCCGGTGTTATTAACATGCAAACAGTACGTCCTTTAAGCAAAGGCGAGCGTGTATTTCAAGTTAACGGCCAATACGAGCAAACTAGCTTTGATAAACTAAACCCAGACGGTAACGACGATGGTTACCGCGGTACTATTTCATACATTGATCAATTTGCAGATGACACCATAGGTGTTGCGTTTGCACTAAATACCATGAGCTCTCCAAATCAAGAAAAACGTTGGAACTCTTGGGGTTACCCTGAATTTACTGCTGATGATGGTCAAACGTACTCTATATTAGGGGGTGCAAAACCATTTGTACGTTCATCAACCCTAGAACGTGACTCAGCGATGCTCGTGCTAGAGGCCGCTCCTACAGACAAATTAAACATGACGTTTGATGCGTTATATGTTGATTTTACAGACGAAAAAATCTTACGTGGTATCGAAATTCCATTCGCATGGGGTCAAGGTTCGATTGACCCTGCAAGCGTAGCTGTAGATGACGCAAGTGGCTTTATTACCAGTGCGGTAACAAATGGCCAACGTGTGGTTGTGCGTAACGACTACGAAGAGCGTGAAGCAGAATTAACCGCGTTTGGCTTTAACACTAAATACGATATTGATGACTCGTGGTCAGTAGAGTTTGACGCAAGTTACTCTCAAGTAGACCGTAAAATTTGGAGTCTTGAGAGTTACTCTGGAACAGGCCGAGGCGATGCTCGCGGTGTTGCAGATAACCTAGGTTACACATTTAACGGTGGTAATACAGGTGCTACGTTTACTCACGATTTAGATTACAGCGATTACAGCTTAATGCAATTAGGTGGTCCTTTATCATGGGGTGCAAGCTCTGCTTTAAATGATAAATATGGCTTAACCGGCACCGAGTATGAAAACCAAGCGCAAGATGGTTTCATTAATGCACCTACAATTGAAGATGAGTTATCTACATTAAAACTAGCGGCATCTAAAGTATTAGAAAACGAATACTTCAGCTCAATTGAATTTGGTATGTCTTATAAAGAGCGCGAAAAAACCAAAGATTCGCAGGGCTTCTTTATGACGTTATCTGGGTTTTCACTTGATAACCCGGGTTTAGTTACCGTGCCAGAGCAGTATCGAATGGGCAGCGTTGATTTAGACTTTATTGGCATGGGCGATATGATTGCCTACGATGTAAATGGTCTTGTTAATGACGGCTACTACGACTTACTTGATGAAAGCTTAACAAATACTAGCCATTTAACTAAATCGTGGACCGTAAAAGAAGAAATTACCTCTGCATTTGCACAAGCTAATATTAATGCCGAAGTAAGCGGCTTAGCGTTAACGGGTAATATCGGTGTACGTTACGTTCACACTGACCAGTCATCGCAAGGTAATGCATTTAGTACTGTAGATGGCATTGTTGTGGCATCACCTACCAATATTAGCCACGATTATTCACACGTTTTACCAAGTTTGAACTTATCACTTGCGATTGATGAGCAGCAAACAGTGCGTTTTGGTGCAGCTAAAACAATCTCACGCGCCCGTTTGGACGAAATGAACTCATCTATTGATGCATCATACAACACAACGCCTGATGAAAATGGTAACTTTTGGTCTGTATCGGGTGGTAACCCTAACCTAGAGCCTAAAGAAGCAACTGGTTACGATTTAACGTACGAAAACTACTTTAGCGATGAAGGTTACTTCTCTGCTGCGTTTTTCTATAAAGACTTAACCCAGTGGATTTTTGACGGCACATACGAAATTGATATGTCGGGCGTTGCTGACCCTTCAACAGGTGAAATCCCAGCTACTTCTGAAGGTACTGGTAGTGGTAAAGTAAATGGCGGCGGCGGTGACCTATACGGTTACGAGCTATCTCTAGCGTTACCATTTAAAATTTTCCACCCGTCACTTGAAGGCTTTGGTTTAATTGCAAGCCATACAGGTATTGAGTCTGATATTGAAGATCAAAACGGTAATGAGTACGAGCTACCGGGTCTTTCAGATAAAATTCAAAGCTTAACGGTTTACTACGAAATGAATGGTATTCAACTGCGTACCAGCATGCGTAAACGTAGTGCCTTTAAAGGTGATGTATACGGGCTAGGCTTTGATACCGAGCAAGTGGATATCCTAGGCGAAACAATTTGGGACATTCAAGCTGGCTACGACTTTAGTGAGGCCGGTGTTGAAAGCCTTGAAGGGTTATCAATTCAGTTCCAAGTTCAAAACTTAACAGAAGAGCCGTTTACATCGCTTTCTGGCGATAACGCGCTACAAGTTCGTGACTACCAAGATTACGGACGTACTTACTTGTTAGGCTTTAGCTACAAGCTATAATAAAGGTTGTGTGTAGGAGCCCTTGTAATTTGTTTTACAAGGGCTTTTTTATAGCTACTTTATCTAAATTTTATCAAACTTAACAAAGCTTTAAACTGTAAACGTGGACAATAATATGAAACCAATAAAACACGTCGTAATCGCAGGCGGGGGCACGGCAGGGTGGATAACAGCCGCCTTGCTTAATAAAGTGTTAGGTAAAGTAATTAAAATAACCCTTATTGAGTCAAGTACTATTGGCACTATAGGCGTGGGTGAAGCAACAATTCCGCCTATTATTCAACTTAACAATGCACTGGGTATAAACGAGCAAGATTTTATAAACGCTACAAATGCATCTATAAAATTAGGAATTGAGTTCGAAAATTGGAAAACCCCCTCTCATAGCTACATGCATGCTTTTGGCTCATTTGGAAAAGACTTCCCCTTTTGCGATTTTTACAATTTTTGGGTAAAAGGGCATATTAGCGGTGCAGAAGAAAGCTTATGGGATTTTTCTCTTAACTACCAAGCGGCTAAACAGCATAAATTTGCACCTTTAAATACCCTACCTAATACACAATTGCCTGGCTTGAGTTATGCGTATCACTTTGACGCAACGTTATATGCTGAGTTTTTAAAAAAGCTCGCAACATCACGCGGTGTTGAGCATATTGATGCCAAAATAGAGCAGGTTGAACAATGCCCTCTATCAGGGAAGTTAAAATCATTAACCCTTGGTAACACACAGCAGATAAACGGCGACCTTTTTATAGACGCTACAGGCCAGCGCGCCTTACTCATAGAGCAAACCCTTAACACCGGTTTTGTCGATTGGTCTCATTATTTACCGTGTGATAGCGCCGTAGCGGTGCAGTCTCAAGGTACTAGCGAGCTAAAACCTTATACGCGTTCAATTGCACACAGCGCAGGCTGGCAGTGGCAAATACCGCTGCAAAGCCGAATAGGTAATGGCTTGGTGTACTGTAGTCGTTATTTATCTGACGATGCGGCAACGCAGTTATTATTAAATAATTTACCCGCTGAGCCAATGACTGAGCCGCGGGTGATTAAATTTAAAACAGGACGGCGGTTAAAACAATGGCATAAAAATGTGGTATCGGTTGGCCTTGCCAGTGGCTTTTTAGAGCCGCTAGAGTCTACCAGTATTCATTTAATACAAAGTGCCGTAACCCGTTTAATAAAGCTGTTTCCACACAATGGCATAAGCGAAGCTTTAGTTACTGAATTTAATAAGCAAAGCGTGATAGAAATAGAGCACATTCGTGATTTTATAATATTGCATTATACACTAACAGCGCGAGAAGACTCCCCATTTTGGCGACAATGTAAGCAAATGGACATTCCTGACTCATTGGCTCACAAGCTCAAATTATTTAAGCAAACCGGCAAAGTAGTGCGCGAAAACGACGAATTATTTGCCGAAGTTGCCTGGCAACAGGTGTTTATTGGGCAAGGACTTATCCCCGAAGATTACAACAGCATTGTTGACTCACTCAGTAGTGAACAACTAAACGATTTATTCTCAACACTAAAAACGCTTATTACCTCAACGGTAGATCAATTACCCACTCATAAAGATTTTTTAGCAAAAATTAAAAAGGCCTGATGATGCAACTTTTAAAAAAACTTTTACTTGTAAGTGCCTGTACTTTACCAACCATTAGCTACGCACTTGACGTTGAGCCAGCTAATTGGTGGGTTGGCATGAACAAAAACACGATTACCATCATGGTTCATGAGCAAAACATTGCAAACGAGCAAATTAAATTAGCTAAATACAACGGCGTTAAGTTAAATAAAGTAACCCGTACCGACAATCCAAATTATGTATTTTTAAATATTACCATTACCGACGCCGCTAAAGCCGGAACGCTTGAATTTAATAGCAGCGAAACAAGCAATAACTTTGAGTTTCCACTTCTTGAGCGAGATAAAAACAGCGCTCAGCGTCAAGGGTTTACATCAGCTGATACGCTTTATTTAATTAACCCAGATCGCTTTGCTAATGGTGATAAACAAAACGATACCGTCCCTAGCATGTTAGAAGCGGCAAACCCGAGTATAAAAGGTGGGCGCCACGGTGGTGATATTCAGGGCGTTATAAACGCGCTTCCCTATTTAAACGACTTAGGCGTAACACAGCTTTGGTTAACCCCAGTGCTTGAAAACAACATGCCTAATTATTCTTATCATGGTTATGCAATTACAGACTTTTATAAGGTTGACCCACGCATGGGCTCAAAC
Organism: Pseudoalteromonas sp. 1CM17D; assembly: GCF_023161805.1. NCBI lineage: Bacteria > Pseudomonadati > Pseudomonadota > Gammaproteobacteria > Alteromonadales > Pseudoalteromonadaceae > Pseudoalteromonas > Pseudoalteromonas sp. 1CM17D. The sequence goes on along the minus strand of NZ_JALNTP010000001.1, from coordinate 663,438 downwards.
CAGTTATACAAAACGTTATCAGTAAAAGCAAAAGAGCAGGGTATAGGCCTGGTAATGGATATGGTCCTTAACCATTTTGGCTCTGAGCATACTTGGGTTAACGATAAGCCAACTAAAGATTGGATTAACTTTAATGGTGAGTTTAATAAAGGCAAAAATGCCACCAGCCATGCGCGCCAAACCATACAAGACCCACACGCCAGTGAATACGACAAGCGCCAGTTTAACGATGGCTGGTTTGTAGAAACCATGCCTGATTTAAATCAGCGCCAACCACTGTTAAGTGAATACTTAATTCAAAATGCGATTTGGTGGATAGAATACGCCGATTTAAGCGGCATACGTGTTGATACCTACTCGTATTCAGATAAAGCATTTTTGAGTGATTGGACAAAAGCCATAATGCAAGAGTACCCAGACTTTAATATTGTTGGAGAAGAGTGGACGTCTAACCCTGCTATTGCCTCTTACTGGCAACGTGGAAAGCATAACCAAGATGGCTATACATCAAGCTTACCAAGCGTGATGGACTTTTCGTTGCAAGAGTCGGTAATTCAAGCGCTAAATGAAGATGAAAGCTGGAACACGGGTTGGGTTAAAGTATATGAATCGTTAGCTAATGACTTTTTATACCCTGATACCAATAACATTATGGTATTTGCCGATAACCACGATATGAGCCGTGTTTACACAGAGCTTGGCCAAGATGTAGCCAAAACAAAAATGGCGATGACCTTGTTTTTAACCACACGTGGCATAGCGCAAATGTATTACGGTACGGAAGTACTATTAGATAACACCCCAAGTAAAGACCATGGTGATATTAGAATCGACTTCCCCGGCGGGTTTGAAGGCCAAACACGTAATGCCTTTACCAAAGAGGGCTTAACAAAACAGCAAAAAGAGATGCATAACACCATCAGTACGCTGCTTAACTTTAGAAAAAACAGCTCAGCATTAGATAAAGGAAAGCTTGTACACTTTACGCCTCAACAAGGGGTTTATAGTTATGCGCGTATTAGCGATGAGCAAACAGTGTTGGTATTTATGAATAAAAACACACAAACGCTACAAAAAAATATTGAGTATATGCAAGAGGTAATGCCTAACAGCACAACAGCATTTAATTTATTTACTCAAAAAACACAAAAGCTTGGCAAAACCATTGAATTACCAGCGATGAGCGCAACGGTACTCGTTATAAATACGCCACAATAGTGACCTGAATACGTATGCAGCAACTGTATGGTTGCTGCAGTAATCTTTAGTATAAAGTTAATAACAATACTGACAAAAAAGACACACAATGAAAAAATCAGTTTATGTACCCGCAGTACTGTGTAGTGCACTTATTGCTACAGGGTGTTCAGAAAATAACAAACCTGAACAACAGCAAGCACCTGCCCACACGCAAAATGAGCTTACCAAGCCGGTTGTATATCAAGTATTTACCCGTTTGTTTGGTAATACCGAAACAGCCAATGTGCCATGGGGCACTAAAGAGCAAAACGGCGTAGGTAAATTTGCCGACTTTAACGATGCAGCCCTCAAAGGTATTAAAGAGCTAGGTACCACGCACGTTTGGTATACCGGTGTATTACACCACGCGCTAGTGGGCGATTATACCGACTACGGCATTTCACAAGATGACCCCGATGTAGTAAAAGGTCGCGCAGGGTCACCGTACGCAATTAAAGATTACTACGATGTTAACCCCGATTTAGCCGTTAATGTAACAAACCGCATGGGAGAGTTTAGCCAGCTTATTGAACGTACACATAGCCACGGTATGAAAGTCATTATTGATATAGTGCCTAACCATGTTGCCCGAAATTATCAATCACTTGGAAAGCCTAAAGGCGTAGAGGATTTCGGCGCACAAGACGACACCAGTAAAACGTACGATAAAAATAACAACTTTTATTATGTGCCTGGGCAGTCATTTCAAGTGCCTACTTCTACAACTTATACCGTGTTAGGTGGAAAGGATCACCCACTTGCGGATGGCTTTTTTGATGAAACACCTGCTAAATGGACAGGTAACGGTGCCCGTGCACCAAAACCCGATATTAACGATTGGTACGAAACAGTAAAAGTAAATTATGGCGTAAAGCCAGATGGTAGCTACGATTTTGCTCAGCTGCCAAACGACTATAAAGACAAAGATTACCGTGATCATTATGCGTTTTGGCAAGATAAAGAGCTACCAGATAGCTGGTACAAATTTAGAGACATTGCGCTTTTTTGGTTAGACAAAGGCGTTGATGGCTTTAGATACGACATGGCCGAAATGGTACCGGTTGAATTTTGGAGCTTTTTAAATTCGTCAATAAAAATGAAAAAAAGCGATGCCTTTTTATTGGCCGAAGTATATAACCCGTTAATGTACCGTGCCTATATTCAGCAAGGTAAAATGGATTACCTTTACGATAAAGTCGGCTTTTACGATACCTTAAAAGCGATAATGCAACTTAAACAACCTGCCAATAGTATTTTTGATGCGCATCAAAGTGTGCTCGATATAGAGCAACACATGCTGCATTTTTTAGAAAATCACGACGAGCAACGAATCGCAAGCCCGGATTTTGCGGGTAATGCCCAGTGGGGTAAACCTGCTTTAGTTGTTTCTAATTTAATTAGCCGCGCGCCAACACTTTTATATTTTGCTCAAGATGTGGGAGAAGATGGCTCTGAAAACGCGGGGTTTGGAGCGCCGACACGTACCAGTATTTTTGACTACATTGGCGTTCCAGCGCACCAAGCATGGATGAATAACGGAAAATTTGATGGCGCTAATTTAACCGCAGAGCAAGTAGCACTTCGTGATTACTACAAAGCGGTTATGTCACTGAATAGTTTACCTGCTGTAGTAGGCGGAGAAATGTCGGCACTTAACCTTGTAGGAAGTGAACGTGTTGTTGGTTTTACCCGCTCTTTAGGCCAGCAAAGTGTGTATGTGTTAAGTAACTTTAGCGAGCAGCCACAAACAGTTACGGTTAATTTATCAAAGGCACAATTAGGTGCAATGAGTGAAAATACGCTATTAAATGATTTACTTGAAAATCACACCACCGAGCTTAAAGCTCACCCGCAATGCGCTACATTTAACCTCACACTTGATGCATTTAGCAGCGCAGTATTAACAAATAAGGCTAATAATGAATAATCAAAATAATAATACCGATAAGCCAAATTTAAGTTTTTGGCAAATATGGAACATGTGCTTTGGCTTTTTAGGCATACAATTTGGTTTTGCCCTGCAAAACGGCAATGTGAGCCGAATATTTCAAACATTAGGCGCACAAGTTGATGATATTCCCATTTTATGGGTTGCAGCCCCGCTTACAGGCTTAATTGTTCAGCCTATTATAGGCTATTGGAGTGATAAAACGTGGGGGCGCTTTGGCCGTCGTCGTCCGTTCTTTTTTTTAGGTGCAGTGTTAACAACGCTTTCACTATTTATTATGCCGCATTCACCAACGCTTTGGATTGCCGCGGGTATGTTATGGATCATGGATGCGTCAATCAACGTAACCATGGAACCGTTTAGAGCACTTGTTGGTGATAACTTGCCAGAAAAGCAACGCGCGACAGGCTACGGTTTACAAAGCTTTTTTATTGGTATTGGGGCGGTGTTAGCCTCAGCGCTACCATGGATGATGACCAACTGGTTTGATGTAAGTAATACCGCAGCCCCAGGGCAAATTCCTGAATCTGTTAAATACTCATTTTATTGGGGCGGGGTGGTGTTACTTGTCGCCGTGCTTTGGACCGTAGCACGTACTAAAGAATACAGCCCTGAGCAATTAGCGGCTTTTGAAAAGCAAAGCGCTCAACCTACTACAAGCAAAGTGGTTGATATTAACTTTAATAAAGGTGCCATTATTTTTGTGGTACTGGGTTTAGCAACTCTTGCATTAGTCATGGGCTTATCCCTTGAAAAAGAATTATACCTACTTGCTGGTGGTTTATTAGCGTTTGGTATTGTGCAGTGGATTGCAGCGGCGCTTAAAAGTGCGAATAAAACCCAAGGTGGTTTTTACCAAGTAGTACAAGATGTATTTACTATGCCGGAGGCTATGAAGCAGCTTGCTTGGGTGCAGTTTTTTAGCTGGTTTACTTTATTTGCTATGTGGATTTATACCACCGCTGCAGTAACAAGCTTTCATTATGGTAGTAGTGATGCAACTTCTAAAGCATTTAACGATGGCGCAGACTGGGTGGGTATTTTATTTGCCGCTTACAATGGATTTGCCGCAATTGCCGCTATGTGTATTCCGTTTTTAGTTAAAAAAATGGGATTAAAAGGCGCGCATTGCTTTAATTTATTGCTGGGCGCGTTAGGTCTTGCAAGCTTTATGTTTATTCAAGACCCTAAAATGTTACTTATACCTATGATTGGAGTAGGGTTTGCTTGGGCGTCTATTTTATCACTCCCGTATGCCATGTTAAGTAACGCACTACCGAGTAACAAAATGGGCGTTTATATGGGGATTTTTAACTTTTTTATAGTTATACCTCAGTTACTTGCCGCCAGTGTTTTAGGGCTTATTTTACGCCACGTATTTTCTAATCAGCCTATTTACGCATTATTAATTGGTGCAGCTTCGTTTGTTGTTGCTGCTGTTGCAGTAATGCGCGTTAAAAATTCTCATTAAGGACACACAATGAAAAAATATAACCTTATAACCGCCTCTCTTTTAACGTTAGGTTTAACGGCTTGCGGCGCTCAAAACACAAGCACGACTAACGAAAGTACCACAGCACAGGTTACATCAGCACCAGGCGCCCCAGGCGCAGAGCCTTTTTGGGCTTATGCGGGTAAAACAGGTATTGGTACATCATACGAGCAATACCAAAACGGCCAATACACTGATGCAGCTGCAACGGGGGATGTGTCTAAAGTATGGTTTTCAATAGCTAAAGGTATGATCACCGAAACCATGTTTGGGCTTATTCACCAAGCACAAATAAAAGACATGCAATTTATAGTAACAGGTAAAGATTTTACCGTTAGTGAAGCGGATGATTTAAATGTCACCATTGATTACTTACATAAAGATGCACAAGGTCGCCCGTTATCGCTGGCTTATAAAGTAACAAGCACTGATAAACAAGGCCGTTTTAGCCTAGAAAAACACATCTTTACTGACCCAGATGGGCAAACCCTATTTGTACGCAGCGTATTTAATACTGAGCTTGAAGGGCTAAAAGCGTATGTGTCTGTTAATCCGTACATTAATAATAACGGCTTAGGTGACTTTGCTAAAACAACAGAGCAAGGCCTAGTAGCATGGGAAAACGATAACTATCTATCACTTCAATCCGCGTCACCATTTAAAGCAAAAACGGTAGGGTTTACAGGAAAAAGTGACGGTATTAACACCCTTAAAACTACGCAATCTATAACTACCCAATACACAAATACCGGCGAAACTGCTGGTAATGTAAGCATGCTTGCAGAGCTTGGCGAGATAAGTGCAAATACCACTTTTGATTTAGCCCTGAGCTTTGGTAAAACGCAGCAGCAAAGTATAAAGCAAGGCGAAAAAAGCTTAGCTAAAGGGTACCAAACGGTGCTCGATCACTACAACGGCAAAGGTGAAGCGCTAGGCTGGGAAGATTACCTACAAAGCCTAAAACCGCTTAATACCATGGTTGAACAAACAGCCGATAACGGTAAGCTTTTATACACCAGCGCCATGGTATTAAAAGCACAAGAAGATAAAACACACGCAGGGGCATTAATTGCTTCTTTATCTAACCCATGGGGCGAAACGGTTTCAGCCAAAGAGGGTTCTACGGGTTATAAAGCGGTATGGGTGCGCGATTTTTATCAAGTAGCCATGGCATTTATGGCGCTTGGTGATACTGCCACAGCAAAAACAGCGTTTGAATACCTTGAAAAAGTGCAAGTAAATAGCAAAACACCAGGTAATAAAGGCGATACAGGCTGGTTTTTACAAAAAACACACGTAGATGGTGAATTAGAATGGGTAGGCGTACAGCTTGACCAAACCGCTATGCCTATCATGCTGGCATGGAAGTTACATAAAGCCAACGTACTTAGCGATGAAGAGCTAAAAAACTGGTACGGCAAAATGTTAAAACCAGCGGCAGATTTTTTAGTAGAGGGCGGACTTGCTAAAATTTTGTGGAACGACACACAAATTACACCACCGGCAACACAACAAGAGCGCTGGGAAGAGCAAAGCGGTTATTCGCCATCTACAACTGCGGCAATAGTGGCAGGCCTTATTACCGCAAGCGATATCGCAACGCTTAGTGGTGATGATAAAAACGCGCAGCGCTACCTTGCCACGGCTAAAAAATACAGCAGCGATATTGAATCGCAAATGTTTACTACCGAAGGTAACTTAAAAGGCGAGAATAGCGATGGCGAATACTTTATTCGTATAGGCCAAGATACCGATGCAAACTCAAACACTAAAATTAACGCTAATAATGGCCGCGAAGGGTTTAATAAAAAGCAAATTTTAGATGGCGGCTTTTTAGAGCTAGTACGCTATGGCGTACGCGGTGCAAATGATGAAAGCATCGTTAAAACACTACCTGAGTATGACGACGAAACGCTTGAAGATAACCTACAAGTTAAATACAGCTTTAGCTTTGACGATGGCAGCGGCACTTTTGCAGGCTACCGCCGCTATGGCAATGATGGCTACGGTGAAGATGAAGTTAAAGGCACAAACTATGCTGAGGGTGGCAGTAATACACCAGGCCAACGTGGGCGTGTATGGCCATTTTTCACCGGTGAGCGCGGGCATTACGAAATCGCAGCGGCTAATGCAAACAACGCTCTGGATGATGCTAAACAAGCGCAAATTAAAAACAGCTATGTGAAAGGCTTAGAGCAATTTGCTAATAACGGCCTTATGTTACCAGAGCAAGTATGGGATGGTGTAGGGGTTAACAAAGCAGGTTATGAGCTAGGCGAGGGAACTAATTCAGCAACACCATTGGCATGGACTCATGCCGAGTATATTAAATTAGTCCGTTCACTGAGCGACAAACAAGTTTGGGATCATTATCCCGTTGTTGAGAAAGCTTTAAAATAAGGCTAGTACAAAATGTAAAATTAAAGCCACGGTTAACAGCCGTGGCTTTTTTGTATCTAAGTGGGGGTTTAATGTTTAATAAGCACAATGAAGTTGAGTGATAAATTCTTAACTAGACCCTCTGGCAATTAATACCGGCGGTAAAAGGGTGCTTTGTACTTTTTCTTCACGTATTAATTTAAGCAGGTTCTCTACTAACATTTGCCCTGCGACGGTGGTGTCTTGCGCTATGGTGGTGAGCGGTGGGTTTATGTAGCTTGCAATGGCTATGTTATCAAAACCGACCACGGCCACTTCGTTAGGGACATTAATATTGGCTTCTTTTAAAGCGCGAATTGCACCAATGGCAATTAAATCACTAGCGGCAAATAAGGCGTTAAATTTAATGTTATTAGCAATAAGTGAGCGCGTAGCATGATAACCAGACTCTTCAGTAGAAATAGCATTGGCCATTTTTCGCTCATTAATGGTTATACCATTATTAAGTAGCTCATCTTTAAACCCCTGAAAGCGGGCAAAAAATTCTGGGCTGTGATCAGATGCATCACCGATAAACGCGCAATCGGTGCGGCTATGGGCAATTAAATGGCCAGCGGCTAGTTTGCCCCCGCCGTAGTTGTCGCAGCATACAGTAAGGTCTGGGCGGTTATCTACTGTGGCGCCCCAGCATACAAACTTAGTGTTTTGGTCAAGCAAGGTTTTAAATTTTGGCTGAAAGTCTATGTAATCACCATAGCCGAGCAAAATAATACCATCGGCTCTGTGGCTGTCTTCGTAGTCGGCTTGCCAATCGGCGCTAGCTGATTGAAACGACACCAATAAGTCGTAACCTTCTTTTGCACACGCACGGGTAATACTGCCCAGCATTGATAAAAAGAATGGGTTTATTTGTGATTCATCTGATGTTGGGTCTTCAAACAACAATAGCGCAAGGGTACTACTTTGCTGAGTACGTAAGTTGCTGGCATTTTTATCAACTTTATAGTTAAGTTGTTTTGCTATGTCGTGGACGCGTTTGCGTGTTTCTTCATTAACAAGGGGGCTGTTACGTAAAGCGCGAGATACAGTTGATTGTGAAACCCCTGCATAATGGGCAATGTCAAATGAGGTGGCTTTACCTTTCATTGTTACAACTTAATTAAATGCTAAATAATTGTGTCATTTTCGACTATTAGTGAATTATTTCAAGCTTTTTGCGATTTATTATTGATCTAATCCTGACACCGGTGTCATAATGTCAATGTTTTATCATTTTGTTGTCAAAACGTATTAGCTGCTATTTTATATAGCAGCCTTTTTTACTGTGATAGCTACTTTGAGGTGATAGCTCAAAGTGTATAAATAACAACGCATAGTCGTTGTAAAATAATAAGCATAAGCCGCTTACACAAAAGAGATAATACCATGAGCCAAAATTCTTCTGCCCAGTTTAACCCTATCTTAGTTGCCGATATTGGTGGCACCAATGCGCGCTTTGCATTAATTACCGACTTTAATGAGCAAACTAACCAATTTGTTATTGAGCATATTAACATATTTCCCAGTGCTAATTTTGGCTCTTTAGAAAGCGCACTTGAACAATACCTAACAACGATTCCTCATGTTACGCCAACTCAGGCATGTTTAGCTGTTGCAGGCCCTATAAAAGCAGGCCAAGTGCATTTAACCAATTTAGGTTGGCACTTTAGTGTTAGTGAATTTAAAGCACATTTTAATTTAACACAATTAGAAGTAATTAATGACTTTGCTGCATTTGCTTATGCAGCGCCTTATTTAGACTCAACGCAAAATATTACTATTAAGCCTGGTCAAGCCGATGCAAATGCAAATATTGGTGTTATGGGACCAGGTACTGGCTTTGGTGCTGCGTGTTTAGTGCGTACAGCGCAGTCAACTGCAGTATTAAGCTCTGAGGGCGGGCATATGTCGCTTGCTCCTGTAAACGAGCTAGACGCTTTATTAATTAACGAGCTTCGAAAAGAGCACCCTCATGTATCTATAGAGACTGTTTTTTCAGGCCCTGGTATTGCCCATTTATACAAAGCAATGGCAGCCGTGAAAGGGGTTACAGCTAAAAATTTAGATGCGGCACAAATTAGTAGCCTTGCAAACAGTGGCGAGTGTGAAGTGTGCGATGCAACGCTTAATCAGTTTTGTGACTGGATAGGCAGTGTGGCAGGCGATTTAGCGGTAGTATACGGCGCATTAGGTGGCCTATTTATAGGCGGCGGTATTTTACCGCGTATGCAAACGCGATTACTTGAAAGCCGTTTTGTAGAGCGTTTTTCGCAAAAAGGTGTTATGTCGCAATATGCAGGGCAAATTCCAGTTACTTTAGTAACACAAGATAACATACCGCTAATTGGGGCGGGTGCGTGTTTATATAACAGCAAGTAAATTTGCTTAATGGTTGTATTTGGATAATGAACAAATGAAAAAAGTAACCATAAATAGCGTAGCAAGCCATGCAGGCGTTTCTAAAAAAACCGTGTCGCGGGTTTTAAATAATGAGCCTAACGTGAGTGCAGCTACGCGCGAAAAAGTACTTAAAGTATTTAAAGAGCTTGATTACACGCCTAACCCAATAGCACGCGGACTTGCGCAAAATCGCAGCTTTATTATTGGCTGCTTATATGACAACCCCAGTAAAAGTTATATAACTCGCGTACAAACAGGTGCGCTTGCTGCCTGTAAAGAAAATAACTACAACTTACTAATACACCCGTGTGAATTACGTGGCGATGATTTAATTAACGATATAGAGCAGTTATTACAAACCTCGCGTTTAGATGGCGTAGTACTGACCCCGCCATTTGGTGATTTTGAAAAACTCGCTAATTTTTTAAAAGCTAAAAAAATACCCTATGCACGGGTTGCATCGGCCCTGCTAGAAGATGATTCAATTTCAGTGCGCAGCAACGACGAGCAGGGCGCTTATGAAATAACCGAGCACTTAATTTCGCTTGGTCATAAGTCGATTGCTTTTATTAAAGGCCACCCTGATCACAGTGCTACGCAACAGCGCTTTAAAGGTTACAGGCGAGCGTTGGCAAGCCACGGTATAGAATTTGACGAGCGCCTAGTAGAAGAGGGTAACTTTAGTTATCACTCAGGTGTAGACAGTGCGCGCAGCATTTTAGATTTATCGCCACGTCCTACAGCGGTATTTGCATCAAACGATTACATGGCGGCGGCGGTATTAAAGCTTGCCACACAGCGCCAATTACGCGTACCCGATGATATTTCTATTGCAGGGTTTGATAACGCACCAATTGCACGCCATATATGGCCGGGCTTAACGACTATTGCACAACCTGTTGAAGAAATGACTAAACAAGCTGTTACGCAGCTTATATCGCATATTTCGCAGCCACAAGAGCAGCCGTATCAGGTAACGCTAGAATCACGCTTAATTACCCGCGAGTCTACTGCTGCAATAAAATAACCCCCTTTTTTGTTTTTCACAGTAACCCGAATTTGAGTGACGCTTATTCGGGTTTTTTTTATGCGGATTTTAGCAAATAAACTAAAATTAGCATGGTCATTAATTGGTCACGTTAAAATTTTACACTATTTTTGTTACTCAGGGTTGACACCGGTGTCAATGCTATGCGTTAATACAGTGACACCGGTGTCAGGGTTGTTGTGAGAGGCTCCCTGGTAGCGTACCTTTGAACGGGTAAATCAAAGATGCTCAGTGCAGTTATTTACGTGGAGTCTGTAATTGCTACTGAGCCTTTTTCCTCTAACTAATAGAGATGAGCTAAATTATGTTGCACCCTCGCATTGAAGAAGTCACCCAACGCGTTATTGAACGCAGTAAACAAACCCGTCAAGATTATTTAGATCGTATTTCGCACGCAAAAAAACAAACAAGAGTCCGTGCCGGGCTAGGCTGCGGAAACATCGCTCACGTTATGGCTGCGTGTAGCAGCGACGACAAAGCGCGCTTAAAGGCTGATGAGCAGCCAAATCTTGCTATTATCAACTCATATAACGATATGCTTTCGGCCCATGTGCCATACAAAGATTTCCCAGATTTAATTAAAGACCTTGCTACTAAGTACGACGCAACTGCCCAAGTTGCAGGCGGTGTACCAGCAATGTGTGATGGCGTTACGCAAGGGCGTGACGGCATGGAATTATCGCTTTTTTCTCGCGACGTAATTGCTATGTCTACTGCGGTATCACTATCGCATGACGTATTTGACGGCGTTTTTTGTTTAGGCGTATGTGACAAAATTGTCCCAGGTTTATTAATTGGTGCCTTATCTTTTGGTCACTTACCGGTATTCTTTTTACCTGCTGGGCCAATGCAATCTGGTATTCCTAACAAAGAAAAAGCACGTATTCGCCAAAAATTTGCACAAGGCTTAGTAAGCCGTGAAGACTTACTTGAAGCTGAAAGCGCCTCGTACCACAGCGCAGGTACTTGTACGTTTTACGGTACTGCTAACTCAAACCAAATGTTAATGGAAATAATGGGCTTACACCTTCCAGGTAGCTCGTTTATTAACCCTTACACTGAGCTTCGCGATGGTTTAACAGGTAATGCTGTAGAAACCATGCTTAAGCAGCTTACAGATGATAAAGAAAGCCCGTGTTTAGCAGATGTCATCAGCGAAAAAACCATTATTAATGGTTTAGTTGGCTTGCTATCTACAGGTGGCTCAACTAACCACGCTATTCATATTGTTGCCATCGCAAAAGCGGCGGGCATACAAGTAACGTGGAAAGACATGTCTGATTTATCAGAAGTTGTACCACTACTTACGCGTATTTATCCTAACGGCTCAGCCGATGTAAACCATTTCCAAGCCGCAGGCGGTATGGGCTTCTTAATGCGTGAATTAGCCGGCGCGGGTTACTTGCATACTGATGTTAAAACAATGCTTGGTGAAGGTTTAGCGCCTTACATGATGGAGCCGCGTTTAGATAAAGACGACAGCTTAATTATGAGCAACTCAACAGGCCCTTCAAAAGTTAAATGGGTAGATTGCCCAGAAAACTCACTCGATGAAGAAGTACTGCGTCCAATTAGCAATCCATTTAGCAAGCAAGGCGGCCTACAACTACTTACGGGTAACCTAGGTAAAGCCGTCATTAAAGTCTCTGCTGTAGCCACTGAGCACCAAGTAGTAACAGCCCCAGCTAAAGTATTTAGCTCACAAGGCGAACTGCAAGAGGCATACAGCCGTGGCGAGTTAAACCAAGACTTTATTGCCGTGCTTAAAGAGCAAGGCCCTAAAGCGAAAGGTATGCCAGAGCTGCATAAATTAACACCTGTAATGGCAACACTTCAAGACGAAGGCTTTAAAGTAGCTATTGTGACTGATGGCCGTATGTCGGGCGCATCAGGTAAAGTGCCTGCTGCTATTCACTTAGCGCCAGAAGCTGTTGAAGGTGGCATTATTGCAAAAATTCTTGAGGGCGATTTAGTAACCCTAGATGCGCCAAACGGAATATTAAAAGTACATGTTAGCGATGAAGAGCTTGCTAAGCGTGAACTACAACTTAGCCAACCAAGCTTAACCTTTGGTACCGGCCGAGAATTATTTACTGGATTTAGAAATATTGTAAGCAGCGCCGATTTAGGTGCGAGTGCTTTTGGACTTGAATAATAATTGCCACACACTGGGTAATGAGGAACAAGTAATGAGTATTGAAAAAATCTTAGCGTCGGCACCTGTGGTGCCAGTGGTTGTAATCGAAAAACTAGAAGATGCAGCACCACTCGCTAGAGCGTTATACAACGGTGGCTTAAAAGCCCTTGAAATTACGCTACGCACGCCTGTTGCAGTGGAAGCTGTAAAACTAATGAAAGCAGAAGTTCCAGAAGCTTACGTTGGTACAGGTACAGTGGTTGATAAAGCAAGCTTTGATGCTTCAGTAGAAGCAGGCGCTGATTTTATGGTAAGCCCAGGTGTAAGTGATGAATTACTAGCACTAGCTAAAGATTCAGACATTCCGTTTTTACCGGGTGCAGCAACTGCAAGTGAAGTAATGCAGTTAGCAAGCCATGGCTTTAAGTACTTAAAATTCTTCCCTGCAGAGGCTGCAGGTGGAACGGCAATGCTTAAGTCGATTGGCGGGCCATTGCCGCACATTACTTTTTGCCCAACCGGTGGTATTAGTCTAGCAACAGCCCCTAATTACTTAGCGCTTAATAACGTTATTTGTGTTGGTGGTACGTGGATGCTAGATAAGCAACTAATTGAAAACAAAGACTGGCAAGCCATTGAAGCGCTTGCTCGACAAGCAAGTGAAGTTAAATAGGAGTCTAAAAATGATTAATGTAGCAATTAATGGCTATGGCCGTATCGGTCGCAACGTACTACGTGCACTTTACGAGTCAGCACAAAACAGTGAAATTAAAATTGTAGCAATTAACGATTTAGCACCGGCTAACGTAAATGCGCATTTAACACAATTTGACTCAGTTCACGGTCAATTTTCTCAAAAAGTAACGTTATCAGATAACACTATGCTGATTGGTGATGACGTAATTACTTTGACTCAAGAGCGTGACCCTGCAAACTTACCGTGGAAAGAGTTAAACGTAGATATCGTTTTAGAATGTACTGGTTTTTTCACTAAGCGTGAAGACGCAGCTAAGCACATTACAGCAGGTGCTAAAAAAGTAATTGTATCTGCTCCTGGTAAAGATTTAGATGCAACGGTAGTACATGGTGTTAACAGCGACGTAATTAACGCTGATAGCAACATTATCTCTAACGCATCATGTACGACTAACTGTTTAGCGCCAATTGCAAAAGCAATTAACGACACAGTAGGTATTGAACAAGGTAGCATGACTACAATTCATGCTTATACAAACGATCAAAACTTATCTGACGTTTATCACCCAGACCTATACCGTGCACGTAGCGCAACACAGTCTATGATCCCAACTAAAACAGGTGCTGCTGCAGCTGTTGGCTTAGTACTTCCTGAGCTTGCGGGTAAATTAGACGGTATGTCGGTACGTGTACCTACTATCAATGTTTCTTTAGTTGATTTTACGTTTATTACTAAGCGCGAAACAACAGCTGAAGAAATCAACGAAGTAATGAAAGCCGCAGCAACAGGTTCAATGAAAGAAATTTTAGAGTACAACGAGCTTCCGCTTGTTTCTATTGATTTTAATCACAACCCTGCGTCATCAATTTTTGATGCAACGCAAACTAAAGCTGATGGCAAACTAGTTAAAGTAATGGCTTGGTACGACAACGAGTGGGGTTTCTCAAACCGCATGTTAGACCAAGTTAAAGCATTAGGTCAGTACTTATAATTGACCGCGTAAAAGTTTAGCTTTATCCAACCAAGCCTGCATTATGCAGGCTTTTTTATTTTGATTAATTTATACCCGCTCGTTTAATAGAGCGCTTAGCTCTTTAAAACTAGGACGCGATGCAATATCCGTATTTATAGCACGCGCTGCTATATCGGACATTTTATTAAACAGTTCGCTTTGCTTATCTGCAGTGCTAACAGTGCTTAATAAGTCCTCAATTAAGCAACCAAAAGCGCGGACTTCTATTAACTGTATTTGCTGTTGCTGATATTCGCTAAGCATGGCTAAATTTGTTGCTGCACCAAAATCACCAAATAAAACGTCATATTGTTCATTTATCATGGTGTTATGGGCGTAAATATCGCCATGACTTACGTTGTTAGCATGTAAGTGGGTAAGGGTGCTTATCATTTGCTGGGCAACTTTATAAATTGCCTCAGGCGAATAGTGACAGTGTGTATTAAAGGTATCGCGCGTACAGGTTTCTAAACTTGGCGGCAAACCTAAATTAGTAAAGCGTGTATCTATTAGCTCCATCACTAAACCAAGCTGTGTGCTTTGCTCTATGTAGCTTAATACGTTAATTAAGTTTTTATGATAGCCTGCTTGTAAACAGCAGTTTACTTCATCAAGTGGGTAGCCATCGCTTGTAATTGCCCCTTTAAATAATTTTACCGCGACATCGTGCTGTGCTGTTTTAGCTAAATGAATAACGCCCGATGCACCTTGGCCAATTACTTTTTTAAGCTGAAAATTTTCAAGTGGTGTGTTTTGTAAACGACTGTTAGTTAAGCTTTGAGCTTTATTAAATGCATTACTCGCAAAGGCAAGCCAAGCAAGTTTGGGGAGTTCTAATAGCCAATTATCAAGTTTTGTTAGGTTATTAGCGGAGAGCCTAACTAGTTCTAAATTAGTACAAGAGGCCATACCCGCGGGTAGTTGTTTTAGGTTATTTCCTGCAAGGGCGAGCTTTTTAAGCTGTGTGTAATTACCAAAGTCACTTGGCAATGCGCTTAATTTGTTATCGGTCAGTATTAACCATTCAATATTTTTAGATAAGCTGTTTAGTGCAAACTCTGTTATTTGATTGCCTTTAAATGCAACCATAATTAAAGCAGGGCACTTAGCGAGTACTTTAGGTATATGTTTAAATTGGTTAAACGATAAAAACACCCGCTTAAGCTTTGTTAAGCACGCAAACTCATCTGGCAGTGTAGTGAGATTATTGTTTGATAAATCGAGTACTTCTAAGGTATCTGCAAGGGTTAAAATTTCTAAAGGAAACTCAGTTAAGCCTTCTACGAGTTGTAAGCGAGTAACACCATTCAACCTACCAGCTTTAAGCTCTGCAAGGGTATTCATAAATTTTCACAAGCCTTTTAAAATAAAAAAGCCAACATCGCTGTTGGCTTAAAGTAAATACGTTTAGTAAAGTTTAAAATTGCGCGTTATGGTAAACGTTTTGCACGTCGTCACAATCTTCAAGCATGGCTAAAAAGCGCTCCATTACTTCTACGTCTTCACCATCAATAGGGGCTTCAACTTGTGGTACAAACGAAATTAAATCTACGTCAAAATCTGTAATACCCATTTCTTCAAGCGCTGTACGGGTGTTGTTGTATTCTGTATGTGGTGCAAAAACCGTCACTTTACCGTTTTCTACTTCTACATCTGTTACATCAACATCGGCCATCATAAGGGCTTCTAGTACAGCTTCATCGTCATCGTCATCGTCATCGCCATCAAAAACAAAAATAGCGAGGTGATCGAATAAATGTGATACCGAATTTTGTGCGCCTATTTTAGCGTTTGCTTTGGTAAAACAAATACGTACATCAGCAAACGTGCGTTTGTTGTTGTCGGTTAAACAGTCAACAATAATCATACAGTTACCAGGGCCGTAACCCTCATAACGTGTGGCTGCGTAATCTTCACCGCCACCGCCTTTGGCTTTGTCTATTGCGCGCTCAATAACGTGTGCGGGTACCTGGTCTTTTTTAGCGCGCTCGATTAAACGGCGCAGCGCAAGGTTACCATCTGGATCTACGCCACCATTTTTAGCGCAAATGTATATTTCTTTACCGTACTTAGAATAAACTTTAGTTTTAGCACCCGCAGTTTTAGCCATTGAATCTTTTTTGTTTTGGTAAGCTCTTCCCATCTGCGTTTCGCCTTAATATATGTAAATTATTGAATAAAATTGCAAGGCCGTATTCTAAAGGTAAAGCCGCAGTATCGCCAGTAAATGGCGTTAATTAATCATCTTGCTGTTGTAATTGCCACATTTGAGCGTATTGACCATTTTGTAATAAAAGCGCTGAATGTGTGCCTTGCTCAACCAGTTCGCCCTTTTTAAATACTAATATGTTATCGGCATCAACTATAGTTGATAGCCGGTGTGCAATCACAATACTGGTGTGGTTTTGAGTTACATCGCGCATTGCCTTTAAAATGGCTTGCTCTGCGTGCGAGTCGAGCGCCGAGGTCGCCTCATCAAAAATTAAAATAGGAGATTGCTTTAAAATTGCACGTGCAATTGCAATACGTTGTTTTTCGCCGCCAGATACTTTTAAACCGCGCTCGCCCACTAACGTTTTATCGCCTTGCGCTAAAGTTGAAATAAAGTCCTTTAAATGGGCCATTTCTATTGCTTTATCTATTTCACTATCGCTTGCTGTGGGTCTGCCATAGGCGATGTTTTCGCGTATGCTGGTGTTAAATAGCACGGTGTCTTGTGGCACTATAGCAATGGCTTTACGCAGGCTATCGAGGGTGACGGCGTCTATAGCTTGGTTATCTATGGTTATACTGCCCGCGCTAATATCGTAAAAGCGATAAAGTAACCGCGCCAAAGAGCTCTTACCTGCACCACTTGCACCTACAACGGCAACCTTACTGCCTGCTTTAACTTTAAAGCTAATATTACTAAGAATAGGGCGGTTGGCATCGTAACTAAAACTGACATTATTAAAGGCTATATTGCCTTTGCTAACACAAAGGTGTTGAGCATGGGGTCGGTGCGTTACCTGTGGTTTTTTATTAAGTAAGCCCAGCATGTTTTCTAAATCGGTTAGGGCGCGTCTTATTTCTCGATAAACAAATCCTAAAAAGTTAAGCGGTAAAAATAATTGGATCATGTAGGCGTTTATCATTACAAGTTCGCCAATTGTTAGAGCGCCCGTTACCACTTCTTTGGCACCTAACCACATTAGCGCTGTAATAGCGCTTGCAATTATTAACGCTTGGCCTGAATTAAGCGCAAGCAATGACATTCTATTTTTTAAACGGGCGGTTTCCCAATTTGCTAAAAAAGAGTCGTATGTTTTGGCTTCAAATTCTTCGTTATTAAAATATTTTACAGTTTCGTAGTTAAGCAGGCTGTCTATGGCGCGCGTATTACTAAGGTTATCGGCGGCGTTTGCCTCACGTATAAAACGGTTTCGCCACTGCGTTACTGTTACAGTAAAGGTAATATAAATAGCAACCGCTAATAAAGTTATTAACGCAAACCAAATAGAAAATAGCGAGCCAAAAATAATAGCAACGGTCAGTATTTCAAAAAGGGTGGGGACAATATTAAACATTAAAAAACGCATTAAAAAGCTCAGCCCACTAGTACCACGCTCTATATCACGGCTTATTCCACCTGTTTGCCTATCGAGATGAAAAGCAAGCTCTAGCGAGTGTAAATGTTTAAATACTTTTAACCCAATATCACGCATCGCGTGCTCTGTCACACGAGAGAACACCGCATCTCTTACTTCGCCTAAAAACACGCTGGCAAACCTAAGCCCACCATACAAAAGCAATAGTAATGCAGGGATAACTAAAACTGGATTGATTGATTTATCAACCGAGTCGATAATTTCTTTTAATGCCCAAGGCATTAAAAGAGTTGCGCCTTTAGCTCCTATAAGGGCTAAAAGTGCAATAAATACGCGCCCTTTAAATTTAGTAATGTATGGCCACAGCGTTTTAATGCTTTGTTTTAAGGTCATTGCATCGGTGCGTTTTATAGTACTGTGTTTAGAGCGCATTACGGATCTCAGTCAAATAAATACTTAATTAATATGCATTGTATTTTAAATACTTGCCCATATATACTACGCATCCCTTATTTTAGCTTGACGCAACCATGTTTAACATTCGTGTGTTTATATCTGCTTTTTTACTGTTTTGTGCGCTTTTTAGTGTTCAAAGTAGTGCGCAGTGCGCGACACATAAATTAAACACTGTAACCACCTCATTGAGTGTGTTTGCTGATAGCGTTGAGTTAGCTAAAACGCTGCCTATATCAAAATCGGTAAAGGGGAGTGAGCACAAAAAAACTCATCAAACAGGGTTTGACGCTCATCAACCTAGGTTAACGGCTAGTAATTCTTCGTTATTTTTACATGTCGCGCAAAGTGAGCCTGAATACGACGTTGTATTTGAATTTTTTGCACACACCCTTTTTAGAGAAATATACCTAAGCCCCAACGCGTTTATTGCCCAACGGCCATGGTATACACTTGTAACGCATAGTAAAAAGTCGCGACTCAGTGGCTGGAAAGACGCTAATTTACTTTATACCGCCGTAAGCACCTATCACGCTTAATTTTCTTATTTAATTTTTATTAGGTTTTAACGTTTTACGTTTAGGCCTTGAGATTAATTGTGCTTTTAAAAAGTACGTTACCGGTTCTGGTAATAAGGAAACACCATGTTAAGTGTAAAAAAAGATCACAAGCCGTTTATGGCTAAATTTAAATTAAGCTATATAGCCATGCTTATTGTGCTGGTTTTATTAGCCATTAGCGCATTACCCAACTTATACCCTAATAAATCGTGGTTACATGTAAGCAATGCACCTCATAGCGAAACACAAGCTGTGCCAAGTACTAATGCATTAGTTACTTTTTTAAATAACCAAGGCTTAAAAGTTGAGCAAGGGCTAAATAATCAAACATCTATAAATATTTTGTTAAACGAGCCAACTAAAAGCGCACAAGCCCAAGCGGCTATAAAGGCGCAGTATCCAAACACGCAAGTTAAAATTGTAGAACATGCAACGAGCCCACTTTGGCTGCAAGAGTTTGGTTTATCACCAATAAAATTGGGACTAGATTTAAACGGCGGTGTGTTATTTGTACTCGACGTAGATTTAGATAAAGCAATTGATGAGCAATTAGTCAGTGCGTATCAACAAGCAAAATCAATTATTATTAAGCAAAAAGCGTACGGCCTTAAAGTGCTGCAAATAGGGCACGGCTTTGAAATAAATGCACACCCAAATGGAGCGAAAAAGCTTACACCGGTAATCAATGAGCTACAAAGTCGCTTTGCTAATTTAGCAGTTTCAACAACCAGTAATGGTGATATTAAAAATGCAAAATTCACCTATTCAGAGCAAGGGCGAAGCAACTTTGATAAAGAAGTAATGAGCCAAACGCTTACAACGCTTCGCTCACGTATAGAAGAATTAGGCATTACCGAAGCCGTCACTCAGCGCCAAGGTAAAAACCGTATACGCATAGAGCTGCCAGGCGTGCAAGACCCAACAGAGGCAAAGCGCATCATAGGTGCAACTGCATCACTTGGGTTTTATCAGTTAAAAGAAATCGGTGGGCAAACATTTGATATGCAATCTGGTGGGACCATCAAACTTGATCCTGTGCCAATTTTTACCGGTGAGCATATTAATAATGCCACTATAGGGCGCGACGATTGGGGTAAACCCCTTGTGCAACTTAGCCTTGATGGACAAGGCGGCGATGCGATGTCGTCGTTTTCAAAAGCGAATATTGGTAAGCCTATGGCCACGGTTTACTCTGAGTACTCTCAAAACGCTAAAGGTGAAACCGTTAAAAAAAGCGAAGTTATAAATGTGGCGAATATTGCGCAGCATTTAAGTTCACGTTTTAGTATTACCAATATGAAAAGCCAACAAGCAGCGGCCGACCTAGCACTATTATTACGCGCAGGCTCGCTAACTGCACCGGTTACTATTGTGCACGAGCAAACAATTGGCCCAAGCCTAGGTCAAGAAAATATAACTAACGGCTTGGCCGCATTGATGCTGGGCATGGGTATTACACTTGCCTTTATGGCGATGTGGTATCGCCGCTTAGGACTTATTGCAAACGTAGCGCTATTATTAAATTTAACGTCGCTTGTGGGGCTAATGTCGTTATTACCAGGGGTTGTGTTAACACTTCCGGGTATTGCCGGGCTGGTACTCACCATTGGTATGGCGGTAGATACCAACGTTATTATATTTGAGCGAATAAAAGAAGAGCGTAGAAAAGGCCGCTCTGCTTATCAAGCTATTCAAGAAGGTTACAAGCAAGCCGCTAACACCATATTTGATGCCAATATAACCACCATGATCACCGCGCTTATTTTATATGGAATAGGTTACGGCCCGGTTAAAGGTTTTGCCATAACATTGGCACTTGGCTTAATAACCTCGGTATTTACTGGTGTGTACGTATCAAAAGTACTAAGCCAAACGGTATATTTAAAAATGGCTAAAAAAGCAGGAGTAAATGCACATGCTTAACACTTTTTTAAAGGGCGAGGCGGGTACACGTCTGCGTTTTTCGGGCATGCTTTTGAGCGCCATACTTGTACTGCTATCGGTATTTACGCTTAGTCAAAAAGGGCTTAATTTTGGGCTCGACTTTACCGGTGGTTACCTAACAGAATTTACCACCAGCCAAGGTGTTGAGCTAAAACAACTTGAGCAATTTATTACTAAAAATCACAATGGCGAGTTTGAACTAACCGCACAAGGTAATAATCACTTTCAACTACGCGAAGCGCCCAGCGGTTCAACAGCAAATAGTAGTGATTGGCAAAGTGCCATTACACAAAATGCAGACATTAACGCCGAGGTTTTATCATCAGCGTATATTGGCTCGCAAGTGGGTGATGAACTGTTTGAACAAGGTTGTTTAGCGCTATTTTCAGCCATGGTTGCAGTAATGCTTTATTTAGCGGTGCGGTTTGAATGGCGTTTAGCCGTAGGCTCTGTAGTTGCGTTAGTGCATGATTTATTACTGGTACTGGGGCTATTTTCGCTATTAAGTATTGAGTTTAATTTAACCGTACTTGCCAGTTTGCTGGCCATTATAGGTTACTCACTTAACGACTCTATAATAGTGGGTGATAGAGTACGCGAGCTTTTACGTGTTAAATCTAATAATGCGCTTAGCCCCGCAAGTATTATTAACAACGCCATAAAAAGTACCTTAACGCGCACGCTTATTACATCGGGTACCACACTTGCTACAGTTGCAAGTGTTTGGCTCCTCGCGGGTGCGCCATTACAAGGCTTTGCCATCGCGCTATTTACCGGCATTGTAGTAGGTACGTTCTCATCTATTTGTATTGCCGCCACGTTACCTGAGCTTTTAGGGTTAAGTGCTAAAAATTACGAAGAAAAACAAGATGCAGAAACGCAAGCGTTGCTCGATATGCCCTAGCAATAAATACTTTTAAAATCAGCATTAAAATACAGGCGCTTAAAATAATGGTTTTAAGCGCCTTATAACGGTAAAATTAATTACATAGTTTACCGTATTGGTTATTAGCGCCTTTCATGAATAAATCCCACGTAATAGAACACCTTAAATTTGCACTCGAAGCACAATTAAACAGTGCAAAACAAGCAGCAAAAGCCGCGCACGACGCCGCCACTCACGAAGAAAGCGTTGCAGAAACGCAGTACGATACCCTAGGGCTCGAAGCCGCTTATTTAGCACAAGGCCAAGCCGAGCGTGTAAACGATTGCTACAAAAGCATTAAACAGTTTGAAGCCATTTTTAAAGAGCCCACTCACAATAAAGTGATTATAAGCTCACTCGTTTGCCTAGAAGATGAAAACGCCCTACAAAAATGGTTTTATTTAGGCCCAGCCGCAGGCGGCTTAACCGTTGAAGTAAAAGGACTAACTATTCAAGTTGTTACACCCGAAGCACCATTAGGTAAACAACTTTTAGGCAAACAACTTGATGATGAAGTAAGCCTAACCATTGCAGGCAAAAACCATGAATATGATGTGGTAGAAATTTTATAAAACATTGGTTTTTATGTAGGTCGGATAAGCGAAGCGCCATCCGACAAAACCATATCAATACAATAAACGCTTATACTTATAAATTAATTGTCGGATGGCATGGCTTCGCCATTTATCCGACCTACGTCAATGTTGTATATATCCTAAATTTGCGCTTTATTTGTCTAATGCGTAACAAATAATACAATGGATATGCAATGCAATATCGTCGTAATTATGTAAAAGGTGGGACGTACTTTTTTACAGTTAATTTGCTCGATAGGAATAAATCGTTGTTGGTTGAGCATATCGATTTATTAAGAGAGTCTATCCGTTTTGTTAAATCTCAAAGGCCATTTTATATAGATGCATGGGTTGTGCTGCCCGATCACCTTCATGCAGTTTTAACTTTACCAGATGATGATGTGGATTATTCGAGTCGCTGGCGAGAAATTAAAAAGCGATTTTCAAAATCACTCCCAAAGACAGAGTTTTTAACTCAAACACGGAAACGTAAAAATGAACGTGGAATTTGGCAGCGCCGTTTTTGGGAACATACTATTAGGGATGATAATGATTATTGGCATCATGTTAACTATGTTCATTTTAATCCGTTAAAACATGGCCTAGTTAGTCAAGTAGCTGATTGGCCTTATTCAAGTTTTCATAGAGCCGTGAAACAAGGCATTTATGCAAATAATTGGTGCGGATAAAAAATATAAATATTTCGTAGGTCGGATAAGCGAAGCGCCATCCGACAAAGCTATAGCTTCATAATACACTTTAATTTTGTACAAAAGTTTTTGTTAAATGAAATAATTTCGGCCTTTATTACGCGTCGGATGGCATGGCTTCGCCATTTATCCGACCTATCCAACTAGTTAGCCTTTTTCACAAACTTCGCTGTTACCATCATTTCGCCAATGCCGTCTACTTTACAATCTAGCTCGTGATCTTTTTTATCAAGCACACGTCTAACGACTGCTTTTGTGCCAATTTTAATGACTTGTGAGCTGCCTTTAATTTTTAAATCTTTGGCTACGGTTACTTTATCGCCATCAGTAAGTAAGGTGCCGTTGGCATCTTTAACTGAAATTGCGTCTTCATCGTTTGTACTGTTTGGGTTCCATTCGTAGGCGCATTCAGGGCATATAAGCAGTTGTTGGTCTTCGTAAACATATTCAGATTGGCATTGTGGGCAGGTAGGATGTGACATTTATAACGCTCATAAAATATTAATTTTGCGTATTTTAATCTGCATTAATAGGAAAATATAGTTAATCAATATTTTTTATCTTCACGCTAAAAATATCTCGTTTGTGTGGTTTTTAAAAAGGGCATATAAAGCAGATGTCGCTTAAGCAATTTAAGCGCTAACACTTACAGTAGGTATTTGTTAAAGCACCCATCGTATTAAGTGATACGCGCAATGCCCACTTAGTACGATGGGTGTTTCTATTTATAGTGCTGAGTATTTTATTAGGCATGCTTTTTATATTTCTGACTTAACTAGGAAAAGTCGTGTTTAAAACCTTAATAGTGGTTGATAACAACGAGCAAACACTTGCTCAATCGTTCGAAAATGTAATTACGTTTAATAGTTACTTACGTGATTACCCAAAACATAATGAACCTAAAACCCGCATTATTAATTTATGCGACTCAAGCCAATACTTAAGTAAGGGTTACTATTGCTCATTGCTTGCAGAGGCCCGTAAACATCAGGTGTTACCCAGTGTTAAAACAATAAACGCGCTTCGAAGCGGTCAAGCTCCTATGTTAAATGTTGGGCAAATTGATGGCGAAATTTACTTTGGTAATGCCTTAAACGAGCTACAAAGCAAAGCGGCTAAATCGGTATTTAAGCAATACCCAGCGCCTATTTTATATGTAGATGAGCAAGGCTTGTTACAGCAAGGTTCGCTTAGCACTTTAAGCGATGAGCAATATAGCAATTTTGTAGAAAAACTAAATACGTTTACTCAAACCCAATGGCACATTGGTACTGTGCAGCGCCGTTTTAGATGGGATATGGCAATCCTTGTTGATCATAACGAAAAAGTACCACCGAGCGATAAAGACGCCATAGCTCGCTTTATAAAAGCAGCGGCTAAGCATGGTATTAATGCTCAAGCATTAAGCTTTGAAGAAATAGACAACATTGCCCAGTTTGATGCGTTATTTATTCGCCAAACTACAGCGATTGACCACCCAACGTATCGCCTTGCAAGTAAAGCGCAAAGCCTTGGTTTAGTGGTTATTGACGACGCTGAGTCTATTTTACGTTGTTGTAATAAAGTGTATTTACACGATGCGTTTAATTATCAAAAAGTGCCCAGTTTAAAAACGGTGGTAGTGGCTGATCAATCAGCGCAAACGCTTGAGCAATTAGAAGAGGCGTTTACCTATCCGCTGGTTTTAAAAATGCCTGAAGGGTCGTTTTCTAAAGGGGTGTTTAAAGTTGCAAACCGCAGTGAGCTTGAAGCTAAATTAACCGAGCTGTTTGAATATAGCGCATTGGTACTTGCACAAGAATACATGTACACAGAATACGATTGGCGAGTGGGTGTATTAAATGGCCGCGCTATTTATGCGTGTCGCTACTTGATGGCGCGCAACCATTGGCAAATTTATAATCATGATGCTAAACGGTTTTTCTCTGGTGGCTTTGAAACGTTACCTACCTTTGAGTTACCGAAAGCCGTGTTAGATGCCGCTTTAAAAGCATGTAAAACTGTGGGCAAAGGCTTATATGGCGTAGATGTTAAAGAACATCAAGGCAAAGCATATGTGCTTGAAGTAAATGACAACCCAAGTATTGATCACAAAGTAGAAGACGGCTATTTAGGCGACGAGCTATACATGATCATTATGGATGAATTTAAACAACGCTTAGAAGCGCGAGGCCGTGGCTAATACATGAGTAACCTTGTTATTCGAAAGGCAATTAGCAGTGATTTAATCGCACTAATAGACCTTGAAAATGCGTGCTTTAATAACGATAAATTGAGCCCGCGTAGCTTAAAGCGCTGGTTAAATGCTAAGCACGGTATATTGCTCGTTGCAGATAACGGCGAGCAAGTATGCGGCTATGGGCTGGTGTGGTGCCATAAAGGCACACGTTTAGCGCGTTTATATTCGCTTGCTGTACTACCCACAATGCAAGGTAAAGGCATTGCCAAAATGCTATTAGCTGCGCTTGAAAAACAAACCAGCGAGCGTGGGCGACTTTACTTACGTTTAGAAGTGGCGGTAAATAACGAAAGTGCGATAGGGCTTTATAAAAGTTTGGGCTACAGAGTATTTGGTCAATACAGCGATTATTATGACGATCACAGTGATGCGCTGCGAATGCAAAAAAATATTCGCCAAACGCATGAGCTAAAAGTAGCGCGGTTAACGCCGTGGTACCAACAAACTACCGAGTTTACCTGTGGGCCTGCTGCGCTATTAATGGCAATGGGGGCACTTAAGCCAACAACTAAGCTTAGCCAATCACATGAGCTGGCTCTTTGGCGCGAAGGCACCACCATTTTTATGACATCGGGCCACGGTGGTTGCCATCCGTTTGGTTTAGCGTTGGCGGCTAATAAACGCGGCTTTAAAAGCGAGGTAATGGTAAATACCACAGAGCCTTTGTTTTTAGATGGCGTACGCAATGAAAACAAAAAAGTGGTGCTTTCAACAGTACACCAACAATTTGTAGAGGGTATAGCGCAGGCAAATATACCGCTTAGCTATAAAGATGTAGAGCTTGAGCATATTGAACAGTGGTTAAGCCAAGGCTTTAGTGTGCTGTTACTAATTAGCACATACAGTTTTGATGGTAAAAAATCACCTCATTGGGTGTGCGTTACCCACCTTGATGAGCACTGCGTGTATGTTCATGACCCGTTTTGCGAGCCAGGAAGCGACAAACAACTCGCTATAGATTGCCAGTACGTACCTATAGCGCGCAGTGATTTTAGTAAAATGTCAGCATTTGGTAGCCAACGTTTAAGAACCGCGGTGGCCATTGCTAATAATTAATAGGTTTTCGTTAAGAGTGACTTTTTTAGATTTAATTGATGTAGCGCCTTATTCGTGGGCAGCCATTGGCACCGCCGCTTTTTGCGGTGCCATAATTGGCTTAGAACGGCAATTGCGCGGTAAACCTGTGGGTATTCGTACCTCTGCACTCATAACGCTGGGCACGTATTTGTTTTTATCAACCGCGTTTAACTTACAAGGCGATGTGATTGATCATTCGCGTGTAGTGGGGCAAATAATTACAGGCATTGGCTTTTTAGGTGCAGGGGTCATGCTTGCAAAAGACGGCGCTGTAGTAGGGGTGACATCTGCTGCAACCATTTGGGTGCTTGCCTCAATTGGCGTAATGATAGCCACCGACAATTTAGGTGCTGCCATTAAACTTTCGGTGCTGGTGGTTGGTATTTTATACGGTGTAGATGTACTGGAGGCAAAATTTAAAAGCCTAAGCAAAGGCGTGCACACTAAAGTAAAAAATTATCAAAAACGTTACTACCGAAAAGACTTTAACGACCCAGAAAGCCACTGATTTAACGCCACTAATTTAGTGGCGTTATTATATGAGTGTATTAGCTAAAGCGTGACTGCTTGGTACTCGATTGCCTCGTTAATAGGCGCAGGGCGACCAATAAAGTAGCCTTGGACGTTATCTACTTTTAGCTGCCTCAATGTGAGAAGCTCTTCTTTATTTTCGATACCTTCAGCTACAATCGTACAATTAATTGCTTTTGCAAAACCACATAATGCTTTTGCGAGTAAAAACTTTCTTTGGTCGTTATTTATATTTTCAGTCAGGCTTATATCAAGTTTTATAATATCGGCTTCTAACTCCAATATGTGCTGAAAAGACGAAAACCCAGCGCCTACATCGTCAATAGCTAATTTTACGCCTTTATTTCTCAATGGCTCAAGTGCCGCGCGCATAGCTTGGTAATCTAAAATAGGCGAGTGCTCTGTGACTTCTAATATAATGCGGGTGCAATCAACATTTTGTAATACATTATTAATTGAGCCCGATAATATATGTGCAGGGGATGTATTTATAGTCACGTAGGCATGTGGAGCAAGTTCATCCATACAATGCAGGGTGTTTTGTATAGCAAGAATTTCTAGGGCTTCACCTAGCCCTAAGTTGTCGGCATCTTTAAACCATACATCGGGGGTTTTGTAAGGTTGAGTAAAAAAGCGTGAAAGCGATTCATAACCCGATAGCCGATTCGTCGCTAGGTTAAAAATGGGCTGAAAATAAATAGTGATGGCATTTGTTTTTATAATATTTTCTATGAGTATTTTTGTCTCATTACTTATGATCTCTGATTGTGATCTTTGTTCAATGAGCTCGGTAGCAAGCTCTGAAATTAGTTTTAAAAAAGCCAGATCTCTATCATTTAAGTTGTCATCAAATGTGGTTTTATAACAGCAAAAGGTACCATACGTTTTGCCTGATGCTAAAACAATCGGTACACCTATGTAAGCGCCTATATTTAATTTTTTGGTGACCGGCATAGCCTTAGTAATAGGGTGTTTATGTGTGTTAGGAATTATTGGTTCAAGGTCGTTGTCTGAAATTTTTTTGCAGTAAGTCTCACAAATAGGATCTGAATTACCTACTGATACGCAGTGGTTATCGGTATGATTATCGACCACCTTAAAAACCCGATCTGTTTGTGTAAATTCTGATATAAACGCCACATCCATTTTAAGATGTTTGCGAACAAGCGAAAGTAACCTTAATAACTTTTCGTCCACTGAGCCATTATTTTGTTGTTCAAAAAGGTGCTGTTTTATTTCATCGCTCATACAATAACCTAGCTAGGATTTTAGCTAATAGTGTAATTTATATAAGGAAAAAAGCCACTTAATTGCAGCTTTGTATTAGCCAAATAATTTTCTTCGTACTACTTTTCTGTACTCGCTTGGCGTTTGGCTAAGCACTTTTTTAAACACGCGGGTTAAATGACCTTGGTCGTTATAGCCGACCTCAAGTGCCACCTCTTGAATCGTTAAATTAGATGAAGCTAATAACTCTTTAGCGCCTTCTACCCGTAATTGTTGCCAATACTCTATAGGGCTTTGATTAGTCGCAAGCTTAAAGCGGCGGGTAAATGTACGATAACTCAAACTAAATTGGGCGGCTACTTCTTGTAAGTTTAACTCGCTGGCTAAATTAGTTTTAAGCCAAAACTGAATTTGCGCTATGAGTTCATCTGGATGGCGGTCAACTGCGCCTTCAAGATAGCGCTGATCTTCGTATGGTTTACGTACTTCGTGCGAAAAGTTACGCTCTACATGTTGCGCAGCGGCTTTGCCATAGTATTGGCTAATAATATGAACGATCACATCGGCAAGGGCATTTAAGCTTGCCACCGTATACATGCGCTCAGATTGGGTGATAAAAAAGTCGGGCTTTAAGCGCACTAATGGGTAGTCGTTGCTAAATTGTTTAGCGTAATGCCAATGGGTTGTTGCAGGGTGCCCATCCAGTAAGCCCGCTTCTGCAACTAGGCAATTACCCGTGCCTACACCAATTATATGACTGCCGGTTTCAAAGCTTTCTTGTAGCCATTCAACTACTTCTTTATTAGTACGTACGACCGGACGAGGGTTTCGCCATATACCGGGCACAATAATTAAGTCGTTGTAGGGCGCGTTGTGTGTGGTGCAGTCGGGAACTATGGCAAGCCCAGTACGGTTTTGTATTGGCTCATTATTTTTAGCAATCAAATTTATACTAAGCGGTCTAAAGTCCGTGTTGCTTAAATGGCCTTTTGCATAAGCCTCACCGGCTCTTAGCATTTCAATAGGCAGTGTTAAACTGGTAATAAGTAAATGCGGGTACACTGCTATGGCAATATTTAACGCTGGGTTTACTGATTTTTTATGCATGTGAATGCTCCGACCAGTACTTTTTGGCCTTTAATGCTGAATATTTGGCTATTAAAGCACAAAGTGTTGTGGTTAATCCAATTAAACTGTTTGCTTCTCCTATAACACGTTTTAAAGGTTAATTATGACAGCATTACCCGTAATAGTAGGCATGGGTGGTATTAACGCCGCGGGCCGTACTTCTTTTCATCAAGGTTACCGCCGTATCGTGTTAGACGCATTAAACGCACAAGCTCGTAGTGAAACATTTTTAGGCCTCGCCACATTAATGAACTTAGTACGCGTTGTTGATGGTCAATTACAAGACACAAACGGTAATAATGTTGAGCAAAGCGACATAGAAGCACGCTTTGGTGAGCAAATTATTGCTGGCACACTTATTCGTAAAATTGAAAAAGAGCACTTTGATGCAGATGCCACGCCTTGGCAGCAAAAGATGACGTTAAAGTCCTCTGATGAAAACGCAATTGTGTTTGAAACGCGCGCACGCGATTTACCAACCCCAGTGCCTGCCAGTTGGAAAGTTCAAGAGCTTGAAGGCAAAAAAGTAAAAGTGACTATAGCGGCAGAGCTAGATGTAAAATTAGATTCTACCCGTGATAACCCAATTAAATCGGCAGGTCAGTTTCCTACCGGGTTTGATCCATCAATAATGTATAACAGCCGTTACCAGCCACGTGGTTTGCAAGCCACTATATTTGCAGCAAACGATGCTATTAAGTCAACTGGTCTTGATTGGCAACGCATAATGAATAGCGTAGAGCCAGATAAAATTGGTACTTATTCAGCCTCGGTTATTGGCCAAATGGACGACAAAGGATTAGGCGGTTTAGTTAAAGCACGCCAGCAGGGCGATCGTGTTAGTACAAAGCAATTAGCACTTGGCCTAAACACTATGTCGACTGATTTTATAAACGCCTACGTTACAGGTAATGTAGGTACTACGTTTTCTACCTCGGGTGCATGTGCCACATTTTTATATAACCTACGCGCTGCAGTAAACGATATTCAAGCAGGGCGCACCCGTGTTGCGGTGGTAGCAAGTGTTGAATGCGCTATTACGCCTGAAGTAGTAGAAGGCTTTGGTAATATGAGCGCCCTTGCCAATGTTGAAGGTCTGCGCCGTTTAGATAATTTAAGCAGTGAACAAGAGCCTAATTACCGTAAAAGCAGCCGCCCATTCGGTGAAAACTGTGGCTTTACATTAGGTGAAGGCGCACAAGTGGCCATTTTAATGGACGATGCGTTAGCACTTGAACTAGGTGCAGACATTATGGGCTCAGTGCCTGATGTATTTGTAAATGCCGATGGCATTAAAAAATCAATCACTTCACCGGGCCCTGGTAACTACATTACAATGGCCAAATCTGCAGCGCTTGCAACAAGCTTATTAGGTAAAGAGGCGCTACAAAAACGCAGCTTTATTTTAGCGCATGGTTCTAGTACGCCGCAAAATAGAGTAACAGAGTCACTTATTTATCATAAAGTGGCACAAACGTTTGCCATTGATAGCTGGAAAGTGACGGCGCCAAAAGCTTATGTAGGGCATACAATTGCCCCCGCCAGTGGCGATCAGCTCGCTATTGCGCTGGGTGTATTTAGTCATAATATTATGCCGGGTATTACTACCATAGATAAAGTTGCCGACGATGTTTATGCTGATCACTTAGATATACGTAACAGTCATTATGATTGTGGCGATATGGACATAGCCTTTATAAACTCAAAAGGTTTTGGAGGTAATAACGCCACTGCTACTGTACTTAGCGCTAAAGTAACACTACAAATGCTTGCTAAGCGTCATGGTGAAAAAGCGATGAGTGATTACGCTGATAAAAACACATCCGTTGTTGCTGCGCAAAATACCTATAAAGCGCAAGCTGACCTTGGTAAGTACGAATTAGTATATCGTTTTGGTGATGGCGCCATTGACGATAACGATATTGTAATTGGCGAAGACGGAATAGAGCTTCCCGGTTTTGATAAAGCAATTTCGTTTAATACAACCAACTCCTATCAAGATATGTTTTAAGCACACATACTTGAATCCAAAGGCGCTGTTTAAGGCGCCTTTTTTTCATCTTTTCAATCAGCTAAACCTACGGCGTGTTTTGTAATTAAAATATACTGCTTTGAAGTTTTATCTAGATGTTGACGATGATTATTGTAAATAATAGCGAATCACGCTGGTTTAGTTTTTTCTACTTACTAACAGATGTGATCATTTATATGAGCTTAAGAGGTGCTTTATAGCTCATAACTGTTAAAGCCACGATTAGATTGATGAATAAATAGTAAGTATATTTTTGCGGTAAAAACACACTTTAATAAAAATTTAATTATATTTTTAACTCTATGATATCAAGTTTAAAAAAGATAAAGCTAATAACTTATAACTAGTATAAAACAATAAAAATAGTTGAAAAATACTAGTGATGTTCCATACTATTTTTAATAGATAAGCCATATCAAAACTACTCCTACAATTAAATAATTACTAATTTGGCTATGAACTTTATTTACCACCCTTTGAAATTTAACGTACGCCTGAACAGTTAAGGATTAATTTCTGCTTAGGTAAATATTCAAATTATTAATTAGTTTAGGAATAGCAATGAAATTAACCTTAATAATTCGTCGGATAAAAGGTAAGTTTTTACTTAGCTTTTATATTTTGTTGGTTTTACCGCACATTAGTATTGCTGCAACCGTTTTATTTGATGATTACCCTCAAAATGGCACCTCTTTGTGGTCTACTTCATCCAGTGAATCAAGCTTAACGCAGATAGGTGAACCAGTAGCTGATGGCGATCAAGCAATCGTAATGTCAGCCCATCATTGGACCCAATCTGGTTTGCGCATTGCACAAGTACCGCCATATGAAGATACTATCCTCGAAGCAAAAATATACCGAAAGTCAGGTAGTAAAGGGACCCTTATGTTTCGTAGGGGGAAAAACTCTTTAAAGATAAATCTAGATGATTCTAATAGCGAGTTTTGGACCATTAATGGCGAGCCAGGGCATAATGACTACTTAGATGACACATGGCATACAGTTCAAATATACCTTAAGCACTTTAACTTAAACGAAGGAGAGAATGTACTCGCAGTAGGTGTTCAGGGCCCTTATGGCACAGGTATATTTTATATGGATTCAGTCTACTTTAAAGAGAATAAATCGATTGTAACTACTAACCCTCCGGCGCCAGGGAATTGGGTACTTACTTTTGAAGATGACTTTAACCAAAACACCCTCAACCCTGATAAGTGGAAAGTTGGCAAGCAATACTTAGGTATGAGTGGCATTGCTGCTAATGCAGGGAGTGAAAATATTAGTGTTGAAAACGGTATGCTGATGTTCAAAGCCGAGCGAGAACTCTTTAGTCAAGGAGATAAAACGCATCATTATAAAGGGGCTGAGATCAGTACTTTTGGCCAGTTTAGACAGCAATATGGATACTTCGAAGCCAAGATTAAGTATGACTCAATACACGGTACTTGGCCTGCTTTTTGGCTGTTAGCTGATAAAGGGATTTATGGGAGTGATACTTACAGGCGCCAAGCTTTATTAAAATTTAGTCTTGATGACATATCAGATACGGTTGACTCAGCACTTCTAAAGCTTAAGGTCTCTAAAGCAACAAATAAAAGCAGTGTTGCAGTACATAAAACACTTTCGAGTGATTGGTCTCAGAGTACAGTAACGTGGGATACAAAGCCGAAGATTGACCCCATTTGGTTTACTCACCGTTATGGTGCTTCATCTGGTGATATTATTGAGGTTGATGTTACTGATTATATTCAAAAGCAGAAAAATGCGGAAAGTGCTGCCAGCTTTGCCTTAGTCGATAACTATATGAGAAAACAGCTCTTAGAAATATTCAGTAATGAGGCAGAAAACTCAGCTGATAGGCCTGTACTTGTTGTTAATGACACAAATATAGAAATAACTGATGATGCAACAGTTCGTGGTGGTGAGTATGCTAAAAAAAACTATGGCGAGGAGCCCGTTTTATTGGTTAAAGATGTGTGGGGCGATACATCAACCACTTTTGGTAGGGGTATGGAGTTCGATATTATGGAGTATTTAGGCGTGTGGGGCAGCGGTGTCAGTTGGGCTGCTCTACATTGGGATGGATACGGTAGTAAACATGCATCAGTAGAGTCAGATAAACTTTACCTTAATGAAACAGAAGATGACTTTCATCTATTTGGTATGCATTGGGCCCCTAATTACGTTGGAATGTATATCGATGGTGAAAAAGTATGGGAACATGAAAGCGAGCGGATTGGCAGCTTACCCTCATATGTGATCTTATCATTACAAGTCGGTGGATGGGACGGTAATACTCGTAATATTGATGATGATTTTGTGGCCACAATGCTTGTTGATTATGTCAAAGTATGGAAAAACCAAGAGTAAAATTAGTATTAAAATTTAGGGTAACCGGCTACATAAAAATGAATACTGATTTAAACTATTTACTTAGCGACGTGTAGCAAAGGCGCTGTTTAAGGCGCCTTTTTTATGCCTGTGTCTTTTATAAAACCCATAATAATACCAATCCGTAATACTCAATCATTTTGCGTGGCTAAACATGTCGCTACCTGCGTTAAAATTCTCAATTAGAATAATTAAATAGCGAATTTTTTACCTAGCTACAAACACGTTCTCCAACCTTAAAATAGATCACTTAATAAAGCGGATTGGTATAAAGTTGATTAAAAAATGACGTGTTTTTTATGGATTAACTTGCATTTATGGAGTACCTTTGTTTTTATAATAGAAACATAATCTAGGATGGATATATCGATGAAAAAACTTTTACTAGCACTTTCTCTCGCTTCAACCTTTACTCACTTATCAGTATCAGCAGATGATTTTGTAGCTGCTGAAATTATTAATAAAAATTACGACCAGCTTACTAATACTTCGCCGCGTGCATCAAGGTTAGAAGGGATTAATTTAAGTAGCTACGTGGTTGATGAAAACGGCCAAGTGAGTGATATCGAAATTGTGGCTTCGCTTGGTCAAAAAAAATATCAACGAGAAGTTCTCGATTATGTTTCTAAGCTTAATTATAAAAGTGCACAGATAAATGGCAGTGCCGTGCCTACGGCGAAAACTATTACGGTAAGCTCGCAAAATGTACATGCTAGTTTTTCGAACGATCAGGCATCCCCGGCGTTTTTTGACGATTATGAGAAAGCCAGCCAGCTTATTGATGATAAAAAGTACGATGAAGCTAAAACGTATATTACTGAGCTTGAAAACGAACACACTAAAAACACAGTCGAAATAGTTTTATTGGCTTGGCTTAAAAGCCAACATAGCTACTTTGTGCAAGATTGGAAAAGCTTTGATAAGTCAATTTATGAAGCCTTTTTGTTTAGAGATAACTTACCGGATCAAATAAAAAAACGTGTTATTAAAAATGCCTTACAGTGGTTTATTTCAAAACAAGACTACGTACGTGCTTACGATGCAATTGATGCATTAGGCGATATTGAATCAATAACGTTTAGCGAGGAAAATAGAGCGCAATTACTTGCACAAGTGAATGACATTTATAAAAATTCTGGCGCTATAAATCAGCAAATAACGCTTGAGTCTGAAAAAGCGGTTTTACCTTTACTTTCTAAAGGTACGGTTGAACTTAGCGCGAGTAAACCGTTATCTAAAGTACAACTTCGCTGTGAAAACAAAGTCGTTAATTATAATACCAACGAGATTGATAAAATATTAATTTCAAAAAATGATATTCGTTGTGGGCTATTAATTAAAAGTGCACAGGCGCAAACGGTTACTTTAAAACAAACTGGTGAAAGCTTTTTATAAAAAGTATTTTATTGGTAATAAACACTTAAATAAAAACCCCACATTATTATGTGGGGTTTTTGTTATATATACTTAGCAATTAGAGTGTGCTTATTATTGCGCTTCCAGCCTAAATAGCGTTTTGCAAGTAAAGTGGTTAAGCCTATAACCACAGCTATAAATACCAAAGTTGCGCCATAACTCATACCGTAACCCGGTGGAAGGCCTACTAATGTGTCGCCGTAAGTCATATCGCTAAAACTAAGCCCTAAAACAGGAATAAGCAACCAAGCGACAGCGTGCAATAAATACAAATGCGCAAGGTATGAGAACATACTGGTTTTACCAAGCACTTGTAAAAAGTTACGAGAAAAGTCGGCTTTAACATGGCTTAAAAGTTTAAGCGCAATTAGCCCAAGGCCCACGGTTAGCAACATAAATTGTAATGACAGTGGGTATTTAGTCGGATTTAAAAACGACATAACAGTAGTAATAGTATTGGTATGAATAGTAAATACTGAAGTGTCGCCGTATAAATTAAAACCGCGCAGCACAGTGTATAAAGCAAGGCAGCTTGCACCTAATATAGCTGCATAATTCATCACCTGGGCTTTGTACTGGTGTTTTTTATAATATACTCCCGCGCAGTAAGCTAAAGCCATTAAACCTACAATGGGCGCAACTGGGTAAGTTGTTCTCATTTTTATGCCCAAAGGTAGTTCAAGTACATTTTTTTGATGTGCAATAGACCAAAGTGTATGCGCAAGCGTATTTGGCTCAAAGCTTACGCCATCAAATAGATTATGGCCAAACACCAACAATAAAGCACTTATTAGCACTGCATAAATGCCTAATAAACGTAATAAGCCTAATATGACAAATCCCCAGCCTATCGCCCAAATGACCTGTGCGTATAACATTGGAAAAGCGGGGTTAAAGCTCCATGACCACGAAACAATGGTAAATTCAAAAATGATTAGCACCAAACCACGGACAATTAAATTGTAAGAAAATGCCTTAGTTGAAGCGTATTTATGCTCGGTAACAGCTGCTGAAAGGCCTGCTAAAAAAACAAATAAAGGGGCGCAAAAGTGCGAAATAAAGCGGGTGAAAAAAGTAACAGGGCTGGTACCCGGAACCGCCATAGGATCGGTTACTGAGTAATTAAGACAATAATACATACCATGGTCAATCACCATAAATATAATGATAATGCCACGCAATAAATCAATATGATGTAACCGAGGGGCTGTAGAGTGAGACGACATCATTAAGCTCAAATACGTTGTATAAATTTGCCGATATTATATGTTATATAGTATCGTCATGCGAGCTTGAGCGCTTTTAAGCGCCTTCATTTATTACATTAATTTAGGTTGCAGTAGTTACTCACAATTTATCTTCTTTTTAGTAATTTCATAATGGTACACCTTAGCATTACTTAAACTTTTTAATGTACCTCAGTGTTATAAAATTAATGATAGCTAATAAAATAGCAATTTCGTAACGGCTGTAAGCAACCGCTATACCAATTAAACCCATATTCCATATGCTTGCTGCTGTTGCGGTACCCGATGTAGATTTATTATTTTTTAAAATTGCACCACCGCCAATAAAGCCTATGCCGGTAATAATCCCTTGTAGCATTTTAGATTGCGCTTCTGCACCTTCTAGCACTGACATAGCAATTACCGCATAGCCGCATGAGGCAACTGCCACAAGTGGAAAAGTCCTTAACCCTGCGCCATGGTGGCTTCGCTCCCTGTCGTAAGCCATAGGCAGTGCGAGTATGTAGGCAATGCCAAGGTGTACTAAATTATCGATGATTTCGTTCCACTGTAAATCAATTTCCATAATGGTCTCTATTGGTTAAGGGTGTAAACTAATAGCAACCTACAGGCCAGCTTATTTTATTGCTTAAAATCAATGTGTTAAATTTAAATGTGAGAGGCGTTAATTGATTAATTGGTAACATTTACATAGTTAATTTACGCTTTTACAGATAAACCCTGCCTATGCGTTTAAATAATTATGCAAAGTGCGTATTATTTTATTATTAAACATTAATAAACAGTATTTCACTTGCCTTTACATACAACCAAGCTTGAAAAAACAGCGTTATTACTTTGCCTTACTCTTTGTGCTATTGCATTTTTGGCGCCTCAATTACTTACTAATCATTTGCAACCGCTTATAAATAACGCTTTAAGTTTTTTAGGGGCGCCGTTTTTTTTGTTAGTAAATTTTTTATTACTTGCAGTCATCGTTATTGCCATAAGCCCGCTTGGTAGGCGAAAAGTAGGCGGTGACAATGCCCGTATTGAATTTGGCTTATTTGGCTGGCTTTCTATGCTTTTTGCCGCAGGGATGGGGTCGGGTTTAATTTTTTGGGGAGTTGCAGAGCCTGCGTTGAATGTAGTCAACTCTCCTTTAAAACATACACTTTACCCTGACAAAGTAAGTAGTGCTTTAGCGCTGACGTTGGTTAACTGGGGGGCGCATGCGTGGGCTCTTTATGCAGTATTTGGGCTTGTGTTAGGTGGCTTAACAAAAAACAGTCATTGCAGTGGTGATATTAGCGCACCGGTAATCAGTGCATTAAAAGGCGCAATAAATATAAAATACCAAAACAAGCTTACCTTTATTGTTAAATTAGTGGCCGTGCTCGCCATTTTTTTTGGTGTGGTTGGGACAATTGCAAACTCTACGTTATTGCTACGCAAGGGAATTGAAATAAACCTAGGGATAGAGTCCGCGCTTGTATCTGGTTTTATCATAATCAGCTTAATTGTATTGCTGTATACAATATCGGCCAAGCTTGGGCTTAAAAAAGGTATTCAAACGCTGAGTAAGTTTAATGTTTGGCTAGCTTTTTTACTTTTATTGTGGCTGCTTTTGTTAATGCCCATACAGCCTATAATGGCTATTGCCATTGAGGGCACAAGGGATTACCTACGGCTTATTTTTACAGGGACATGGCAATTACAAAGCCAACTTAATAACCCCGAGTGGGCAAATGGCTGGACCTACAATTATTATTTTTGGTGGTTAGCGTGGGGACCTTTTGTTGGCGTGTTTTTAGCTAAAATTAGCCAAGGCCGGCCAGTGTGGCAATATATATTGGGCGTAGTTTTGCTGCCTACGCTTGTGACTATTGTGTGGTTTAGTGTGTTTTCGGGCTCGGCTATCGCATGGGATAAAACCTACCATGCCGGTATTTTAGATGCCATTAAAGCCGACTATACCCAAGGGCTATTTATATTTTTTCAGCAGTTAGGCTGGCAAGGCGCCGTACTTATTTGGTCAAGCTTGTTACTGTTACTTATTTTTGTGGTTACCTCAGCCGATTCGGCGATATTAGTAATACGTGATTTAACAAATAGCAAAAAGGCAAAAGCATGGAGTATTTATGGTTGGTCACTCGCCCTTGGGCTTTGTGCTTTTATATTGCTGATACAAAATAATGAGCCACTAAACAGGACCATTGCTATTATTGGCGCTTTACCGTTTTTAGTTATTTTTATTTTACAGCTGGTGGGTTTTATAAAAGAGTGTATAAGTGAATTTAAGTATTAGGGCTTAAACCCATTTTATTAATAAAAGGATGACGCACTGTATTAAATTGTACGCTTAGGCCGTTCAAAATTAAGTATATAGAACAGGTATACATATTTTTACAATACTATTTTTAAAGATGTTTATAATTTAGGTAATGTTTTTGATCAGGATGAGTCATGAGAGCGCTAACTTTATGTTTATGTGTTATTTACCTAAGTGGCTGCACAGTCGCTGGTGTTATAATTGATGGGCAGGCACAGTCAAATGCACGCGCCAATAAATATAGTAATAGCCCAGCTCGCTCTGAGCCTTATAAAAATCCACTCGAACCTGTACCGAAAGACAAAAACGGGTTTAGTTTTACCGATATAGGGTTAAAAATAGATTCATTGCTGATCAATTTAGTAAAAGGTGAGGGCAATACGGTACAATTGTGTAGGCAAGTGAGTAAAGTATTGAAAGAGTGTGTAGAAGTAGATAAGTCTGATCTACACACTAATGAGATTACGCAGTTAAAAACTGACTATGAAATGATAAGTGTTGGTCAATAAAGCTGCTTATAAAAAAGTAACTATGATCGTAGCCAGCTTGCATTTCAATGCTAAGCGGGTAACCTTTATTCTTAGCAACAGCCGCTAAATTTTGTGGCTTAAGTTGCTCCTCTAAAAACCCATCGGCTTCGCCCTGCGTAACAAGCATAGGGAGAAAATCAGCCTGCTGCGCTTTTTTCATCAACTCGCACGAATCGTATTGAGCCCAGAGCTCTTTGTCAGTGCCTAAGTAACCCGTAAATGCTTTCACGCCCCATGGGCAGTCAATTGGGTTAACAATAGGGCTAAAGGCCGAAGCGCTAACAAACGCTTTAGGGTTTTTAAGTGCCACCATTAAAGCGCCGTGCCCGCCCATAGAGTGACCACTAATTGCTTTAGTACTGGTTACTGGGAAGTGTTGCTCAATAAGCATAGGTAGTTCATCAACTACATAGTCATACATATTAAAATGTGTATTGAACGGTGCTTGTGTTGCGTTTACGTAAAAGCCTGCGCCTTGGCCAAAGTCGTAGTTGTCGTCATCAGGGACATTATCACCACGAGGGCTTGTATCAGGCGCTACAATAGCAATACCTAGCTCAGCCGCCTTTTTAAATGCGCCGGCTTTTTGCATAAAGTTTTCGTCTGTACAGGTTAAACCCGATAGCCAATAAAGCACTGGCACTTTATTTGTTTCGCTTGCGCCAGGTGGTAAAAATACCGCAAAACGCATTGTGCAATGGGTACTTGTTGCAGTGTGGGTATATTGTTTGTGCCAACCACCTGCTACTTTTGTACTTGAGATATTTTCTAACATAAAAATCCTTAAAAGCCGCAAACAATTAAGTATTACGGCTTTTTAATACATAGGTTACCAATAACGTATTAGTAGTGAATTACTGTACGAATACTTTTACCTTCGTGCATTAAATCAAACGCATCGTTAATTTCTTCAAGGCTCATGGTATGCGTAATAAAGTCGTTAAGAGCAAATTCGCCTGCCATGTAACGCTCAACAATTTCAGGTAACTGTGAACGGCCTTTAACGCCACCAAATGCGCTACCGCGCCATACACGGCCAGTTACTAGTTGGAAAGGACGGGTTGAAATTTCTTGGCCAGCACCGGCTACACCAATAATTACCGACTCACCCCAACCTTTATGACAACACTCAAGTGCTGAGCGCATTACATCAACGTTACCAATACACTCAAACGAGTAATCAACACCGCCATCGGTCATATCAACAATCACTTCTTGAATTGGCTTGTCGAAGTCTTTAGGGTTTACTAAATCGGTTGCGCCAAGTTTTGTTGCAAGGTCAAATTTGCTGGTATTAATATCTACACCAATAATGCGACCCGCACCTGCCATTTTTGCACCAATAATGGCCGATAAACCAATGCCACCTAAGCCAAAAATAGCCACGGTATCGCCAGGTTTTACGTTTGCAGTGTTTGTTACCGCGCCCATACCTGTGGTTACGCCACAGCCTAATAAACAAATTTCTTCAAGCGACGCTTCTTTGTTTACTTTTGCGAGTGAAATTTCTGGAAGTACTGTGTACTCAGAAAAAGTAGACGTCCCCATGTAGTGATAAATTGGTTGGCCGTCTTTAAAAAAGCGTGTAGTGCCATCTGGCATTAGGCCTTTACCTTGTGTTTCGCGCACTGCTGAACACAGGTTAGTTTTGCCTGAAGTACACATTTTACATACGCCACATTCAGCGGTGTAAAGTGGAATAACGTGATCGCCTACTTCAACACTGGTTACGCCTTCGCCCACTGCATATACAACGCCTGCACCTTCATGGCCTAAAATTGCTGGGAAAATACCTTCAGGATCTTCACCTGATAAAGTAAATGCATCAGTGTGACAAACACCAGTAGCAGTAATTTTTACCATTACTTCGCCTTTTTTAGGCATCATTACATCAACTTCTTCTACGCTTAATGGTTGGTTTGGACCCCACGCAATAGCTGCTTTTGATTTTATAAATTCAGACATGTGTTTATCCTTTGTAGTGGTTTTAAATAACAATTGTAGCCCCAATTTGTTTGGGTGATGGCTCTATTGTATTTGTTTCTCAAATAATGATAATCTCTGATTTATTAAAACACTTTTACAGTATAGTAATAATGGCGCGTTGGGATGGCATAGACGAATTTATAGCAGTGGGAGAAGAGGGTAGTTTTACAGCAGCGGCTAATGTACTGGGGTTGTCGGTTGCCCATATAAGTCGCCATGTTACGGCGCTGGAGCAGCGTTTAAATACCCAGTTACTCACCCGTACAACCCGCAAAGTGGTATTAACCAAAGAAGGCGAAGCCTTTTTACATCAAACTAAGCAACTACAACACGCTATGGACGATGCCACGCAAAGCTTAGCAACGCAGCAAACAACGCCTAAAGGTAAAATTAAATTAACAGCACCGGTTATGTATGGTGAAACTTTTATTATGCCCATTGTGCACAATTTTATGCACGCTCATCCTGAGGTCGAAGTTATTGCTACGCTTTCTAACGAGCAAGAAAATTTACTCGAAGGTGGGTTTGATTTAGCTATTCGGTTAGGGCATTTAAAAGATTCAAGCCACAGAGCACGACGTTTAAGTGCTAGGCGCTTTATAATGTGTGCCTCCCCAGATTATTTATCCCGAGTAGGTGAGCCTCATACCCTAGGCGAGCTAAACCAACATCAATGTTTAATTGGTAACAGCAGTTACTGGCGAGTAAACGAAAACGGCCGCGATAAACACATTAAAATTGCAGGACGCTTGCGCTGTAATAGTGGTTGGGCATTAGTTGATGGTGCAAAAAAAGGCTTAGGAATAGTGCAGCTGCCAAATTATTACATTGAAAATGAGCTACGAACGGGCGAGCTTGTGCCAGTATTAACTTCTTATCAGCCAGATCAAGAAGGCGTGTGGGGAATTTACCCACCGCGTCAGTTTGTTGCCACTAACGTAAGAGTATTACTTGATTATTTAGTGGCTGGGCTTGAATAAAGCGCGCTTAAAATATAGCCAAGTATAAGATTTATAAATTATTTCTTACATTTATGGTCATATTCAATTCATCTTAGTTCGTGCTACTATAGCCGCACACTTTTAGCATAAATGTTTTAAATAATATGTTTCAACCGGTTAGCTTATTTATAGGGCTCAGATATAGCCGCTCCTCCAAAGGAAATGCGTTTATATCGTTTATCTCGTTTTTTTCTATTGCCGGAATAGCCATAGGGCTAATGGCCTTGTTCACTGTAAGCAGTGTAATGAATGGCTTTGAAAACAGTTTAAAAACAAATATGTTAGGGCTCATTCCTCACGTAGAAGTACAAGCCAATAAACACACCAGCGAACAAATGACAGCGTTAAAAGCCGATTTAGAGCGCTCAGATTATGTAGATCACGTAAGCCTTTACCGCCACGGTGAAGCCATTTTGCAAACCAATAAAGATTTACACGGCGTATTACTGCAAGGCTTGTATGGCGATAACGGATCGCTATATAAAATTACTGATAAAGTTGTGCAGGGCAATTGGCAAAACGTTTTAAATAATAGCTACAACATAGCTATTAGCCGTTACTTAAGCCGAAAACTTGGCGTAGGTATGGGAGAAAAACTGCGCGTAATTATGCCTAATGCCTCAACTTACACGCCACTTGGGCGCGTACCTAGTCAGCGTTTATTTAAAATAGCCGCAATATACGAAACCGGCTCAGAGATAGATATGAGCCTTGCATTTACCAGCGGCGCATCTTTACAGCGGGTATTAAAGCTTAACAAAAATACCGCGCCTAACTTAAGTGTGTCGTTACATGAACCCTTTGAATTAGCGCAATTTACAAAGGACAGGCAGCGCATTTTACGCGACTACCAAGTAAGTGACTGGCGCAGTAGCCAAGGTACTTTATTTGCCGCGGTTGCCATGGAAAAACGTATTATGTCTATGTTGTTAGGGCTGATTGTATTAGTGGCTGTATTTAATATTGTTTCGGCACTGACTATGATGGTGAGTGAAAAACAAGGCGAAGTAGCGATATTACAAACCTTAGGTTTAACGCCTTCACAAGTACAAAAAGTGTTTATGGTGCAAGGCTTGTATAACGGGGTGATTGGCACCGCGATAGGGGCACTTTTAGGTGTGTTGTTTAGCTTATATATTAATGAACTACTCGCTGCTGTGGGGCTAAACCTACTAGCAGGTGTAGAGCTTCCGGTAAAATTTGATGTGTTAAGCCTCGTTATTATTGCGCTTAGCAGTATTGCAATGAGCTTTTTAGCCACTTTATATCCTGCGCGCAAAGCCGCAAAAGTAAAACCAGCAGAGGTATTGCGTTATGAATGATTTAGTTATTAGCTGTCAAAACTTAAGTAAAGTTTATCAAGATGGTCAAAATCAAGTAGAAGTATTAAAAGGGGTGGACTTATCTCTTAACCAAGGGGATATGCTGGCTATAGTAGGCAGCTCAGGCTCAGGAAAAAGTACCTTATTGCATATTTTAGGAACCCTGGATACGGCTACATCGGGTAGCGCTAAAATAAAAAATCAAGACGTTGCTAAATTATCGCGAACAGAGCAAGCGGCGTTTAGAAATAAAAACTTGGGCTTTATTTATCAGTTTCACCATTTATTAATGGAATTTAGTGCGGTTGAAAACGTGGCTATGCCGCTACTAATTAAAGGGCTAAACGCAAAAGAGGCGAAAGAGCAAGCCTTGCAAATGCTAGATAAAGTAGGCTTAGCGCATCGCAGTGAGCATAAACCTTCGGCACTGTCTGGTGGAGAGCGCCAGCGTGTTGCTATTGCTCGAGCGCTGGTGACTAAACCCGCATTAGTGTTAGCCGACGAACCTACCGGTAACCTTGATAAGCAAAACGCGATTAAAATTTACGATTTAATTAATGAGCTAAATAAAAGCTTAAATACTAGTTTTGTGGTGGTTACTCACGACTTAGAGCTTGCAGACAAACTAGGTAAAATTGCGTATTTAGATGATGGGAAACTTGCCATTAAAGAGTCGCACCATGTTGCTTAGTTTATTTTTAAGTGAACGCTTTAGAGCCTATTCTGGTCATAAAGACGAAAAAAACGCATTTGTAAGCTTTATTGCCAAAGCCTCTACCGTTGGTATTTTATTAGGGGTGGCGGTGTTAATTGTTGCACTTTCGGTTATTAATGGCTTTGAGCAGCAATTAGTGCATCGTCTATTAAGTGTGGTACCGCAAGTTGAATACGTAGCGCCTAGCCGACCGATTGCTGATTGGCCTAACAAAGTAGAAAAACTTAAAGCAGAGCCTCATGTTACAGGTGCTGCGCCATTTATAGCAGTAAATGGTATGGCGCAATTTAAAAGCCAGCTTAAAGCGGTAGAAATACGCGGCGTTGAACCTAGCTATGA
This sequence comes from Pseudoalteromonas sp. 1CM17D, assembly GCF_023161805.1. Lineage (NCBI taxonomy): Bacteria > Pseudomonadati > Pseudomonadota > Gammaproteobacteria > Alteromonadales > Pseudoalteromonadaceae > Pseudoalteromonas > Pseudoalteromonas sp. 1CM17D. The sequence continues at coordinate 618,801 of NZ_JALNTP010000001.1, read as the reverse complement.
AGGGAATGTATCGGCCATAAATCAATTTACCAAAGGCACACTGGTTAGTCAGCTGCGCACGGATGACGTTATTTTAGGCAAGCAAATTGTAAAGCAATTAGGCGCTAATATAGGCGATAACATTACTTTACTGATTCCTAAAATTAGCGAGCAAGGCAAGTCTCTATTAGCCCCTAAACGCGTAACGTTAACACTTGCGGGCATTATAGAAATGGGTGGGCCAATTGACAGTAGCGCTGCATTTATTCACTTAAATAAAGCACAGTCAGTTTTAGGTTACGACGCCAGCCAAGTAACAGGTTTACGATTGAGCGTAGATGATGTGTTTGCTGCACATCAAATTGCACTGCGAGTAGGGCAAACTATTAGTGATTATGTGTATGTTTCTAGCTGGTTTAGAACGCAAGGTAGCCTGTATCAAGATATTCAAATGGTGCGCACAATTGTGTACATTGTGGTGTTTTTAATTATAGCGGTAGCTAGTTTTAACATTGTATCGTCGCTTGTAATGGAAGTGCGCGAAAAACAAGGCAACATAGCTATTTTAAAAACCATGGGCGCTAAAGACAGTACCATTTTAGCTACCTTTGTCATGCAAGGTTTAACGCAAGCCTTTGTTGGCGTGTTACTTGGCACACTAGTTGGGGTTATATTAGCGCTTAACATTAGTGAGCTGTTTACATGGGTTAGCCAGTTATTTGCAGCTAATCCGCTTGAAGGTGTTTATTTTATTGAGTTTTTACCCAGTAAATTAGTACTCAGTGATATTGGAATAACAGTTATTGTTACCTTTATTTTAGCTGTACTTGCTACTATTTACCCGGCGTGGCAAGCAACTCGAGTCGACCCTGCCAAGGTATTGGGTAATTAACAACTCTTTATAGTGTAAATATCAATAGGGCAGCGTGCCTTAAGCTGCTAAACTGCGCGCTCATTTAACGTGGGCGCTCTAATTTAGCCTCGCTCTCTACTCAGGAAATTACTTTGACAAATAACGATATTTTACGCCGTGTTCGCTATACCTTTAATTTAACCGATACTGCCATGGTCGGTATTTTTGCCGCCGCAGAGGCTACAGTTACCACTGAGCAAGTCGTTGCATGGTTAACAAAAGAGGGTGAGCAAGGGTTTGTTAAAATGTCAGACACTGAGTTTGCTACGTTTTTAAATGGCTTTATTAATACTAAGCGTGGCAAGCGCGAAGGCCCACAGCCGGTGCCAGAGGCTAAGTTAAATAATAATATTATTTTTATGAAGCTACGTATTGCTTTAAACATGAAAGCAGAAGATGTAATAGCAACACTTGCACAGGTTGACTTTGAATTAAGTAAACATGAGCTCAGTGCGTTTTCTCGCAAAGTAGAAAATAAACATTACCGTGTGTGTAACGACCAGGTTTTGCGCTTGTTTTTAACAGGTGTTCAGCAGCAGTATCGCCCTGCAGAGTAAGTAAATTATTTAACGCTAAAAGCTCAGCAATTGCTGAGCTTTTTTGTAATTAATGTTTGCGGTTAAGAAAAGGCCTTATCAGTAAGTGATTGCTGCATTTGCTCTCGCATTTTAAACTTTTGCAGTTTGCCTGTTACTGTCATTGGGTAACTCTCTACAAAGCGAATATAACGGGGCATTTTAAAATAGGCGAGTTTGTCTTTTAAAAATGCACGTATTGCTTGCTCATCAAGTACTGCATCTTCTTTTGGCTGGATCCACGCACACACTTCTTCGCCGTACTTCTCATCACTAATACCAAATATAGCGGCATCTTGAATACCTGGGTAAGTGTAAAGAACCTCTTCAATTTCGCGTGGGTAAATGTTTTCGCCACCTCGAATGATCATGTCTTTAATGCGGCCAACAATACTCACAAACCCTTCGCTGTCCATTACCCCTAAATCACCAGAGTGTAACCAGCCTTCGTCATCTATAGTGGCTTTTGTTTTTTCTTCGTCATTCCAATAGCAGCGCATTATACCGGCGCCCTTACTGCAGACCTCACCAGGTACACCTATTTTTTGAATGTTACCCAGTTCGTCAATAATTTTAACCTCAGTGTGAGCAAGGGCACGGCCAACGGTTGTTACTTGGCGCTCTATTGATGAGTCGGTTTCGGTTATATTATTGATTGGGCTGCACTCAGTTTGCCCGTACGCAATTAATACTTGATGCATGTTCATTTGTGTTTGTACTTTACGCATGACTTGCTCAGGGCACGTTGAGCCCGCCATTACACCGGTGCGTAAAGTGCTGAGGTTATAATTAGTAAAATTAGGCAGCTCTAGTTGGCTAATAAACATAGTAGGCACACCATGCAGCGCGGTGCAGCCCTCTTGCTGGACAACATCAAGCGTGGTTTTTGCATCAAACGCATCGCTTGGATATATAGCTGCGGCGCCTTTACTTACACATAGCAGGCTGCCAAGAACCATCGCAAAACAATGATACAGAGGCACAGGTATGCACAGTTTATCTTGCGCTGTAAAATGCATAGCCTCTGCAACAAATAGCGCATTATTTAGTATGTTTTTATGGGTGAGTGTAGCGCCTTTAGGGTTGCCCGTGGTGCCAGAGGTAAACTGTATGTTTATGTCTTGATCCGCGTTTAAATTTGCTGCAATCGCATTTAATTCAAGCTTGTGGGCTGGGGTGGCAAAATTCATCACATCATCAAACGTAAACATACCAGGGCTTTTTTCATTGCCAATGCGTATTACATTTTTAAGGCTAGGTAGGGCATGTGCATTTAGCTCACCGGGTTCACATTGGGTAAGTTCAGGCGCTAAGCTGTTAAGCATATCTATATAATTACTGCCTTTAAAATGTGACGCAGTAATTAGCGTGCTGCATTCTACCGAGTTCAAAGCATAGGCTAACTCATTTGGTCTGTAGGCAGGGTTAATGCAGACCATAATGGCACCTATTTTGGCGCTCGCAAATTGGGTTAAACACCACTCAATGTTATTAGGTGACCATATTCCTACTCTATCTCCTGGTTTAACGCCTATTGCTAGTAGCCCCATAGCGAGTTGATTAACTTCATTTTGAAATGCTTTATACGTTAAACGTACATTTTGATGGCTAACAACGACAGCGAGCGAATCAGGGTGTTTGTCGACAATAAAGTCAAAGTACTCGCCAATTGTTTTATCCGTGAGCGGCGTGCTTTGCGCCCCTTTAAAATAGCTTTTTGTAAGCGGTAATGTGTTTATTTTTTCTACTTCTTTTACCGAGCGCGATGGTGTGTGCATGTGCTTCTCCGTATTAGTGTGCGTCAGTTACTTATATCAATTCGTGCTGATAAGTCAGTTTTTATTTGCTTAGCTACGAATAGCTGTGTAGCAAAATAAAAAATAGTTAAACGAATTGTTATAGGTTGTAGTTAAAATAAACACAAATTGTCGACAAAGAAAGGGTGGTTAGACTAATGTACTAAGCATAAAGAAAAGTTAAATGAAACGTTTTACAGATGGGCAATAAAAACTAACTTTTATAAAGGCATAAAAAAACGCCACTAAATGGCGTTTTTATAGTTTGTTTTAATCGCTTTGTGACTTATAGCTCGTCACTGCGGTAGGTTTTTTTCATAATGTATACATAGGCATTAACAAAAGCGTTTTCTTGGTACTTTTTAAGGCCTGTGTCTTCAAACGCAATAGGTATAGGGTTGCGTTTAAGCTGCTCTTTAATTTCGGTCGTTGAGAACACGCGAACGTCTAACTCTTCAATTAATTGAATCGCTGTTTCCATTTTAAAGCCCTTTGCACTGCCTGCAAATTTACCTTTAGGTTGGCGCTCACGAATGGCAACAGAATCAATTTGGTAATCTTGCATTAGTTTTGCAAAATCAAATTGAAATTTACGCATTATTTCAGTGTCGTTACCGTTACCTAAGGTAAAGCGTGTTTGGCGCACATCGCGAATATCAAATACGTCGTTATCTTTACTTAAAATACAAAGTAGTACATCACTACCGGTAATTTCTACACCACATGTTCTCATTGCTGTTCTCTAATATAACTTAATTGCTTGGTATTATACCCAACATCTAATAAATTGCGAGAGCAAGGCGGTGCAGGTGCATTTTAATAATCAATAAACTCAAGTTGTCACATGCTTAATTTAAATTAGCGAGCGAAAAACAAAAAAATGACAATTTTAGGTGAAATTTCAAGTAATGAGCGCGCTTTAAACTTGTAATTGATACTCTATCACGCGACAATATCTTTTTTGTAGTTGAGCAGACTCAGCATCTACATTAGTCATGTATGGCGAAAAATAGTCAATGCTTATTCGTAAAAGCGTTGTCGAGTCATTCTCATTTAATTTATTTAAAAATACACGTGATACATTGTAGGTGTCACCACTGTATGTAAGGATTTATAATGCCAGTTATTACTCTTCCTGACGGCAGTCAGCGTAGTTTTGAAAACCCTGTAAGTACTCTTGATGTAGCTAACGACATTGGCCCAGGCCTTGCTAAAGCAACCATTGCTGGTCGCGTTAATGGCGAGCGTGTTGATGCGTGCGATATGATCAACGAAGATTCGCGTCTTGAGATCATCACCGCAAAAGATGACGACGGCCTAGAGATTATTCGTCACTCATGTGCTCACTTAATCGGTCACGCAGTTAAGCAGCTTTTCCCAGACGCTAAAATGGCTATTGGTCCAACTATTGATAACGGTTTTTACTACGATATTGATATGGAACACTCTTTGTCTCAAGAAGACTTAGACGCCATTGAAAAGCGTATGTTGCAACTTGCAAAAACAAACTACGACGTAGTGAAAAAAAATGTAAGCTGGCAAGAAGCACGCGATACGTTTGAAGCGCGTGGCGAAACATATAAAATGGAAATTTTGGACGAAAACATCGCAAAAGATGATCGCCCAGGATTATACCACCACGAAGAATACGTAGACATGTGTCGTGGCCCGCACGTACCAAACATGAAATTCTGCCAAAACTTCAAAATAATGAAAGTAGCTGGCGCTTATTGGCGTGGCGACTCTGAAAACAAAATGCTACAGCGTATTTACGGCACAGCGTGGGGCGATAAAAAGCAACTTAAAGCGTACCTTAAACGCTTAGAAGAGGCTGAAAAACGCGATCACCGCCGTATTGGTAAAGCGCTTGATTTATGGCACTGGCAAGAAGAAGCGCCAGGTATGGTATTTTGGCACAACGATGGTTGGAGCATTTACCGCGAGCTTGAAGAATTTGTTCGTGAAAAACTGCGTGAGTACAGCTACGAAGAAGTTAAAGGTCCAATGATGATGGACCGCTCTTTGTGGGAAAAATCAGGTCACTGGGAAAAATACTCAGACGCCATGTTTACCACAGAGTCAGAAAAACGTGAATACGCTATAAAACCAATGAACTGCCCAGGTCACGTGCAAATTTTTAACCAAGGTTTAAAATCGTACCGTGATTTACCACTGCGTATGGCCGAGTTTGGTTGTTGTCACCGTAACGAACCATCAGGCGCTTTACACGGCTTAATGCGTGTACGTGGCTTTACACAAGATGATGCTCACGTGTTCTGTACAGAAGAGCAAGTAATGGACGAAGTTTCAGCGTGTATTAAGATGGTTTATGATACATATGAGACATTCGGTTTTGACAAAATTGTAGTTAAGCTTTCTACGCGTCCTGAAAAACGCATCGGCGACGATGAAATTTGGGACAAAGCAGAGGTTGCATTAGCCGATGCACTTAAAGCAAACGACATTGAATTTGATTACCTACCAGGTGAAGGTGCCTTTTACGGACCTAAAATTGAATTTACTTTGTACGATTGTTTAGACAGAGCGTGGCAATGTGGTACAGTGCAACTCGACTTTGCATTACCGGGTCGTTTAGGCGCTACTTATGTAGCAGAAAATAACGAACGACGCACTCCAGTTATGATACACCGTGCTATTTTAGGCTCAATTGAGCGCTTTATTGGTATTTTAACTGAAGAATACGCTGGTTTATTCCCTACGTGGCTTGCTCCAAAGCAAGTGGTAATTATGAACATTACCGATAAACAAGCAGATTACGTGCACGAAATTGTACAAAAATTAAATAAACTTGGAATTAGAGCCGCTGCTGACTTGAGAAATGAGAAGATTGGCTTTAAAATCCGAGAACATACACTTAAGCGTATTCCTTACTTACTCGTTGTCGGCGATAAAGAAGTTGAACAACAGGAAGTAGCAGTACGTACCCGCACAGGTGAAGACCTAGGCAAATTTAATGTTGATGATTTTGTAGCTAAAATTAGCGAAGAAATTAAAAATCGACAGTAAAAATCGAGCGTGTAGGGCAATCACAAACAGCCAACTACACGCTTATATTATTGATATTCTTGGAGGAACGTACCATTAGAGGCGGCAAGAAAGGGCAACAAACAGCTCAAAAAAATCGTATTAACGAAGAAATTACAGCTCAAGAAGTTCGTTTAATCGACATCGAAGGCGAACAAGCCGGAATTCAGTCATTAAAAGACGCACAAGCTATGGCTGATGCAGCGGGTGTTGATCTTGTAGAGATTAGCCCAAACGCTGAGCCGCCTGTTTGTAAGGTTATGGACTACGGTAAGTTCATCTTTGAAAAAAGCAAAGAACTAAAAGAGCAGAAGAAGAAGCAAAAGCAAATCCAGATTAAAGAAATCAAATTCCGTCCTGGCACGGATGAAGGTGACTATCAGGTTAAGCTGCGCAACTTACGTAAGTTCTTAGAAGCTGGCGATAAAGCTAAGATTACTATCCGCTTCCGTGGCCGCGAAATGGCTCACCAAGAAATTGGTATCGAATTATTAAACCGTGTTAAGGCTGATTTAGAAGAACTTGCAGTAGTTGAGTCTTTCCCAAATCGTGTTGAAGGCCGCCAAATGGTTATGATGATGGCGCCTGTTGCTAAAAAATAATTTTTAAGCGATAATGCGCACCGAATTTAGCGCAGGTACCCAAGTAATATGCAAATATTCACCTGTGCTAACCGGTTTTAAAGTAAAATTGCGGCATTTTTGCTGGGTTTTCACCGGAATATGGCAGTAAGTTAGGCCTAAAAGTGGAGCTATAGAAATATATCTCACGCCTGCTTACTAATTTTTAAGCAATACATTTGGAGTTATTGCAATGGCTTATAAGCTAAAAAGTCACAGAGGCGCTGCTAAGCGTTTCAAGAAAACTGCTTCTGGCGGTTTCAAGCGTAAACAAGCGCATCTTCGTCACATTCTGACTAAGAAAACTTCTAAGCGTAAGTTACACCTACGTCCTAAGATGATGGTTCATAAAAATGACCATGGTCTAGTTTCACGTATGTTACCATTCGCTTAATAGGGGTTTTTAGAAATGGCAAGAGTTAAACGCGGCGTTGTCGCACGTGCACGTCACAAAAAAGTTTTAAAGCAAGCTAAAGGTTACTACGGAGCACGTTCACGTGTTTACCGCGTAGCTTTCCAGGCAGTTACTAAAGCGGGTCAATACGCTTACCGTGACCGTCGTGCTAAGAAACGTACTTTCCGTCAATTATGGATTGCACGTATCAATGCTGCTTCACGTCAAAATGGTCTGTCTTACAGCCGTTTTATCAATGGTCTTAAAAAGACTTCTGTAGAAATCGATCGTAAGATCCTTGCAGATATCGCTGTTTACGACCAAGTTGCATTTGCAGCGCTTGTTGAAAAAGCAAAAGAAGGCCTAGCGGCAGCTTAAGCTTTTTTAAATAAGTAATAAAGAGGAGCCCTAGGCTCCTTTTTTTGTGCCTGTAATTTAAGACTCGCTTAATAATATCCCCCCGCAATAATACTTTATTATTTTGTGGGGCTAAATGTGTCGTTATCTGCGTTATAAAACTCTCATTAAGAACTACTAAATAGCGAATTTTCCCTAGCTATTAACACGTTTATCCATTCTAAAATAGATCGCTTAATTAAGCGGATTGGTATAAACAACGAATTGTTTGCTAAGCTATTGACACTTTTCCCTAGCCTTAAAATTAACTACTTTAATAATCACTTTATTAAGTGCAAGGATATAAACGGGCTTTCTTTTTTGTTGAATCACCGCACTTTTATAATATCGCTATGTTTACTTGGTATAATTTATTTTATTAAAGCGTTTGTTAGAGAAAACTATGTTTGCAAGCCTGTTATTTTTATCTGCAATTGTGGCAGATAACAGTCATTTACCGCCTCTTATTCCTTGGCAAGGTGATAGCGTTTCGTTATTACAGCAGCAAGGGCCGTTAACCACTGATTTTGAGTTATCTCAGGGCAAAGCCTCGCCAAACTATGCCGATACTATGGCGTTTGTAGATAGGCTTGTAGCGGCAAACCCCACGCAGTTTCAGTCTCAAATAATAGGCTACAGTAATAGTAATCGTGCTATTAAAATGGTGGTTGCCAGTGAACAAGGTTTTTTTGAAGCGGGGCAAATGGCCAACAGCACTAAGCCAACCGTTTTTATCCAAGCCGGTATTCATGCAGGTGAGATAGATGGTAAAGACGCCATGTTTATGTTGCTGCGCGATATTGCAACAGGTAAGCGCCGTGATATTTTAAAAAAGGTAAACATACTTTTTATTCCTATTTTAAACGTAGATGGGCATGAACGCAGCAGCGCATTTAATCGCATAAATCAGCGCGGCCCTAAAAAAATGGGCTTTAGAACCAATGCAAATAATCTAAACCTTAATCGCGATTTCACTAAATTAGATACACCAGAGGTGAGAAGTGTTTTAAAGGTTATTAATGATTACAACCCAAACTTATACATTGATGTGCATGTTACCGATGGCGCCGATTATCAGTACGATGTGACCTATGGTTATAACCCTGTATTTGCAAGCGAATCGCCTGCTATATCTGATGCGTTAGATCAGTATATAAAGCCGGTTATTGACGAAACATTACAAAAGCAAGGGCATATACCTGGGCCATTGGTATTTGTTATGGATAAACGCGACTTTAAAAAAGGCCTTGCAGGTTGGGTGGCTACACCGCGTTTTTCAAACGGGTGGGGGGATTTAAAATCATTACCAACAATTTTAGTCGAAAACCATTCTTTAAAACCTTATCAACAACGCGTATTAGGCACCTATGTATTTTTAGATGGGGCAATAAACGCGCTTTCTCAGTACAGTCATGAGCTTTCGAACGCCGTTAAAAAAGAGCAAGAATTTGTACCTGAGAAACTAATTGTTAAACGAGGTTATGCTAAACAAGCAGACACAATCAGTGAGTTTAAAGGGGTCGAATACACATCAAGTGTAAGTGCGCTTTCGGGGCAAACTGAGGTTAAATATTTAGGTAAAGCCTATACCTACACTGACTTACCGATTTATTGGCAAAAAGAGGTTGAACGAGTTGTTGATGTGCCCCAAGCGTTTTTTGTTCCGCCTGTATATAGCGATATAATAGAAAAGCTTAAGTTACATGGGGTGTCAGTAAACAAACTTAAAGGCGCGAATACGCAACCTTTAAAGCTTGCCAAAATACTTGATTACTCGTTTGATAAAGCCCCATTTGAAGGGCGCTTTAGAGTCTCTGCAAGTTTTGATTATGTACCAGCAATAAATGTAGATTTAGACGGATGGTATCAAGTAAATACGCAGCAAAAAGCAGGTGAGTTAGCGGTTCATTTATTACACCCAGAGGCTCCTGATTCATTTTTTGCGTGGGGTGAGTTTAATACAATTTTTCAACGAACAGAGTACATGGAAAACTACGCGTTAATCCCTTACGCAAGGAAAATGCTTAAAGACAACCCAAAACTTGCTCTCGAGTTTGATAAAAAACTTCAAGATAAAGCATTTGCGCAAGATGCCAATGCACGTTTGCACTGGTTATATTCACACACGCCATTTTATGACGAAGCGTATTTGAAATACCCAATTTTAATGTCGTATGAGCAAGTAGCCGTTATTCCCGATCAAAAAGATAAAGAAATTTAATATGCACGTTATTACGATACCCGTGACTACTTTTTCTCAAAATTGCAGAATTATTAGCTGTACAGAAACAAAGCAAGCTGTGGTGATAGACCCAGGTGGTGACGCACAAAAAATTATAGCCACGCTTAGTGAGCACAAATTAGTACTGAGCGCTATTTGGCTTACACACGGGCATTTAGACCACGTAGGTGCGGCAGATGAATTACGCTCACACTACAATGTGCAAATTATTGGCCCGCAAAAAGATGAGTCATTTTGGTTTGATAACCTGCCTATGCAAGCACAAATGTTTGGTTTTTCAGCTATTGATGCTTTTTACCCTGATATTTGGCTTAATCATAATGATGTATTAACGCTTGGCAAACTTAGCTTTAGTGTTAAGCATTGCCCCGGGCACACACCGGGTCATATTGTGTTTTATGAGCCTGATCAGCAATGCGTTATTGTTGGCGATGTTATTTTTAAAGGTGCTGTAGGGCGTACAGATTTCCCTAAAGGCAATACTGAGCAGCTCATTGAGTCTATTAAAAGCCATATTTTAACACTTGATGACAACACGCGTATTTTAGCTGGCCATGGTGAAGATACCACTGTAGGCCATGAAAAACGCACTAATCCATTTGTAAGTGGCCAATTTGGTTAATTAAAATCCATGAAAATGCAAAATTATTGCAGACGGAATTTTAAATTGGCTGTATAATTTAACCAGTTTATTAGATAAATAAGAAATAAAATGTCTCTAAATCACGTAGATCGCCAAATTTTGGCACTTTTACAACAGGACGCAAGTCTTTCAACTGCTGAAATTGCAGACAAAGTAGGCTTATCTCAATCACCTTGTTGGCGACGCATTGCAAAGCTTGAACAAGATGGCTATATCAAAAGTAAAGTTGCGCTTTTAGATGAGAAAAAGCTTGGTTTTGACATGCTTGTATACGCACATGTGCGCTTATCAAATCATGGCAAGAAAAACTTAGCTGAATTTGAAAAGCTAATCATGAGCTATGACGAAGTGACAGAATGTTACACAATGGCCGGCACCATGGATTTTATGCTGCGTATAATCTCACAAGGTATAGAAGGCTATGAGCACTTTGTACGTGACAATTTACTCAGCTTAGAATACGTTCAAGAGGTACACTCTAACGTAACCATGACATGTGTAAAACGCAGTACATCTCTTCCTCTATAAAATAAACGACACAAAGTTAAGCTATACTAAGAAAGCTAATAACGGTGTGTGCGAATTGTTAAATGAGCGCTAATTTGGTAACATTTAGCGCTTTTTCGATCCTAACCTAATAACCCCCTGAGGAACTCAATGTTTAACTTACTCAGCAAAGCGCCTAGCTCTGCTAAAAACGATATTTTATCTGGCTTAACTGTAGCACTTGCTTTAGTTCCAGAAGCTGTTGCGTTTGCTTTTGTTGCAAATGTCGAACCTTTAGTTGGTCTCTACGCCGCGTTTATCGTTGGTTTAATTACGGCTATTTTTGGTGGTCGCCCTGGTATGATTTCGGGCGCAACCGGTGCATTAGCTGTTGTAATGGTAAGTTTGGTACTTGATCACGGTGTTGAGTATTTATTTGCCACGGTGTTGCTGATGGGAATACTGCAAATACTCGCGGGGATATTTAAGCTCGGTAAGTTTATTCGCATGGTCCCCCACCCAGTTATGCTCGGCTTTGTAAATGGATTAGCGATAGTAATATTTCTAGCGCAACTTGGGCAGTTTAAAGTGCCAGATGGCGCAGGCGGCCAGCAATGGATGACGGGCAACCCGCTTTACATCATGTTAGGTTTAGTTGCATTAACCATGGCTATCATTCACTTTTTACCTAAGCTCACCACTGCAGTGCCTTCTTCTTTAGTGGCTATTGTAACGGTAACCGCGTTAGTAATAGGCCTTGATTTAGACTCGCGCACTGTACTTGATTTCCTAAAAGGGATGACAGGTAATGAAGCGGCTACCATTGCTGGCGGCTTACCTGAATTTCACATTCCTATGGTTCCATTTACCCTGGAAACTTTTTATATAATTTTTCCGTATGCATTAATTTTAGCGGCTATTGGTTTAATTGAGTCGTTATTAACGCTTAGCTTGATTGATGAAATTACCGAAACCCGTGGTCACTCAAATAAAGAGTGTATTGGCCAAGGTGCTGCTAATGTAACCTGTGGATTTTTTGGCGCAATGGGTGGCTGTGCCATGATTGGGCAATCAATGATCAACATTAATTCGGGCGGGCGCTCGCGCTTGTCGGGTATAAGTGCTGCACTAATGCTGCTTGCATTTATTATATTTGCTTCAAGTTTAATTGAAATGATCCCACTGGCTGCGCTTGTAGGTGTTATGTTTATGGTTGTACTTGGTACGTTTGAATGGGCAAGCTTTAAAATGATGAAGCGCGTACCACTGTCTGATGCCTTTGTAATTGTATTGGTATCTGGCGTAACCGTAGTAACCGATTTAGCGATTGCCGTGTGTGTTGGTGTTATTGTTTCTGCCTTGGTATTTGCTTGGAATCATGCAAAACATATCTACACAACTAATTACATTGATGAGCAAGGTGCTAAAGTTTACGAGCTTCACGGCCCGCTATTTTTTGGCTCAGTTAAAAACTTTTCTGAGTTATTCGATGTTAAAAACGACCCTAAAGATGTAATTATTGAATTTGAACACAGCCGTGTTGCGGATCACAGTGCCATAGAAGCCATCGACAGCTTAGCTGATAAGTACACTAAAGCAGGTAAACAGCTTCACTTACGTCATTTAAGTAAAGACTGTAAGCAGCTGTTACACAAAGCGCGTGACTTAGTTGAGGTAAACGTAATTGAAGACCCAACTTATAAAGTAGCCTCTGATAAACTTGCCTAGTATATAAGGTGGCTTTGCCAATACGAGCTGATTGAATCGGCATTTTAAAAGCGAAAGGTGTTAAAGCCTTTCGCTTTTTTATTGGCTTAACTTTGCGGTAAGGCTCTTAAAAATTAAGACAGTTGGTACTGCTAACACTTTGTAATAATCGATATAATAACCAAACCAGTGGTTAAATTAGCTAACGTAATTTTAACTTATTGGCTAACTTATACGGAGTTGTATTTTATTTTGAATTGGCAATCTTTAGTTGATAACAGGCAACGCTTTTTTTGGCTATTGCAAATTGCGGGCTGGATTGGTTATGCGCTTGTAAATTATATCGGCTCTAAAGTATTTGAAATGCGTGATATTTACGTGTTTGTTATATTATTAAATGCCTATGCGGGCTGTTTAATGACAGTCCCACTTCGTTATATTTATCGAAAAACCTGGAATGCATCGCCGTGGATATTAATGGTGGTTGTATTTGGTGCCTCGTACATTACAGGTACGTTGTGGGCAATTGTACAAAAATTTAATTTATGGGAAATATACCGCCATGGTTATCGCCCAGAAGATTGGTTTTACTATTTACAGCATGGCTTAGACTCTGTTTACATAATTTTATGTTGGAGTGGCTTATACTTTGGCATAAAGTATTACCAGCTATTACAAAGTGAGCGACAAAAAGCGCTTAAAGCAACTACAATGGCCCATGAAGCGCAATTAAAAATGCTCAGATATCAACTTAATCCGCATTTTTTATTTAATACGCTTAATGCTATTTCTACATTAGTTTTGGTAAAAGAAAACAAAGATGCTAACTTAATGGTGGCAAGGTTAAGCGACTTTTTGCGTTATACACTAAATACCGATCCCATTAAAAAAGTGCCTTTAGAGCAAGAGCTACACGCATTAATGCTGTATTTAGAAATAGAGCGGGTTAGATTTGATGAGCGCTTAAAAGTAAATGTAGATGTAAGCGAGCAAGCAAAAGAGGCACTTGTGCCAAGCTTAATTTTGCAACCGATAATTGAGAACGCAATTAAATATGCCATTGCGCATATGTCACAAGGCGGTGTGATAGACATAAAAGCACAGGTTTTTGCCAACGAGCTATTACTTGAAGTAGGTGATAATGGCCCCGGTACCGAGCTAATAGACGGACAACTTGTAAATGCACAAGGGGTAGGGGTGGCAAATACCAAAGACAGATTAAAAACGCTCTATGAAAATAATTATTCGTTTGTATTATCACATAATACGCCAAGTGGATTGAAAGTTAATCTGCGAGTACCGTTTGAGAAGGCTGTGAAGAAATGACTAAAATTAAAACCATCATTGTTGATGATGAACCATTAGCAAGAAAGGGCTTAGCAGTAAGACTTGAAGAATATACTGATATAGAAGTAATTAAACTGTGTAGTTCAGGCTCTGAAGCAATAGCAGCATGTAAAGAGCACCCTATAGACTTAGTTTTTTTAGATATACAAATGCCAGGAATGAATGGCTTTGAAGTTGCCCGTGCCTTAAGCGAAAGCACTAAAGCGTTACCCGCGATTGTGTTTGTTACTGCATTTGATCAATTTGCAGTAAAGGCATTTGAAATACATGCTTTGGATTACATTTTAAAACCCGTTGACGATAACAGACTAAAACAGGCGGTAGAAAAAGTGCATAGTTACTTAAAAACACAGCAAGACAACGCCCATAAGAAAAAACTAGCGAGTTTTGTTGCCGGTATTACAGGTAATAACTGTGAAGAAATACTTAAAAAATTAGCCACAGGCGATACCCTAACCGACAAACGTTACCCAGAATCACTGGCGGTAAAAGAGCAGGGTGAAATTATTCGTGTCCCGGTTGCGACAATTCAGTGGGTTGATGCCGCCGGCGATTATATGTGTTTACATTGCCAAGATGGGCAAACACATATTTTGCGCAAAACAATGAAAGAGCTTGAGCAAGAGCTCGACCCACATTTGTTTGTGCGCGTTCACCGCAGTGCAATTGTAAATACAAAACAAATAAGCAAGCTGGTTACACAAGTAAGCGGTGAGTATTTATTAGTGCTTGAAAACGGACAAGAGCTTAAAGTAAGCCGAAGCTACCGCGATAAAGTAAAAGCAGCGCTAGCCAGCTAGTTTGGTATTTTACAGGCATAAAAAATGCGAGCTTAGCTCGCATTTTTTATATAAGGCAGAAATTACGCAACAGTTACAATTTTCATTGTGTTCGTTGCGCCCACAGTTTCCATAGAGTCACCGTGAGTAATAATTACTGTATCGCCAGAGTGTAATGAACCTTGTGCTACAAGGGTATCAAGTGCGGCTTTAACCATTCCGTCTTTTTCAGTTTTTGTAGAATCAAAAAACACAGGGTAAACACCACGATAAAGCGCTGTTTGGCCTAGCGTGCTTGCATGGCGTGAAAGCGAGTAAATAGGTAAACCAGAGCTGATACGCGACATAAGTTTAGCGGTGCTACCTGACTCAGTTAAGGTAACAATGGCTTTAACCGAATCTAAGTGATTAGCAGCGTACATAGCTGAAAGTGCGATAGATTCTGCATTGTTAGAAAAACGGCTGTCTAAACGGTGCTTAGATACATGGGTTTCTTTTTGCGATTCTGCACCTAAACAAACACGTGCCATTGTAGCGACTGTTTCTTCAGGGTAATCACCGGCAGCGGTTTCTGCTGAAAGCATAACTGCATCAGTACCATCAAGTACCGCGTTTGCCACATCCATAACTTCTGCGCGTGTTGGCATTGGGTTATCGATCATCGATTCCATCATTTGTGTTGCCGTTACAACAGTACGGTTTAATGAACGAGCACGACGAATAATGAGTTTTTGTTTACCCATTAGCGCAGCATCACCAATTTCAACACCTAAATCGCCACGAGCAACCATTACAGCGTCTGATGCTAAAACAATGTCATCTACGGCTTCTTGTGTTTCTACGGCTTCTGCACGTTCAATTTTTGCAAGTAGTTGTGCTTTAGAACCTGCAGCTTCTGCTAAAGAGCGTACATAACGCATATCATCGCCACTGCGTGGGAACGATACTGCAATGTAATCAACATCTATTTCAGCGGCAGTGATTAAATCTTCTTTGTCTTTTTCTGTAAACGCAGGGGCTGTTAAACCACCGCCTAAACGGTTAATGCCTTTATTATTTGATAATACACCACCTACCGTAACCGAGCAGTGCACTAAGTGACCTTCTACTTGCTCAACGGTTAGTTGAATAAGGCCATCGTTTAATAGTAATAAATCGCCAGGGCTTACATCTTGTGGTAGTTCTTTGTAATCAATACCTACCGCGTTTACGTCGCCTTCACCTTTTTCCATTTTTGCATCTAGGGTGAATTTAGCGCCTACTTCAAGGTTTACTTTACCTTCTTTAAACGTTGAAACACGAATTTTAGGACCTTGAAGGTCTGCAAGGATAGCAACATGTTTACCTAATTTTGTGGCTATCTCGCGTACAGCTTGTGCACGGTCTTTATGATCTTGTGCAACACCATGTGAGAAGTTTAAACGTACTACATTAGCGCCAGCGCGAATAATTTTTTCTAGATTGTTATCTCGATCTGTTGCAGGCCCAAGTGTAGCGACTATTTTTGTGCGTCTTAGCATCAAATTCTCCTGTGTGCTTAGATGTGTAAGCAGGTTGACGGTTATTTTGTGACTTCAAAATACTTATAACTTATGTATAAACATTTTTAGTTATAGGCAAACTAGTTAGTATTGCCACTATTTTATACAAAACGAATATGTCATCATTATGACACCGGTGTCAAAATCCGTCAATGATCTTAAATTCAAAATACGCAGAGTATTTGTAACCGCACAGCCCTTATATTTGATACAATTGCAGTGCTTTTTAATAGCGTAATAAAAAAGCATGCTGTATTAGCTCAACGTTCGCATTTTATGACGGTATGAGTATAATGCACGCGGTATTATTTAATGAATTACTTAGTTTACTAACCAAATAGTTGTTACCGAGGAGGACACTAAATGCAAGTTGCATTAGTCGGGTTAGGCGTTATGGGCAAAAATATTGCCTTAAACATGATTGAAAAAGGCATAACGTTAGTCGCATATGATAAAAATCCACATGCGGGTGAAGAGTTATTAAGTTGTGCTAAATCGCAAGGCATGGCCGATAGACTTCATATTGTTTCTGATTTAGGAGACATGGTAAGGCGTTTAGAAGCACCTCGCTCTATTTTATTATTAGTGCCTGCAGGCGAACTGGTTGATGCTGTGTGTAATGAGCTTGTTGAAGCTGGCGTACAGTGTAACGATATGATTGTAGATTGTGGTAACAGTAACTACAAAGACGGTATTAATCGTAAACTTAAGTATCAAAACAAATTTGAATTTGCCACCATGGGTATTTCTGGCGGTGCCGAAGGCGCTCGTCATGGTCCCGCAATGATGGCAAGTGGCTCAGAAGGCGGTTGGGAGCGAATCGAACCGTGGTTTGAAAAAGTAGCCGCTAGCTACAATGGCGAGTCGTGTTTTGCACGCGTTGGTCAATCGGCCAGTGGCCATTTTGTAAAAATGGTTCACAACGGCATTGAATACGCAATTATGCAGCTTATTGCTGAAGTGTATCAACTACTTCGTATTGGCACAGGCCGCTCACCAAAAGAAGTGGCTGAAATTTTTGATGACTGGTCTACCGGTCACTTAAATAGCTACTTACTTGCTATTTCTAGCCATATTTTATCTCTTGAAAACACCAAGCAAGAGCCGCTTGTTGATTTAATTGATAATAAAGTAGGCGCAAAAGGCACAGGCCTGTGGACTGCGCAAAATGCACTTGAACTGGGTATTGCTGTTCCTTCTCTGGTTGCCGCGGTGCAAGCTCGCCACTTAACCAATGTATGTGACACCACCGCAGCACAAGAAATGACATATGCCGCTAAAGCTACAAACAAGGTTGATATTGACCTTGAAGAGCTAAAAGATGCCTTTACATTGGCGAGTTTATTAGCTTATCGCCAAGGTTTAGCGTTAATTAAAGGGGCATCTCGTACCCATCAGTGGAAAGTAGACTTGTCTAAAACGCTGCAAACATGGCGTGCTGGTTGTATTATTCGCGCTGACTACCTAGATAGTGTAGCGCAAGGCGTTGAATACATTGATACGCTTGAAAATGAATCTAATGCGCTTCGCAAAGTAACTGGGCAAGCTGTAATGACTGGCTTAGCGTTCCCTGTACTTGCATCAACACAAACGTATTTAGCAACATTAACCACACCAAGTAATGGGCATTTAGTACAAGCTCAGCGTGATTACTTTGGTGAGCATGGTATTAAAACTCACTCAGGTGAAGTGTGCCACTTAACTGATTTAGTGGGTATAGACGCGAAAGTAAGATAATTACCGCGTTTATAAATTAATAAAGGCACGCTATTTAGCGTGCCTTTTGCGTTTTGGTCACTAAAATTAGCGGCTTAATTCACCGCGTAAATTGTCTTGCATTAAATGGCGAATCGTTTCAATTTCTAGGTTTTGGCTAAACAAATAATGCAGCTTTGTTAAACACGCCTCTAGTGTCATATCGTAGCCACTTATTACACCAATATTTAATAACGCGTTACCCGTAGCGTAACCGCCCATATTTACATGGCCTTTTAAACACTGCGTTAAATTAACAATAACCATGCCGCGTTTACTTGCCTCACTTAGCACGTCTAAAAAGTCGGGGTCTTGTGGGGCATTACCTACGCCAAAGCTAAGCAATACTAGTGCTTTTATATTGTCATTAACCAAACTTTTAACCACGTCTTTACTAATGCCTGGGTATAAATAAAGTACACCAATTGGCTGAGGTGTAATGGTGGTTACCTGTAGTTCGTTTTCTACATAAGGACTTAGCTGACCTTTAATTAGCTGAATATTAATTCCAGATAACGCTAAAGGCTCTAGGTTAGGAGACGCAAAGGCATTAAAACCATCGGCATGTGCTTTCGTGGCTCGGTTACCTCTAAATAATTGGTTATTAAAAAATAAGCTCACTTCAGCAATGGGGTAATTAGCCGCTAAAAACATGGCGTTTAATAAGTTAACTTGGCCGTCAGAGCGTAATTGCGATAAAGGAATTTGTGAGCCAGTAACAATAACGGGTTTAGTTAAGTTTTCGAACATGAACGACAGAGCAGAGGCTGTGTAAGCCATTGTATCGGTGCCATGAAGTACCACAAAACCATCGTAATCGTGGTATTTGCTTTTAATGTCATCAGCTATTAGTTGCCAATGCGCTGGCGACATATCTGATGAATCGATTAAAGGGCAGTACTCGTGAATATCAAAAAGGGGCATTTCTTCACGGTTAAATTCTGCGTTATTGACCACTGTTTTTGTTAAAAAACCTTCAGCCGGAATGTAGCCACGGCTCGATTTTTTCATACCTATGGTACCGCCAGTGTATGCGATATAAATGCGTTTACGTTTCATAAAAAAAGCCCAGTAAAAAAACTGGGCTTAGTATAACGTTAAGTTGTTTTAAATACAGCTGCTTGAGTAAATACGTGCACTTTTATTGTGCAACGCTACACTCTAAACAACGTGCGTATACACCTTGCGGATCGTTATAATCTTTCAAATCAGCTACTTCACTACTTAGGCGCTTTATCACCGTATTAATATTAGCTTGAGTGGCTAAAACAGAGGCTGTATCTGTATTTAAGCCAAGCATAGATTTAACGGATGCACTGCCAAAAATATCTTGCAGCATTTTTTCTTGCGGGCTTAGGTCTTGCTTAATTGTTTTCACTTCGTAGTGATTAAGTTTTGCAAGCGCCGCTGCGGCATCAATCGCATCTTGTTTATCACCAAGCTTATCAACTAGGCCAAGCTCTTGTGCTTGTGAAGCAATCCACACACGCCCTTGTGCAATTTTATCAACCTGCTCTGGTGTCATATTGCGCGCATCAGCAACCACATCTATAAAGCGGCTATAAGCTTCTTCAACACTCATTTGAATAACTTGCGCCATTTTTTCATTAAGCGGGCGAGTAATAGAAAATCCAGCCATTTCTGACGTTGCAACACCATCTGAGTACACACCAATTTCAGATAAAGTATCTTCAAAAGTCATAAATGTACCAAACACACCAATAGAGCCGGTGATAGTACTTGGTGCTGCCCAAATTTCGTTAGCTGCTGAGGCAATCCAATAACCGCCAGATGCGGCAACTGAGCTCATTGATGCGATTACAGGTTTGCCTGCGGCTTTAAGTGCTAATACTTCAGCACGAATAACCTCAGAGGCAAACATGCTGCCGCCACCTGAATCAATACGTAGAACAACCGCTTTTACTTTATCATCAAGGCGTGCTTTGCGAAGTAGTGCTGCGGTAGAGTCACCGCCAATTTCACCTGCTTTGCGCTCACCATCAACAATCGTACCTTTAGCAACAACTACAGCAACTTTTTCTGTAATTGGGTTATCAAATTCGATAGGGGGTTTAACTAAGCTTAAGTATTCACGAAAAGACACTTGCTTAAATGTTTTACCGTCTTCTTGTGCGCCAACTAAATCAATGAGTTGTTGGCGAATTTGCTGAGTTGTTTTAAGCGAGTCGACCCATTGATGGTCAAGTGCATATTTACCTGCATCGCCATTTGCCGCCTTCATTTTAGCAAGGTAAGCATCCATGGTTTCGTCAAAGTTAGATTCATCAAAAGGGCGAACCGCAGCAACATCTTGCTTATATTCGCTCCATAATGCACCAAGCCAAACGCGGTTTGCTTCTTTAGCAGCCTCAGACATATCGTTACGAATAAACGGCTCTACCGCCGACTTAAACGTACCGACACGGAAAATATGCTGCGTTACTTTAAGTTTTTCTAGTGCTTCTTTAAAGTAAAGTGGATACATTCCATAGCCTTCAATGGCTACCGAACCATAAGGATGCATTGCAATTTCATCGGCATGCGAAGCAATATAATATTGCGATTGAGTGTAATAGTAGCCCGATGCAATCACTTTTTTACCCGCTTGCTTAAAGGCATCTAACGATTTAGTAATACGCTTTAGCTTATTTAGGTGGGCTTTCGGCATTTCTTGCAAATCTAGTAAGATAACGCTGATGCGCTCGTCATTAGTGGCTTCATCAATCACTTTGACTACATCATCAAGTAAAATTTCACTAGGTGCTTCTGAATTAGACGTAGCATCGTTAATGGCTGCTTCGACAGGGTCTATATATGTTTTTTCTTCCACAATAGGCCCATTAAGATTAAGCCTAAGTACAGAGCCATCTTCTATTATTATTGTATCGTCATCGCTTGATAGCGACATAAAAAATACAACAACCAGTAATAAAAACAAAATGTTGAGTATTAAACGACGAGAAAAGTTTATTCCAGCCCAAATACCTCTAAATACCTTTGCTATCAAAATAGCTCCTTAATTTGGTACAGCTAATACATTAGTTCCATCTTAGCCTAGAATAAAAATAATTTTAACTGCTAAATCGTAACGAAGTGTTTATGAGGTAACATAAATATACGTTTTTAATAGTATTTTTAATTAAATGCAGGCACATATTGCTTATTACTTGCCATTAAAGCAGAATTAGCTAATGTATACAGGTTAGACCAGTTAACGGGGCACAGGATGTTAGAACAACAATTACAATTAAAACACACACAATTACGAAACCGCTTGGTAATGGGCTCAATGCATACAGGCCTTGAAGAGGGCTGGCACAACCGCAAAAGGTTAAGCGCTTTTTACGAGGCGCGTGCTAAAGGCGGCACGGCCATGATCATTACCGGGGGCTACAGCCCTAACTTGCGCGGTAAATTAACGCCTATTTCTTCATCATTTAACAGCTATTATGATGTATTTAAACACCGTGCATACACAGGCGCCGTTCATAAACATGGCGGAAAAATATGTTTGCAGCTTTTACATGCTGGTCGATACGCTTATCATCCGTTTAACCAAGCCCCGAGCGCTATTCAAGCGCCTATAAATCCATACAAACCTAAACAAATGTCGTTAGGCTCGATTAAAAAAACCATTAAAGACTTTGCGCACTCAGCTCATATGGCAGAAAAAGCAGGTTACGATGGTGTTGAAGTTATGGGCTCTGAAGGTTACTTAATTAATGAATTTATGGCGCCACACACCAATAAGCGCGATGACGAATTTGGTGGCAGCCTAGAAAATAGAATGCGATTAGCGCTTGAAATAGTTAAAGCCGTTAGGGCTAAAGTATCTGATACGTTTTTAATTATTTTTAGATTATCTGTTATGGACCTAATCCCGAATGGCTCAACCCCTGATGAAGTCACTATTCAGGCAAAAGCACTTGAGCAGGCCGGTGTTGATATTTTTAATACTGGCATTGGGTGGCATGAAGCACGCGTGCCAACAATCGCCAGTATGGTGCCTCCTGGAGCATTTAAAGAAGCTTCAAAACGATTAAAGTCAGTGGTGAATGTACCTGTTATAGCTGTAAACCGTATTAATACGCCGGATATAGCCAACCAAATCCTTAACGATAATGAAGCCGATTTAATTTCAATGGCGCGCCCTTTATTGGCCGATCCGGAGTTTTTTAACAAATATCAAAATCAGCAAACTAAACAAATAAATATTTGTATTGGCTGTAACCAAGGCTGTTTAGACCACGTTTTTAAAAATAAACGTGCAACTTGTTTAGTTAATCCACAAGCCGCCTTTGAACTTGATTACCCGTTAGATAAAGCTACTAACGCTAAAAATGTATTAGTTGTTGGAGCGGGTCCTGCTGGGCTTTCGGCAAGTTGTTATTTGGCTGAAAAAGGGCACACAGTAACGCTTATCGATCAAAAAACACAAATGGGTGGCCAATTTAATCTAGCTATGCAAATTCCAGGTAAAGAAGACTTTAATCATACGCTTAGCTACTTTACTAATGAACTTGAAAGGCTCAACGTAAATGTAGAACTTGGTAAAGCCTACGATGATGCAATGTTACAAAAATACGATGATATCGTATTTGCCACAGGTGTACGCCCGCGTGAAGCTGCAATTGAATGCGCAGACTCTAAGCGTGTATTTGCTTATGATGAAGTTATACGCGGTGAGGTCGAACTGGGCAAATCAATAGCCATTTTAGGTGCCGGCGGTATTGGCTTTGATATGGTTGCTTTTTTAAGTGAGCACAAATCGCAATCTATTCCTGAGTTTAAAAAGCAGTGGGGTATTGAGTGCGAGGCAGAGCCGGATAAAGATGAGCGACAATTATACATGCTAAAACGCAGTGCAGGGCGCTTTGGTAGCGGGCTTGGAAAAACCACAGGCTGGATACATCGTCAAGTTGCTAAGCAACATGGTGTTAAACAAATTGCTGATTGCCAGTACCACAGTTTTGATAACAATGGCCTTACAGTTACTGTTGCCGGAGAAAAACAAGTACTGCCGGTTGATACGGTTATTGCGTGTATAGGGCAGGTTTCTAATAATGAAGTGCTTGAGCAACACCGGGAAAATGCAAAGGTACATGTTATTGGTGGCGCTAAATTAGCAGCAGCAATTGATGCAAAGCGTGCAATTTTTGAAGCGCTTCAAGTGGCCAGAGCCATTTAACAGTGTTAATAAAATGAAATAATTTACAGTGCCCTCAGGTCTTGTGTGTATAGAGTCCATAACTTAATACACTGACAAAGCAGGCCACACATGAGTAAATTATTTCGTTTGTATAATAAAATCATGGGTAATCTATCGTATGCCGACGGATTACCTGCGTTACTTTTTCGCTTAATTTTAGCCCCCGTAATGATTATTGCGGGCTTTAATAAATTAGCCCTAAGTGGAGAAACCGACGGCTTTTTTAGCTATTTTCTTGCTGATGCAAGCGTTGTGCAATGGTTTGGCAATAGTGAATGGGGTTTAGGCTTACCATTTCCAGACTTACTTGCCTTTTTAGCAGGCTGGAGTGAATTTTTAGGCGGGTGGTTTTTACTCTTTGGGCTATTTACCCGCTTAGTAAGCATTCCGCTGATGTTTACAATGGTTGTGGCAGCAACAACTGTGCATTGGCATAATGGTTGGTTTGCTATAGCGCCATCAAGCCCTACAACCAGTTCAGCTCAAGTACTTGATTGGTTATCAATTCCAGGGGCTAAAGAAAGCCTTGAAAACTCACTAGAAGTACAAGAACGTATAGGTAAAATTAGGGGCATAGTTGAAGAGCACGGATTTACTGATTACTTATATGAAAAAGGGAAACCTTCCATAATAAATAACGGTATTGAATTTTCTGCTATTTATTTTGCTATGTTACTTAGCTTGTTTTTTGTAGGTGGCGGTCGCTTTGTTAGTGTTGATTATTGGCTCAGGCGTGCAGTAGTAAAAGAGTAGCAAACAAATTGGTTTAAAAAGGGCGTATAAATATTTTTTATACGCCCTTTTTGTTTGTAACGTGTGTTAAACGCATCGCGCCTCTCTCGGATTTATACAGTGGTATATGAATATTGTTTACGCAGTAATGGCGCTGTAATACGAGAGAATAAGTAGGGTTTTAATAAAATTGATAATTACGCAGAGTTTATTTTTTAAAGGCATAAATGGTACTCTAACGTTTTGAATTATGAGAGTACGCTATGGATGCTATTGAGCTTTTACTAACCCGCCAATCTGACGCTAAATTAACCGCCCCAGGGCCAAATTCAGAGCAGCTCGATATAATAAAGCAAGCCGCGTTACGGGTGCCTGATCACGGATGTATTGCGCCTTGGCAGTTTATTGTTGTTCAAGGTGATGCCCGCCATAAATTAGGTGAGATATACCATCAAAGCGCCGTTGCTGAGCAGCAAGAAGAAAAAGTGATTAAACGCGCAAAAGAGCTTGTGCTGCGCGCACCGATGATCATTATTGCTATTGCTAAGTATCAAGCCCATCCAAAAGTGCCGCGTATTGAGCAAGTACAAAGCGCCGGTTGCAGTGTACTTGCCATGCAACAAGCCGCATTTGCACAAGGTTTAGGTGGTGTATGGCGTACAGGGTATTTTGCACAAAGCACAGCAGTCAAAAATGCCCTTAATTTAGACGAGCAAGATGAAATTGTTGGGTATTTATATTTAGGCACCCCAGAGATTGAGTGCAAAAAGGCAGCTAAGCATAAACCAGATGATTACTTCACTTATTTATAATAAATAATGAACTATTATAGTTCTGCGCAGTCATATAGCATTAAGGTTGCTGCTGTTAGGCTCGTCCTTTTTTGATTTAGCTGTGAGAAGTGCACGGAAGCAATATAGGTTAACTTTTTCTTCTTCAGTTTGTTTTTTAATCGGTTGTTTTTTGTTAAAGTATGGAAAGTCTTAATAAAAATAACGATAAAGAAGACGAAAACGATGGGAAATTTATTTTTACAAGAAAAAGAGAATTGGCTGGCATGGTCAATTTGGGGAATAGTGGGTGCTTTTATTACACTTTATGTGGCAATGAGCACGAATACTGCACATTTTATAGCTGGCTCTGCTATGGGAATGCTTGTTTTATTAACCTGGTGGATGCAGCAGTCAAAAAGGTTTGATTTTGGTCGGGCCTTTAAAATTTGTTTTTATGTGTTATTGCTTAGTGTATTACCTGCATTTTTATTTGTGGTAGTACCAAGTGATGATTTAAACCGTTTTGATTTAATATTTCAAAGCGTTACATTTTTAGCACTCAGTTTATTACTGTGCTTAATTTGTTCGTGGATTGCACGTAGGCCAAAGCAATATTATTAATAGGGCAATGAGCAATGTAGGTTTTTAGCTATTTGTGGTGTTTTTTTGAACCAAATGCTGTTTTTAGCTAATTATTTACATTTAGGTCTTTACAAGTTGCTCAATACCCCCTATTATTCGCGCCGTACGGAGAGATGGCAGAGTGGTCGAATGCACCGGTCTTGAAAACCGGCATAGGTTTGTAGCCTATCTAGGGTTCAAATCCCTATCTCTCCACCATTATTTAAAAAAACCGCCTTATGGGCGGTTTTTTGCTTTGTGGAGTTTAATAAATGTCAAAAGAAGCAAACCTTACAACATCGCAACGCTTAGTAAAGCATGTACTACTGTGGATTGTATTTGGCTACTGTTATCAAAGCGCGATTAATTTATTAATAAAAATGGCAGCAGATGCACAACCAGACGCAGCGCTTATCACCGCCTTTGTGTATGGTATTGGCTTTAACGTATTAACTGCGCATCTTATTACTAAATACGATACGCATTGGCCTGTCATTGGCGCTGCTTTTATTGCTTTAGTTGGTTTAGTATTAGTGCCATTGGTGCTGTTTGGCAGTGGCGGTTTACTAGCGTGGCCATTGCTTGTTGGATTTTTATTCAGTTTACCCCTTTGTAGCTACATAGTTGGCAAAATTAAGGTAAAACACAGTAAAAACTAGCCCCAAACCGGTTTTATTTTATGTTAGCATGTACGCGTCTTTTAACTAACAAAACGTGAAAAACACATTATGTCAGATAATTTTACTACAGATGCTGAAAAAGCAAGTTACGGTATTGGCTTACAAATGGGTGAGCAACTTAAGTCTAACCCTTTTGAAGGCTTAAACCTAAATTCAGTATTTGAAGGCATGAAAGATGCGTACGCTGGTAGCGCTTTTCAAGTTGAGATCCCTGAGATCCAAGCTGCATTTGAAAAAATTAACGAAGAGATCCAAGCGCGTCGTGAAGAAGAAGCAAAAGTACTTTCTGCTGAAGGTATTGCATTCTTAGAAGAAAACGCTAAGCGTCCTGAAATCACTGTTACCGAGTCTGGTTTACAATACGAAGTACTAGCAACAGGCGAAGGCGAAAAGCCAACTGCTGAGTCTACAGTACGTGTTGATTACCACGGTACATTAATTAACGGTACAGTATTTGATAGCTCTTACGAGCGCGGTCAACCAGCTGAATTCCCAGTAGGTGGCGTGATCAAAGGCTGGACTGAAGCTTTACAAATGATGCCAGTTGGCACTAAATGGCGTATTTACGTTCCTCATGAGCTTGCTTATGGTGAACGTGGCGCAGGTGCTGCAATTGCACCTTTCTCAACGCTTGTATTTGACGTTGAGCTGCACGAAATCCTTTCTTAATTTAGTTATTAAGTCAGTATTTATAAAGCCGTGGTCTTGACCGCGGCTTTTTTGTGTCTTGTGGTTTAATTCCAAGCTATAAAACGTTAATAATTTAGGCCAATCCGCATAATTAAGTGAGTTATTTTGGGGGAAAGGTAAACTTGCTACCTGCGCTACAAACGCTATTACAACAAGTAAATAACCTAGTTAATTATATGAGTAGGCATAAAAAAACCGCATATAAAATGCGGCTTTAAAAGTAACTGAATAAATGCCAAAGCGTTATTAAAAATAACCTCTAATACCAAAGCGGAAGTTTCTACCTGGTAGTGGGGCTTTATCTTTTATAAACGAGCTGTGAACAAAGCCAAGTTCGTCTGTAATGTTATCTACATTTAAGTATAACTGCGTATCTATAGCGCCTAAACTTAACTGATAATTAGCTTGAGCATCAACAATTGTGTAGCCGTCGGTTTTAGTTTCATAGGCGCTAATATTATCTTGCTCAAAGTAGTGCGTACCTGTGAGTGTTAGTTGTAAATCGCCTACATTATATTGTAATTCAGAGCCTAATTTATTTGCTGGTATGCGCGGCAAGTTACCTTCGTCGTCTTTTAGCTTAGCGCGTGTTGAATCACCAAATATTTTAACCATGGCATTAGGGTCAATTTGATAGTGTACATCAAATTCTACACCATAGAGTTCAGCATCTTTGCTGGCAAATTGATATACGGCAACCGCATCATCGTGAGCGCCAATTGCAGACTCTAAACCATCTTCTTCGTCGTAAACTAATCCAGTGTTTTGTTGATAATAAAAGTTTTTAATATCGTTATAGAAAAAATTAACTGTGTAACCAAAGTCACCGCTAAAACGCCTAAAGCTAAAATCTAAATTGGTCGATTTTTCTTGTTTAATGTCTTCTGGCTCAAAGTGAACCTCGTTATCTTCAATATGATAGCCAAGGCCTAGCTCGTAAGTACCTGTAGCAATGTGTAATCCGTTTGATAAAAGCTCAGCAGAAAGGGGCGCACGCTCAGAGTGAGATAAGCTAAGTGCTACGCTTTGCCCTGGTGTGTATTGCCAAATAGCACCGGCAGAGGCGCTTACATTAGTAAAGCTTTCGCTGTATGCAATGCTTTCTTCTTCGCCTTCGTCATGATCTTCTTCTTCATCGTGATCATGTGCGTGCTCGCTGTCGGTAATTGTGCTTGTTATTTCGTAATCTTCAATACGCGCACCAAGCTCTAGTGTAACATCACCAAATTCACGTTCTTCAAGTAGGTATAACGCATGTGTAGTGGTTACACTTGCAGGAGTAAATGCTTCTTCGCCAATTGCGTCGTAGTCCGATTCGCTATAATGATAGCCCATCATACCGTGCCACTGCGCTAACTTGTGCTCTACATTTAAGCGTGCTTCGGTTGTTTCGTTTTTAAAGGTGGTGCCAATTTCACCGTCTTCAATTTCACTGTGTTTGTAATCAGTGTAGCCAACACGAAGGTTAATATTTTCAATCCAGTTGTTATCGAGCGCATAGCTTATAAGACCTTGCCAACGATCTTGCTCTAGATGTGCATAAACAGACTCTTCTTCCTCTTCATCTGCGTGCTCATCGTGTTCTTCTTCGGTTTCACCTTCATGGTCATGGTCATGATGCTCATGCCCAGGAATACCGTAATCGGTTTCAATGCTACCGTAAGAAAAGCCAACCGTTAAATGATCGCCCACATAACTCGTACCCACATTAAATGTGTCGCTATCAATAAAAGTGTTTTCTACAGAGTTATGGGTTTCTACATCACCATCTTCATCTGTAATGTTAAATGTAGGCGTTTCATAGTCATCGCCGCTGCGTTTAGTCCCATCAAAATGAAAGTTAAATCCGTCATTTCCTGTTTCTAGTTTTGCAGCCACGGTATTTGAGTTAGAAACCGTGTCATGGCTGTATTCAGCAGCACCGGTTAAATCATCTAAATTGCTCGTTGGAATACGGTTATCAACCACATTTACCACACCACCTATTGCGCCTGAGCCATAAAGTAGGGTGCTTGGTCCGCGCAATACTTCAATTTGTTCCGCTGCTAAGCTGTCGCTTGAGGTTGCATGGTCAGGACCAATGCGCGATGCATCGCTGGCATCTAAACCGTTTTGGGTAATTTTAACGCGAGGGCCATCTAAACCACGGATAATAGGGCTTGATGACACTGGACCAAAATAACTGGCATTAACACCTGGTAAGCCCTTTAGTGTTTCGCCAAGGGTCGCTTTTGATTTGTTTTTAAGCTCATCACCCGATAAAACGCTTACCGGCGAAATCATTTCTAAGCTATTTTTATGTAGTGCAGAGGCATATACAACAACGGTTTCTACCGAGGTTGGGGTAAGCGACACCGTTACATTGCTTGAGTTTTCATTTACCGCAATACGCGAGTCTATAAAGTTGTCTTTACTTACATGCAATTGACTTTGAGAGTCTACATCAATAGAAAATTCGCCCTGTGCGTTGGTTTTTACACCTTGGTCTTTACCATGTACGTGTACAGCTGCGTTTTCAATAGGTTGGTTTTTATCGTCTGTTATTTTACCGGTAATGGTAGCAGCAAATGCTGAATGAGAACATAAAACAGAAAAAACTGCAGAGGAAATTAATGTTAACTTTGTCATTGTCTTAAAGGTTCGCGGTTACTATGTTGTGATATAATATAACACTGCGTTTTTGACTTATCAACAATGTTATACTATAGCTTAATGTTTTTCGATGAATAAACACGCAAATAAGATAAGTTGTTTAAGAGCGGCTATCAAGCATAATTATATTAAGCTTATGTTGTGCTCTAGTTTGGTTTTTTACATCGATAGGTTCTATCATTTCGCATTCATCACGTATCATTTCTGAGACCAGGCTTGGATAATGGCGGCAATCTTCTGGCCTATCTAGGTAAATGCTACAGGTATAAATTGTTTTATGGGAGGGCTCTTTTTTGGGCGCTATTTCTAAAAAGGGGCAAGTGGAGAGTCTCAATTGCGTTTTTGGATCAAACCAAATTTCATCATCTTTAACATATTGATAAATCTCTGGGTTAAACAGTGCCCACATTTCAATTTCTTGTACGGTTGCACTTAAATCGCCCCCACCGTATTTAATACAGCATTTACCGCATTGGTTGCACTCTTTCATTTTTAGCCAGTATATTAGGTGTCCATTTGTTTTTCAGTGTATCACTGTAACTAACGTGGATTACTTTTTTATATATAATTTTAAAACCACACTTTTAATTCCAACCCGCTATCTATTATTAATGTATTATTACACCTAAATAATTAGCCGTTCTAATAAGATTAGGGCGCCTCTAAATAGTTAGTTTAGTGACCAGTTAAGGATAGTTCCTGATGATGAACACCAAAGTATATAAAGCAGTACATGATTTAGCAGAGCAACTGATGGAAGCTGCAAATAGAAACGACCGTAAAAGGTTTGAATTATTATTTTCTAGGCTCAAAGCTATTTGTGAAGAAAACGAGAATACTTCAAAAGATCACCCTGTACAGTGGGAAACCTTAGCTGACTTTACCGAAGAACTTGAAGAGGCAATTACCACGTATGAAAAAGCGCTACAGAAGTCGGTTGCAATCAATAATAAAGATCATATGTCGTCGGTTGCTTATTCAATGGCAACTCTACAAATAGAGCTTGGACAAAAAAACGAAGCGATTAAAAACTTAAAAAATGCCAAGGTCAGCGCTAATAAAATTGAAGATAAAGCGCTTAAAGCCGAAATACACGACCTACTAGAGTCACTTATTGAAGAAGAAGGCTAAATACATAACTTATCCATATTAAATGTGATTCTTGTGGATTTGGCTTAAGCTTAATAAAGCGCTGATGGTTTATACCCTCAGTGCTTTTTTATGTTCGCTATAAATACTAAACCAAAAGAAAAGGCTTACTATTGAGCTAGCTTATTCATAAAATCGACAATGTACTTTGCAATTTCTACTGGTTTTTCTTTAACACTAAAGTGTCCTGAACCGAGTAAATGTAGTTCAGCGTTCGGTACATCTTTTAAGTATGCTTTAGCGCCTGCGGCTATAAACGCAGGGTCGTTTTTACCTCATACAATTAACGTTGGGGGTTGGTAATTGCGTAAATAAGCTTGCCATTTTGGATAGTCGAGAAGGTTGTTGTAGTAATCTTGTAGCAATTGTACTTGAATTACTCTATCGGATTTGGTTTGTAAAAAGTGAAGAACGTGAGTCCAGCTATCTGGGCTCGTCACTTCTGGGTTACTTTGTACGTATCATAAATATTGCTTATTTATAATGGCTTTATTAGACGTGAATGAATAAATTTATCCCTCTGAGCTTGTGTTTTCTGCTCATTCGCGGCTTTAAAAAACGCTTGCCTCGGTAGGGTTAGCCCTTCTAAATACGCATTGCCATTTTGTACAATAAGTGCAACAAGTCTAATTGGGTTACTTAACAACATGCTAAAGCCCACAGGTGCTCCAAAGTCTTGTATATATAGGCCGTAGCGCCTTACTTTAAGCGTTGTTAGTAACTCTTCAAGTATTGAGCCAGAAAATCAAAAGTATATTTTTGAGTTTCTGGGTTTGAGCGTGCGTTATAACCAGAACCTAAATAATCAGGCGCTATTACGTGGTAGCGCCCAGACAAAGAGGAATTAGTTCACGGTAGCTATGTGACGATGATGGATAACCATGTAATAAAATAATAGTTTGTTTATGTTGTGTACCAGCTTCTCGATAGACGATTTTTTTTACCATTTACATTTGCATATTTGTAAGTGGTTTTTGAAGGCCATACAGCATCAGCGGCATACACTTTGGCGGTTAGTGTAGACATAGAAACTAGTAAAAACACAATGAATGAAATGATGTGAGCAGGTTTTATTTTAAAGTTTTTTTGTATATCTGGGTGCATAAGTAAACTCGTTATTTTTGGTAATGACGCTTTATTAATTTACCAGACCTGTTATTTACACAATTATATTCAGTTAATAGTGTTCACGTTATTATAACTAATAGGAATACAGTAATAGTATGTGTGATTTTAGAACGTACTATCAAGTATGCAGTAGGTTAGGGCGTCAGCTCTTTATTGGCAGCTTTTTTGCATTTGAAATAACTTATTAAATAAACCGCTATTGGAATAGTTGGGCTTAGTAAAACATGGGGGTTATAATAGACGTCTCGTTCGCCATAAAAACAAAAATATAATACTGCGGCGAGTATTGAGGGTAGGGGAAAGATGATTGCACCGTGCCCAAAAGCAGCAAAAATTGTCCACGAAAAAACACTAGGCCAAAGCACTGCTCTAATATAGGCTCCTTTATTTGTTGATTTCGCGGTTTTAGCGTAATTACGCGCAATAAAGTAAGATATTACTGTTGGAAATAAAATTAAAACGACGTTCAGTAGTATAAGTATAAGCACAGTGATTCAATTCCTTTTGATATTATTTTTATAGTCAGTTTTTTACAACAAGACCTTGGTCAGATTTAGTTAACTCAGTTTTTAAAGCAGTGATTTGCTCAACCTCATCTGCTGTTAATGCTTGATATAACCTAGGATAAGACCAGCCATAGCCCCACCTAAACGTGGTTGGTATAAAAGGGCTTCCACCAATACGTACCCCAGCAAGCATGAGATTAGCTATATGTATCTCGCCTACATCAGCAACACACTGCTGTAATACTTTATCTGCTTTTAAACGTTCCTCGTACGTACCACCTTGCCAATAGGCATAGTCATGCGCTGTGCAGCACGCTAACCAGAGCTTTTTATGCTGTATGGTCCCATCAGGGAATGAGCTACACCCATCTGATGTAAAGGGTTTTATATTTTCAGCATTAGCTGTACCAGAAAGTAAAATTAGTAAAAGGCTTGCACATAAACGCATTGTGTTAATACTCAAATTCACGTATGTAAGGTTAAATTTATACATAAGTGTTTTAGTTACGATTTTAGTTACAAATAATAACAGTTTTTTAAGTATAAAGAAGACGTCTAACTATCTAGGAACTGTTTATTTTTCTATGTTGAAATTATTAGCATAGAGTTTGGTTTTAAGGTAAACCACGCCTATTTTATGTGCTTACTTCCTGTACATGGCAAATACGCGCTGTCTTTAAATTAAACCGAAGAGTGATTAACATTTTTAAATTTTAAAAAAGAGATTCGTTAATTTACTTTTGTTACAATTGAGTTGTTGGCTTACAACACTTATACAATGTTAAGTTAGTATTTTGGAGAAAGGACGTGCTCGAACAAATAGAACAATGGATTGATGCAACAAATATTAAATATAAAACCCAAAGAATCAGTTGTGAGAAATTTGCTAGTGAGTTTACAGGGTTTTATCCTGTCGAATTTTTAAAAAATGCCTTTTACGTTATTGTCGATGAAATACCCAAACCTAACTTTCCTTTTTTGCGTGAAATGGGATTAGACGATTTTATTGACATGGATGCCGCAGGTACTACATACAAAAACACTTATTACATGCTTCCTTACGTAGCTGATAATTTAGCTGTACATTTTCATGAACTTGTTCACGTAGCCCAATGGAGTGAACTTGGCGCCGAGGCTTTTATGTTACGTTACTTAACCGAAATTCAGCAGGTTGGTTATGCAGCTGCGCCACTTGAAGTAATGGCGTATGGTCTTGATAAGCACTTTACAAATAATGGCAATAAAATAAACGTGCCTGAACACGTGGTTCAAGCTTTGTAGTTAATTAACATTTTCACAGGATTGCATATGACACGCTTTACTGTTTTTTTACTGAGCTTACTTAGTGTAAATGCCTATGCGGCATCGTTTGATGACGATATTGTGGCTGCATTACTTGAAAGAACAACACATAACGTTACCTACGATGGGTCTTATCGCTCTATTGGCTATCCTGGTGGTGATGTACCTGAGAATGTAGGTGTGTGCACCGATGTAATAATTAGAAGTTACAGAAAGTTAGGCATCGATTTACAGAAACTCGTGCATGAAGACATGCAAAATAACTTTACACTGTATCCATCTAAACGTATTTGGGGTTTAAATAAGCCTGATAAAAATATAGACCACCGAAGAGTGCCTAACTTACAAACCTACTTTAAAAGACAGGGTCGTGCGTTAGTGTTATCTGATAGCCCTGAAGATTATAAAACAGGTGATATAGTGACTTGGATGTTACCGGGTAACCTGCCACATATAGGTATGGTAGTTAATGAGCGTTCAGTACAAACTGGCAATCCATTAATTGTACATAACATTGGGCGTGGGGCAGAAAAAACCGATATGCTTTTTGATTATATAATCACAGGGCACTACCGGTTTGAACCACAGCATTTGAATAAAACGCAGTAAATTTATTTTAAATTAATACTTATATTACCGTTTGGCTTACAGCAGCACAGCAGTATTTCTCCCTCGCGTACAAACGCTAAAGGCTCTTCGTTATAGTGCACTTGGCCTGAGACTAACGTGGCTCTGCACGCGCCACAATAACCTTCGCGGCATTGATACGCTACGTCTATTTTTTGGTTTTCTAAGCAATCTAAAACAGAAGGGCAGCCAGTGCTAAACTCTATACACTGGCTGTTATCTGCAAGCGTTATACTTGCAGTGGGTTTGTCACACATTATAAATCAAAGTCACCAAATTCTGAGGCATCTACTTGTGAGTCAATTTGACCTACAAGGTATGAGCTAATTTCTGCTTCTTGCGGTGCAACTTGCACATTGTCAGACACAAGCCATGAGTTGATCCATGGAATTGGGTTACTGTTGTTTTCAAATTGCGCAGGCAGGCCAATGGCGGTCATACGTGCGTTAGTGATGTATTCAACATACTGACATAAAATGTGTTTGTTTAAACCAATCATAGAGCCATCTTTGAATAAGTACTCTGCCCATTCTTTTTCTTGCTCTGCGGCTTCAACAAACATTTTAATGGCTTCTTCACGACACTGCGCGGCAACAATCGCCATTTCAGGGTCATCTTTACCATCTTGCATAATGTTTAAAATATGCTGCGTACCCGACAGATGAAGCGCTTCATCACGTGCTATTAGCTTGATGATTTTAGCGTTACCTTCCATTAATTCACGCTCAGCAAAGGCAAACGAACACGCAAAGCTGACATAAAAACGAATGGCTTCAAGAATATTTACCGACATCATGGCAAGGTAAAGTTTCTTTTTAAGATCAAATAAGCTAATCACAACGGTTTGACCGTTAATTTCGTGCTTGCCTTCGCCATACAGGTTATAAAGCGACACGCCATTGATTAAATCATCGTAGTAGGTGGTTACCGCATCAGCACGTTCGCTAATTTTTTCGTTACTTACTATGTCATCAAAAATAAGTTCTGGTGACTGTGTAACGTTACGAATAATGTGGGTGTAAGAGCGACTGTGAATAGTTTCACTAAATGCCCATGTTTCTATCCATGTTTCTAGCTCAGGAATAGATACAATGGGGAGTAGGGCAACGTTTGGTGAGCGGCCTTGTACACTATCAAGCAGCGTTTGATATTTTAAGTTACTTAAAAATATGTGCTTTTCGTGCTCTGGTAATGCTTGAAAGTCTAAACGGTCTTTACTTACGTCTACTTCTTCT
The DNA here is from genome assembly GCF_023161805.1 of Pseudoalteromonas sp. 1CM17D. Classification (NCBI taxonomy): domain Bacteria; kingdom Pseudomonadati; phylum Pseudomonadota; class Gammaproteobacteria; order Alteromonadales; family Pseudoalteromonadaceae; genus Pseudoalteromonas; species Pseudoalteromonas sp. 1CM17D. Next base: position 583,279 of record NZ_JALNTP010000001.1, on the reverse strand, counting down.
GGACGCCAAAAAAACGAAAGTTGCTTTTCAATCAATTTTTCAAAAATAGGGTATTTTTGTTGGTCGTAACGCGAAACGTTAACGGTTTGGCCAAAAAACATTGGCTCTTGCATTTGATCATTATGGTTACGACTAAAAGTAGTATAAGACATGTCTATCACTCAAAAAACTATCACTAAAACTATCAGGACAAAGCGGGCAAAGAGCCCGCTTTAAGTTTAACTATTAAATTTTACACGCGCCGCCTGCACAATCATCATCTTCCACTTCTGGAGTGTCGTCTTGTGCATCTGATGCGCCATCGCGGGTGTTATGGTAGTAAAGTGTTTTAACACCAAGCTTGTATGCACCTAGTAAGTCTTTTAATAAGACTTTCATAGGTACTTTACCGCCTTCGTATTTGTTTGGATCATAATTAGTATTGGCCGAAATAGTTTGGTCAATAAACTTTTGCATTATGCCCACTAACTGTAAGTAACCATCGTTTGATGGAATATCCCACAGTAGCTCGTAGTTATCTTTTAAGCGTTCGTACTCAGGAACTACTTGTTTTAAAATACCGTCTTTACTTGCTTTAACGCTAATGTGACCACGTGGTGGCTCAATACCGTTAGTTGCGTTAGAGATTTGCGACGATGTTTCTGAAGGCATTAATGCGCTAAGTGTTGAGTTACGCATGCCGTGCTCTTTAATGCTGGCACGTAATGAATCCCAATCTAAGTGCAGTGGCTCATCACAAATTTTATCTAAGTCACGTTTGTACGTATCAGTTGGCATAATACCTTGAGAGTACGTTGTTTCGTTAAACTTAGGACACGCGCCACGCTCTTTAGCCAGCTCGTTTGATGCTTTCATTAGGTAGTATTGAATTGCTTCAAACGTTTTGTGAGTCAGTGCATTAGCACTGCCATCTGAGTAACGCTTACCATTTTTAGCAAGGTAGTAAGCGTAGTTAATTACGCCTATTCCTAACGTACGACGGCCCATAGTGGCATTACGTGCAGCCGGTACTGGGTAGTCTTGGAAATCAAGTAGGTTATCAAGTGCACGTACTGCAAGCTCTGCAAGTTCTTCAAGTTCATCAAGTGACTCAATAGCGCCTAGGTTAAATGCAGATAGCGTACAAAGTGCAATTTCGCCTTCTTCATCGTTTACGTTATTTAACGGCTTAGTTGGCAATGCAATTTCTAAACATAAGTTAGATTGGCGAATTGGCGCAACTTTAGAAATAAACGGGCTGTGCGTATTACAGTGATCCACGTTTTGTAAATAAATACGACCTGTGCTGGCACGCTCTTGTGCGAACATTGAGAAAAGCTCAATCGCTTTAATACGCTTTTTACGAATAGACTCGTCTTGCTCGTATTTTACGTATAACGCATCAAACTCGTCTTGGTCTTCAAAGAATGCATCGTAAAGGCCAGGCACATCTGATGGGCTAAATAATGTAATGTAGTCGTCTTTAATTAAACGAGAATACATTAGTTTATTAAACTGTACGCCGTAATCTAAATGACGAACACGGTTATCATCAACACCACGGTTATTTTTAAGTACCAGTAGGTTTTCTACTTCTAAATGCCAAAGCGGGTAGAATAACGTTGCAGCACCGCCACGTACACCACCTTGCGAGCAGCTTTTAACTGCTGTTTGAAAGTGCTTATAAAAAGGAATACAACCTGTGTGGTACGCCTCGCCATTACGGATATGGCTACCTAAAGCACGAATACGGCCAGCGTTAATACCAATACCTGCACGTTGTGAAACGTACTTAACAATGGCAGATGATGTGGCGTTAATTGAATCAAGGCTGTCGCCACATTCAATAAGTACACACGAGCTAAACTGACGCGTAGGCGTACGCACACCCGACATAATTGGCGTAGGTAAAGAGATTTTAAACGTTGATACTGCATCGTAAAAACGTTTGATGTAGTCAGTACGCGTTTCGCGCGGGTAGTCAGAGAATAAACTCGCAGCCACTAAGATATATAAAAACTGAGCGCTTTCGTAAATCTCACCCGTTACGCGGTTTTGTACCAGGTATTTACCTTCAAGCTGCTTTACTGCTGCGTAGCTAAAGTTAAGATCGCGCGAATGATCAAGATAAGCATCTAGCTCGTCAAGCTCTTGCTCTGTGTAATCAACAAGTAAGTGCGCGTCGTAGCGTTTGTCTTCAACCATTTTTGTAACATGGTCAAATAAACGTGGTGGCTCAAACTGGCCATACGCTTTTTTACGTAAATGGAATACAGCTAAGCGGGCAGCTAAGTACTGGTAGTCAGGCGACTCTTTTGAAATTTGATCGGCTGCTGCTTTAATGATGGTTTCGTGAATGTCTTTTGTACGAATACCGTCGTAAAATTGAATGTGTGACTTTAATTCAACCTGTGAAACCGATACGTTGTTTAAACCTTCGGCGGCCCATTCAATAACGCGATGGATCTTATCAAGATCTAAAGGCTCTTTACGCCCGTCACGCTTGCTTACAGATAACTGTTGGTTCATAGCTTTGCCTGTATTCCTTGGGAATTGTGTATTTTGACCAATGCTTTATACCTCGCCAAAGCAAGGTACGTATTCATTTATTATAAGTTTCACCGTATTGGCGAATTTAATTGAATAACATTTGGCCACAATATCTGGTGTTGTTCAATTTAGAGATCACAAGATAGTGTGGTCTGAGCTGATTTGCAAGGGACATAATTGCCCCTATTTGTGGATAACTTTGGGATAACGTATTTGTGTTAGTAGTCACTCACCTTCGAACAATCATTTAAGTTGAAATAGCTAAAAATCAACTAATGATCTGCTAAATTTACGCATTTTGAAAATAAATTTCGACTGCTTTTTTTATCATCAAGCTTTGCATAAAAACTAACACAATCACAATATATAGTGCTTAAAAATTTACATGGCACTATATATGGTTAAAAGCATCAATAGGGGTGTGCCAGTTAAAATCGGCTTCCCAGCCCTTGGCCTCATCAATACTTGGTATATAGCCCCAAAGGGCTGTTGCTGTGTGCATACCTGCGGCTTTACCTGCTTCTATATCACGTTGAGCATCACCTATGTATAAACAACGCTTAGGATCTACGTTCATCAGTTTTGTACAGTGTAGTAAGGGTAAAGGTGATGGTTTAGCCTCGGTGAGGGTATCGCCACTGATCACAACGTGTGCATTTTTTAAAGCGGGTATAGCAGCCACTAATGGATCGGTTAAAAACCCTGGCTTATTAGTCATTATTCCCCATTTTATACCTTGGTTATCAAGGGCTATGAGTAATGATTCTATACCTTCAAAGCAGCGGGTGTGTGTCGCTAGGTTTTGGCTGTAGTGGCTGACTAACTGTTTTATACGTTCAGTTTGTGGTTGCGATGCCCATTGCGCTTTAAAGCCAAGTTCAAGTAGTGCGCCGGCGCCATTAGACGCTACTTTTCTATACGCCTCAGGCGTAACTTGCACAACACCTTCACTTTTAAGTACAGCATTTAAAGCAGCACCTAAATCGTCTGCTGTATCAAGCAAGGTGCCATCTAAATCAAATAAGAAAGCGTCGTACTCAAAAGGAGTTAAGGGGGTATGAGAGCTAGCCATTACGCTAACTTCTCAAAATGAAGAATGTAATTAACACTCACATCTGTATTTAATGAATACTGCTTAGAAAGCGGGTTGTAGCCCAGGCCAGCACTGGCACGTACTTTTAAACCGGCTTGTTCAGCCCATGCAATAAGTTGTGCAGGTTTGATAAATTTGTTGTGATCGTGTGTGCCCTCAGGCACCATTTTTAACAGCTTTTCAGCACCTACAATAGCAAACAAATAAGCTTTAGGTGTTTTATTTAGGGTTGAGAAAAACACATCAGCCCCTGGCTTGGCAAGCTCTGCGACTGCATGAATAATAGAAGCAGGGTCAGGTACATGCTCTAGCATTTCCATACAGGTTATTACATCAAAGCGAGCAGGGTGCTGGGTTGCAAATTCTTCCGCTGGTACTTTTATATAGTCAACATTTACACCGGTTTCTAGGCTATGAAGCTTTGCTACGGTGAGTGGCTCTTGCCCCATGTCTATACCGGTTACGTGTGCGCCCATGCGTGCCATGCTTTCGCTAAGAATGCCGCCACCACAGCCTACATCGAGTGTTTCTTTATCAAATAAGCCTTGGGTTTTGTTAGCCACAAAGTCTAATCGTAATGGGTTAATTTCGTGAAGAGGTTTAAACTCTCCGTCTTGGTCCCACCATCGCTCTGCAATGGCTTCAAATTTTGCTATTTCTGCGTTATCTACATTTTGATGTTCGGTCATAAAATACTTCCTCGTCAATCTGAGGCCATTATATAGGGCTAAATTGATAAATCGCAAAGTTTTGCGCCTGTAAATTTAAATTAATTGTGATAGCATGGTCGCTTAGAAATAATAACAAATACTCTTGGCGCCTAATACCGGGTTGCTAAGAGCTGATACTGAAGGAATGTGATATCAAATGACTGATCTCGCCAATGAAATTCTGCCAGTCAATATTGAAGACGAGTTAAAAAACTCCTACCTTGATTACGCAATGAGCGTAATTGTAGGACGTGCATTACCAGACGTACGTGATGGTTTAAAACCTGTTCACCGCCGCGTTTTGTTTGCAATGAACGAGCTTAGTAATGACTGGAATAAGCCTTACAAAAAATCGGCCCGTGTGGTCGGTGACGTAATCGGTAAATACCACCCACACGGCGACAGTGCAGTTTATGACACCATCGTGCGTATGGCACAGCCATTCTCACTACGTTATATGCTTGTAGATGGCCAAGGTAACTTCGGTTCGGTTGATGGTGATTCAGCAGCGGCAATGCGTTATACAGAAGTACGTATGGCAAAAATGTCGCATGAGTTATTAGCCGATCTTGAAAAAGAAACGGTTGATTTCGTTCCTAACTACGACGGTACCGAACAAATTCCTGACGTTTTACCAACCAAAGTGCCTAACTTGCTCGTTAACGGTTCATCGGGTATTGCGGTAGGTATGGCAACAAACATTCCACCTCATAACTTAACTGAAGTGGTTAATGGTTGTTTAGCGCTTATTCAAAACCCTGATTTAACGATTCATGAATTAATGGATTACATTCCGGGTCCTGATTTCCCAACGGCTGCCATTATCAATGGTAAAAAAGGCATTGAAGATGCTTATTTAACCGGCCGTGGTAAAGTGTACATGCGTGCACGCGCCGACATCGAAACCGATGAAAAAACAGGCCGCGAAACCATTATCGTGCACGAAATTCCTTATCAGGTTAACAAAGCACGCTTAATTGAAAAAATTGCTGAGCTTGTTAAAGATAAAAAAATTGAAGGCATTAGCGCACTACGTGATGAATCAGATAAAGACGGTATGCGTATCGTTATTGAGATCAAACGTGGTGATGTAGGTGAAGTTATCCTCAACAACTTATATTCACAAACTCAGTTACAAACTGTGTTTGGTATGAATATGGTTGCATTAATTAACAACCAACCTAAGTGTTTCAACTTAAAAGAAATGCTTGAAGAGTTTGTTATTCACCGCCGTGAAGTGGTTACACGCCGTACCGTATTTGATTTACGTAAAGCGCGCGACCGTGCTCATACCCTTGAAGGTTTAGCAATTGCGCTTGCCAACATCGACCCAATTATTGAGCTAATTCGTAAATCGCCAACCCCAGCAGAGGCTAAAGTAGCCTTAACAGCTCGCCCATGGGATTTAGGCAACGTACAAGCTATGCTTGAAAAAGCAGGCGAAGACAACGTAGCACGCCCAGATTGGCTGGCAAGTGAGCTGGGTATTCGCGATGGTCAGTACTATATTTCTGAGCAGCAAGCACAAGCAATTCTTGATTTACGTTTACACAAACTAACCGGTCTTGAGCATGAAAAAATCTTAGCAGAGTACCAATCGCTGTTAGATTTAATTGCTGAGCTACTACACATTTTAGCTAGCCCTGAGCGTTTAATGGAAGTTATTCGTGATGAGTTAGTAGAAATTAAAGAGCAATATGGTGATGAGCGTCGTACAGAAATTAACGCGGCAGCGCACGATATTAGCCTTGAAGATTTAATTAACGAAGAAGATGTTGTTGTGACCCTATCTCACGAAGGTTACGTTAAGTATCAGGCATTGTCTGATTACGAAGCGCAGCGCCGTGGTGGTAAAGGTAAGTCAGCAACGAAGATGAAAGATGAAGATTTCATTGAGCGTCTTTTAGTGGCTAATACCCACGATACCATTTTATGTTTCTCTACTGCGGGTCGTTTGTACTGGCTTAAAGTATACCAGTTACCACTGGCTAGTCGCGCCGCTCGCGGTAAGCCAATTGTTAACTTACTGCCACTTGAAGATGATGAGCGCATTACTGCTATCTTACCTGTACGCGAGTACGAAGAAGATAAATACATTTTCATGGCAACTGCATTTGGTACTGTGAAGAAAACCCCACTAACGGCATACAGCCGTCAACGTGCAAGCGGTATTATTGCGGTAAACCTTAACGAAGGCGATAGCCTAATTGGGGTTGATATTACCGACGGTAGCAACGAAATTATGTTGTTTACTGATGCAGGTAAAGTTGTACGCTTTAAAGAAGCGGAAGAGTCTGCTGTTGTTGATGAAAACGGCAACCCGGTACTCGACGAAGAAGGCAACCCTGAAATTCGTTTCAAAGGTGTTCGCCCTATGGGTCGTACTGCTACCGGTGTTCGTGGTATTAAGATGGCCGACGACCAACGCGTAGTGTCGTTAATTGTGCCTAAGTCTGACGGTGCTATTTTAACTGTGACTGAAAATGGTTACGGTAAACGTACTCAACTTGAAGATTACCCATCTAAGAGCCGTGCAACACAAGGTGTTGTATCTATTAAGGTGAGTGAGCGTAATGGCGCAGTAGTTGGCGCTGTACAAGTTGACGACAACGACGAAATAATGATTATTTCAAACCGTGGTACGCTAGTACGTACCCGCGTTAATGAAGTATCGACGGTTGGACGTAACACCCAAGGTGTTATTTTGATCAGAACTATTGACGAAGAGCAAGTAGTTGGTTTACAACGTATCGAAGAGATTGAAGTTACAGACAGTGACTTAGTTGATATTGAAGACGTTGAAACGGTTGATACAGTAAATGAAGAAGCAACGGATGATAATCCACCTTCTGAATAACTGAAATTGAAAAAGCGGCTAAGGCCGCTTTTTTTTATCATGTTGAAAAAAATTAATAATCCTTTTTTGTTTATCAAAAGAGTTTAAATTACTGGAATGAGGCAAAGGTAATGAGTAAATATAATTTTTGTGCGGGGCCAGCTATGCTTCCACAAGCTGTTATGCAAAAAGCACAAAAAGAATTTTTAGACTGGCAAGACTTAGGCGTATCTGTGATGGAAATAAGTCATCGTAGTAAAGATTTTTTAGCGCTTACAGCAAAATGCGAAGCCAGCCTTCGTCGTTTAATGAACATTAGCGATGAATTTGAAGTGTTATTTATGCACGGTGGTGGTCGCGGTCAATTTAGCGCTGTGCCATTAAATTTACATCAAAATGGTAAAACGGCGGTTTACTGCGAGAACGGCGTTTGGTCTAAAAGTGCCACTGACGAAGCTAATAAATTTACTCAAACCCATTCAATCAACGTTAGAAATGACGCAAACGGGCTGTTTTCTATAAAAGAAGTGGCGCAGTGGGAGTTACCTGCAGATGCATCTTACATTCACTACTGCCCAAATGAAACGGTAGACGGATTAGAGATTTTTGATGTGCCTAGTCACCCAACAGCGCCTATTATTGCTGATATGTCGTCGACTATTTTGTCGCGAGAAATTGACGTAAATAAATTTGATTTAATTTATGCCGGTGCACAAAAAAATATAGGTCCATCAGGTATAGCTATTGTTATTGTGCGCAAAACATTACTTGAGCGTGAAGGTTTAGCTAAACCTGGCATTTTAGATTACGCACTTGAAGCAAAACAAGGCAGCATGTTTAATACACCGCCTACTTTTGCATGGTATTTAGCGGCCGAAGTATTTGAATGGCTAGAGCAAAACGGTGGCGTTAAGGCAATGGAAGCACAAAATATTGCTAAAGCTAAGCTGCTTTATGACTTTATTGATGAATCGCCTTTTTATACTAATAAAGTAGCGACGCATTGTCGTTCGCGTATGAATGTACCGTTTTGGCTAAACGATGAAAGCTTAAACGAAAAGTTTGTAACGCAATCTAAAGAAGCCGGCTTACTTGCCCTAGAAGGGCACAGAATTGTAGGCGGTATGCGCGCAAGTATTTATAACGCAATGCCACTTGCAGGTGTGCAAGCCTTGGTTGACTTTATGGCGGCATTTGCACAGGAGCACAGCTAATGGAACAACTTCGTTTAGAGCCTATTTCTCGTGTAAATGGCAGTGTTACCTTACCAGGGTCTAAAAGCCTATCAAACCGTATTTTATTATTAGCAGCGCTGGCTCAAGGGACTACCGTTGTAGAAAACCTGTTAGATAGCGATGATATTCGCCACATGTTGGGTGCATTAAAACTACTAGGTGTTAACGTAACGCTTAATGATGATCGCACTGTGGCAACCGTAGAAGGGGTTGGCGGTGTATTTAAAACCCCAAGTGACCCTTTATTTTTAGGCAATGCAGGTACAGCGTATCGTCCTTTAACAGCGGTACTCGCTGCTGTAGCTGGGGAATATGAGCTTATAGGTGAGCCGCGCATGGAAGAGCGCCCAATAGGGCACTTGGTCGATGCGCTACAAGCACTTGGCGGCGATATTACCTACACAAAACATAAAGACTACCCACCACTAAAAATAATTGGTGGGCAAATTAAAGGCGGTACTGTTGAAATTGATGGCAGTATTTCTAGCCAATTTTTAACAGCATTGCTAATGGCTGCCCCTTTATTTAGTGGTGATACGCAAATTACCATTAAGGGTACTTTGGTATCTAAGCCTTACATTGATATTACGTTAGATGTAATGGCGCGTTTTGGGGTGACAGTTGAGCACAGCGACTATACAACATTTAAAGTTAAAGGCGGCCAACAATACCAATCACTAGAGCGTATTATGGTGGAGGGTGATGCATCATCAGCGTCTTACTTTGTTGCGGCAGCGGCCATTGCCGGTGGCGAAATTGAAATTAAAGGCGTGGGCGCTAAATCAGTTCAAGGTGATATTGGTTTTGCTAAAGTGATGGAACAAGTTGGCGCTGAAATAAAATGGTATGACGAGCGTTTAGTTGTTCGTAAAGGCGAATTAAAAGGTGTAGATATTGACGCTAACGCTATCCCTGATGCGGCAATGACACTTGCTACGGTTGCTTTATTTGCTAAAGGGCCTACGGCTATTCGCAATATTTATAACTGGCGTGTAAAAGAAACCGACCGTTTATATGCAATGGCAACTGAACTTCGTAAAGTGGGTGCCGAGGTTGTAGAGGGTGAAGATTTTATCGAAATTACACCACCGAGTGCATTCAATGATGTGGCTATAGATACGTATGACGATCACCGTATAGCGATGTGTTTTGCAATGGTTGCCGTAGGCGGAAAGCCTATTACAATCAACGATCCTAAGTGTACATATAAAACTTTTCCAACCTTTTTCAAGGTTTTAGCATCAGTGAGTGAGTAGGCTTTTTATAAATAATTATAAAAAGTTACACACTAAAGCGGATCTATTTGCAGAAGTGACGTATAATATCGCGGTTTTATTTAGGTGTGCATTGCAGGAGGTTTTAAATGCAGGCGTTATTAATGCCCGTAATCACCGTTGATGGCCCAAGTGGTTCAGGTAAAGGAACTGTTTGTCGCTTGTTAGCCGACAAATTGGGGTGGGATGTATTGGATAGCGGCGCAATTTACCGTGTATTATCCCTTGCCGCACTTCATCACCAAATAGCATTAGACAACGAAGAAGCGCTTGTCCCGCTTGCTGCAAACTTAGATGTGCAGTTTTTGGTTGATAGCCAAACTAATGCTGGAAAAGTTATTTTAGAAGGCGAAGATGTAACCTCGACAATTCGTAATGAAGAGGTTGGGGCAGCTGCTTCAAAAGTGGCTGCATTACCGCGTGTACGTGAAGCGTTACTTCGACGCCAGCGTGCGTTTAAAACCGAACGGGGCTTAATTGCTGATGGCCGAGATATGGGCACCGTGGTTTTTCAAGACGCACCATTAAAAATATATTTAACCGCTAGTGCACAAGAACGCGCGCGCAGACGTTATGTTGAGTTGAATGAGCGCGGCCTTGATGTTACACTAAGTGGTCTATTACAGGACATTCAAGCTCGTGATGAGCGCGATATGAATCGCACCGTTGCGCCGCTTGTTCCTGCTGATGATGCAATTGAAATAGACACAAGCGAGCTTAATGCTCAGCAAGTGTTTGATAAAGTTATAACTTTAGTCGATATTGCTATCTCACAAGGCAAGTTTCCTAAACGAAGCTAAACACATTTTATGCACCAGCAGGACGCCAGTGCTATTTTAACAACCCCATGCAGCATGGTTGCTTATTGGTATTAATATATGAGACGTATATTCGTATGTCAGAAAATTTTGCGCAGTTATTTGAAGAAAGCTTAAAGGGTTTTGAAGCAGAGCAAGGCTCTATTGTTAAAGGTACAGTAATCTCTATCGAGAATAACATTGTACTTGTAGATGCTGGTCTTAAATCAGAAAGTGCTATCCCTGCAGAGCAGTTCAAAAATGCTGCTGGTGAACTAGAAGTTGCTGTAGGCGACGAAGTAGATGTTGCACTAGATGCAATCGAAGACGGTTTCGGTGAAACTATCCTTTCTCGTGAGAAAGCGAAGCGTCACGAAGCGTGGATCCGTCTTGAGAAAGCATGTGAAGAGCAAGAGACTGTTACTGGTGTTATCAACGGTAAAGTTAAAGGCGGTTTCACAGTTGAAGTTGATTCAATCCGTGCTTTCCTACCTGGTTCACTTGTTGATGTTCGTCCAGTACGTGACACAACTCACCTTGAAGGCAAAGAGCTTGAATTTAAAGTAATCAAGCTTGACCAAAAACGTAACAACGTTGTTGTTTCACGTCGTGCAGTTATCGAATCTGAAAACTCACAAGAACGTGAAGAGCTTCTTGCTAACCTTGTTGAAGGTCAAGAAGTTAAAGGTATCGTTAAGAACCTTACTGACTACGGTGCATTCGTTGACCTTGGTGGTGTTGATGGTCTACTACACATCACTGATATGGCGTGGAAGCGTGTTAAGCACCCTTCAGAAATCGTTAATGTTGGCGACGAAATCGCAGTTAAAGTTCTTAAATTCGACAAAGATAAAACTCGTGTATCTCTAGGCCTTAAACAGCTTGGCGAAGATCCATGGGCAGCTATCGCTGGTCGTTACCCAGAAGGTTCTAAGCTTTCTGGTCGTGTAACTAACCTTACTGATTACGGTTGCTTCGTAGAAATCGAAGAAGGCGTTGAAGGTCTAGTTCACGTTTCTGAAATGGATTGGACTAACAAGAACATCCACCCTTCAAAAGTTGTTTCACTAGGTGACACTGTTGAAGTTATGGTTCTTGAAATCGACGAAGAACGTCGTCGTATTTCTCTTGGTCTTAAGCAATGTATTGCTAATCCTTGGCAGGAATTTGCTCGTCTACAAAACAAAGGCGACCAAGTTACTGGTAAGATCAAATCAATCACTGACTTCGGTATCTTTATCGGTCTTGACGGTGGTATTGATGGTCTTGTACACCTTTCAGACATTTCTTGGAACACGCCTGGCGAAGAAGCTGTACGTGAATTCAAGAAAGGCGACGAAATCACTGCTATCGTATTGCAAGTTGACCCAGAGCGTGAACGTATCTCTCTAGGTGTTAAGCAAATCGAAGCTGACCCGTTCAATAACTACCTTGATGCAAACAAAAAAGGTGCTATTGTTAAAGGTAAAGTGACTGAAGTTGATGCGAAAGGCGCAACTGTAGAGCTTATCGAAGGCGTTGAAGGTTACATCCGTGTAGCTGATATCGCTCAAGAGCGCGTTGAAGATGCAACAACTGTTGCTTCTGTAGGCGACGAAATCGAAGCTAAATACGTTGGCGTTGATCGTAAGAACCGCACTTTAAGCTTATCTGTTAAAGCTCTTTTCGAAGCAGAAGAGAAAGAAGTACTAGAGAAGCTTAAGAAAGAAGAGCCAGTGTTTGAAAACGCAATGGCAGCTGCTTTCGCAAATGCACAAAAAGACTAATTACTAATTAGTTTTTAATTGGAAGGGCAGTTTTGCCCTTCCACTATTCTCTTTAAGGAAACGCTATGACTAAGTCAGAACTGATAGAAACACTTGCCGAACAGCACGCACACGTTCCAGTGAAAGATGTTGAAAATGCAGTAAAAGAAATTCTTGAACAAATGGCCGGCTCATTATCTACTTCAGATCGTATTGAGATCAGAGGTTTTGGTAGTTTCTCTTTGCATTACCGCGCTCCTCGCACAGGTCGTAATCCTAAGACTGGCGATACAGTAGAGCTTGATGGTAAGCACGTACCTCATTTTAAACCAGGCAAAGAATTACGCGACCGCGTAAACGAGAGTATTGCCTAGTTAACCAGTTGGAGTAGTTACTTGTTTAAGGTATTAAAAATTATTCTGGTTGTACTATGCCTATTTTGCGCATTTTTATTGGGCTCTCAAAATCCACAATTAGTAAAAATCAATTATATTATTGCCAGTAATACCTTGCCACTCGCTGTAATAATAAGTATCTGCTTTATACTGGGTGTAATAATAGGGTGTTTTATTAGCTTTAAATTGTTTTCTAAATTAAAGTGGCAAAATTACCGCTTAAAAAAACAATTAGCGCCAGAAAAAAATAATAGTAAGCTTATTGCTAATAAAGACACCTAATCATGATTGAGCTTTTGTTTTTACTACTGCCTGTTGCTGCCGGTTATGGCTGGATTATGGGCAAAAATAGTGCAAAAAACCAAGCTCATCAACTCAATCGCCAAATCACTTCAGAATACAGTAAAGGCTTAAAGTTTTTACTAGACAGAGAAGAAGATCAGGGCTTAGAGCACCTAATAAACCTATTAGAAGTGGCTGCTGACTCTGTTGACCACTACTCAACCCTTGCTACCATGTTTCGCCGAAGAGGTGAGCTTGACCGCGCAATAAAAATTCATGAACTCCTTTTAAAACACCCAAGCTTAAATGAACAACAAGCTGCCGCTAGCCGTTTAGAATTAGCTGAAGATTATATTATGGCCGGCTTATTAGACGGTGCAGAAGAGCATTTAGTGTGGCTTGTTAAAGCTGGGCATGAACAAGCACTTGACCCAATTATTACTTTATACTCGCAAACCCGAGAGTGGGAAAAGGGCATTAATATGTTCGAAGCCCATAGTGAGTTATTTGTCAAAGAGCAGCATTTTAAAGCAATTGCTAATTTTTACAGCGAAGCTGCCTTAAGCGAAAATAAACCACAATTAATGAACAAAGCCATTAGCTTAAATTACAAAGCGGTTCGCCCTTTATACGAATTAGGGTTATCGGCTTACACAAGTGAAGACTACGTAAAAGCAATTTACTATTGGCGTGAACTCGTTTGCCAATTTACGTTATTTGCGCCTTTGTTTATTGACCAGCTTGCACATAGTTATAAGCAGTTAAATTTAACACATCAGTTTCATGATTTATTATGTGACTTGCTCGATAAAGGCGGGGTGCTAATAAAAATAAAACATTGCCAAGCACTGTTAGAGCAAGGAAATACTAAACAGGCATTTGATTTTTTAACCGACAGCTTAAAACGTCAGCCTACAATTCGAGGTTTTAGCTTTTTACTACAGCTAATGGGTGATAAAAATCCAAATACCAAAGAAGTACTTGATGAAATTGATAAGCTAGTTACGTCGTATATAGCTACAAAACCAGACTTTCAATGCCAACATTGTGGTTTTACAAGCCACACTATTTATTGGAACTGCCCATCTTGTAAACATTGGGAAACCATTGTGCCAAGTAGAGGCCTAGACGGATTTTAATAACCCCCAACTATTTATAACTTTACTGCCATTCATTAGGATAGTTATGTCTTTAGAAGATACAAAAAAAGTTCTTATTGCCCTAGATTACGATTCACAAGACGCGGCTCTTAATTTTGTAAAAAAACTCTCACCAGATACGTGTCGCTTAAAAGTAGGCAAAGAAATGTTTACTTATTTTGGCCCTGCATTCGTTAAACAGTTAATCGATTTAGGCTTTGACGTATTTTTAGATTTAAAATTTCATGATATCCCTAATACAGTTGCAAAAGCGGTCACCGCAGCGGCTAATATGGGCGTTTGGATGGTAAACGTTCATGCATCAGGTGGTTTTGAAATGATGAATAAGGCAAAGCAGGCACTTGAAAAGTTTGGTGATAAAGCACCTTTATTAATTGCAGTGACAGTGCTAACCAGCATGGACGAAGCTGAACTAAAGCGTTTGGGTGTTGAAAAATCAGCGCAAGAACAAGTTATTCATTTAGCTAAATTAACAAAAGATGCAGGGCTTGATGGCGTAGTATGTTCTGCCCAAGAAGCGAAAGCGCTAAAAGCACAATTAGGTAGCGAGTTTAAGCTAGTTACTCCAGGCATTCGTCCGGCTGGTAGTGATGTGGGCGACCAAAAACGCATTATGACACCTAAGCAAGCTATTGAAGCGGGTAGCGATTACTTAGTGATTGGAAGACCAATCACACAATCGTCAGATCCGGTACAAACTTTAGCCGATGTTAATAAATCACTAGTTTAAGTTAACAAAAAGCAATTATTTAGTGCTAAACCCCTTTTATGAATACATTTTTATGCTACATTAGTACTAAGAATGCAGTAAGGGGTTTATTTTGAAGTTAATTTTTGGATCTATTTTAATTGTTGTTGCAGGTTTTTCAGTAAATAAATATGTTTTTTCTAGTAAAGCTTATGATGGAGTAGCGACGATTACTGACTTAGTCGCAAATTACCCTGTCGATTTATTTGAATTTAAGCAAACCATGCATGGCTACGCACACCACTTATGCTATAAAAATGAAGAGCGCTTAACGCGCCAAAACGTAACTACGTCAGATTGCATTTCAAATCACGACGACAAACAAAGTGAATGTGAAAATAAAGTATTTAGGTTGGCGCCACTAAGCTTAGAAACCAAAGCTGAGATACTTGATTATTCAAAGCAATATACAGAATGCACGTTACCGTATAAGCGTATTATGGGCTAATGCCTATTAGTAATTCCATAATTATTCTTGAAGGGTAAACCTAGTGTTAGCTTTGTTTAAAACCTTCATTTACGCGAAGGTGAGGGCAGAAAATAGGGCAATATAAGTGCCGTTAGTGATAATAGCTAAATAACGTTTTTTATTCATCAAAACGTTTTATCATCTTTGAATAATCATTTAATTAAACTATTTAGAAAAAATTTAACTATAAGCGCCAACATAATGTTAGCGCTTATAAAAAGTGTACAATTATTTTAAGCGGATAGATTTGGCTTCTATGTCTATCAAGCCTTGCTTAAATAAACCACCAATGGCTTTTTTGTAGTTAGCTTTACTGGTTGAAAATACTTTTTTGATAAGCTCAGGATCAGATTTATCACCAATGGCTAGTATGCCGCCTTCGTTTTTAAGCTTTTCCATTATTTTATCGCCAAGTTCACTTACTTTACCCATGCCTGGCTTTTCAAGTATAACGTCGATTTTTCCGTCTTCTCGTACTTTTTGAACAAACCCTTTAAGCTTTTGCCCTACAAATAAGTTTTTAAATACCATGTTGTAAAACACAACCCCAAAGTGAGACTCTTCAATAAGCACTTTGTAGCCAATATCTGTTTTTCCAGCAACAATTAAATCAACTTCTTGAAGATAAGTGTACTCAGGCTCATCTTTTGATAAAAAGCGATTAAAGTTGCTTGATGCACAAATACGTTGGCTTGCATTATCTAAATATAAGCGAACTAAGTAAGAATGACCTTCTTGCATACGTGGTTTTTGCTCGTTAAATGGAGCTAAAACATCTTTCTCAAGACCCCAATCTAAAAAAGCGCCGATGCTATTTATTTCTTTAACACGAAGCAGTGCGTATTCACCTACTTGGGCATGGGGTTTTTTTACTGTTGCTGTAGCTAAATTGGCGTTATCTAAAAAGATAAAAACGCTTATGCTATCGCCAGCTTCAAGTTCATCTTTAATTTCGTGTTTTGGTAAAAACACTTCCCCTAAATCGTGGCCATCAAGGTAAGCACCTTCATTGCTCACTTCTTTTACAAATAAGGTTTGTGTTGTTCCTAGGTAACTCATAATTATTCCTGCTCAGGCTTTTTTTTACGGCGCATTGGTGAATTGCCATCAATGTTCATTGGGGCTTTTATAGGTGCAGCTGGTTTTTTAGGTTTTGCCTTGCGTTTAACTTGCGGCTTTTTGACCTGTGCAACTTTTTTAGTTTTTACAGCGGCTGTTGCTGGCTTTTTCTCTTTTATACCTTTAAATTTAGCTTTAAGGCCATCAACGCTTGCAAAAGCCAGCTCGTCGTTCAAAAACGACTTAATTGCTAAGTAGCTTGCCCAGTCTTTAGGGCCTACTAGCGATAATGCATTACCTTTAAATCCGGCGCGGCCTGTACGACCTATACGGTGTACATACTCTTCAGCGTGTTTTGGTAAATCAAAATTGATTACGTGCGTTACACTTAATAAGTCCAATCCTCGCGAAGCGACATCAGTGGTGATCAAAATTTTAAAGTTTTCGCGGCTAAACGAGTCCATGATCTCAAGGCGTTTGCTCTGTGTTAAATCGCCAGCTAAAGCCACCGATTTAAAACCTTTTGCATTTAATGCTTCACTTAAACGGCTGGTATCGGCACGGGTTGCTGTAAATATAATACATTGGCCAACATCATCTTGTTTTAAAAAATGCTCAAGTAACGCTTCTTTATGATCAAGGTGATCGGCTAAATAGAGTGTTTGTTTAATATCACTGTGTTGCTCGTTAGCGGCGCTCAGTGTAATTTGTTTTGGCTTTTTTAATAAATTACGCGATAGGGCATCTACTTGAGCGTGATCTAGTGTCGCTGAAAACAACAATGTTTGGCGCAAGCGGTGATTAGCTTGCTCGTTAATCATTTTCAGCTGTTCAGTAAAACCTAAGTCTAAAATACGGTCGGCTTCATCAAAAATTAATAGCTCTAACCCACTTAATTGTAATGAGCGTTTTGTGATGTGATCGGCCAAACGCCCTGGGGTTGCCACAACAAAGTGCGGGTCGTTACGAAGGGCTTTAATTTGATCGTTAAAGTTCTCGCCACCGAGTATTTTTACAGCTTTAATGTTTGTGCCCGCAATTAATAAACGCAATTGCGTAAATACTTGCGTTGCAAGCTCACGGGTTGGTGCAACAATGAGGACACGTGGATCGCGTTTACTGAGCGCTTTTTGTTTCATAACTCGCTGAACAGCAGGTAATAAAAACGCTAATGTTTTGCCCGACCCAGTTTTAGACTGAGCAAAAATGTCATGCCCTGCAAGTGCGGTAGGCACTGCATGTGCTTGAATATCTGTGGGCTGGGTGATCCCTTGATGTGCTAATTGTGTTTCAAGGCGAGTATCAATCCCAAGATCAGTAAAGTGCAAAGTCGTGTTCTCCAATGTGCAACTTAAATTAATGGCCGCATTATAGCTTACACAAGGGTTATGCCGACAGTAAAAACCATTCTAACGCGCTATTTTTTGCAATTAATTATAAAAAGCGTAAAATACGCGCCCCATATGCGCCGGATTTACGATTCGGTAAACGCCACTTAAGGCTATCAAAGCAAAATAGGAAGTAAAATGACTGCTGTTCATAAAGATGATGTAACAAACGAGCACTTTATAGTGTGTGCAATGTACAAATTTGTAGGTTTGCCAAATTTTGAAGCGCTACGTAAACCTCTTTTAGATGTGATGGAAGCAAACGAAGTACGCGGTACTTTATTGCTTGCTGCTGAAGGTATTAACGGTACTGTATCGGCTAAGCGCGAAGGAATAGATAACTTACTTGCGTGGTTAGAAACACAAGAAAACCTAAAAGACATAGTGACTAAAGAATCATTCGATGATGAATGCCCGTTTTACCGCACTAAAGTAAAGCTAAAAAACGAAATTGTTACTATGGGCGTTGAAGGGGTTGACCCACTAAAAGTAGTGGGAAGCTATGTTAAGCCTAAAGAGTGGAATGCATTAATATCAGACCCTGAAGTGATTTTGATTGATACACGTAACGATTACGAAATTGAAATTGGCACTTTTCAAAATGCAGTCGATCCTAATACCAAAACTTTCCGAGAGTTCCCTCAGTGGGCTAAAGAAAATTTAGACCCAGAAAAACACAAAAAAGTAGCCATGTTTTGTACCGGTGGTATTCGCTGCGAAAAATCAACGGCTTACATGAAAGAGCAAGGGTTTGATGAGGTTTACCACCTTGAAGGCGGTATTTTAAAATACCTAGAAGAAGTGCCAAAAGAAGACACAATGTGGGAAGGCGAGTGTTTTGTTTTTGATAATCGTGTAGCAGTAAATCATGATTTACAAAAAGGCTCTTACGATCAATGTCATGCGTGTCGTATGCCGATTACAGAAGAAGAAAAGCAAAAGCCAGAATACATGGAAGGTGTTTCGTGTCATCACTGTATTGATAATGTAACCGATGAGCAACGTGCTCGTTTTGCTGAGCGTCAAAAGCAAATAGAATTAGCACAAGCACGTGGTGAAGGGCACATTGGTAATGAAGCGCAAGCGGTTTTACAACAACGTAAAGAAGCTAAAAAAGCACAAAAAGAAGCCCAGCGCGGTAAATAATCTTTAACTACCTATTATCTACATAGCCCAGTTTATACTGGGCTTTTTTATTTATATAGCCACTTTTTAGTTTAATCCTGCCTGTATTTGTATAAATGCTTAGTCATTAGGCGCCTTTTTCAAAAATTAATTGGTATTACCAATTTAATTTCATCTTATAGTTTTGCTAATTTATCGTTCTATCCTACCTATTGATCAATCAGCTGTTAGACTTCGTAAGGTAATGGAAATAATAATTAATTAAGGTGTTACTTTGAAATCGCAAAACTTTTTAATCGGTGTGCTTAGTTCGCTGCTGTTTTTCAGCGTTCCTGCAATGAGCGCGAACGTTGTTGTACAAAAAATTGCCCTCGAAAGTGCTAAACAACAAGTGCAAGCGGTAGGAAATACAGAGGCAATACATTCGGTTGTAATGTACCCTGCAGTAGGCGATAGAGTAACAGGCGTTTTTTTTAAGCCAGGTGATAAAGTAAAAAAAGGCGATACTTTACTCGAACTTGATTCTCGTAGGCAAAAAGCAGCGCTTGATGAGGCTAAAATTAAACTTGCCGACACCCAGCGAATACTAAAACGATTAGAACAAAGTCAGGCCAAAGGCGCAGTACCTAAAAGCGATGTTGATGATGCTAAAACCGTTGTAGAGCTTGCCAAAGTCACCCTCATACAGGCCCAAACTGAGCTTGAAGACAGAAAAGTAATTGCGCCAATAAATGGCATTATGGGTTTAACAGATGTTGAGGTAGGCGATAGAATAACCGAGCAAACACCCATTGCCACAATAGATGACACAACAAGCTTGTACATAAATTTTAACGCACCGGAGTCGGCTATCAGTATGCTGCGTAATAAAAGCAACTTAACGGTGTTTCCTTGGCAATCAGACACTGCCATTAACGCTGATATTGCTTATTTAGACTCACGCGTAGACCCACAAACTCGTACTTTACGTGTTAAAGCCAAGCTAAATAATGAAAAACAACAATTTTTACCTGGTATGAGCTTTAGAGTACATATTGAAGTGTTAGGCGAGCGTTTTGCTGCAGTTCCTGAGGCTGCATTACTGTGGGGGGCAACAGGCCCGTATGTATGGACCAGCGTTGATAAAAAAGCCACACGTGTTGATGTAAAAATAGAGCAGCGCTTGGCGGGGCGATTATTGGTTTCTGGGCCGTTAAATAAAGGCGATACTTTAGTAATTGAAGGGGTACAACGCTTACGTGCAGGCCAAGAGCTAAGCTTTAATTTACCCTTACAAGATTCGCAGGAGTAGGTATGAAACAGCAACCTATGATGCAAGACTTGCCCTCAATGGCGATTCGCCGCCCAGTACTTATTGTGGTGCTTAACTTATTAATTATTATTGCAGGTATTGCCGCTATTGCGGGTGTTGAAGTAAGAGAGCTTCCTGATGTAGATAGACCACGTATTACGGTTTCGGCGCCATTTCCTGGTGGCTCGCCTGAGACCGTTGATACCGAAGTAACCAGCAAGTTAGAAGGCGCAGTATCGCGTGTAAGTGGCGTTAAATCGATACGGGCACAAAGTGAAGAGGGAAATGCACGTATTGTGGTCGAATTTAGACCAGGCATAAATTTAGATGACGCCGCGAATGAAACGCGTGAGTCTGTTGCACGTGTAGAGCGAGACCTTCCAGAGGAGGTCGAGCGTGTTTCTATTATTAAAGCCGACAACGACGCCGAAGCAGTTGTGTCTCTCACTGTTTCAAGTGAAAATTTATCGCTTGAAGCACTTACCGAGCGCGTAAATGTTGACTTAGCGCCGCAATTTTTAACTATTCCGGGTGTCGCAGATGTACGCTTAAACGGTGATAGAGAACGCGTATTAAGAGTACGGATAAACCCGCTAAAACTAAGTAGCTTTAATTTAACAGTGCCCGATGTAGCACAAGTGCTTAGCCAAGCACCGTTTGATGTGCCAGCAGGGAGTTTAAAGTCAAACGATCAGCAAATTATTGTACGTGCCGATGCAACCTCTATTACTCCAGAACAAGTTGGCGATATTATAATACAAGGCGATACCCGAATTAGTGATATTGCAGCTGTGTATTTTGGCCCTGCCGATCCGCGCTCTATGGTAAGGCTAAACGGTAAGCCCGTTATTGGTATGGAAATTATTCGACAAGCACAATCAAATACAATTGAAATATCAGATGAAGTGCTAAAGCTTATTACAAGCATGCAAACGCGCTTTCCAGAAATGGAATTTACACTTACCTCCGATGACGCACAATTTATAAGAAGCTCAGTAGATGAAGTAATTTACTCTTTATTGCTTACAGTATTGTTAGTGGTTGTCACTTTGTGGGTATTTATTGGTTCTTGGCGCGCCACTTTAGTGCCTGCTTTTGCTATTCCTGTTGCTTTAATAGGTTCTTTAGCACTTATATGGGCACTGGGTTTTTCAATAAATATTTTAACCTTGTTGGCGCTAGTATTAGCCACAGGCTTAATTGTTGATGATGCCATAGTAGTAAGTGAAAATATTCAGCGCCAGCGGGGGCTAGGTTTAGGGCGTCGGGCAGCTGCTGTAATAGGCACGCGCGAGGTGTTTTTTGCTGTTGTAGCAACCACGGCTGTACTTGCCGCTGTATTTATACCTATTGCGTTTTTACCCTCTACTGCGGGTCGATTATTTAGAGAGTTTGGTGGTGTACTTGCCGGTGCGGTAATTATATCAAGCTTTGTGGCACTTTCATTAGTGCCTGCTCTTACCTCCAAATTAAAGTTAAAGCAGGGCGGTTTTCACCCATTTGCTAAACTAGGCCATTGGTTGGGTGGTATTTATACAAAAACAATTCATAAAGTGCTTAACCATGCATGGCTTACGTTTGCGCTTTGTTTATTGGTTGCAGCAGGCTCAGGAGCGTTATACGCCAGTTTAGACAGCGAGCTTTTACCCACAGAAGACCGAGGTAAAATTCGTATATTTGCACGTGGCCCAGATGGTGTAGGACTAAACTTTATGGATAGGCAAGCGATAAAAATGGAAGATATTTTACTTCCGTTTGTCGATAGCGGAGAAATTGAGTCTATTTATACTGTGGTAGGTCAATGGGACCCTAATATTGTGTTTATTACTGTGCCATTAAAGCATTGGGATGAGCGCCATTTTAGCCAACAAGAAATTATTAATAAGATACGCCAGCCACTTGGCGATATTCCAGGAGCACCGGCCTATCCTGGTGGGGCTAATAGTTTAAATTTACGTGGCCAAGGGGGAGGCGTTGAAATAGCGTTGCTTGGGCAAGATTATTTGCAAATATTTAAAGCGGCTCAGCAGTTTTCTGCGGCATTAGAAAAAGCCGTTCCTGAGGTGGCACCTGTGCGTATTTCGTATCAGCCATCGCAACCACAACTTAGAGTAAATATAGACAGACGCCGTGCACAAGAGCTCGGTGTATCGCTAGACGACATTGCCATTACCTTGCGCGCAGCAATAAATGGCGACGATGTAGAAGATTTAAACATTGGCGATCAGTCTGTGCCAATTATGCTACAAGCGCAAAACCAAACCATAAACAGTCCAAGTGATTTGGCTAATTTATATATCAGAGCGGGTAATAGCAGTTTAGTACCATTAAGTAGTGTGGCCTATATTTCTGAAGAGGGGGTGGCTGCAGAGCTTGAACGTCATGCCCAGCGCCGCTCAATAGAGCTCAGTATGGAGTTGCCAGAATCGTTAACCATTGCTGCTTTAGTAGAGCAAATAAAAACGGTGTCTGAGCAATCGTTAGAGCCAGGTATTGCACTTGCGTTTAAAGGCGAAGCGCTAACGTATGAAGAAACATCCAGCGAAGTACTTGTAACTTATGTACTTGCTTTTTTAATTGTATTTTTAGTATTGGCTGCTCAATTTGAAAATGTAAATAGTGCCATTGTGGTTATGATAACCGTTCCCTTTGGTATTACCTCGGCCATATTAGCGCTTTATTTAACCGGCACGTCGTTAAATATTTACTCTCAAATTGGTTTAGTGATGCTGATAGGCTTAATCGCTAAAAACGCAATTTTGCTTGTTGAATTTGCAGACCAATTACGCGATCAAGGTTTAACGGTCAGAAAAGCCGTCGAGCAAGCTGCGCTGGTACGTTTACGCCCAATTACGATGACCCTTATATCTACATTACTTGGCGCATTGCCGTTAATTCTCTCTACAGGCGCAGGGGCTGAGGCCCGAAATGCAATTGGCTGGGTGGTGTTTGGCGGATTAGCACTTGCGGTGTTGTTTACGCTTTATCTTACTCCGGTAATTTACTTAGGCTTAGCACGCTTTACCACGCCAAGGGGGGATGAATCTAAGCAGCTCGCACAAGAGCTTGAAAAAATCTAACCTTAAAGCCATGCCCAGCAACGTTTTTAAATTAAAAGTGTGCTGGGCATGGTTATGGCTTGATTGGCACTACTTGTTTGTTAAGATAGCCACTTAAGCATATACATGCCTTTTTGTGTGGCCACAAGGAATCCCCAATGCAAGCCGAACAAGTTGAAATTGCGCAGTTTTTAGCGCAGCACCCGCCATTTGATGACTTACCGACAAACGCTTTAAACGAGCTTGCGCAACAAGTTGAGGTAGCTTACTACCGCTCGCAAACTGATATTTTAACGTTAGGCCAAGACATCGCTGATTTATTTATAATTCGCAGTGGCTCTGTAGAAATTTATCGTCGTAATAACGAGCTTTATAACCGCTTAGATGTGGGCGGTATTTTTGGCCAAATGGGCTTGTTGATGAATCGTAAAGTGCGCTTTCCTGCAAAGGCGCTCGAAGATACCCTAGTGTACTGTATTAACTTTACGCTGTTTAACCGTTTTTGTGACGAGTTTGACGGCTTTGCTGATTATTTTGAAGCCGATGGCAATGTACGCCTTCGCCAAGCGTTAGTTGAGCAAGCCGACAGCAACGATTTAACAACCGCCAAAGTTAAGTCGCTCATTCATCGCGATGTGGTAACGCTAAGTACGCAAACCACCATACAGGATGTGGCTAAAGTAATGACAGAAGAAGCGGTATCTTCTGTGTTAGTTACCGATTTAGACAAACCAATAAGCGACGACCCAGAAGAAGACGATGGGCAAATAGTAGGCATTATTACCGACCGCGATATACGCACAAAAGTGGTAGCCGAAGGCCTAGGGCTTGATGTTACCGCAGATAAAATTATGTCGACTAATCTTGTACTGCTTGATTCTAATGCTTATGTATTTGAAGCCGTCCTTGCCATGCTGCGCGACAACTTGCACCACTTACCTGTGGTACAAAAGCGCCGACCTATTGGGGTTATTTCACTATCCGATATTTTAAGGTACGAGTCGCAAAGTAGTCTACTCTTGGTGCGCGGTATTTTAGCGCAGCAAACCATTGAAGATTTAGCACATTACGCGCGCCAGCTGCCCAATGTATTTGTACGTATGGTAAACGAAGATGCTAATTCACATATGATTGGTACGGCAATGGCGGTAATAGGGCGTACTTTTAAACAGCGCTTATTAGTACTGGCTGAAGAAAAATATGGCCCGCCGCCAGTACCTTACTGTTTTATAGCGTTAGGCTCTATGGCGCGAGACGAACAACTTATTGTAACAGATCAAGATAACGCGCTTATTTTGGATGACAATTACGATGATGAAAAACACAACGAGTACTTTCAAAATATTTCTGATTTTGTGTGTGATGGCTTAGCGCAATGTGGTTATACCTATTGCAGCGGCGAAATTATGGCCTCGTTCAAAAAATGGCGTAAAACACGCTCGCAATGGTTTGATCAATTCTCACAGTGGATAGCCTTACCTAAACCACAAGCACTGCTTAACAGCTCAATATTTTTTGATTTAGATGGGGTGTGGGGTAAAACAAAATGGGCCGAGGAGCTTAAAATTTTTATTGCTAAGCAAAGTAAACAAAACCGTGTGTTTTTAGCAAATATGGCTGCCAATGCCCGAAACCGCACACCGCCACTTGGGTTTTTTAAAGGCTTTGTGCTTGAACATAACGGCCAGCATAAGCGCTCAATGAACTTAAAACGCAGAGGCACCGCACCGCTTTCTGATGTGATAAGAGTGCATGCACTGGCGATAGGCTCTCGTAAGCAAAATTCGTTTGAACGCCTTGAAGATATTATTGAATCGCGCCTGTTACCTGAGGGTAAAGCACAAGATTTACGTGACGCGTTAGAATACATTGCCATGATGCGAATTCGCCATCAAGCATGGCAAATAGAGCAAGAAGAAGAGCCCGATAACGACATAGACCCGCATTTGCTTTCGCCGTTTGAGCAACGCAATTTAAAAGAGGCGTTTGCCATACTCGAAAAAGCACAAAGCTACTTAAAGTTTAGCTACTCAGCCAATGCGGGTGTTAAGTAGCGAATGGCTAAGCAATCGTATTTTGACTGGCAGGCTCATTATAAAACACTGGCTAACAACGCTAAAAATGAGCATTTAAAAGCGTTTTATCAGCACGCTTATGGTGATACGCACACGCCCATAAAAGACATTTCGTTTGTGGCTCTTGATTTTGAGACAACCGGTCTAAATAGTGAGGTGGACGATATAGTCAGTATTGGCTTAGTCCCCTTTACAGTGCAAAGAGTATATTGCACACATGCTAAGCATTGGGTAGTACAGCCTCGTAAAAGCTTAAGCGAGGAGTCGATTGTTATTCATGGTATTACGCATTCAGAAGTGGATGATGCTCCTGATTTAAACTCTCGACTAGGGCCGCTACTTAATGCACTTAGTGGTAAAGTGGTGGTGGTGCATTATGCAGCGATAGAGCGGCACTTTTTAAACAATGCATTACTTGCGAGAATTAACGAAGGGATCCAGTTTGCATTAGTCGATACCATGGAAATTGAGCAACGAGCGTTGCGCGCCCGCCAAGGCTTAATAGGGCGTTTTTTTAATCAAAAGGTAGGCTCTCTTAGACTCACAGATTGCCGCAGTCGATACTCTTTGCCTGCTTATCATAATCACAATGCGCTAACTGATGCATTAGCCACAGCAGAGCTGTTGATTGCACAGCTGCAATACCATTACCGCGATGATACGCCACTGGCTGAATTACTAAGTTAAATCTATTTTAAATTTTAGCGAATGCAATACAGAGTTAAATTATTAACCAGCGTTTAGCTTAGCCAATAAAAATGCCGCATATTATGCGGCGTTTTTTAGTTTACTGGCAAGCGACTAATTATTTAACAGCGCGAGGCTCAGTACGTAATCCTAATAATAGGCTTACACACATTAGTAGTAACACTAAAGTAAACGGAAGACCTGTTGAAACAGCACCCGCTTGTAATGCTTGAATCGCCTCTGTACCGCCAATCCATAATAGAGCAGCAGCAATAGAGCCCTCAACCGTAGCCCAAAAGATGCGTTGTGGTACTGGCGCATCCACTTTACCGCCTGCTGTAATTGAGTCGATAACTAATGAACCCGAGTCAGAAGAGGTAATGAAAAACACTAATACTAAAACCACAGCTAGGAACGAAAGCACGCTCGACATAGGCAGTTCGTCTAGCATTTGGAACATCGCCATAGGTACATCGGTTAAACCGTTTATGCCTAAGCTACCTACACCTTGAACAACTTGGTCTATTGCAATGCCGCCGTAAATAGACATCCATAAAATAGTAACCGCAGTAGGAATTAATAATACAGCGATTAAAAACTCTCTAATTGTACGACCACGAGAAACACGCGCAATAAACATACCTACAAACGGTGACCACGAAATCCACCATGCCCAGTAAAATACAGTCCAACCGTGCATCCATGTTTCGTCTTCACGGCCATGTGGGTTGCTCAGTGGAATAATATTTTCAACATAACCCATAACCGTATTTGGTACGTTACCGATTGCCACAGCAAAGCCAACTAAACCAACAAACAGAAGTAAGGCAAATGCAATAAGCATGTTTATATTACTAAGGACCTTTACGCCGCCATCAATGCCGCGTACTACTGAGATAATAGCTAGTAAGGTAACGCCAATAATAACCAATAATTGTGCGCCTACGCCGCCATCAGTACCAAATACATGATTAATACCTGCAGAAGCCTGCTGCGCGCCTAAACCTAACGAGGTTGCAAGACCAAACAAAGTGGCAAGCACGGCAAGAATATCAATAATATGACCAGGCCAGCCCCAAGCTCTGTCGCCTAATAGTGGATAAAAAATTGAACGGATTGATAAAGGAAGACCTTTATTATAAGTAAAAAACGCAAGTGAGAGCGCTACAACGGCATAAATAGCCCACGGGTGAAGACCCCAGTGAAACATGGTTGCACCCATGGCCACTTTTGCAGCCTCAGGCGTATTTGCGGTTACATTAAGTGGGGTTTCGTACCAGCCGGTAAAGTAAGCTACAGGCTCTGCAACACCCCAAAACATTAACCCAATACCCATACCTGCGGCAAATAACATAGCAAGCCATGACATACGCGAGTGCGTTGGTTTAGCTCCTTCTCCGCCTAAACGAATATTACCATAGGGCGATACAATTAATGCCAAACAAAATATAACAAAGAAGTTTGCTGCCCACATAAAAAACGCATCAAAGTTATTTATTATATCGAGCTTAATACCATCAAGCGTTGCTTTGGCTGTTTGCGCATCCGAAACGAGAATGGCGACTAAAAAGATGACAATCAAACCGGCACTAATACCAAAAACAGGATTATGTATATCAAACCCCCATTTTTGCACGTTATCTTGACCTACGGTGTAGTCCGTATTATCAATACTATACTTGTCATGATTTTCGCTCATGAATACCTCTTATGTTGTCCTAACAAGCCAGAGAGTTCCGGCATAACACTAAGTTAATTAGCCACAAAGTAAGTTGCATTATTTACAATAAAACTTATTTGAGGACTAACTAAATTAATCGCTGATCATACCCTTAATAGTGTATGAGTTAAATCGTAAATGTAAAACTATTTGGTTATATATGCCTGATTACTTAGCGCTAAAAGCTATTTATCACTAAAAAGATAAGCTATTGTTAATTCAGTGAGTGTTAAAAATTAGTTTGTTATTAAACTAAAATTAAAGCAGCGCCACCAAACTCGTTTAGTCGTTAATACATTGGTCTACGTTTTAAATGGGTAGAGGGTTTGATTTAATCATTATGTAACATGCATAAAGGTAAAATCTGGGGTAGGCTTTATTTAATCGCAAAGAGTGAAAAGGACTAACTTTAATATGCTAAACACGAAAACGAATGAAGCGCACAGTACTGAAAAAATACACGCTCAATTTCAGTCAATTCGCCAACATAGTCTCACACTTATAAAAAACCTCAGCGCAGAAGATTGCCAACTACAAGCAATGGATGATGCAAGCCCAATGAAATGGCACTTAGCTCATACTACGTGGTTTTTTGAAACATTTTTACTTGCTAAGTATCTGCCTAACTACACGCTCTTTGATGAACAATTTAAGGTACTTTTTAACTCCTACTATAACGGCATAGGTGAGCAGTTTAAGCGTGCTAATAGAGGATGTTTATCTCGCCCCAGTTTAGAGGTGGTGTTGCGCTACAGAACCTATGTTGATAATGCGCTAAACGAGCTGCTTCAATTAGGCACTAACCAAACACTGTGCAATATTATAGAACTTGGGCTGAATCATGAGCAGCAACATCAAGAGCTCATGCTAATGGATATTAAATATAATTTTTCGGTTAATCCAAGCTTTCCTGCCTACAGCCAAACCCCAAATAACTTAATAAAGGTGAGTGATTCGTTAGTCACTTTAAAATATACCGAATTTAGCCAAAGCATAACCAATATAGGGGCTGATGCTAAAAACGGCTTTTCGTACGATAACGAACAACCTAAACATCAGGCCCTTATCCATGCGTTTAGTTTTGCTAATCGATTAGTGACTAATAGAGAGTACTTACAATTTATAGAGGCGGGCGGGTATAAAAACCCTTCATTTTGGTTAAGTGATGGCTGGGCTAATATAAACACC
The DNA here is from genome assembly GCF_023161805.1 of Pseudoalteromonas sp. 1CM17D. Classification (NCBI taxonomy): domain Bacteria; kingdom Pseudomonadati; phylum Pseudomonadota; class Gammaproteobacteria; order Alteromonadales; family Pseudoalteromonadaceae; genus Pseudoalteromonas; species Pseudoalteromonas sp. 1CM17D. The sequence goes on along the minus strand of NZ_JALNTP010000001.1, from coordinate 554,414 downwards.
GAGCAACTTAGTCACCCTTTATACTGGCAGTATATTGACGGGCAGTGGTTTGAATTTACTCTCTACGGAATGCAGCCTTTAAATTTAGATGCGCCAGTGAGCCATGTAAGTTATTTTGAAGCGGCAGCCTATGCTAATTTTGTAAATGCGCGCCTACCTACTGAGTTTGAATGGGAGTATGTAGCGCAGCAGCAAGCACTTAAGCAACAGCAAAACGATTTGCTTACGCCATGTGTATGTAAAAACCCAGATGTTATCTCGCAGTTAAGCGATACATGCTGGCAGTGGACTAATAGCGCCTATTTACCTTACCCAGGCTTTAAACCCTTTAGCGGAGCTGCAGGGGAATACAATGGTAAATTTATGAATAACCAAATGGTTTTGCGTGGCGGGTGTGTATTTACCCCAAAAGATCATTTAAGACAGACCTACCGTAACTTTTTTTATCCGCACCAAGCGTGGATGTGCAGCGGCATTAGACTAGCAAAGGACATACTATGAGCCAAGTAACAGCAATTAATCAGCAATCAATAACCGATCTAGACTTTTTAAATGATGTATTACATGGGCTTGCTCAACAGCAAAAGTCGCTGCCGTGTAAGTATTTTTACGATGATAAAGGGGCTGCTTTATTCGAGCAAATAACCTCATTGCAAGAGTACTATGTTACCCGCACTGAACTTGCCATATTAGAAGATTACTCAAAAGCTATCGCTAATAGACTGCCCGGGAACCTATCAATTATTGAGCCTGGTTGTGGCTCGGGTAAAAAGGTCGCGTATTTACTCGCCCATATGAGCAATGTAAAAACCTTTGTTCCTTTTGAAATATCATCAGAGATGCTTAATTACTCGTTAGCGCATTTATCACCGTTATTTCCGGAGCTGGCCATTACGCCATTGCTAGGTGATTTTACCCATAGCAAAATGGTTAAGCAGTTAACAAAAGACACCGCCTTAGACAGCCAAACAAATTTAGTTTATTTTCCAGGCTCTACACTGGGTAACTTTGCGCCAGTAAAAGCCATTGAAATAATGAATAATTTCCACCGTTTATGTGGTGTTGATGGCTATGTATTAATAGGTATTGATTTAGTAAAAGAGCGACAAGTGTTACTTGATGCTTACGATGACAAGGCCGGCATTACCGCCGCCTTTAATAAAAACTTGCTCCAGCGTATAAATAACGAGTTAAATGGCACGTTTATTTTAGATAATTTTAAACACGAATCGCGATTTAACGAAGTGCACAGCCGTATTGAAATGCATTTAGTGAGCAAGTGTAATCAAAGCGTGGTCATTAACGATAAGCAAATAGACTTTGTAGCGGGAGAGAGTATTCACACTGAAAACTCGCACAAATATACGCTTGAGTCGTTTAAAAATCTTGCTGCTCAGGCTAATTTATCGCTTGAACAAACATGGCAAGACGAGAAAAGCTACTTTGCACTTTGCCTACTAAGGCCAATGTAATAGCTTAATTTACAACTACCTGATTGCTGCTAAACGTGTAGTTTAGCAGCGCGCCCTTTGGTGACTGCTGCATAAGGCCTACTTTATTTAAACCATGCAGTCTAAAAATAAGGGGCGCAATAACCGACACAGCAGAGCCTGTAGCCGTATCTTCATTTACCCCAAATTGCGGCGCAAAATACCTAAAATATGCGCTTGCGCTGTTTTTATTAATACTATGTATTTGCAGTGCAATTACCGCATTGTTATGCACATTTACTAAATGTGTAAAATTAACCTCTAAATGCTTTAAATCAGCCATGTTTTTAAACAGTACAACGGTATAGCCATTTTTATAAGCTGTTGAGTAAGTAGCTTTTATAGAGTGCGAAAACACATCACTAAGGCTGTTAACCTCATCACTCTTTTTTAAATTAATAGCCGCTAGCTGAAGTTGAACCTGGCCTGTAGATCGCTTGATTTTAAACCGTTCTTTATCGTTTGAAATAAAGTGTGAAGGGCAAAAACCAAAGTGTGCTAATAAACATTTTGCAGCAGCAAGGGTGCCATGGCCGCAGCGCTTAATTTCTGATGTTTGGTTAAACCAGCGAATGTTACATACCCGGTGAGAAATTTCATTTTCATTTAAAAAAACGCTAGCAGGGTGCTGCGAATTTGATGCAATTTTTTGCATTACACGCGTACTTAACCCTTGCGTATAAATAACAATTAACGCACTTGAACCAGCTAAGTTATGCTGTGAACTAGAAAATACAGGAACTGAATAAAGGTGCTTTATATATCGCAACCTAGGCTGTTGTAGCCTACGTTGCGATAAAAGGGTGCGTTTAGCCTTTGCTTGCATACGCGTCGTTGTGAACGCCAGCAGCACGGCCTGAAGGATCAGCATTATTTTGAAATGATGCATCCCATGCAAGTGCTTCAGGGGTTGAACACGCAACCGACTTACCATGTGGTACACATTTAGCTGATGCATCACCTGGGAAGTGTGATTCAAAAATAGAGCGATAGTAATACGCTTCTTTAGAATCAGGCGTGTTAATAGGGTACTTAAACTTAGCGTTAGCAAGCTCTTGGTCGCTTACTTGCTCGTTTACAAACTCTTTTAACGTGTCTATCCAGCTGTAGCCAACACCGTCTGAGAATTGCTCTTTTTGACGCCACAGTACTTCTTCAGGCAGGTAGCCATCGAAGCCTTCGCGTAAAATGTGCTTTTCAATTTTGCCATCTTTACACATTTTTGCTTCAGGGTTGATACGCATAGCCACATCAACAAACTCTTTATCAAGAAACGGTACGCGTGCTTCTACGCCCCATGCAGCCATTGACTTATTGGCACGTAAACAGTCAAACATATGCAGCTTTGACACTTTACGGTTTAGCTCTTCATGAAACTCTTGTGCGTTTGGCGCTTTATGGAAGTATAAATAGCCACCAAATAGTTCATCAGCGCCTTCGCCTGATAATACCATTTTAATACCCATAGCTTTAATTTGGCGCGCCATTAAATACATTGGCGTTGAGGCACGGATGGTGGTTACATCGTACGTTTCAATGTGGTAAATAACCTCACGAAGCGCATCAATACCTTCTTGAATGGTAAAGTGAATAGGGTGATGTACTGTGCCAATCATATCCGCTACTTTTTGCGCAGCGGCTAAATCAGGTGAACCCTCAAGCCCAACAGAAAATGAATGCAGCTTAGGCCACCATGCGTCGCTTTCATCGTTATCTTCAATACGTTTAGCAGCAAAACGTTGCGTAATAGCCGAAATAACCGACGAGTCTAAACCGCCCGATAGCAATACACCATACGGTACATCACACATTAGCTGGCGTTTTACAGCGCTTTCTAGCGCTTCTTTTACGTCTTGCGCTTGTGCGCTGTTATCTTTAACTGAATCAAAGGTTTCCCAATCGCGCTTATAATAAGGCGTTAGTTCACCATTTTTGCTGTATAGGTAGTGCCCTGGTGGAAACTCTTCAATGTGCTTACAAATTGGTGAAAGCGCTTTAAGCTCTGAGGCAACATAAAAATTACCATGCTCATCGTGACCAGTATAAAGCGGAATAATACCAATGTGATCGCGGCCAATTAAGTACGCATCGTTTTCTTCATCGTATAAACAAAATGCAAAAATACCATTTAAGTCATCTAAAAACTCAGGCCCTTTTTGTTTGTATAACGCTAAAATAACTTCACAGTCTGATTGAGTCTGAAATTCAAAATCTACCTCTAGCTCTGCTGCCAGCTCTTTGTGGTTATAAATTTCGCCGTTAACCGCTAAAATATTTGTTTTTTCAGGGTTATATAATGGTTGTGCGCCGCTTGATACACCAACAATGGCTAAGCGTTCATGCACTAAAATCGCTTTTTCAGATGAATACACACCAGACCAATCTGGGCCACGGTGCCTCAGTAGTTTTGACATTTCAATTGCTTGGGTACGCAACTGAGTGGCGTTAGATTTAATATCTAATACACCAAAAATTGAACACATAGTAACTCCTCATTCCTATTATGTGTGCAGCAGGGCAACTTTGCTGTGCTGCGAAACCTTGTTTTATCAGAAATAATTACTCAAGTCACACTGCTTTTACAATTAATTAAGAATAATTTATGCACCAACTGAAAAGTGCGCGCACCAAATTAGTGCGCTGCGCGCAGGTGTGGCTATATTTACAACACCTTTGGTGCTTAAAGTGGCGTTAGTAAGGCATTCAGTGCAGTGTTTGCAAAAAAGCACACTGCACAAATGCACCAAGTGTGTGCGAAAATTAAAGCAGAGCTTAAATTGCCTTATTATAATTTTTTGCGTTAGCGTGTTTTAATTTTATGCGCTTAATTAACCAATCTAAGCCTACCTATTGCAAGTTAAGTAGAGCGCCGCTTGTACTTTTATTAGCTCCTTGTAATAGGTTTATATCTCACCTTAGAGTTAACTATATTTAAGCGCCAAGCTGAGCTGATGTAAGTGACCTTTAAGCTTTTGTTTTGCTAAGCTAGCTTGCTCATGGGTTACTTGCTTAAATTCAATTGAGTCACCGGGTCTAAATTGCGCAAATTGATGTAAATCAGCCTCTATTACCGTGCCAAGTAATGGGTAGCCACCGGTTGTTTGAGCGTCGTTAAGTAATACAATAGGCTCACCACTGGGAGGTAATTGAATAGAGCCCGGGCCTGTACCAAGAGAGGCAAGTGAGTGACTATGAGTTAGGGGGCTTTCGTTTGTTAGCCTAAGGCCCATTCTGTTGCTGTTATGGCTTACTTTAAACGCCGTTGAAAAAAACTGTTTAAGTAGCGTATCACCTAATAGTTGCGCATGTGGGCTTGCATGTACCCTAATCACCTTTAGTTTAGGCGGAGTAATAGCGCCGCGCTGTATAAAGCGCGTTATTGGCACGGGCGATGTTTTAATAGGAATAATGTCGCCCTCGCTAAGTGCTTTACCTGCTAAACCACCAAAGAGCGCGTTTAAATCGGTTGATTTTGAGCCCATGATATCTTTAACATCAATGCCACCTTGTACGGCTACATAGGCACGCAAACCAGCGCGGCCTGTATCAAAGCTTAAAGTTTGTTTGGCTCTTACTTGGTAACTCCAGCCAGGGTACAAGGGCGTTTCATCAAGCGCAGCATTTAAATCAGCACCTTGTAGGGCAATAATAGTATCGGTTTCAAACTGTAACTCGCACAGGCCTAACGTAACCTCAAGCACAGCTTCATTATCTTTGTTACCCACTAATTTATTGGCAATTATTTGTGCGTAAGGGTCTAAACAACCCGCTTGGCTAATACCTAAATGACGATAACCGCAGCGCCCGCCATCTTGAATTGTAAGTTGTACGCCGGGTTTAAGAACTTTTATCACTTTATGCTCCTTGCACTGTGTTTATTGAAACGAACGATAGCGTGTCGCCGGGTTTAAATAAGCAAGGATCTGGGTGTGTGCTATCAAAAAGGGGCGTGTTTGTGTGGCCAATGATATGCCAACCGCCAGGTGTTTCTGCTGGGTAAATGGCAGTTTGCTCTGCGCCTAAAGCAACGGCACCTTTAGGGACTTTAGTACGCGGCGTGTCTCTGCGTGGGATATGCAAGCGTGAATCTAATCCATGTAGATAAGCAAACCCGGGCTGAAACCCTAAAAATAAAACGTGGTAAGTGGCTTGGCTATGTATTTGAATAATTTGCTGGGGTGTTAAATTAGTTTGTTTGGCAACAAAATCTAAATCTTCTCCTTCATAAGTAGTGTGTATTTTATGGTGAGTGCCTTTAAATGTTGTTGCTTGTACTTTGTCCCATAAATCAGGCAAGGCGTTTTGCCATTTTTTTAAATTACTTGCCGATTTTAAATAAAGCGTTAAAGAGTTCATGCCTGGGACTAAATCAATAAATTCGTTACTTTGCTTTAGCTGCTTAGTGAGTGCCCAAATTTTTTTTTGAGTGTCTAACACATTGTTTTGTTTATGCTGTGTGGCATCTAATAGCAAACTGTTATTTGTTAAAGTAAATACCTGTAAAAATGCAGTCATAATTTAATCTTTTTATACAACGTGCAGCAAAGCTAACATAGTTTTGTCAATTTATTCAGTACCTAGCCATAAGAAAAATAAACGAAAAAGAAATGCAGACTCAAACTGTATTCAAATTTAGCACGTATTTATTTTCTGAAATTAAAACAAGGGATGTTGGGTCTTAATTAAAACACGCAGGTATTAAGAGGTATTTATGACATTTTCTCGCTCAGTTTATTTATTAGGCGCCGCAATTACATTTAGCGCCGGCTGTTTTGCTTTATCAACCGAAAAAATAGAGCACAGTAACGTAGAGGCCACAATGCATATAAAAACCATTGTGTTAGGCTCTGGCTGTTTTTGGGGAGCCGAAAAGCGCTACGAAGCACTAGAAGGGGTTATTGATGCAGAATCAGGCTATGCAGACGGGCACGGCTTTAAAGCAAGCTATAAAAATATCACCGACCAATCTCGCCGGTTTGACGAAAACAACTACGCTGAAGTAGTGCAAGTGATGTACAACAGCAATATCATTTCTTCTAAAGCGCTATTACAAAATTACTTTGAAAGCCATGATCCTACACAATCGAATCGCCAAGGTAATGATATTGGCACGCAGTATCGATCAATTATTCTTACTACCACTAAAGAGCAAGCGCAGCTTGCAGAGCAAGTTAAAGCCGAGTATCAGCCGTTATTAAGTGAAGCCGGTTATGGGGCAATTAAAACAGTAATAAAACCGCTTGAGGGGTTTGTATCTGCTGAGGAGTACCATCAAAATTATTTACAAAAGAACCCAAATGGCTATTGCCCAGATCACGCCACGGGTGTGGTATTTAATAAAACTAAAAAAGCAGATGTAGACAATAGTGTTTTACTCACGGGCAAGCAGATTGTGGTACTTGATTCGCGCGAATACTGCCCTTACTGTGAAAAATTTAAAAAAACAGTCGCTAACAATTACAAAGGTTCAATCCCACTGACATTTCGTCACGCCGATGAGCTTAATGGCCTAACTATAAAATCGGCAACTTGGGCAACCCCCACCATTTTGTTTTTAGAAAATGGAAAAGAGGTGTACGCGCGTCAAGGCTATGCAAGCCCCGCTGAATTTTACAAAGCGCTTGGCGCCTTTAAGCTAGGCGATAGTGATGCCTACGAAGTCGCATTTAATGAGCGCACCGACAGACCTTACTGTAAAGAGTATAAAGAATTTAAAAACACTCCCGATGGCGTATTTGTTGATAAATTAAGTGGTGAGCCATTATTTGATACTCGCGATAGATTTAATTCGGGCACGGGGTGGCTGTCGTTTAAACATCCGGTTAAAAATAGTGTTACTAAGCATAAAGATACCAGCTGGGGGATGACTCGAATTGAGCTTAAATCAAAAAGCACCGGTATACATTTAGGGCATTTATTTAAAGGTGAGGGGCCAAGAGGCACAGATAGATACTGTATTAATGCTACTGTGTTAGAGTTTATACCTCGTGACAAAAGCTAATTTATAAGAGCGATTAATTCGCTCTTTTATATTTAATAAATCTAAACTTTAATTAACTGTGATTATGATATATAAATTAATAATCCAAACGATATAAACGGCATTTACTATCAAATTGATTAACACGTTAGCACTTGTATCAGGGCTTATAACTATAAGCCCTGTATTAGCACAGCCAACCGAAAAATATGTAATAGGGGTAGAGAATATAGAATACCTACCTTATTACGATGGCAGTGGCACTAGTAAGCGTGATTATTTTGGTTTTAGTAAAGAGTTACTGGAACTATTTGCAAAACAACAAAATATTAAATTTGAATTTTACACTTTGCCTATTCCGCGCCTTTATAAAGAATTTATAGAGCATCACCATGTTGACTTTAAATACCCCGACAACCCTAATTGGCAAGTAAGTTATAAAAATCAGCATCAACAAGATATTAATTATTCTGTGCCTTCATTAGTTACACATACAGGGATAGCGAGCTTAAAGGACAATATTAAACTTGAAGATTGTAAATCACTTGCAAAAGTGCGTGGCTTTACATTGCAAGGGCTTGAAAAGTTAACCTCAATGCCAGGCTTGCAAGTACTCGAAAATGATAACGTTATTGAGATGATTTATCTGCTGCATAAAGAGCGAGTTGATTGTATATATATTTCACACGATGTACTTAAATACAATATAGAAGAATTTTTTGATACTCCCGTCCCTGTGTTTTTTCAACATCAGTTGCCTGTTGATCACCAAGCATTTATGTTATCGAGCATTAAACACCCACAGCTCGTTAAAAAGTTTAATGTATTTTTAAAAGACAATGAAAATGCCATTGAAGAGCTTAAACAAAAACATAACTTTATAGTTGAATAATACTAAATTTAAGCGAATTGGTATAAAACGGTGGGGCAGGTAATCGTGTTTATAAAACAAAAACGGCCCATATAAGGTCTCCACCTCACATGAACCGCTTTTCACACTGACAACATCTTACACACACAATATAAGATTTGGTTTGCTATATAGTAGCTAATTACGTTATTGCTGCGTGTTGCTGGTGGAATAAAAAACAGTCCAAACCAAGTCACCACCTAACTTGAACTGCTTTTTCACACTGACAACATCTTACACACACAATATAAGATTTGGTTTGCTACAAAGTAGCTAATTACGTTATTGCTGCGTGCTGCTGGTGGAATAAAAAACAGTTCAAACCAAGTCACCACCTGACTTGAACTGCCTTTTCACACTGACAACATCTTACACACACAATATAAGATTCTTTTCTTACCTTGTTAGAGCTATCACATCTAAAAAGGTTGCATTTATTTGGTGCAAAACAGTAAATAATGTCTAATTAGTAAAAACGTTTAGCTGTTTGCTTGCGATGGGTTAACTTTAAAATAATCGTAAAAGTCAGACAAACGATAAAAATAAAACCAATAAGTGAAAAAAATTAAGCTATAGATTTAGTCTAACGTGTTGTGTTATTTTATTGATTTTAAATGATAAATTTATATAGGTTAGCTTGTAGGGAAAAAACGAATGATTAAATAAAAATATTTAATTAATAATAAATCACTAAATGGTGTTGTTAAGTTTCAGGAAAGTAAAAAAGAAGGAGCTTTACAGTTTATTGTGTGCAGCTTTAGCACTTGCTACGTGCTGCACACATTAAAATTGGCGTATTCAAACCAAAATGTAAATTGAATTTACTAAGGCAGCACTAACCTTGAATGTTGCTAAATGTGGATACAACCCATTTGGCAAATAAATCTAGCGCGGGATTTGGCGAATTAGCTTCATGCTGTACTAAATAGTATTTATCTTTGGTGGTAAGGGGCTGTTGAAATAATTTATAAAGCCATTTTTCATCAAACCAGCTTTGGCTAATAGGCAGCGGTATAAGTGAAATGCCAATACCCTGTTGCGCTGCACGAGCGACCCCAAACATACTATCAATTTGTATAATTTGCGTAGGCGAAAAGTCATCTATACCTGCTTTTTCTGCCCATTGGTGCCATGCCCACGGCCTTGCTTTGTGAAGGATTAATGGTACTTGGTTTAGTGCTTGGCAGTGATCGTCTTTCCACTGTTTTAACAGTTTTTCGTTACACGCCGGTATATATTCAAGATTAAATAGCTCTGTAGTAAGGCCCTCAGAGGGTTTACTTGAGGATAAAACAATCGATAAATCACTGTGACGGGTTAGCTCTTTACGGGTTTTGAGCGTATCCATTTGTAAATTTATATTAGGGTGCTCAGATGTCCACTCACTTAATTTAGGCATAAGTAGTTCACTGGCAAAAAATTCAGGCAGCGTAATGGTTATATTAGTATTTTGCTGCAATTGACTGAACTCATTGATGGTGTTTTCAAGCGTATAGATAATAGGCGAAATGGCATCAAAAAAGTTTTTACCCGCAGCCGTTAAACTAATGGATCGGGTTTGGCGTTGAAAGAGTTCAATGCCCAGTTGTTCTTCAAGTTGTTTTATCTGATGGCTTACCGCAGAGGGCGTTAAGTACAGCTCTTTAGCTGCATGTTTAAAACTTAAGCTTTTTGCTGCAAAGCAAAAAGAGCGGAGGCCTCGAATAGGAGTTTGCATGTTTTCCAGAATTGTTTAATTAATTTAAGACGCCTTTAATAGGCAATAATCGAACCAATAATTTAATATAATAATATCAATAGTTTAATTTTAAATATAGCACTAGTTCACAAAAAAGGTGCAGACAATCCACAAATTAGTGCAAATAATCTAAGCGCTTACATTAAAAGCTATTTGTATTATAGATAATATTTACTACAACTGTATTAAAACTGAAAAAAAGTTTATGGCAGGCAAAAAAAATCCCTCTTGCGAGGGATTTTGGGTAACTCAGCGCCATTGGCACTGGGAATGAGGTCGGTTCATGGTAAAGCGTTAAAAAACCATTTCTGGTACTTCACCGTCAACAAGTAATTTACCTGCTGTTTTACTAATGATTTCATCAACCGATACGCCCGGAGCGCGCTCGAGTAAATGAAATGCGCCGTCTTTAACTTCAAGTACGGCCAAATCTGTTACTATTTTTTTAACGCAATTAACGCCCGTTAGCGGTAATGTGCACGACTCTAATAATTTAGAATCACCATGCTTACTGGCATGGGTCATAGTAACAATAATATTCTTTGCCCCAGCGACTAAATCCATTGCGCCCCCCATGCCTTTTATCAGCTTTCTAGGGATCATCCACGAGGCAATGTTGCCGCTTTGGTCTACTTCAAATGCACCCAGAACGGTTAAGTCTACATGACCACCCCGTATCATGGCAAAACTATCTGCACTATTAAATATGGCTGCACCTGTGGCAGCTGTCACGGTTTCTTTACCCGCGTTTATCATATCTGCGTCTAGCTCGGCTTTTGTTGGGTAGGGACCCATACCTAAAAGCCCATTTTCTGACTGTAACATAACTTCAATACCATCAGGTACATAGTTTGCGACGAGTGTCGGAATTCCTATGCCCAAATTAACGTAAAAGCCGTCTTGTAGTTCCTGTGCAACGCGCATTGCAACTTGTTCACGTGATAATGCCATAACCTATGCTCCTGCTTAATCTCGTGTTGTTACACGTTCAATGCGTTTTTCAAAGTCGCCTTTAATAACGCGATTTACAAAAATGCCGGGGGTATGAATTTGGCTTGGCTCAAGTTCACCGGGCTCTACTATTTCTTCTACTTCGGCAACGGTAATCTTACCTGCTGTTGCGGCCATTGGGTTAAAGTTCATGGCAGTGTGCCTAAATACTAAATTACCGTATCGGTCGGCTTTCCACGCTTTTACAATGGCGAACTCACCGGTGATCGACTCTTCTAAAATATAAGGGCGACCGTCAAATTCTTTTACATCTTTACCCTCTGCAACGGGCGTACCGTAACCTGTAGCGGTATAAAATGCAGGAATACCTGCACCGCCCGCCCGCATTTTTTCAGCCAAGGTACCTTGCGGGGTAAGCTCTACATCTATTTCACCGCTTAGTAATTGCTGCTCAAATAGGGCGTTTTCACCCACGTATGAGGCAATTACTTTTTTAATTTGTTTATCTTTAAGTAAAATTCCTAATCCAAAGTCATCTACACCACAGTTGTTAGAAACCACGGTTAGCTCTTTGGTGTTCATTGCCTTAATTTGTTTAATTAAGCCCTCAGGAATACCGCATAAGCCAAAGCCGCCAGCAATAACGGTATCGCCGTCTTTTAACCCTGCCATTGCAGCTTCGTAACTAGAAACCACTTTATCAAAACCGGCCATGAGACTCTCCTCATTGTGTTAACTGCCATTTGGCAAGTTAAGCTATTATTTTTGTGTGTTGCCTAATGCAATTGAAACTTTGCTTACAGGCGTTTTGCCAAGTGCTTGTGTAATTTTCCAACCAGCGCTACTTAACCTTTGTAAATCAATTCCATGCTCTATGCCAAGCTCATTGAGTAAGTAAACCACATCTTCGGTGGCAACATTTCCTGACGCGCCTTTGGCATAAGGGCAGCCGCCAAGGCCTGCAACAGCGGCATCAACCGTTGCTATACCTAAGCTTAACGCTGCGTAAATATTTGTGAGCGCTTGCCCGTAGGTATCATGAAAATGCACTGCCAGTTTTGATTTATCAATATGTTCAAGCAAAAGTGTTAAAAGCTGGGTAACTTTATTTGCAGTGCCAACACCTATGGTATCGCCAAGGCTTATTTCGTAGCAGCCTAAATCTAAAAGCTTTTGCGAAACGCTAAGTACTTTATGCGGGTCTATTTCTCCTTCATAAGGGCAACCGAGTACACAACTTACATAACCGCGTACACGTATGTTATTGGCTTTTGCAAATGCCATAACATCGCTAAAACGCTCAATACTCTCATCAATACTGCAATTTATATTTTTTTGACAGAACGATTCGCTTGCCGCGGTAAATATGGCAAATTCTTTTATGCCAACGGCATGGGCCGCTTGAGCGCCTTTTAAGTTGGGTGTAAGCGCACTTAAATTTACATGGGGTAAATTAAGCGCTGTTATCACCTCGGCCGAATCGGCCATTTGTGGCACCCATTTAGGCGATACAAAAGCACCGGCTTCAATATTTTTTATGCCAGCATCACTGAGTGCATTTATTAATGAAATTTTATCAGATGCAGTGACTGACTTTTCGTTTTGTAGGCCATCTCGCGCGCCTACTTCAACAATTTTAACTTTAGTTGGGAAAGAAGCCATCACGATGCCTCCTGCGCCGTGGTGTCTTCTACAATTGCTAATAAAGCGCCGTGCGAAACTAATTCGCCTTCATCAAAGCAGTAGCTTTGTAAAATACCATCGTGCGGGGCGTTGAGCGTGTATTCCATTTTCATGGCTTCAATAATCACTACGGCATCGCCTTTGGTAATGGTGCTGCCTACATCAACTAAATGCTTAACCACAGTGCCATTAAGTGGCGCCGCAAGGGGCAGGGCGTCACTTTCATGGCTGCTAATGTAATGTTTAGTGTTTAAAGCAAGCTTAATTTGCAGCGCAGCAAACATCACGCTAATACTATTATCAACGTGGCTAACATGGGCGGTAAATTTTTCCCCATTAATAAACACATTACATACGTTTTGGTTTACAGAGCCTGCTATATCGAACGACTTATCATTATGCGTTACAACATAACCCGTTTTAGTTTTAACGGCGCTTATAGCTAAGTCTGTAAATGGTACATCCACTTTTTGGGGTGCGTTAAGCGTAAAACCACTGAGTTGTTGCCACGGGCTTGCGCTTTGCTGAGTTGCCTTTTTAGCACCAAGCGATTCAAGGTAGGCAAAGGCTGCAATTAGTTGTGCTTTTTCAAGTGCTGAGCTATCAACACTTACCAATGCATCGCCTTGCTCGGCAATAAAGTGGGTGCTTGGCGCACCTTGAGCAAATGTAGGGTGGCTTGCTAAGTTGTGTAAAAAGCCAATGTTAGTGCTAAAACCCGCTAAGTGAAATTGCTCAAGTGCTTGGCGTAAACGCGATAATGCTTGCTCTCGGTTATCATCATGTACTATAAGCTTTGCAATCATAGGGTCGTAAAACGGGCTTATTTCATCGCCTTGTGCAATACCGGTATCAATTCGTACAAACTCACTGTTAAGTGGTGTGCTTAACGCTTCTATTGTGCCCGAGCAGGGAATAAAGTCGTTACTTGGATCTTCTGCGTAAATACGCGCTTCAAAGCTGTGGCCTTGGAGTTGTATATCTGATTGCGTTAGTGGCAGTGTTTGCCCAGCGGCAATATTAATTTGCCAATTTACTAAATCTACGCCGGTTACCATTTCGGTTACAGGGTGCTCTACTTGTAGGCGCGTGTTCATTTCCATAAAGAAAAACTCATCGCCACACAGTAAAAACTCAACCGTACCTGCACCTCTGTAGTTTATTGCAAGGGCACAGCGTACTGCGGCTTCACCCATTTCTTTACGCAGTTCATCAGACAAACCAGGCGCTGGGGCTTCTTCAATTACTTTTTGATGACGGCGCTGTAATGAGCAATCACGATCCCCTAAATAAACACAGTTACCGTGGTTATCGGCAAAAACTTGTACTTCAACATGGCGAGGCTGGTTAACATAGCGCTCAAGCAGTACTAAGTCGTTACCAAAGCCCGCTATTGCTTCACGCTGCGCGCCCTCAAGTGCAGTTATAAAGTCTTTGGCATGCTCAACAACGCGCATGCCTTTACCGCCACCACCAAAGGCCGCTTTAATGAGCACGGGGTAGCCAATTTTTTCAGCCTCAGATTGTAAAAAAGCAGGGTCTTGGTTATCACCGTAGTAGCCTGGCACTAATGGTACATTTGCCGCGGCCATAATTTCTTTGGCGCGGGTTTTAGAGCCCATGGCTTCTATGCTGCTTGCAAGTGGGCCAATAAACGCAATGTTGTTAGCTTCACAGGCGTTAGCAAATTCGCTGTTTTCAGATAAAAAACCGTACCCAGGGTGTATACAGTCGGCACCGCTTGTTTTTGCAACCTGTAAAATTTTATCTGTTACAAGGTATGAGTCTTTACTTGGTGCAGGGCCAATGTGGTAGGCCTCATCAGCCATTTTTACATGTTGTGCGTGTTTGTCGGCGTCAGAGTAAACAGCCACCGTTGTTAAGCCCATTTGCTTTGCACTTCGCATTATACGGCATGCAATTTCACCACGGTTGGCAATGAGTATCTTTTTTAATGTGTGTGTGTTCATAATTAGTCCTACAGTTGCCAAGCGGGAGGGCGTTTATCAAAAAAGGCGCTTAGTCCTTCTTGGCCTTCGTCCGATACCCGAATATTTGCAATACGTTCGGCCGTGAGTTCAATAAGATCATCATTAATAGGCTTATTTGCTACATCGTTAATTAATGATTTAGCGGCTTTTACAGCGACTGGCCCGTTATCGATTAATGTTTGCAGCATGTTATCAAGGGCACAGTCTAAATTACCGGTCACCTGATGAACCAAACCAAGTTGTTTTGCTGTGTGGGCATCAAACACCTCGGCAGTTAAAAAGTAGCGGCGCGCGGCACGCTCACTAATGGCTTTAATTACATACGGGCTGATTACCGCAGGGATAAGCCCTAGCTTTACTTCGCTTAAACAAAACTGCGCATCGTCTTTACTTAGGGCAATATCGCAACATGCAATTAAGCCCAGAGCGCCGCCAAACGCAGCGCCTTGTACAGCACATATGGTTGGGTGAGGAGAGGCGGCTAGTACCTGCATTAATTTAGCGAGCTGCATAGAATCGGCCAGATTATCGGCGTAGTTGTTATCAGCCATTGATTTCATCCAGGCTAAATCGGCACCGGCAGAAAAGTGCTTGCCTTCAGTTTTTAAAACCAAAGCGCGAATATCGAGCGTATTTGCATGCTCTATGCACTGAATTAGCTCGTGTATTACTTCACTATTAAATGCGTTACGTTTTTCAACTCGGCTTAAAACAAGTACAGCCACATTAGATTTTGTTATTTGTAGTGTTACTGACATTTTTGCGCTCCGGTTACATTCTAAATACGCCAAACTTAGAGTCTTGCTGTGGTGCATTTTGAGCTGCACTTAAGGCAAGGCCTAATACGTTACGGGTATCGGCAGGGTCAATAATGCCGTCGTCCCACAAGCGGGCGCTTGCGTAATACGGATGACCTTGCTCTTCGTACTGATCAATTATTGGCTTTTTAAAATCGCTAACTTCTTGCTCGCTCATGCTATGGCCTTTACGTGCTAAGCCATCTTGCTTAACTTGCGCCATTACACCGGCGGCTTGCTCGCCACCCATTACCGAAATACGGGCATTGGGCCACATCCACATCAAGGTGGGTTCAAATGCGCGACCACACATACCGTAGTTACCAGCGCCATAAGAGCCACCAATTAGCACCGTAAATTTAGGTACATCGGCACACGAAACTGCCATCACCATTTTAGCGCCGTGCTTTGCTATACCTTCGGCTTCGTATTTTTTACCCACCATAAAGCCGGTAATATTTTGTAAAAACACTAAAGGAATATTGCGCTGTGCACATAGCTGAATAAAGTGCGCGCCTTTTTGCGCCGACTCACTAAATAAAATGCCGTTATTAGCTACTATGCCTACAGGGTTCCCGTAAATGCTGGCAAAGCCGGTGACGAGCGTTTCACCAAAGTAGCGTTTAAATTCATCAAACGATGAATCATCAACCGTACGGGCAATAACTTCACGCACATCAAATGGCTTTTTAAGGTCGGTGCCTACAATGCCGTAAAGCTCGTTTATATCGTAACGTGGTGGTTTTACATCCTCTAAAAGAGGGGCTGTAGGGCGCGTGTAATTAATACGCTCAATACATTGGCGGGCAATAGACAGCGCATGCTCGTCATTTTCTGCAAAGTGGTCAGCCACCCCCGATGTTTTACAATGCACATCGGCGCCGCCTAATTCTTCGGCGCTGACTACTTCACCAGTCGCTGCTTTTACAAGTGGCGGGCCGGCTAAAAATATAGTGCCTTGCTCTTTTACTATTATGCTTTCATCGGCCATAGCGGGTACATATGCGCCACCTGCGGTACATAACCCCATTACCACAGCAATTTGAGGAATACCTTTACCCGACATACGGGCTTGGTTATAAAAAATACGGCCAAAATGTAATTTATCAGGGAATACATCGTCTTGCTCAGGCAGGTTGGCACCGCCCGAATCAACCAAATAAATACACGGTAAGTGGCAGCGCTCGGCTATATCTTGCGCGCGTAAATGCTTTTTAACGGTAAGCGGAAAGTACGTACCGCCTTTTACCGTGGCATCGTTTGCAATGATCATGCATTCAATACCTTTAACACGGCCAATACCAGCAACTACACCCGCACAGGCAATTTCTTGTTCGTACACACCAAAGGCTGCAAATTGCGAAATTTCTAAAAACGGTGAGCCTTCATCTAATAAAGTGCTAATACGGTCGCGTACAAATAACTTACCTCTGCCTTCATGGCGCTCTTTTAACGCAGCGCCGCCGCCTAAGCTTATGGTGGCTACTTTACTGTGTAAATCATCAACCAAAGCTGCCATGTTTTTGTGATTTTGCACAAAAGTAGGATCGTGAGGATTAACGCTCGATTTTAATATCGTCATAATTTAATCCTTAACGGCTTTCGGTAAAGAGTTCGCGGCCAATAAGCATGCGACGTATTTCTGATGTGCCAGCACCAATTTCATATAGTTTGGCATCACGCAATAAGCGCCCTGTGGCGTATTCGTTTATGTAGCCGTTACCCCCTAAAATTTGAATGGCATCGAGCGCCATTTTAGTGGCAAGCTCCGCAGCATATAAAATGGCGCCGGCGGCATCTTTACGGGTGGTTTCGCCGCGGTCACACGCTTTTGCAACGGTATAAACGTATGAGCGCGCTGCGTTCATTTGCGTATACATGTCGGCTACTTTGCCTTGAATTAACTGAAATTGGCCAATAGGGGTGTCGAATTGTTTCCGTTCATGAATGTACGGTACAACAATATCCATACAGGCTTGCATTATGCCAAGCGGGCCTGCAGCAAGTACTACACGTTCGTAATCTAGGCCGCTCATTAGTACCTTAACGCCTTCGTTTAGGTTACCTAAAATGTTTTCTTCTGGTACTTCGCAGTTTTCAAACACCAGCTCACACGTGTTTGAGCCACGCATACCAAGCTTGTCTAGCTTTTGCGCGGTAGAAAAACCAGGGAAGTCTTTTTCAACAATAAATGCGGTAATGCCTTTAGCGCCGGCTTCTAAATCTGTTTTTGCATAAATAACAAATGTGTGTGCATCAGGGCCGTTGGTGATCCACATTTTATTGCCATTTAAAATGTACTTATCGCCTTTTTTTTCAGCTTTAAGTTTCATTGATACCACGTCAGAGCCTGCATTTGGTTCGCTCATGGCAAGGGCACCAATGTGTTCGCCGCTAATAAGCTTTGGTAAGTATTTTTCTTTTTGTGCTTGGTTACCGTTACGGTTAATTTGATTTACACACAAGTTTGAATGCGCACCATAGCTTAATCCAATTGATGCACTCGCACGGCTAATTTCTTCCATGGCAATTACATGCTCTAAGTAGCCTAAGCCTGCACCGCCAAAATCTTCAGATACGGTCATGCCTAGTACACCCATTTCGCCCATTTGCGGCCAAAGCTGATTAGGAAACGCGTTGTCCATATCGGTTTGTTCAGCCAGTGGCGCAATTTCTTGGCTTGCAAAGCTATTTACGTGGTCGCGGATCATATCGGCGGTTTCGCCAAGGCCAAAGTTCATCTCTTTATAAAGTGAAATAGTGCTCATGATTCATTCCTGTGTGTTGTCAGTGTGTTTTTATTATTAAAATAGGCTACTCGTCTATTTTATTAAGTGTGTCTCTGCAGCGGCGCTCCGCTGTCACTAATTCCATAAGCACAACTTTTATGTCGTCCATTTGCTGAGATAGGTCGGCTTTTTTCTCTGCAATTAAATCGAGCATAGTGACCAGCTGTTTAGCGCTTGATTTATCAGCGTCGTACAGTTCAAACAAACGGCCTGTTTCTGCAAGCGTAAAGCCTAAGCGTTTGCCACGCAGTATTAGTTTTAAGCGAACTTTGTCGCGTTTTGAATAAATACGGGTTTGGCCATTGCGCTCTGGGCTTACTAAACCTTGGTCTTCGTAAAAACGAATAGAGCGGGTGGTAATATCAAACTCTTTAGCTAAATCGCTAATACTAAAGGTTTGATCGTTACTGCTTGGCGCTTTTGCAGAACTTGCAAAGTTTGTTTGGTTATCTGGTTTCATAGTTGTGTTTACCTCATTCGAATAACTCCAATATAAGTGAAGTTTACGTAAAGGTAAAGCTTGGTGTGGTATGAAACTATTTATAAAGGAGTGTTGATGTGAAATGTTAAATTATATTATTAATATTCAATAGTTTATTTTTATTAATTGTTCACTTCGCCGTTACTGGAAAATAATGCTTACACTTTTAAAACTAAAAATTAAACGCTTTTTAGTTGACGTTAGCGTAAACGTTAGTATTGTGTAAGGGTGTTAAACAATAAATGAATACTAAATTAATAGAGCAAATATTCTAACAACTATTTGCATATAAATACAACGGAGTTAATTATGACTTTAGAATCAGTGGTAATTGTAGCAGCAAAGCGTACGCCAATGGGCGGGTTTATGGGCGCATTGACCGATGCACAATCTACCGAGCTTGGCGCAACCGCCATTGCAAGTGCGCTTGCACAAACTGGTTTAGCAAATGATGCAATAGATGAAGTAATTATGGGCTGTGTATTGCCGGCGGGCCTTGGCCAAGCGCCAGCACGCCAAGCCATGTTAAAAGCAGGCCTTGCTCTGGGCACGGGAGCTACCACCATTAATAAAGTATGTGGCTCTGGTTTAAAAGCCGCCATGCTCGCTAACGACTTAATTAAAGCGGGCTCAATTAGCAGTGCAATTGCTGGTGGCATGGAAAGCATGAGTAACGCACCGTATTTTATACCTAAAGCACGTGGCGGTATGCGTATGGGCCACGGCGAAATTAAAGATCATATGATGAGCGATGGCCTAGAAGATGCTTACGATAACAAAGCAATGGGCTGTTTTGCACAAGATACTGCCGATGAGTACGGCATTGGCCGTGAGCAAATGGATGAGTTTGCACTTAGCTCTTTAAGTAAAGCTAATGCGGCAATTGAAAACGGCAGCTTTGAAAACGAAATTGCGCCGCACACCATAAAAACTCGCAAAGGCGATGTAACCGTATCGGTTGATGAGCAACCCGGTAATGCCCGCCCAGAAAAAATACCAAGCCTGCGTGCTGCTTTTAAAAAAGACGGCACCATCACTGCGGCTAATTCATCGTCAATTTCTGATGGTGGCGCAGCGCTTATATTAATGAGCGAATCAAAAGCTAAAGAGCAAGGCTTAACACCGCTTTGTAAAATTGTAGCGCACAGCACGCACTCTCAAAAACCAAGCGAATTTACAGTAGCACCTGTAGGCGCAATGAACAGCGTGCTTGAAAAAGCAGGCTGGACAACCGCTGATGTAGATCTTTGGGAAATTAACGAAGCCTTTGCCATGGTGACCATGCTTGCTATTAACGAATTAAAACTTGATGAGAGCAAAGTAAACGTAAACGGTGGGGCGTGTGCACTTGGCCACCCAATTGGTGCCAGCGGCGCGAGAATTTTAGTCACGCTTATTCACGCACTTAAAAACCGTGGCCTTAAAAAAGGAATTGCGTCTTTATGTATTGGCGGCGGCGAAGCTGTAGCCATGGCTGTAGAGGCTTACTAACAAAAAAGTTAATTAACTAACAGCAACTAAAATGCACCGTACTCATACTAATAACAAAACGGTGCCATTTTTTAAAAGAACACACTAACAACAGGATTTACCCATGCACCAAGTTCCACTACTCATAAATGGCGAATTTGTTCAGTCGGCTTCAAACGAGCTTATTGATGTAATTAACCCAGCAAACCAAGAAGTACTTGCGCAAGTTCCATGCACTACCGACTCAGAAATGGATGCAGCTATTGCCTCGGCCTCAGAAACATTTAAAACATGGAAAGATGTGCCCATTACCGAGCGTGCTCGCATTATGATGAAATACGCGGCGCTGTTAAAAGAGCACCACGATGAGCTTGCGACCATTATTTGCCACGAACTAGGTAAAACGTTTGAAGATGCAAAAGGCGATGTATGGCGCGGTATTGAAGTAGTAGAACAAGCAGCTAACGCACCATCACTAATGATGGGCGAAACAATGGAAAACGTTGCCCGTAAAATCGATACCTATTCTTACATGCAGCCCCTTGGCGTATGTGCAGGCATCACGCCGTTTAACTTTCCGGCGATGATCCCACTTTGGATGTTTCCGCTAGCTATTGTATGTGGTAACACCTTTATTTTAAAACCCTCTGAGCAAGACCCACTCACACCAATGCGTTTAGCTGAGCTATTTATTGAAGCCGGCGCACCAAAAGGCGTATTACAAGTGGTTCATGGTACAAAACCGCAAGTAGACCGCTTATTAGAAGACAAAGCCGTACGTGCAATTTCGTTTGTGGGCTCGTGTGGTGTAGGCGCATACATTTATTCTAAAGGCACACAAAACCTTAAGCGCGTACAAGCGTGTGTGGGTGCTAAAAATCACATGGTTATTATGCCAGATGCGAGTAAATCGCACGTGGTAAATAACCTAGTTGGCGCATCGGTTGGTGCTGCAGGCCAGCGTTGTATGGGTATTTCGGTGGCTGTGTTTGTAGGCCAAGCAAGTGAGTGGGTAGATGAAATAAAAGCAGGCTTTGAAAACGTACGCCCAGGCGTATGGGATGACAAAGACGCAGCCTACGGCCCACAAACATCAAAAGCAGCAAAAGAGCGTATTTTATCGCTTATAGCAAGCGGTAAAGAGCAAGGCGCCACCTGTTTAATTGATGGCTCAAACTACACAGTAGAGGGCTTTGATCAAGGTAACTGGGTTGGCCCAACACTATTTACCGATGTGACAAAAGACATGGACTTATACAAAGAAGAAATCTTTGGCCCTGTGCTTGCCTGTATGTTTGTAGATACGCTTGATGAGGCAATTGCTCTTATTAACGAAAGCCCGTACGGCAACGGTACCTCGTTATTTACATCAAGTGGTGCTGCGGCTCGTGAATTTCAACACGAAATTGAAGTAGGCCAAGTGGGTATTAATGTGCCTATTCCGGTGCCGCTGCCGTTTTTCTCGTTTACGGGTTGGAAAGGCTCGTTTTACGGCGATACACACACCTATGGTAAGCAAGGTATACGTTTTTACACAGAAACTAAAACTATTACCTCACGTTGGTTTGAAGACGACATCGCTTCAGGTCCAAACATGAGCATTAATTTAAAATAAACACACCAAAAATAATAATAAAGAAGGGCGCAAAGGCTAAACTCGCTGACAAGCAACTAGAACACACACATCAGTCTTTGCCGCTCTTCACTCATTTACCCTAATGGGACACACTAACAACACAATTAAAGAGGTCTACCATGGACTTTAACTTATCAGAAGATCAACAAGCCTTTGCAGAAACTGCACGTCAATTTGCAGAATCAGAACTTGCTCCACATGCAGCAAAGTGGGATCGCGAGCATATTTTTCCTAAAGATACGATTAAAGCGGCAGGCGAGCTTGGCTTTTGCGGTTTATATACGCCAGAGGAAGCCGGCGGCCTTGGTTTATCACGCTTAGATTCAAGCATTATATTTGAGCAGCTTGCGATGGGCTGTACAGCTACAACGGCCATGCTAACTATTCATAATATGGCCACGTGGATGGTAGCAAGTTTTGGTACAGATGCAGTTAAAGATGCATACGTAGAGCAACTAGTAATGGGCGAGCTACTTGCCTCTTATTGTTTAACAGAGCCAGGGGCGGGCTCAGATGCAGCATCACTAAAAACAAAAGCTGTGCTTGAAGGTGATGAGTACGTTATTAACGGCTCAAAAATGTTTATATCGGGTGCGGGTGAAACTGAAGTTTTAGTGGTTATGGCGCGTACCGGTGGCGAAGGTGCTGCGGGTATTTCGGCATTTGTAGTCCCTGCCGACGCACAAGGCGTTGAATACGGTAAAGCAGAAGAAAAAATGGGTTGGAACGCACAACCAACACGCTTAATTAGTTTTGAAGATGTGCGTATTCCGGCGCATAACTTATTAGGTAAAGAGGGCGAAGGCTTTAAATTTGCCATGCAAGGCCTAGATGGCGGGCGTATTAATATTGCCACATGCTCAATTGGTACTGCACAAGCTGCGCTAAACACGGCAAAAGAGTACTTAAAAGACCGCACTCAATTTGGTAAGCCCTTAGCTGCGTTTCAGGCTTTGCAGTTTAAAATTGCAGATATGAACACTGAGCTTGTAGCTGCACGCCAAATGGTAAGGCTGGCGGCATTTAAAGTTGATACCGGCGATAGTGAAAAAACCACCTATTGCGCCATGGCTAAACGCTTTGCCACCGACGTTGGCTTTACTGTGTGTAACGAGGCACTGCAAGTACATGGTGGTTACGGTTACATAAAAGAATACCCGCTTGAGCGCCATGTACGTGATGTACGCGTTCATCAAATTTTAGAAGGCACTAACGAAATTATGCGTGTAATTATAGCGCGCCGTATTTTAGCTGAATCTGCAAGCGACGTTTTATAAGGAGCAAGTTATGTCACAATCTAACCCGAGTATTGAACTGACTACCGAAGGCCATGTTGCTATTTTAACTATGTCTAACCCACCAGCTAATACCTGGACAAAAGACACCTTAATTGACTTAAAAAACAAAGTTAACGAGCTTAATAGCAACAAAAACATTTATGCCTTAGTGCTTACTGGCGAAGGCGAGAAGTTTTTTAGCGCCGGTGCCGATTTAAATGTATTTGCTAGTGGCGATAAAGGCGTTGCCGCTGATATGTCGCGTGTATTTGGTGAAGCCTTTGAAGCACTGACTAATTTTACAGGGGTGTCGGTTGCGGCCATTAACGGTTATGCCATGGGCGGCGGGCTAGAAGTTGCGCTTGCGTGTGATATTCGCATAGCAGAAGAGCAAGCACAAATGGCACTGCCAGAGGCAAAAGTGGGTTTGTTACCGTGCGCGGGTGGCACGCAAAATTTAGCATGGCTTGTAGGTGAAGGCTGGGCAAAACGCATGATTTTATGTGGCGAGCGCTTAAAAGCCGATAAAGCCCTGCAAATTGGCTTAGTAGAGGAAGTAGTCCCACAAGGGGAAAGCTTTGCAGCGGCGTTAAAACTTGCCAACCAAGTAAGCGAACAAAGCCCAAGCTCGGTAGCTGCATGTAAAACACTAATTCAAAAAGGGCGACATCAACCTATGGCAAGTGTATTACCACTTGAGCGTGAATTGTTTGTAGGGCTGTTTGATACACAAGATCAACAAGAGGGCGTTAATGCCTTTTTAGAAAAACGCCGCGCTAATTGGGTAAATGGCTAATGAGTAATTTAACATTATTAAATAATGCCGACGACCCCGTGCTATTTGAAACGGCAAGTGCAGCAAACGGCAGCTTAATTGGGCTTATTACACTCAACGTACCTAAAGCATTAAACGCCCTTAATTTTGATATGATCAAATTACTCGAGCCGCAGCTGCGCGCTTGGCAAAGCGATGATGCAATCGCAATGGTATTGTTAAAAGGCGCAGGGGATAAAGCATTTTGCGCCGGTGGCGATGTAGTGAGTCTTCATCATGCAATGGCGCAAGGAAAACCCACAAGCTTAGTGGAAGACTTTTTTACCCTAGAGTACCAGCTTGACTACCTTATTCATTGCTACGAAAAACCACTTTTAGTATGGGGTAATGGCATTGTTATGGGCGGTGGTTTAGGCCTAATGGCCGGTGCTAGCCACCGCGTAGTAACCGAAACATCGCGCATTGCCATGCCAGAGCAAACCATAGGCTTATACCCAGATGTAGGCGGTAGTTACTTTTTACATAAAATGCCACAAGGTGTGGGGCTATTTTTAGGGTTAACATCGGCCTCTATTAATTGTGAAGATGCACGCTTTGTATCGCTTGCCGATCACTTTATCGACAGCACTAAATATGATGCCATGCTAGCACAAATTTTAGCGGCTAAGTGGGGCAAAACCGCAAGTGTAAATCATGAGCGTTTGACTAAATTATTAACCGATTTAGATAACCAATCTGCGCGTATGCCCAAAGGCAATATTAAAGCTAACTTAGCAACCATTCAAAAATTAGCTGAATTTAATACGCTACAAGAACAAGTTGATTATATTTTAGGCCTAGCTACGGACGATAAATGGCTGCAACGCGCCCAAAAATCACTTAAGCATGGTTGCCCACTAAGTTGCGCGCTAGTAAGTGAGCAGCTAAAAGCCAGTAAAGGCAAAAGCTTACTAGCGTGTTTTAAAATGGAGCTGGGCATGTCGGTACGCGCTGGCGAAGTAGGTGAATTTCAAGAAGGCGTAAGAGCACTATTAATAGATAAAGACGGCGCGCCTAATTGGCAATACAAAACACTGAATGATGTACCACAAGCCATAATAGAGAGCTTTTTTGCTAACCGTTTTGGCGAAAATCACCCACTCAATGGCTTAGACACCCCAACACACATAAAGGAAAGACGATGACTAAACTCAATATTGGTTTTATCGGCTTAGGTAATATGGGCGGCCCTATGGCGGCTAACTTAATTAAAGCCGGCCATAATGTTACAGCATTTGATTTAAACCAGTCGGTCTTAAATGAACTTGCAAGTAAAGGCGCACACGCAGCTGAAAATGCAAATGCATGTGCAACCAATGCCGATATACTTATTAGTATGTTACCTGCGGGCAAACATGTTAAATCACTTTATTTAGGCAATAACGATGATAGCGGCTTAATTAAGGTACTTAGCAAAAACACCTTAGTGATAGATTGCTCAACAATAGATGCAGAGTCGGCCCGTGTGGTTGGCAGCGCACTTGGCGAGCAGGGTATTAGCTTTGTAGATGCACCGGTATCGGGCGGTGTTGCTGGAGCAACCGCAGGCACGCTTACGTTTATTGTTGGTGGTAGTAAAGCCGCGTTTAATACCGCACAACCTGTGCTTAATGATATGGGTAAAAACATATTTCATGCAGGCGATATTGGCGCAGGACAAGTTGCAAAAATATGCAACAACATGCTTCTCAGTATTTTAATGGCAGGTACGAGCGAAGCCCTGCAAATGGGTATTAATAATGGGCTAGATGCAAAAGTACTCAGCGACATTATGACTGCAAGCTCTGGCCGTAACTGGACCCTTGAACTTTACAACCCATGCCCAGGTGTAATGGATGCAGCCCCTGCAAGTAACGATTACAAACCTGGCTTTATGGTCGATTTAATGGCTAAAGATTTAGGGCTTGCCATGGAAGCCGCGCAGCAAAGTAATTCTGCAACCCCAATGGGTTCAATGGCTAAAAATTTATACACTATGCTACAGCACCAAGGTGCTGGCAGTGATGATTTTAGCGCCATTTTTAAACTGTTTTCTAAGTAGGAGCAAGGCGTGGAAATTAAAAATAACACGGTAGTAATAACCGGTGGCGCACAAGGCTTAGGCTTTGCAATGGCGCAAAAATTTGCCCTTATGGGCGCTAACATCGCACTTATAGATATGGCGCAAGAGTTATTAAACACAGCGTGCGAGAAACTAACACAGCTGGAAGGTGTATCTGGCACTATTAAAGGCTACGCCGCAAACGTAACTGTTGAGAGCGAAGTAGAAAACGTATTTAATACCATTAAAAGCGATTTTGGCCACATTGGCGTGCTTATAAACAATGCCGGTATTTTACGCGACGGCATGTTTATAAAAGCTAAAGACGGCAAAGTGGTTAAAAAAATGTCCCTTGAGCAATTTCAATCAGTAATTGATGTAAATCTCACTGGCGTATTTTTAGCAGGGCGTGAAGCTGCAAGCCATATTATTGAATCAGGCAAAGGCGGCGTTATAGTCAATATGTCGAGCGTAGCGCGAGCAGGTAACATAGGGCAAACAAACTACGCGGCATCAAAAGCAGGCGTAGTGGCACTTACAACCACGTGGGCTAAAGAGCTTGGCCGTTTTGGTATACGCGTAGGCGCTATTGCACCAGGTGTAATAAGTACCGCTATGACCGACGCCATGAAACCCGAAGCCAAACAACGTATGCTTGCAGTAACACCCGTAGGGCGTTTAGGCGAAAGCGACGAAATTGCCCATACTGCACAGTACATAATCGAAAACGACTTTTTCACCGGTCGCGTGGTTGAAATAGACGGCGGTATTCGTTTGTAAACCGAACTGGGTTAAAATTGATTTAAAAAGCATGGCGCTTGTGGGCTGTGCTTTTTTGTTTTAAAAAATGCCTAATAAGAGTGGCTTTTGAATCACCTCTTTAAATAATAAGCTCAACGCATTTAAGGCTTGGTTTGAGTGTTAGGAGCCACTTTTTTTGGTTGACTAAGTGATTCAAAATAAGTTCGGCCTCATTATTTCCCATTGTTGTTGGGTGCCTCATAGAGTTAAATCGAATAAACGAAGCTATCCAGTATAAATACGCTTTAATGGTACTTTTAGCAAAACGCTTTAGATACATTTGTTCGGCTATCTTAGTTAAAAAAGATGATTTCATGATATGAATCTCTAGTAAAAATTAACTGTATATATAGACAGAGCTTGTTGTTTTGTCTAATATTACTGATCTCCACCATTTCGGTGTATTTGTGCATTGATTAAAAATATTTTCCAGTTAACTAATTGTTTACAGGTTTTTATTTGATGTTTAAGATAAATGGACTGTAATATATGGACATTTGTCGGTTTATAAAACGACAAATGTCGTAGACAAAATTGTTATAAGTAAGTCATGTTCGAAAAAATCGTTAGCATTTTTAAAAACAAGAAGCCGGAGTGGTATGAACCTGAAGATCCTACTCCGCGCGAGCAATGCCCGTGTTGTGACTATATTTCTCTAGCAGAGCGTGGCAATTATCTAATATGCCCTATCTGCTTTTGGGAAGATGACGGCCACGATGTAGATGAGATCGATTTAGGGTCTGGTCCAAATCACGGGATAACTCTCCGAGAAGGTAGACACAATTTCAAAGAACTTGGTTCATGTGAATTAGCAATGAAAAAACATGTAATCTCAGAAAGCGAACGTAAGCAATATGAACATAAACCGAGAAACTTATAACAAAGCAAATCAAAAACGCACTTTCAGTGCTGGACTCGCTAACGCTCGCCTTTGTTTGCGGCGTTATGTATTGCATTGTTAAGTCAGTCATATTTAATTAAGGGCTTAATACATCTAGAATATTAAGCTCTGTTAATTCACACACTTGACGGAGAATTTCTTTACCATAGACTGTGTTCTTTGTTTTTATATCAGCACCAACCAATCCAGCTTTGCCTTTTAATTGCTTAAATCCAGTTGGACCGTAAAACTGTCCACTTTTTCCCTGCAAAGCTGCCATGACTAATGGTTGAGTAGCATCTTCTGGTTTACCTGCTACTATTTTTCCAAATAACCAAATCGCTATTTTTTGAATAGCCGTTGGGTTACCTTTGTGCTGAATTCCAGTGATTGAAACTCCTGGATGCGCAGCCAAGCTATGAAGTGAATAATTGGTTTTCTTAAATTGACGATCCAATTCATACATCATCGCTAATCCTGCCCATTTACTGCGAGAATACGCCTCCATATTCCCTTTTTCTGAAAACTTCTGTGTAAGTTGTAAATCCTTTAAATCAACAGGATGACCATTATGTTCTGTAGAAGACATAGTGATCACTTTTGCATCCTTTGTTTCTTTTAACAAAGGCATCAAGTGAACTGTTAATGCATAAGGGCCAACGACATGCACTGCAAAATTGAGTTCAATTCCATCCGCCGAGGTTTTTCGCTCTTTATCAAAAAAATACATAAAAATAAATTAGACACCCATCTTAAATTTTGCTCTTTTTAAAATCGAAGACTACGTTTTAATCAGTGTAAAAAACGAGCTGGGTGTCTTATGGCAATTGCAAGAAAGCGACAAGTAAGTTTGGTTGATACAAAATACTACCATTGTATTTCACGGTGTGTTCGTCGTGCTTGTTTATGTGGGGAAGACCGTTTTACTGGTCAATCTTACGAGCATCGACGAGGGTGGGTTGAGGATAAGTTGCTTGAATTAGCTAAGGTATTTTGTATCGACGTGTGTGCTTATGCCGTTATGAGTAATCACACGCACTTAGTACTGTATGTAGATGATAAAAAAGCGAATAGGCTAAATGATAAAGCGATTATTATTCGCTGGCATAAACTCTGTAAAGGCACATTGTTAACACAAAAATACATACAGGGTGAAAAGCTAAGTAAAGTTGAACTTATCTTTTTTAATCAAACAGTAAAGCAATACCGAGAGCGCCTATCAAGTATCAGCTGGTTTATGCGGTTGTTAAATGAAAACATTGCTCGCAGAGCAAATAAAGAAGATAACTGCACAGGGCGTTTCTGGGAAGGTAGATTCAAATCTCAAGCACTTCTTGATGAAGCAGCACTTGCAGCCTGTATGGCCTATGTCGATTTAAATCCCATTAGAGCTAAAATGGCTAACAAACCAGAAGAATCAGACCATACCAGTGTACAAAATCGCTTAACATGCGCGGCAGAAGGTAAACAACCTAAGCAGTTACTACGTTTTGCAGGTATGCCACGTCAGATTATGCCTAAAGGACTGCCGTTTGAGCTTAAATCGTACCTTGAACTCGTTGAGCTAACAGGGCGAATAATGCGAGAGGATAAGCTTGGGCATATAAATAATATGACCATTCCTTTGTTAGAAAGGCTTAATATATCGCCTGAAAACTGGTTAAAACTTACCACACAATTTACGCGCGTATTTCATGGTGCAGTAGGGAGGCCCACTTCACAAGCAAGTTACTGTGAAAATTTAAAGCGCAAACGGCGTTCAAATATTAGCAATTGCGAAAAGCTACTCGCATAAATTAAAAATTACTCAGTAAAAATTAAAACTGCAATCTTGCAGTTATTTTCATGCGTGTAATTCAGGTTTGGGAATGCTAATGACTTCTTTAATGGATGAAATACAAGTGACTCATGGTTTATTAGCTCGCTTTTTTTTAGTCAGTACAAAATAGTTATCGATTTTGCTATTTGTACCCTTAACTAATAAGGCTCTAGAGGTTTTTAGAAAATTGGATTGTTATTTAAAATTCTCTGTTTATTTAAAATACGGATCTAATATATTTTCAATACGATAGGATTTATCGTTTTTTTAACAAAATTATACAATGTAGATTATTCTGAAGAATAATGCGTGTGTACAATATTTGAACTTTTTAATCCCTTTATTATCAATCTATTGCACTATATATGTTGCTTAATGAAAATATACAATATTTACAAGCCTATTCTATAGGTGTAGTATTTTTAATGATTTATTATTATTTTCACTAAACAACAAGGATCTGTTTATGCACTTATATGAGGAACAGTTTTTAGAAGAGCATGATTACCCACGAGTTTCTAAACCTACAAAAGTGCTTATTATCGCATCAACTGAACGTTGTGGTAGTCATATGCTTGGTCATGCTTTACATAATACGCATGCGTTCGGTTTTCCCCTAGAATATGCCAATCCTGCTAATTTAAAAAAATGGAAAGAAAAATTTAAAACCGATGATTTTTATGAGGTTTTAGATGAGATACAAAAACGCAGAACATCACCCAATGGGGTATTTGGAATAAAGTTACATTATCAGCACATTGAAGAATTTGGTGGATTTGAACAATTAGTTAATTATTTTCCTGATGCTTATTATGTTTTGTTATCAAGAGAAAATGTGCTTAATCAAGCTGTGTCTTTATCAATAGCAAGCCAAACTGGGGTATGGATTGCGGGGCAAGAGCCTGTAAACGAAAACCCTGAATATGATTACTCGAGTATTGATAAAAGTCTTAAAAGTATTATTAAAAATAACTCGTCTTGGCGATATTCTCTCGCGGCGAGTGACTGTAATTATATGGAAATGAATTTTGATAACGTCAAAAATAATTTGGATAAGACTATTTCTGATATAGCTAAATTTATGGGTGTTTCAGTAAATGTTGAAGATATACCTACTGAACAAGTTACGAGTAAACAAAGTAATAAGCTAAACAAAGACTGGGAAGAACGTTTTTGCTCAGAGTTTAACTTATCAAGCAAATTAATTCCTGAACAAAAACCTGAACTTATAAAAAAGATTAAGAAAAAGGTTAAGAAAGTGTTGTCTTAATTTGTATATTTATAGGTTAAGCGATTTTTTCCTCGTGCTTTTTATATTTAATGGCCCATTAGTAAAAATATACTAGTGGGCCAATTTAATGATAGTCACTTTTAGATAAACCTTTACTTCTCTAATAGCTCTTTTCTTACTATTTCCGCGCCTTTACTCAATGCATTAAGCTTAGCGTTCGCAACTTCGCGCGAAAGCGGGGCCATGCCGCAGTTTGTGCAGGGGTAGAGTTTGTCGGCATCTACAAACTGTAGGGCTTTGCGTAAAGTAGCGGCTACTTCTTCGGGTGTTTCTATTTCATTGGTGGCAACATCAATAGCGCCTACCATTACTTTTTTACCTCTGATCAGTTCAAGTAAGTCCATAGGTACGTGTGAGTTGTGACACTCAAGTGAGATAATATCAATATTTGATTGCTGTAATTTAGGAAAAGCTTCTTCGTACTGGCGCCATTCATTGCCAAGTGTTTTTTTCCAATCGGTGTTGGCTTTAATGCCGTAGCCATAACAAATATGCACAGCAGTTTCGCATTTTAACCCTTCAATTGCGCGCTCTAAACAGGCAATGCCCCAATCGTTTACTTCATCAAAAAATACATTAAACGCGGGCTCATCAAATTGGATAATATCTACGCCTGCGGCTTCTAGTTCTTTGGCCTCTTGGTTGAGTATTTTGGCAAATTCCCAGGCTAGTTTTTCGCGGCTTTTGTAGTGGTCGTCATAAAGTGTATCTATCATGGTCATTGGGCCGGGTAGTGCCCACTTTATAGGTTGGTTAGTTTGCGAGCGCAAAAACTTAGCGTCTTCTACAAACACAGGTTTTTGGCGGCTAACAGGGCCCACTACGCTTGGTACACTTGCATCGTAACGGTCGCGTATTTTTACCGTTTTTCGTTTTTCAAAATCAACACCGTTTAGATGCTCTATAAATGTAGTTACAAAATGTTGGCGTGTTTGCTCGCCATCGCTCACTATGTCAATACCAGCGAGTTGTTGTGAGTGAAGTGCAATGCGCAGTGCGTCTTTTTTGCCTTCAATGAGTTCGTTGTTTTGAAGCTTCCACGGCGACCAAAGGGTTTCTGGCTCTGCAAGCCATAAGGGCTTTGGTAAACTGCCTGCTGTAGATGTAGGTAATAATGTTTTCATAATAAGAGTGACCCTCTATTAAAATAAGGTTAAACGTTTGCTGTTGTAAATTGCTCAAGCACTGATTTATACGGTTTTATAAAATGCTCTTCAGCAAACTTGCCTTGTTCTGCGACTAATTTACTGCGCTCATCTCTGTCGTAAATAATTTGCGTGAGTGAGTGGTCGGCATTTTTTAAATTAGGCTTAAAGGCGTTACCCGCTTTGGCATTGGCGTTATAAATTTCTGGGCGATAAATTTTTTGAAAGGTTTCCATTGTGCTAATGGTGCTTATTAGCTCAAGGTTGGTGTAATCGTTTAGTAAGTCACCAAAGAAAAACAAGGCAAAAGGTGCGGCACTATTTGCAGGCATAAAGTAACGCACCTGTAGGCCCATTTTTTTAAAGTATTGCTCTGTTAACGAAGATTCGTTTGGTTGGTATTCAATACCTAAAATAGGGTGCTCGTTGGCAGTGCGATGATAGGTTTTGTTATCTGACACACTGAGGCATATTACCGGTGGCTTTTTAAAGTGTTGCTTATAGGTGTTTGAGCGTACAAACGATTGAAATAATTTACCATGCAGCTCACCAAAATTATCGGGAATACTAAATTGTGGTTTATTTTTATTATGTTGCTGAAGTAACACGCTAAAGTCGTAGTCGCGAACGTACGATGAAAAGTTATTACCAACAATACCTTCTATGCGCTTGTTTGTTTTGGTATCAATAATATTCGTTTTTAATATTTCTATAGAAGGAAAGCTTTGGCTGTTTTCATCTAAACCAATATCTACAGAAATAATCTCAAGCTCTACACTGTAGCGCTCAGCGGTTGGGTTATCCCAATTAGCAAGGGTGTTAAAGCGGTTGTTGATCATATTTAGCGCTTTTCTTAAGTTTTGTTGGCGGTGTTCGCCTCGTGCTAAGTTTGCAAAATTAGTGGTAATACGGGTGTTTTCAGCGGGTTGGTAGTTTTCATCAAGGCGCTGACTTTTAATATTAAATGTAATGTTTTTACTCATGGTGACTCTATCCATATTGTATATTTAAAACCTGAGCCTTTAGCGTGCTCAAAGGGTGGTTTTGTAATAAACAGGCTTAATGCTTATAAGCGCTGGCCGATGGATAATTTATACGTTGATTGGTGCTTTAATAAAAACGGTTTAATTTCACATAAAACATGAGTTTGATTCATTTATATAAATTAAATGTGTTACTGAGAGAACATATACCTGTGTTTAGGCATGTAAAAAAATAGTGCAGCGTATAATTTATAGGTGTTTAGACGTCTAGATGTGTTTGTTGTGATAATTTCACGTTGCGCATAAATAAAATTCAGGCACGGCTGTAACCCTTATTTTAATTAACGCTTAAAGTTACAGTTTTAAAAATTACTGTAATTTTACGGCGAGTTATAGGCACTTATTTATTAAAATAGCGGTTAAAAGGGAGTGGTTTTTAATGCAACAACTAACAATAATACCTGCAGGCATCTATGTGTTGTTCATCTAAGCTTAGTTACACTGACTTAACTAACTTGATAATAATAAAGTATATTATGTACGGACACTAAAATAAATGAACAAACTAAAAAATCTCATTACTCAATTTATAGTGGCAATGCAAAAGCGCCCAGGGCTATTGGCTGTATTGGCGTTTTGCTCAGGTGTTGCAAGCTATGTAATGGTTGATAGAAAAGAGTCGCTCTCGCAGGTTATTGCCATTGTTTTACTGGTGAGCTGGTTTTGGTTGATCATCGACAACTGGCTACGCGATAAAGTACAAGAGCGCTTTGGGGTAGCCGTATCTCCTAATGTAATGCGCTTTGCACTGCAAATGGTGCAACAAGAAAGCCTATTTTTTGCGTTACCGTTTTTTTTAGCGGTTACTCAGTGGGATCACCCACAAGCACTCTTTACATCGCTGATAATTATATGTGCCTTCATATCGGTAATAGATCCATTTTACTATAAAAAGTTAGCTAAAAACCGCACGCTGTTTACAGTATTTCATAACTTTGCATTATTTGTGGTTTTGCTTGTTACGTTACCTATTTTATTAAACCTAACTACGAGCCAAAGCTTAGCAATTGCGCTTGTAACCTCAGTACTTATTACTTTACCTAGCTTAACAAACTTAATGCCTGATGCGCGCTGGTGGCGTTTTCCTATTTTAGTTTTAATTTTATGCGTAATAAGCGCCGGGGTTTGGCAGCTTCGCAGCTTTGTTCCGCCAGCAGCCCTGCGTTTAACCGATATTACCTTGGCACACAAAGTAGATGTTGAGCATAAAAAACCACTAGGTAGCATTGATACTCTTGATTTATATACACTTCATCATGAAGGGTTATACACATGGACCGCAGTAAAAGCGCCAAGAGGCCTAAACGAAAAAATATTTCATGTATGGATACACAATAAAAAAGAGGTCGACAGAATTACGCTCAATATTAATGGCGGGCGAAAACAAGGCTACAGAGCATGGACTCATAAAGTAAATTTTCCGCATGATGCTAAAGGTAAGTGGCAAGTAAAAGTGGTAACTGAGTCTGGGCAATTAATAGGGCTTACGAAATTTATTGTTACACCTTAACGCTATAAATACGCTGATAATCAACTATAGATTTGATACGCTGTTTTTACATTACTTAATGGATGAGTGTTATGAGCATTGCTTTAGATATTGTTATGTGGCTAATGATAGAAACCATTTTAGGGTTTATTTTGTACTCTACCGGCTGTGCAATTTTAAACGTTTTCACCTTTGGTAAGTTTAAAGCTGACATTAAAGATTATGTGAGCTTTAAGGCAAATAAAGCTAAAAACGTTTACCTAATATGTTTACTTGGCTTTAGCTTTTACGCAGCGTTAATTGGTTTTGTTGCTTACATAAGCCAATAACTTAGGTTTATAAGTATATGAAGTTTAATAAGCTATTGGTTATAGCGGGGGTTTTAAGTTTTATAGCGTCACTTTTACATATTGCCTGTATTTTTGGCGGCCCTGATTGGTATCGCTTTTTTGGTGCTGGTGAGCACATGGCGCAGTTGGCTGAGCAGGGAAGTACGTATCCTACCTTTGTTACTTTAATTATATCAGCCATACTTGCTATATGGGGCATGTATGCGCTCTCTGGCGCAGGTGTTATTTTAAAGCTGCCTTTTTTAAAAACGGCTTTGGTATTAATAACAGGTGTTTATTTACTAAGGGGGATAGCAGGGTTAATAGCTCCTTTTGTAACAACCAGTCAGTTAATTCATCACAACTCCATTGTATTTTGGATTGTAAGCTCAATTGTATGCAGTATTTATGGGCTGTTTTATTTATTAGGTACGCTTAAACTTTTCCGAACACATACCTCATTAACTGTATAAATTAAACACAGCGAGCGCTAAAAATAGATTTTTCACAGCTCAGGTTAATCAAGTTATTTACTATGTAAGGAGCAACATGAGTCACGATCACAGCCATCATATTAGTCACTATAATCGCGCGTTTGCTATAGGCGTTTTACTCAATCTTATATTTGTCGTGATAGAAGCAGGGTACGGTTTTTTTGCCAACTCCCTCGCGCTTTTAGCCGACGCAGGGCATAACCTAAGCGACGTGGTTAGTTTATTACTTGCGTGGGGGGCAAATGTTTTGGCAAGTAAAGCCGCTACCGACAAGCGCACCTTTGGCTATAAAAAATCAACGGTGTTAGCGTCATTAATGAGCTCTGTTTTACTTATGGCTGCCCTTGCTAGCATAGCCTGGCATGCCATAGAACGTTTTGAAAACCCTCAGCCGGTTACAGGCATGACGGTTATAGTGGTTTCGCTTATTGGTGTAGTAATTAACACATTAACTGCGTTGTTGTTTGTGCAAGGTCAAAAGCACGATTTAAATATTCGAGGTGCTTTTTTACATATGGCGGCCGATGCTGCGGTGTCTTTAGGTGTGGTAATTGCCGGCATTGTTATTTTATTTAAAAACTGGCAGTGGGTAGACCCTGTTGTAA
The DNA here is from genome assembly GCF_023161805.1 of Pseudoalteromonas sp. 1CM17D. Classification (NCBI taxonomy): domain Bacteria; kingdom Pseudomonadati; phylum Pseudomonadota; class Gammaproteobacteria; order Alteromonadales; family Pseudoalteromonadaceae; genus Pseudoalteromonas; species Pseudoalteromonas sp. 1CM17D. The sequence continues at coordinate 518,470 of NZ_JALNTP010000001.1, read as the reverse complement.
GTTTGAGTATTGTCGTGATTGTGTTTATTGGCACATGGGGATTATTTAAAGACTCGCTCAATTACGCCACAGACGCCGTACCCAAAAATATTAGTATAGAAAAACTAAAGCAGTATTTTTTAAGCATTGAGCATGTAACAGGTGTGCATGGGTTACATGTGTGGCCACTAAGTACCACAGAGTCTGCGCTTATTGTTCACTTAGTAACTGACAACAACGCATTAAATAACGACTTTTTAATTGAACTACAGCACCATTTACATGACCACTTTGACATTGAACATGCCACCATTCAAGTTGAAAGCAGCCAAGGCAGCACAGGTTGTATGTTTAACCATGGGCATGCCCATGGTTAAACGTTAATTGGTTTTAAAAAATTAACCCTGATAGCTTGTAACAACTTAACGAAAAAATGAGTAGTAGCACGGGTAATATAACTACATTTAAAAGTGTTGAGTTGGTGTATTTTCCCATGACTGATTTTTGATTCACTAACCACACCAAATACGCGGTAATTATGGGCAGTAGTAATCCATTCGCAGCTTGTGCAAATATAATTACCGCAACAGGGTCAAGCCCCAGTGAGGCCACAAATGCACCGAAAGCTAAAATAGTAATGGCGACTGTTTTAAAACGGGTGTTACTCATTTCGCTTGACCAACCAAGCATGCCACATACCGCATACGCGCCTGCTAATGGGGCTGTTATTGCGCTTGTTAATCCTGCGGCAAATAAGCCAATAGCAAAAAAGTAATGCGCTGCTTCGCCAAGTAAAGGCTCAAGTTGCACGGCCATATTTGCTGCACTAATTTTACCGGCATCGGTGCCATAAAAGGCAACAGACGCGGTTGATAAAATGGCAAGGGTGATCACCCCACCGAGCGTAATTGATAAACCTGTATCTAAGTTAGTTTGTTTAATAACAGTGTCTTTATCACTTTTAGAATGATCTTGCGCTGCTAAAACACCAGAGTGCAAAAATAAGTTATACGGTACAATGGTTGTGCCAATGAGGGCCAATACCGTTGTAATTGAGCCACTTGGCATTGTAGGTATAAACCCAGCGAGGACTTTAGCCATTGGTGGCGCAGCCATAATTAGGGTAGATATAAATACCAGGCTCATAAGGATCACTAGCAGTATTAATGCATTTTCTACCACTTTGTGCTTACCACTGTATAAAAGAATAGCGCTACATACAGCAATTAACGGCGTCCATATTTGTGCACTTACCCCTGGGAAAATACCAACTAGCCCCATACTTGCACCACTGAGGTTTCCTGCTTCATATGCAGCGCTACCCACACCAATTGCACTTATTACTAAAAAACTAGCAAGCGCTTTAAGATAAGGGGTTTTAATGTGTGCACGTAACGCTTGTGCTAAATCTTGCCCTGTTGCTACTCCTAATCGAGCAGCCATAGACTGCAACAAAATAGTGGCAATAACCGAAAATAGTAATGTCCAAATTAATGCAAACCCAAAGTTTGCACCGGCAACACTTGCCGTTGTGATTGTTCCGGGGCCAATAAATGCGGCTGTTACAAGTAATCCTGGGCCAAATCGCATACTGTTACCTTAATATTTGCTTTTAAATTTAGAACAACGTTTTATTACGTTGAACCTAGATCGCTGCCACTTTACGTGCCATGCAGCGAGAGCCCCACCTTGGCTAATTAACCTTACACTCTGGGTAATTATTTTAATATGACTACCAAAAAGCCGCGTAGGATACCAACTTATATATAGATTTAAAGAGCCAAACGATTACCTGCTTGTTAAATGCACAATATGCGCGAGTTATATTTATAAATCAGCCATGTGCGTTGTTGGTTTCTCATTTTTATCCTACCTTATAGATTGTAAAATGAGCAAGTTACTTAGTTTTTTAATGATGTGGGCAATTTTTTAAATAAATTGTTTAAAAAGGCATCTTTTTATTGCTGAGCTTCGTTATATAGCACTATTATGCGCAACTTTTTGGTTTTGGACCTTTTAATGAAAACTAATTTAAAAATCTCTCACATAATCTGCATTATGTCGCTGGCTTTAGGTACGAGTAAAAGCGCTGCGAATGAGTCGCTACAAGAGCTTGAGGTAGGTGTAGGCGGGAATATAAAAAGCGTTGCACACCCTGATCACGCAAATAAAAAATTTAATATTCATATTCATCCTTTATGGGAAAGCCATTATGTGACAGAAGGGCGCGATAACTTGCCCGGTAGCGCTTTAGCCTCTATTGCGGGCGAAATAAATTACAATGACTTTACGTTTATCCCTTGGTTAGCAACAGGCACTGATAATGACTACGATGAGCTAAATTTAAATGCTATTTATTCAACTGAGCTTGCAGAGCACCTAACTTTGTATGCAGGTTACAACCATATAAAAGCACGCGAGGAAGGAGTAAATTCCCATGATAATGAGCTTAGCCTCGATATAAGCTATGCATATGATTGGGATATACATGCAATAGCGAGTATCTACCACTCGTTATCGCTAAGCGGCTCTTTTATAGAGGTGGGAATTACAAAAGAGTATGCATTTAGTGATTTAATGCGATTGGAGCTGCAAACTGCGGCGGGTTTTAATAGTGGTTATGTAAGCGATGGCCACAATGGCCTTAATAACGTAAAACTTGCTGCTAATTTATCTTATCAACTATTAAATAATGTCATGCTATCTGGCTATGCCAGTTACAGCGTTGCAATAAACAAAGATGCTGTACACTATAGCGGTGATGAACATTTACGCTCCTTATTTTGGGCAGGGTTTGGTGTTAGTTATCAATTTAATTGAGGGTAGGCTTGGCGTTAGCGTTAAAGCGTAAGTGATGGGTGCCACCCTTATTAATTTTTGTTTAGAGTGCTAAAAATTGTGCAAACAAATAAAAGCCTCGCATTTTTAATATGTTTTAGGTTTAAGGTATAGTGGGTACAACACTCAATTAAAGAGGCTTTTATGAAATTTTTAGTTTTTTTAGGCACCGTTAGAGATAGCACACCCCCTAAGCCAGCACGATTAGGAGAGCGAGTGGCTGAGTCATGCCTCAATTGTTTAAACGAGCGCTACAGCGAGCACGAGTTTGAACTTATAGACGCGCTCGACTTTCCTTCAGAGGATGTATTTAAACCTCATTTTGCCTATGCAAAAAGCCAAGCTCCAGCACATTTAACAGCCTTAGCAGATAAAATTACCCAAGCCGATGGCTATATAATCGTAAGCCCAGAGTACAATCATAGTATGAGCCCGGCATTAGCTGATTTGCTAAACCATTTTGGCAGCTCGTTGTTCTCGTACAAGCCAAGCGCTATTGTCACCTATTCGGCAGGGCAATGGGGAGGATTACGTGCGGCAATTAGTTTACGTACCTTTTTATCTGAACTTGGGTGTTTGCCAGTCTCTGCAATGGTTCATGTACCAAAGGCTCAAGAGGTGCTAAATAGCGATGGTTCAATGCAAGAGGGTGAAGACGAAAAATCGTGGTTTAATTATTATTCGCGTACTTTTAGCCAACTGATGTGGTGGGCACAGGCGAGCAGCCAACATAGTAAAAACGTAGATCCCCACGCTATGTTAAAAAGTTTTAAAACAGCGCCATCTCAGCGAAATGCACCTTAAAAAATGTATTAAGGTGCGCTTTTATATGTGTACTGTTTTTATATACAGTATTTTACTCGATTAAAACAATAAGCTAATTGATAAGCGGGCTGTGCGAGGCTCAATAGGATGAAAGTGGTTATCTTCTACACCTTGTGCAGGCTCGCCCGGTAAGCGCGAAGCGTAGTAGTAATCTATATCGTGATCGGTACTATCAAATAAATTCAGTAGTTCAAAATCGACTTTCCAGTGAGTTTGTTTATAGCTAATAGCACTATTAATTACCGTTAATGGTTCAGATCGAATATCACCAGAGTCAGAAAGCGTACGTTTACCTATGTGGCGTACTCTAAATGATGATTGCCACATTTGACTTATATGCCAATTTAAACCTGCACTTGCAACAACAGGTACTGCGCCTTCTATATAGTTTTTGTCAGAGTTTATATTTAATCTTGAATGAGTAAACGAGGCTTCCATGTCTAGGCTAAAGCGTTCATTAATCCAATAATACGCACTTAGCTCTAGACCATAACGTTTTGATGCATCACTGGGCTCTGTATTACCCGCATCACCTACAAATAAAAGCTCTGAGTCGAGTGTAAGCCACCATAAAGCGGCTGATAAATTAACGTTTTTATCATCGGCAAAACGCAGGCCTAGTTCAGCACCTTCACTTTTTACCAGTAAATCTACTTTTTCGGCACTTTGTTGGCTAACAGGGTCAATATTAATGGTAGTGCCGCGGGCATCGTTTGAATGAAAAGACTGCCCCCAGTTTGCATAAGCGACTAACAAATCAGTAAGTTTATAATTTAAACTGCCTTTAAAGCTTACTAAGTCATCGTTTTCTTTTCCCGAATTTACCTGTGTAATACTGCTTACATCGGTATCAAAATAGTCGTACCGCACGCCTGCATTGGCCTCTAATTTAGGTGTGAAAAGTATTTTTGTTTGCCAATAACTCGAATAGCTTGTTTGTTTTATTGCATCTTGTCTTATTGTATTGAGTCTTTCTCGCGCTTTAGTGTTATAAAGTCCTACCTTGTCTATATCGTCATGGCGAACCTCAAGCCCAGCAGTGTGCTGCATATTCAAACCAGCAGTAAGGGAGTCAAATTGATAACTTAGCTCACCACCATAAATAGTGCGGCTATCTTGTTGGTTAAACTGATCGCCATTTATAGGGTCGTTTAAAAAATAGCTAAAGTTAGAAAACAGCGTTAAATCATAATTTATGGCATAAATACTGGTTTTTATATGCTTGCCTTGCCAAACACTTGATAGGCTATAGCGACCCGAACTCCCCCCAAGGGTGGTATCAAGCGACCCTAAGGGTGACGTTATATTTTGTGACACTGCGCGCTGTGGAATTTGATCGGCTGATTGCCATGTGTTGTCGTAGGCCATTGCTGTAATAGATAAATCTCCATTTAAAGCTTTGCCAACATAACGAAGTAGGGCATTTTTCTTATTTACGTTTTCGTCTATATCATCCCATGGGCCATCATAGCCTTGCCACTCAGCTGCTGCTATTAACTTGGCATTAGATACATCAACTGCACTAAGCACTACTGCACGTTTATAGTTATCTTCACCAATGCTTAGCTCTATTTGCTTGTGCTTTAAGTTATTAGCTAAATTAAATTGCGCACTCCCCGCACTTGAAAAGTCGCCTTGTGTAGCGCTGTATGATCCTTTTTGGTAATTTATAGTTGAAATAGCTTCTGGAATAATAAAATTAAGATCGGTATAACCTTGCCCGTGTCCATGGCTTCGCATATTTATGGGCATACCTTCAATGCTGGTGGCAAAGTCGGTGCCATGATCTAAATTAAAGCCTCTAATAAAGTATTGATTAGCCTTACCCGAGCCACTATGTTGTGTAACCGCCATGCCTGGAATAAGCTCTAACATTTCGGCGCTTCTGAGCATGGGGCGCTGCTGTATTTCTCCTTGACCAATAATACCGCTTGAGGCACTGATAGACTCGCCAATTAAACCATCTCTATGTCCATAAACAGTAAGGGTCTCTATATTCGCGTAGGTGCTAATGCTATATAACGTGCTCAGTGTAAGTAAAGCTAATCTCTTCATCGCTAAAATCCCTATGTATTTACTATCTAAAATAAGCAGATAGTTTAAATACGGCTTAGCTAATCGATTGGATGCAACATTTGTTAGCAAGGTGTAATACTGCATGTTTAGCACTAAGCTAGTTAGCTTTTTAGGTATGAGTAAAAACTAACTGGTGAGTATTGTAATCTGGCTATATAACACTAATAATCATGTGGCTAACTCACTATTTAACCTATAAAACAAAGAGCCTGTATTGAAAGCCAAAGAAATTCGCAATTTTTATATTAACGAAGAGCAATCTGTTTATTTGCTGTCACATAGAGATGCCAAAAAACACCGTCAATGGCTTAATATTTGTATTAAACAACTGAGTGCGCTTGGGTATAAAAATGTAGAGATGATTGGCTCTGGTGCGTTTGGCTTTGTGTTTGCTGGCAATGACGAAAATGCCTTACCTTGGGTGTTTAAGTTCTCGCGTATTACGCTTGCCCAAAGCGTACGCGACCGCCTAGAAGACGAAGCGTATATGCTCTCGCAAATTAATAACCCCCTAGTGCCCAGCTTTTATGCTTTTGAGCGTATAAAAAAGCAAGGTATTTTAATGATGGCCCGCGCCATTGGAGAAGACCTTGAAAAAGTATCGCTAAAAAAAGGGCGTTTTAGTGCCGCCCATATTATGCAATTAGCGGTGCGGCTGCGTAATGTATTAATTGACCTGCGTAATCATAAAAATGGTTTAACCCCTCAACCTATAGTGCATGGCGATATTAAACCTTCTAACTTAGTATGGGATGAGCAAAGCGATGCGCTGTCTTTAGTTGATTGGGGAAGCTCTGTTTACGCACAGGTTGATAGTAAGGGTGAGCCTATAGCCAGTAATTTTATGGATTTAATGTCGGGAGATTTAAGCACTACTAATGCCAGAATGGGCGATGTGTATTTTATAGGTGATGCGCAAATGTCTGGTGAGCAGTCATCGCCACGATTTGATGAACAAGGCGTGGCTTCTACTTTATATGCACTTGCCTCCGCTCAGTCGTGTCGTTTTGGTGCGCAAGCCATTCCTGCAAGCTCGCTTGGCTTACCCAAAGAGCTTGCCAATGTAATTGATGGCATGCTGTCTAAAAATAAAACCATACGCGATGGCGCTGGCGATTACTTTATGCGTAACATTACCAAAATGGCTAAGGCGTATTTACCTGAGCTTAAAAAAGCGGAGCCTCGTCCTGCTATACCTTATTGGTTTGGCAAAGGCGATAAGCCCGACACCGTAGTATATAGCTCGCGCAAGCAGTTTTTACGACAAGCCGATCATAATCAGCAATTGCTTGATGTAAACGATGCTCAATTAGATCGCTACTATAAAGAGTTTTTGTTTGATACCGGCGATACCGAAAAAGCCTTTTTGGCCTCTATTAGCCGCCTAGCTAAATACCCGGTAGTGGGTGGATTGAGTTTTCATTGGAAAGATGAGTCGGTGTTTGTTGAGTCATCGCTTATTATGCATGATGAAAGTTTAAAAACAGCCTTTACCGATGCCATTAATAATACCGTGATGCTTGCACAAGCGATAAGTCAAAAAGGTTTATTTAAGTGTTGTTTATTTGATGCGCGTAAAACCATTCAATTAGAGCGAGATGGAACCGGGGCGTTTAAGTTTGATAACCTCCCTGAGCTTGATTATGAAGTGGTCAGTATGAAGGCAAACGAAATTGCACGTCCACATTCTTACTTTGAAGACGGTAAAGACCCTGATGAGCAGCTACAACTGCCTAAAAAAGTGATTAGATGCGTGTTTGAGTTAAACCAAATTCATCATACTGGCTGTATTATATTTGAAGCCCTGCCAGATAGAATGAAAATACACCATTACTATCGCTTACTCGATGAAAGCAAAGAAGTAGAGTTTAAACGGTTACTTAATAAATTAATGCAGTATGCAGTTAACATTACTGATGTGGGGGTAGCAGGATTTATGAAGCTTCCTTATAAAAACACTCGCGAATTTTCGCTTTGCGAAAAACAACCAGAGAATTTCTTTCCTAAAAATCCAAAATTATTAGCGCAGTAAAAATAAAAAAGGGCAGCTTAATATTAAGTCTGCCCTTGGCTACTTAATTGTTAGTTTAAAACACTGTGCTAAAAGGCGTACGCGGTGTTAAAGCAAACTGATGAGTCATTTTTTGCTGTTTGTTAGTGGCGGTAATGTGGTACTTATTTAAATCAGAATTTTGACTAAATAACCTAACGTTTAATTTTAGCTGTGCGCTTATATCGGGCACTGTATATCGGCCCGTAATCGTTATGTACTCAATGTTATTAGTATCAGTATGCGACACTTCAGGGTTTAGTAATAAGCCCTCTAAAGAAAACTTATAATGATGATCGTTTAAATAAACCCCTCGCATTATGGTTTTGCTGATTTGCTTTTTATGGGCGTTAAATTCATCCATAGATACTTTTTTATTTAAATCATCATCAAGGTTATTAAATGCAGAAATAGGCAGCGAGAGCACAATAAAGGCATGGTTATCTATCACGTTTAATGTTCCGTGTTGAGCCACCATTAAATGTGCATAAACAACCGGTGCTATAACAATGTTGGCCACTAAAATAAGTGCAACCAGTGCTTTTTTATGTAATTTCATCATGCTCACTTTGCCTATAAGTAAATTTATAGTTCGCCTTTAACACAGCGTTGAAAAAACGGATAAGTATCGGTTGCATAGTAATGGTATATGCCTTGTGGAAATTCAGGGGTCACCCCAAAGCGCCCGTTACACTCATCTAAATCGCCAGAGCCAGCTACATACTCCCAATCTTGTGCAAAAGTTCCTAGTGGATAAATCTCGGTAGAAGGGCGGTTATCGCTTACCGTAATAATATGTTGGTAGCTACCAGTCATGACTTTAAGTGACGAACTTGCATCATCTGCGGTGCTATAGCCATAACGCGCATAAATAGGAAACCCATCAGCCGCCCATGCAATTAGAGTCATTGTTGAGCTGTTGCCGCCTCTAAGGGAGATAAATCCCTCAGGCATGCCATGATAATGATATGTGCCATCGGGCTGTACGTGTGCGTTGTTATCGTCAGTACCAAAACTAAAGATATCTTGGCTTAGTGCTTCAATACTCCAGTTGCCACTGTTATCGCCAAGCGAGCAATTATCGCCAGAGTCATCACAACCGCCGCCGGTACCAGCATCAATTTTAACGCCATTTAGTACTATGCCTAACACGCCTCGAGGGCCGCCCATTAAGGTTGCGGTATCGCTTTGTATAGGCGTTAACGTAAAGCTCTCATTCACTGTTTGCTCAGAAATGGTGTTTGGATTATCGGGGTTAGGAAACGTGCCCACATCATGATCTGGAATGCCATTAGCAACTACATCGCGTGTTGTACCTGTGCATGCCCAATCAGCAGTGCTGGTGGTTTGCACTGATGTTGAGTCGTTGTATTCATTGTAACTGTATTCACATAGCACTTGCTCGGTTGAGATGGTGCCACTTGTTGCTGTTGTGCTGTCACTGCTTAAACTTGTACTTTCATCAGTGGCGGTTGTTAGGTTTTGCTCATCACTGCCACATGCAACAAGAGAAGAAATTGCTGCGCTTAATAACGAAATTTTTAATAGTTTAACTTTATTACATAGAGAGTGATTTATCATACACAGCCAATTAAGTACTAATTGACGCTATTTTTGATCTTAAATGTGCAAGCAATGTGCAAAAATAAATCAACATTGAGTATGTTTGTTAATCAGGTGATTTTACTTAAGCTGCATGTATTATAAAATCAGTGCATTAACAGCCTAAAGTAAAGAATGGTGTAATGGCAAAATCAAAACCTGAGGTGTCGATTCAAAGTTGTGGGATTTATTCTACATGGGATAGCAAAAGTAAAGCATTGCCACAAATTGAGCAGTTTACAACCAATGTAATTGCCAAGCTTGATGTTGAATTTGGTTTAATAATTAATATCAAAAAAGCAAAAGGCGAAAAACTTCACTTTTGTATTTATCACCCCGATATACCAGACAGTAATGGCGAAATAATGCCGCCCTTTGAAGGCGTTGAATACATTAAAGAGAACGACTGGCAGTTTTATTTAGGTGATACGCTGTGGGAGCCTATTGAAAATAAATTAGGTGATTGGCGAATGACACTCACCCTAAATAATAAAATTATTGCCGATAAAACATTTAACGTTGCACTTGAAGAGCAAGGCTCTGTTAATGATTTTTGGCGTAAACGAGGTTACTAAGTCCTAAAATTGCAGAGCTAAAAAAAGCCAATATACATTGGCTTTAAAAATATAACTTAACCTGAACTCTGGTTAAGAGATATACCAACATAATTTATCATGATGATCTTTAAGCTTAATTCTCTAGCCAGCGGTTTTCGGTGAAAACAAGGCGAATTTACGCGTCAATAGCTAGCCTATTGCAAGTAAATTCAACGCTGTTAGCGCTGAAAATAGCTGCTAGAGATAGATTTATTATCCAGAGTTGAGGTTAACTTAGTTACCCCACGGGTTAGTTGCATTTGAGCGTTGTTTTCGTGCCCTTGCGCGTTGTTTAGTGGCCTTTTTTTCCATAATTCGCTTTGCATCACTAAAACTTAATTCGCACGGCTCCCCCGGTTTATGATCCGCAGGAATAACTCTATCTCGTGGTGGTAACTCGTATTGCACATCGTCGGGCTTAGGTAAGTTTTTAAGGCGGTATAGGTAAAAGTTATCTACCTTTTCTTGTGCCCATTGTGTTTTACGTAAAAACTTAACCGCCGATTTTACATCAGGATTGTTTTTAAAACAGTTTAATTGCAAATAAGCGTGTAGTAGCTCCCACCCATATTGCTCAACCAGTTCTTCAACCACTTGCTCTAATTTTACGCCTTGCAGTGGGTTATTACTGTAAAGATCTTGGTTGCTCATAGGTGTTGCCTCATTAATAAAAATACAAATGCCATTATAAATTTAATAACGAGGCTTTAATAGATAAAATTGCTTAACTTTGGCAATTAACAACTACGCGGCCGCGAATTTTACCTTCCATAAGTTGCTCGGCATTTTCGATTACTTGTTCAAGTGTAATTTCGGTTGATATTTTATCAAGGTAATCGGCTTTAACTAAGCTTGCTAGTCTGTCCCATGCTTCTACTCTGTCTTTTTTAGGGCGCATAACGCTGTCTATACCAATTAAAGATACACCACGTAAAATAAAGGGCGCTACTGATGCGGGTAAATCCATGCCTTGGGCTAAACCACACGCAGTAACCACACCACCGTATTTAAGCGATGCACAAATATTAGCAAGCGTGTGGCTGCCTACCGAATCTACAGCACCTGCAAAGCGCTCTTTTTGAAGTGGCTTACCTGGGTTTGAAAGCTCATCTCGGCTAATAATTTGTGACGCACCTAGCTCTTTTAAGTAATCGCTTTGCTCCATTCTACCTGTTGCAGCGGTTACGTTATAGCCCAGCTGATTTAATAAATAAATGGCAAAGCTGCCAACACCGCCGTTTGCACCGGTCACTAATATTTCACCATCACTTGGAGTGATGCCTTGTTTTTCAAGGGCAATAACACTTAGCATTGCAGTGTAGCCCGCGGTGCCAATTTGCATTGCTTGTTTTGGCGAAAGCGCTGCAGGGAGGGGGATTAACCAATCACTATTAAGCGATGCCTTTTGTGCAAGGCCCCCCCAGTGTTTTTCGCCCACACCAAAGCCATTTAAAATTACATTATCGCCAACAGTAAATTCATCCGTACTTGTTTCACTTACTTTGCCCACTAAATCGATGCCTGGCACCATAGGAAAACTGCGCACAACAGGGCCTTTACCAGTAATGGCTAGCCCATCTTTGTAATTGAGCGTGCTGTAAAGTACATCAAGTTGCACGTTTTGATCTGGTAGGTTACTTTGCTGCACTTCACTAAGCGCCGCAGCGTAGTTTTCGTCTTTCGTAATTACAATAGCTTTAACTGAGTTACTCATAACATATCCTTTTAGACCGATCGGTTTTTAATGGCTAAATAAAATGCGCATTAGGTAAGTAATGCGCGTAAAAACATTTCTGTATACAACGTAAGGGGTTTACTTGATTGGGTAAGTTTAGCGCGCATAACGGCGCCTTCCCAGCCAATCCAAAAATATTCACTCATAAGCTGCGTATCAACAGTTTTAGCAATCGTGCCTTGTTGCTGTGCTTCATTTAAACACTGCTCCACTTGCTGCTGCCATGCTACGTAGCTTTGTAGTAGGCGGATTTTAAATTCATCACTTAAATGATTTAGCTCTTGATTTAAATTGCCGACCAAACAACCGCGTTTGTACTGGTATTTTTGCATGCCCATAATGGCACTTTGCGTAAAGTGAATTAAGCGCTCCAGGGGCGGTGTATTGCTATCGGTTAAATATTTTTTGAGCTTAGTAATAAAGTAGTCATCGTAGGCATTTACTAAGGCAATACCAAACGCTTCTTTACTTTTAAAGTAATGATAAAATGAGCCTTTAGGCACGCCGGCTTTTTTTAAAATGGTATCAAGGCCAGTTGCGCTAAAACCAAATTCAGTTAAGGTTTCTAGGCCAACCCTAATAAGGTGCGCTTTGGTATCGGCGTTTTCGCGAGGTATTTTAGGGGGTCTTCCGCGCCGTGCAGGTGTCTGAGCTGTGTTCATTATAAGTAACCCCTAATAGCTTTTTTTTAAAGTTAACCCATATTAGACCGATCGACTTTAATTAATCAAGCATAAATACCAATTGTTTAAAAATAAATCGTTAAAGCTGTTTTTTAAACAAAAGGGCAAATTGCAATAAAATCGTCATGATTACATTTTTGTTTGGAACTTAGCCAAAAAAGCTGTGTCGGATAAATAGGTCGTGTTGATTTTTGCTGGTTAAATTTGCAGTGGTGTTTGGCATTTAGACAAGGCGGTAAAGCACCATAAATACCAACTATATGCTTCCCATTAGCTGCTTTCATTAAGCAGTTATTTAATCGCTTTAATGGAGATATTTAAATCAGCAAAGTAGAACACGCCTTAGCACATAAGTGCATTTAAGCGGTTAAATAGCCGTATTGTAAATTAAAGAAGCAGTAAGAAATGAAGTGGTACGACCACTGTGTTTTTATTAATGTTAAATTATTTTTGCATCAGCATGTTAGTTAATGTCAAACAAATTAATTAATTTTGCTATTTGAATTTAACATTTTTATTAACTATTCATTAAATGTAGATTTCACTAATGCTACAAAATTTATAATTAAAAAAGGTGAGGATATTACCGATGAAGAGACAAAAAAGAGATCGTTTAGAAAGAGCTCATTCTCAAGGTTTTAAAGCAGGTTTAGCCGGGCGCTCAAAAGAGCTATGCCCTTATCAGCAAATCGATCCTAAGTCCGAATGGTTAGGCGGTTGGCGTGAAGCAATTGAAAACCGAAACATGTATAAAACCTAATTCATCAGATAAGAATTAATGTAAAAAGGCCTCCAACTGGAGGCCTTTTTGCATACATTACTAACTTTAGAATGCGCTTGTGTCTTGAAATAAGCCTACTTTTAAATCTTTTGCTTCGTAAATTACGCGGCCATCTACTTCAACTGTGCCATCAGCCATACCCATAAATAGTTTACGCTTAATTACACGTTTCATATCAAGGCGGTATGTTACTTTTTTAGCGGTAGGTAAAATTTGACCGGTAAATTTAACTTCACCCACGCCTAAAGCACGGCCTAAACCAGGGCCACCAGACCAGCCTAAGAAAAAGCCAACGAGTTGCCACATAGCATCTAGGCCTAAACAACCTGGCATAACTGGGTCGCCTTTAAAATGGCAATCGAAAAACCATAGGCTTGGGTCAATATCAAGCTCAGCTACAATTTGGCCTTTACCGTGCTCGCCGCCATCAGCAGTGATTGAAGTAATACGGTCCATCATTAACATGTTGTCGCTTGGTAAACGGCAGTTACCTTCACCAAACATTTCACCTTGACCACATAGGATCAAATCTTCTTTTGTATAGCTATTTTTAGGTTCCATAACACTTATCTTCGCTTAGAAATTGCCAAGTACTTTAGCGTACACTTGTACGCTAAACAACTCGGAGCAGTTGAAAAAAACACTTTTTTGCGTGATTTATCGCCAATCAGTAGTGGCGATTGCTTTTTGCACTATAAAACCGCGCAATTACAATCAGAAATCATTATAATTAGCCCTGACTTATAACCAGTTTAAAGGAAGTTTATGATCCTTTTTGTTAACTCACTAACAGTGATTGATTTTTCTTACTTATGTAACAAACGCGGCGCCGTTGGCGAGAGCTGGATTGTTGATTTAACGTTGCATGGCAAGCTAAATGAAGAGTCTATGGTGTTAGACTTTGGCTTAGTTAAAAAGCAAATTAAAGGCATAATTGACGACTGTTTAGACCACAAATTAGCAATTGCTAAAGGTTTAAATGGCACAGTACAAGAATTTGATTCGCACAAAACGCTCGATTGCACATTTGGTGGTAACCACCATTTAGCCATGAGTGCTCCGCATCAAGCTTATTGCATGATAGATGCGCCAGAAATTAGCGTTGAATCAGTGACTGAGTTTTTAATCGACACTATTTTACCAAAACTGCCAGGAAACATTGAAAAAATTGAGTTGTCGCTTAAACCAGAGCACAGCCAAAGTTTTTATTACCATTACAGCCATGGCCTTAAAAAGCACGATGGCAACTGTCAGCGTATTATTCATGGCCATCGTTCGCAAATTGGTATTAGTTTAGATGGTATGTCTATGCCACGCTTACAAAAACAATGGGCAGAAAAATGGCAAGATATTTACTTAGCCACACGTGAAGACCAAATCTCTGCAAGCGAATTAAAACACATAAGCGCTAAAAACGATGATGTGTGTTTTGCTTATACCGCTGCACAAGGTTACTTTGAAATGGCGATTAGCGAGTCACGCTGTGACATTTTACCTGTTGATACAACGGTAGAATGTATTGCTCAACACCTTGCTGAGCAAGTTAAGGCAGAATACCCAGACAAAGACGTAAAAATTACCGCATATGAAGGCGTAGGAAAGGGATCGATTAGTTATGCTTAAAACTCTTTTAGCAACAGCGCTTGTAACCACAACTAGCTTTAGTGCATTAGCGCTTGAGCTAAAAGGGCACCTTACGCAGGGCGGCTTAGTGACAGGCAAGCTTGAAAATGTGAAGTCGGTATCGCTAGATGGTAAAACATTAAAGTTATCAGACTCTGGCGATTTTGTGTTTGGCTTTGGTCGCGACGCGAAAGCAAAACACGCCCTTACGTGGGTAGATAATAACGGTAAAACACACACGCAAGATTTAATGATCACTAAACGTGATTATAAAATTGATAAAATTACCGGTGTGGCAAAAAAGTATGTGTCGCCCCCTAAAGAAGTAAGCGCACGTATTAGCCGTGAGGCACAAGCAATACGTAAAGCGCGCGCAGTTAACTCTGATTTACAGTACTTTTTAGACCCGGTATTAAAGCCTGCACAAGGGCGTATATCGGGTGTTTATGGTAGCCAACGTTATTTTAACGGTGAACCGCGACGCCCACATTTTGGTTTAGATATTGCCAATAAAACCGGCTCGCCTGTTTATGCACCGATTAGTGGCACCGTGGTGTTTGCTGATCCCGATTTATACTACTCGGGCGGTACGCTTATTATTGACCACGGCCATGGCGTTACCTCTACATATATTCATTTAAGCAAATTAGATGTAAAAGTAGGCGATACAATAAGCCAAGGCGACAAAGTTGCTGAAATAGGTGCAACAGGGCGTGTAACAGGCCCACACCTTGATTGGCGTTTTAACTGGGAAGGCGAGCGCCTAGACCCAGCATTATTGATGCAAGATAAGCTTGCTAATAAAAAGTAGATACTATGACAGACATTAACCGCGATGCAATTATTGCAAAGCGTATTGAAGACTCAACTACCTCGGTTACTAAAACGGTTTTTCCTGGGCGCACTAATCATCACAACACATTATTTGGTGGCGATGCGTTAGCATGGATGGACGAGGTTGCTTTTATTGCCGCCACTCGTTTTTGCCGAAAGCCGTTAGTGACTATTTCATCTGATAGAGTTGATTTTAAAGAGGCTATTCCAGCGGGGACTTTTGCTGAGCTAATTGCTAAAGTTGTGCATGTGGGCAATACATCACTTAAAGTGGATGTGGATATTTGTTTAGAAACCATGCATAAAGATGATAAGCACTCGGCTATTTCAGGCAGCTTTACCTTTGTAGCGGTAGATGATGACCACAGACCGACACCGGTTGTGTGCGATAAAATGATTTACGGTTTTGAATAAGTAAATATTAAGGCAAGCGGCCTTTAAATAAGCATCTTTATTAGGTGCTTATTTAATTATAGCAAAAGAACACATCATACTAGTGAATTGTAAAAGCAATCTTAGCAGCTATAAAAATATATAGATTAAGTCAGCAAAGAGGTAAGTATAAAAAAGGCATGGAATGCATGCCTTAAAAATAACGAATTTTACACACTGTAAGTGCAGAGGTATTAAAGCACCATAGCCGCAATCCAACCAAATATAAGTAATGGAATATTAAAATGTATAAAGGTGGGGATCACCGAATCTCGTATATGGTCATGTTGACCATCGGCATTTAAACCCGAGGTTGGCCCAAGTGTAGAGTCTGAGGCAGGAGAGCCCGCATCACCTAATGCACCCGCAGTACCCACTAAAGCCGCGGTCGCCATAACCGAGAAACCTAAATCTAAACATAAAGGAACAAATAAGGTAGCTATAATTGGCACTGTAGAAAACGAACTACCAATACCCATTGTTATCAATAATCCCACCAATAAAATAGAGGCCGCAGCGAGGGGCTTATTGCCATCAAATAATGCAGCGCCACTGTGAACTAAACTTGCTACATCACCGGTTGCTTTCATTACTGAGGCAAATCCTTGAGCCGAAATCATAATAAAGCCAATCATCGCCATCATGGCGACGCCTTTACTAAATACGTCGCCGTTTTCTTCCCACTTAACAACACCAAATACACTAAATATCATTACGCCAACAAGGCCGCCTAATATCATAGAGCCACTTAGGTTTTGTGCAACCAATGATGAAAGCACAGCAAACAAACCCACGATCATCACTTTTTTTGGTTTCTCAATGTCGCTAGCTTTACTTTGTGTTGTTAACGGTTGCGCTTGGTAGTCACGGCGCTTTGCGTAACTTATAAACACCGCGATAATTAACCCAACCAACATACCGCAGGCAGGAATAATCATTGCCATAGGCACTTGTGTGTTAACTATGTCTAGGCCGTTATCAACTAAGTTTTTATGCAAAATAGAGTATAAGTAAATGCCACCAAATCCATAAGGCAATACCATGTAAGAGGTAGCTAAACCAAACGTTAATATACAAGCAATAGCGCGGCGGTCTAAACGTAGTTGATTAAACACAACCAGCAAAGGGGGGATTAAAATAGGTATAAAGGCTATGTGCACAGGCACTAAATTTTGAGAAGAAATAGCGCAGCCTAATATAATTAATAAAATAAAATAGCTTAAAAAGGTTTCGCTGCCAGCACCTTGTGCATTCACTTTGTTTAATAGCTTTTCGGCGAGGATACGGGTTAATCCCGATTTTGAAATAGCCACTGCAAAGGCACCTAACATTGCGTAACTTAGTGCAATTTCAGCGCCGGCCGACAAGCCAGAATTAAATGCATCAACACTTTCTTTTATCCCTAAACCCGCTGTTAAACCAGCTACAAGTGCACTAATTATCATAGCTACAATGACATTTACACGGGCTAAGGAGAGCCCAAGCATTAAAATAACGCCTATAACAACCGCATTCATAGTTTTCTCTATTTTGAAGATTTAATTAATTTTATCAGATCTTTAGCCTGATTTTTACGTTCTTTAGTAAAAGGTTTTTTAGCGTAGCGCACTTGGTTAAATAAATAGCTAAATTCGCTTAATGGTTCCGCAGCATCAGGGATTTGCTCAGCAAAGTATATTAACTGCTGATTAGGAGAATAGTGACTAGGCGCCGCTATGTCGTTTTTATCTGCCCAGTGCCTAACTGCTTCAAATTCTGAAACTAACGGCGGCCGTTTACTTTTATTGCGTGGCCAATTTAAATAAATAAAGTAAGCAGCAAAGCTAAAAGCAAGTCCTAAAATAACAGCTAAAGGTACCAGCCAAAGATGTTTACTACCAAAAAGTGATTTTAAAAAGTTGCTTTGCTTTTCTTCGTCAAAGCCAAGTACCCAGCTGGTCCATTGGTAATCAAGGGTTTCTAGTTTGAGCCTTAACCAATTAACGGCTGCAAAGTTACTTAAGCTCACTAAGCCAAAATCGAGATTACTTTTAAATTCATCATTGAGTTCTTCGTTTTGCGAAAGTGAACCATTTAAACGCTCAGGGGCGACCACCGCAGTGGCATCAAAAATGTGCCACTGATTATTAATATACACTTCAACCCAAGCGTGGGCATCGTATTGACGAACCGATAAATAGTTATTTGTTTGGTTTTTTTCGCCACCTAAATAACCGCTGGCCAAGCGCGCGGGAATACCGGCGCTTCTAAAAATATACGCTGCTGCACTGGCGTAATGGCCGCAAAAGCCGCGTTTTTTATCAAATAAAAATTGATCAATAGTGCTGTCACCGGTCATTGGCTCAGGGGTTAACGTGTAGCTAAATTCTTGTTTAGCAAAGTAGCTAAGCAATGCATTATAAAAGTCGCTTTGCGAGGTGGTTGATTGTTTAAGTTTGGCAGCAAGCTTGGCTGCTTGTTGGTTTGTTTGGTTATTTAAGCGTGTGTAATAAGCGGTTTGCCAATCTGAAAGTTGCTCTGTACTCAGTGCTGTACTTGATACCTGATACTGCAAGCTTTTAGCTTGATATTGTTTTTTTCGTAAAAGGCCTAGCGCATTACTTTCAACATTTTTATTGTTACTAATTGCGTAATCAAGCCCATATAACCATTTTTGATTAGCAGGCTCGGCAATAATAGTGTAGGTATTTTGTACTGCAATTTGTTTATTGGGATCAGCACTTTGATTATTATATTTTAATAAATCAGATGTTTTCCACGCTTTACCATCAAAGGTATCGTGTACAAGTGCTCGCCAATAATAAGGCGAGACGGGCGTGTCGTTATCAAAACGTGCTCTAAAAACCAGTTCATCAGAATTAGACAGCTTTGCAATATCAAACGGGTCTACCTGTTCAGAGAGCCCTGTTTTAGCAAGCTTTGGCCCAGGTAACTGCCAAAAAGCAGGCATTTTAGGTAAAAACAACAGCAAAAATATTGCTAAAGGCAAAGCAATAAATAACAGCTTAGCACTTTGTTTAGAGGCTAATTTTAAACTATGAGAAGATTCAATTAAGCTCAATACAGCAAAGTTGAGTAAAAATAGGGCGCTCATGGTTAAGGTGGTTATTATGCTTTGGTTAAACAAATACGCCGATGAAATAGAAAAAAACGTGAGTGTGACAATAATATGGTAATGTTTTTTTGTTTTAGCCTGCAGTAATTTAAAAATACTAGAGAGCAATAACATAGCAACAAATAATATTACTGTATCGCCTATACCTATGGTGTAAATCATTAATATTAAAGCTAGTCCAGCCAAAATATTTGCAAGCCACGCGTTAGGTTTAGGGTTGTTAGTCAGTGTTAAGTACACGTTCCAAAGGCATAAAAGCGATAAAACCCCAATAAACAGTACAGGCATATGCGATAAATAAAACGCAAATAAGCAGGCGTATATAAAGCTCATTGCTGAATTAATTGCCCGGTAATTTAATAGCTCAGCCATTATTTGCTCCGCCGTATTCGCTCAGAAGTGCTAAACACTGTGATTTATCGTGCGCGTTGTTAGTTGCTTTGTAATTTGCTGAGGGCAAAATCAGTGTAAACGGTGTGTTGTTTTCGCATGCATTACACACTAAAAAGCAAAGCTGACTCAAGCGTTGCTCGGTGTTACCCGTTAGCAGGTTAAAATCAAAAACAATATCGGACTTTTTATAATCTATAAATTCTTTTACGAGTAACTGCTGTGATTTAGCGTAATGTTTCCATGAAATTCGCTGCAATCCCATTTCTGGTAAATGCGTAATTAGCTCATCAAACTCTTCGCTGCCGGGCTCTTTAATACTGCCTGTTTGCGTTGTGTGTTCAAACGTACTGTTGTAAGTGTCGTTTAATACATGCTCTGGCGCAGGGTAAACGTAAACAGAGTCATTGGGTTGTATATAACTCCACACGCTTACCAGCCCAAATGGGTAATTACTGTGTATTTTAAAACGTTCAAGGGTATATTTACCGCGGGCATTATAAGGTAGGTTAATAATTAAAGCGCTGTCTTTGGGCGTAACTTGCGCTAAGTGCTTTGCGTATTCTGGGTCACTCGAGTAGCTAAGCGATACTGATTGCGTAAGTGTAGGGGCTTTTAAAATAAATTTAACCGAGCCTTTATTTGGTGAGAAGCTGGCAAAACTTTTTATATATTCAACTTTTAGCCCTTTGGCATTTGTATAACCAAGCAGAACGGCAATAATCATCACCACAAACATTAAATAAGCCATCACCAAAATTAAGTTATTTTGATAATTAATGCCCATAACAAAATTTAAAATAGCCACAATAATAAAGTAAAAGCCGAGTTGCGAGGGCACTACATATATATTGTTATGAGCCAGCGTAATGGATTGCTTTGAATGCTTGTTTTTAAGTAGTTTATTAAGTAAACGCTTTTTTAATGCGCCTAATATACTGACCTTTTTGGCTTTTTTTTTAAATAACACGTTAAACTGGCACAGCAACGGTTTTTAAGATTTCATTTACTTGCGCTTCTCCCGACTCGTTATGCAGTCCTAAGCGGTGTTGGCACACACTTGCAAATACAGCTTGTACATCGTCAGGGGTTACAAACTCTCGCCCTTCAATAAATGCCCACGACTTAGCCGCTTTGGCAAGCGCCATACTTGCCCGTGGAGACAGCGAGCCTGCAAATGCTGCGCTTTGACGAGTATGCGTTACTAATTCAATAATATAATCGATTACAGGGCTACTTATCACAATTTGGTTAATTAAGGTTTGAATTTGTTGTAGCTGCTTAGCGTCTATTCTTTGTGGTAATTTGCTGTAGTCTCGCGGTTTAATGTTTAAAATAAGTTGTTTTTCAGCCTCTTTAGGAGGAAAACCTAAACTTATACGCATTAAAAATCGATCTAACTGCGATTCTGGTAGTGGGTAAGTACCCGACTGATAAAGCGGGTTTTGCGTGGCAATTACAAAAAAAGGATTTAGTAATGTGTACTTAGTACCATCTACTGTAACTTGCTGCTCTTCCATTGCCTCAAGCAATGCACTTTGCGTTTTAGGGCCCGCGCGGTTTATTTCATCTGCTAATACAACTTGGCTAAAAATCGGCCCTTTATGGAATGTAAACGTGTGCTCATTAGCGTTAAATACATTAGTTCCTAAAATATCGGCAGGTAAAAGATCGCTTGTAAATTGTATACGCTGATACGACAGCCCAAGCACAGCAGCAAGTGCATGTGAGAGCGTAGTTTTGCCCATACCGGGTAAATCTTCTATCAGTAAATGTCCTTCACTGAATAAGCAGGTGAGTGCTAGTTTTATTTGTTGTTTTTTTCCAAAAATAACACTCGATAAATCGTCGATAATTGCCGTAACAGTGCTTTGCATACTGACCTTATATTATTCGCTTAGTTCGAGGCGCTTCATAACAGAATAAACTTTTTTAGCGTTAAAAGGTTTTTCTATAAAGCCTTTAGCGCCTAATTCCCATGTGTTTTGCACGTTTTCAAGGGTGTTATGACCCGAGCACATAACAACGTGAGCGTGAGGGTAGCTATCATTAATATGTTCTAGAATATCAGAGCTTTCAGAATCAGGTAAGTCCACATCCAAAAATATGACATTGGGTGATTTTTTATCAAGAAGGGGTTTTGCAGAAAGGTAATCGTTGCTTTCTAAAATATCTTCAAAGCCTAGCTCCGTTAATATTTGGTTTAGGTAGTCACGTATTTCCTTAACGTCATCAATAATAAGTATAGGCTCAAGCGGGCGCACAAATTCCATATGTTAATTACTTCTATTTTTTATACATCTAAAGTAATTTAATTTTATGCTAAGCACTGTATAAGCTCAAGAAAGTAAATCAAAAAACAACCAATTAGCGCTTTTACGCGCCTAAACCTGCCGTATTAATTAAACGCCCACACCATTTAATTGGTTAATAAATGTTAAATAACGCTCTTCAATAGCCCTCTACAGAACATTTTAAATAAGACTTTAGTCATAACTGGCAATTTTATTTTGGAATTCAAAACTATTAAACCCTTGTTTATAAATGTAAATTTTTATAAACACGATTTCATGTAAATGTTTTGTAATAAAAGATGTTGACGTTACATTATTCATTTGTGATTATGCTCACTAGCTGAGCCAATGCCCATTACGAAGTTTAAAAACACATTTAAATAAAATGCCCATTTGCTTTAGCTGCACACTGAAAATACACAACACACTAAATAGAGAGTTCATTATGTTAAATAATAAGAAAGCTAAATTTGCGCTAACTTTAGTAGCAGCAGCGTTGGCGGCGCCTGCACAAGCAGAGATGTCAGATTACTTTGACCGCCTTGACGTTAACTTTCTAGCAATGCAAAACTTTCAGTCTATTCAAGCTAAAGACGGTGCATTTCGCCCTGGAGATGAAGAGCAATCATCAGGTTTTGGGCGTATTAGAGCTAACTTAATGCTTAAGTTTCATATAAATGAATACATTACTGCCGACATTGATATAGCCGAAGAGCCAAACGATTTTGGCGGCGGCGACCGTGATTTTTCGTTCCATAACGACTTTGCAGGTATTGAATTTGATTTACTTGGCTTATACGGCACACCAAACGAAAACGAAAATTTAACGCTTCGTTTAGGTAATATTGGCGCGTCTCCATTTCAGTTTAAAGGTTTTCAAGACGGCGCTGATAACCAAGGTAATGCCTTAATTGGTAACGGCATTAACGACTACGCAACCGCAGAAAACGGTGCACAATTAAGTTACACAGAAAATTTTGATAGTGGTGTGCTTCGTTCTTATAACGTGGCAGGTCACATTACTACATCAAGTTTTGGCGAAGCATTTCAAGAAGATAGAGGCTTTAATTACCGCTTACAAGGTACATTAGAGTTTGAAGGTGGCTTTAAAGTTGGCTTAAATTACTTACAAGCTAACCAAGGCGACCAACTTCGTTTTGAAAATGGCGTAGCGAGCTTAGATGGACTCACAACAACAAATTACCGTTTTGGTGATGGCGAAAACTATAACTTTTCGGCTTCTCCATCAAGCGAGCGTGATACTCACGTAGGTGTTATGCCAGGGCTTGATCAGTCAATCATTCAATTAAATTTAGCGTATCAGCCATCAGATCAAACCAGCATCATTTTAATGTTGGGTAAATCGTCTGACGATTATACCTTTGCAGACTCTGCAGGTAACGCAGTGGCAGGTATTACCTACTTTGGTACAGATGGCGTGGCAGACGAAAACGGTACCTCGTTTGATTCTAACAGTGTAATTAAAGGCGAAAGCTCAGTAGAATATTACGCCGTTGAAGCACAGCAATATATCATTCCTGAAAAACTTTACGTAGCCGCACGCTATGCAGAGTCAGAAAACACTTCCGATTTAATCAGCCAAAAAGATAACACCGTTGAGCGCTTACAAGTAGCCGCAGGTTACTGGTTTACAGATTCTACACTTTTAAAAGTTGAGTATGTAAACCAAGAAGAAGGCGCAAACTCAGGCGGCCAAATTGGTCGTGGTTTTGACGGTTTCACCTCAGAAATCTCAGTTAAATTTTAAATAGCTTACTAACTTACTGTTTGGTTTAAAGGTAATTTCAGCGCTGTAAATACGTTGAAATTACTCACCGCTTTATTTACTAAGGCGCTTTACAGTTATTTTTTAAGCGTCATTTAACATATTTATGAGGGTTAACCCGATGAAAACTAAATTATTAATGCTCGCGTGTTCAGTTATGGCTATTAACGTAGCCGCTAAAGAAACCATAACCATTGCCACTGTTAATAATGGTGACATGATCACCATGAAAGAGCTAAGCAATCATTTTGAAGAACAAAACCCAGATATTTCATTAAAATGGGTAACACTAGAAGAAAATATTTTACGTCAACGTGTAACAACCGATGTTGCCACAAAAGGCGGCCAATACGATGTAATGACAATTGGCACATATGAAGTGCCAATTTGGGGTAAACAAAACTGGCTAACTGAGCTTGATAACCTAGGTGAAAATTACGACGTTGATGACTTACTACCGGCTATTCGCAGTGGTTTAACCATAGATAACAAATTATACGCGGCCCCATTTTATGGCGAAAGCTCTATGGTTATGTACCGTACAGACCTAATGGAAAAAGCCGGCCTAGAAATGCCAAACGCGCCTACGTGGAGCTTTATTCAAAAAGCTGCAAAAGCGATGACCAATAAAGATGAAGGTGTTTATGGCCTTTGCTTACGTGGTAAAGCAGGTTGGGGCGAAAATGTTGCTTTAATTACTTCAATGGCAAATTCGTTTGGCGCTCGCTGGTTTGATGAAAATTGGAAACCACAATTTAATACCCCTGAGTGGAAAGCCACACTCCAGTACTATGTAGATGTTATGAAAGAGTCTGGACCTGCGGGTTCGTCAGCGAATGGGTTTAACGAAAACCTAGCGTTATTTCAAACGGGTAAATGTGGTATTTGGATTGATGCAACGGTTGCTGGCGCATTTGTAACCAATAAAAAAGATTCTGAAGTCGCTGATAAAGTAGGCTTTGCACTTGCACCAGATAATGGCCTAGGTAAACGTGGTAACTGGCTATGGTCATGGACACTTGCAATTCCTTCTAGCAGTAAAAAATCTGATGCTGCAATGAAATTTATTAGCTGGGCTACATCAAAAGAGTACAGCCAATTAGTTGCCGATAACAAAGGCTGGGCAAAAGTACCGCCGGGTACTCGCGCATCACTTTATGAAAACGAGCAATACATGAATGCAGCACCGTTTGCACAAATAACGCTTGATTCTATTAATTCGGCCGACCCGAAAAACCCTACTGTTAAACCCGTGCCTTATGTTGGCATTCAGTTTGTTGCTATCCCTGAATTTCAAGGAATTGGCACTGCTGTTGGGCAGCAGTTTTCCGCTGCACTTACTGGGCAAATGACTGTTGAGCAAGCGCTTAACACATCACAACGCCTAGTTGAGCGCACAATGCGTAAAGCACGCTACCCAAAATAAATAAGTAGGCGGGTAAGTTTAACGCTTACCTCGTATTTTTCGTCAGCATTAGCATGTTATCTAGTAGCCGTTTGTCGTTGTTGCTAAGGATAATGCTGACTTTTTGAAGGTCACTGATATGGCAACTACACAGTCTCGTACGCTTGCACGCATAATGCTATTTCCTAGTGTAATTTTATTACTAGGATGGATGATAGTGCCGCTGTGCATGACACTCTATTTCTCGTTTGTAGATTACAACTTACTTATTCCTGGTGAACGTGAATTTGTAGGCTTTTTAAACTACGAGTTTTTTTTAACAGATCCCGCATTTGTTGAATCCTTTTTTAATACCCTTTATTTAGTAACGGGTGTATTAGCTATCACAATTTGTGGTGGTATCGGTTTAGCTGTTCTCCTCGACCAAGCAATATGGGGGCGAAACTATGTTCGTATTATGGTTCTCGCCCCATTTTTTGTTATGCCAACCGTATCGGCTTTGGTGTGGAAAAACATGTTTATGAACCCTGTAAATGGATTATTTGCACACTTTGCAATTTGGCTCGGCTTTGAACCTATCGACTTTTTTGCGCAAATGCCTTTGTTTTCAATCATTATTATTGTTTCTTGGCAGTGGTTACCGTTTGCTGCGTTGATATTACTCACGGCAATACAATCCCTTGACCGCGAACAACTCGAAGCTGCCGATTTAGATGGAGCAGGGCCTTTTAGTAAGTTTTTTTACATAGTGCTGCCGCATTTATCACGCGCTGTTACCGCTGTTATTTTAATTGAAACTATATTTTTACTGTCTATTTTTGCAGAAATTTTAGTGACAACCAGTGGCGGGCCTGGGTATGCATCAACCAATATTACTTACTTAATTTACACCCAATCGTTATTACAATTTGATGTAGGCGGGGGCTCAGCAGGGGGCATAGTTGCAGTAATTATTGCCAATATTGTAGCCATATTTTTAATGCGCCTTATTGGTAAAAACTTAGAGGGTTAATCATGGCTAGTGCAGCAAATAAAAAATCAAAACTAATTTATACCCTGGCAGCATGGACCATCAGTGGGATGATATTTTTCCCAATTTTATGGACATTAATCACCAGTTTTAAAACCGAAGCAGAAGCAATATCAGCCACACCAGCGTTATTTGCTTTTGATTGGACACTGGAAAACTATCAAGATGTGTTAGCCCGCTCGCCGTATTTTGATCACTTTTGGAACTCGGTGGTTATATCACTCGGTTCAAGTTTATTGGGCTTACTAATAGCCGTACCAGCCGCGTGGTCAATGGCGTTTGTGCAAACAAAAAAAACTAAAAACCTACTTATGTGGATGCTTTCTACAAAAATGCTCCCGCCGGTAGGGGTGTTAATTCCTATTTATTTACTCTTTAGAGACTTTGCCTTATTAGATACAAAACTGGGCTTAGTTATTGTTATGACCTTAATAAACTTACCGATTATGGTATGGATGTTATATACCTACTTTAGAGAGATTCCGGGTGAAATTTTAGAAGCGTCACGAATGGATGGTGCAACTATTGGCGAGGAAATATTTCATGTATTACTTCCAATCGCATTACCCGGCATAGCCTCAACATTACTGTTAAACGTAATTTTGGCATGGAACGAAGCATTTTGGACACTCATTTTAACCGCTGCGAATGCCGCTCCACTAACGGCATTTATTGCCAGTTACTCAAGCCCAGAAGGGTTATTTTACGCCAAGTTGTCGGCAGCTTCTGCCATGGCCATTGTGCCAATATTAATTCTTGGTTGGTTTAGTCAAAAACAATTAGTGCGCGGCTTAAGCTTTGGCGCAGTAAAGTAGGAGAACACACATGGGCAGCATCACACTAAAAAAAGTAACCAAAAGTTTTGATGAAGTTAACGTAATTAAACCGCTTGATTTAGAGATAAAAGACGGTGAATTTATTGTATTTGTAGGGCCATCGGGCTGTGGTAAATCAACATTACTACGTATGATTGCCGGATTGGAAGACACAACCAGCGGGACAATTGAGATTGATGGCCAAGATGCAACACAGACGCCACCGGCAAAACGTGGTTTGGCTATGGTATTTCAGTCGTACGCTTTGTACCCGCACATGAGTGTACGCAATAACATTGCGTTTCCACTAAAACGTGCAAAAGTAAGCCCTGCTGAAATTGAAAGTAAAATAGCAAATGCCGCTAAAATACTTAATTTAACTGATTACCTAGACCGTAAACCAGGGCAATTATCGGGCGGGCAACGCCAACGTGTAGCAATAGGGCGTGCAATTGTTAGGCAACCGTCGGCTTTTTTGTTTGACGAACCGCTTTCAAATTTAGATGCATCACTGCGTGTAAATATGCGCTTAGAAATTTCTGAGCTACACAAAAGCTTAGCTACAACAATGATTTATGTAACACATGATCAAGTTGAAGCGATGACAATGGCAGACAGAATTGCGGTATTTAATGGCGGGATTATTGAGCAAGTCGGTACGCCACTTGAGCTGTATCAGCACCCGGTAAATAAATTTGTGGCAGGCTTTATTGGTTCACCAAAAATGAACTTTATTGAAGTAGATAACGATAGCCATGCACAAACGCATAGTTTAGGTGTGCGTCCTGAGCACTTTGAAATTTCAACTGAGTCAGGAACTTGGCAAGGTACAGTGGGCGTAATCGAGCATTTAGGTTCTGAAAGCTTTTTACATGTAACTATTAACGATGGCAGTACGGTTACGGTAAAAGCAGATGGCGATTGCCCACTACAATATGGCGATACAATTTATTTAAGTGCGCCTGAGCACAAGGTACATAGATTTGATAAAAATGGTTTAACGATTAAAAACCCAACAGTTTAATCGAGCGTTTTAAGCCATTACTTTAGGAATAGCAAATTTACCTAAAGTATTGGCTATTAAATTAATGTGACACTTCGGCATTTTATAAATGAATGATATATTTGCAAATATTATAAAATGATTTATCGCTAAAACTAAGCGGCTTATCAAAATAAGAGGTTTATGTGGCAAAGCTATCAAATACAGAAATACGTAAGCTCGATGATGCAGCTAGAGCAGGGTGGCTCTATTATGTTGCGGGTAAAACACAAGACGAAATTGCCAAAAAGCTCAATGTATCTCGTCAATCGGCTCAACGTATGGTGGCATTATCTGTAAGCCAAGGGCTTATTAAAGTAAGGCTCGATCATCCTATTGCTAAATGTATGGATTTAGCAGAAAAAATTAAAAGCCGTTTTGGCTTAGACTCTTGTGAAGTAGTGCCTAGCGATGGCTCAGATCCAAACTCAACAGTGGGTTTAGCGCAAGCCGGTGCTGCTGAAATACAACGCCATTTAAAATCAGAAACACCGAAAATTTTAGCTATGGGTACTGGGCGCGTATTACGTGCATGCGTTGATGAACTGCCAACGTTAGATTGTAGCCAACACAAAGTAGTGGCGATGCTAGGTAATATGGCACTTGATGGGTCGGCTTCACCTTATGATGTAGTCGTTAGAATGGCCGAGCATATAAATGCAAAGCATTACCCAATGCCGCTTCCTGTATTACCAAGAAGTGTTGAAGAAAAGCAGCAATTGCATTCACAACATAATATTACCAGTAACCTAAAATTGGCCACTCAAGCCGACGTAACGTTTGTGGGTGTAGGTAGCCTAGGCGAAAAATCGCCATTGCATATTGATGGCTTTGTTGATGAGCAAGAGCTAAAAGAGCTACAAAATTTAGGGGCTGTGGGCGAAATGATCAGCTGGGTTTACGACAAACGCGGCCAATTAATTGACTGCACTGTAAACCAACGTGTTGCCAGTACGCCATTAAAAATTGAAGGTAATAAACAAATTTACGCTATAGCCGCCGGTGAAGATAAAGTACTTGCGATACTTGGTGCAGTTAGATCAAATATGATCAGTGGTTTAATTACTAACGAATACACAGCAGAACGTATTTTAAGTATGGATTAGCTAAGGTTGTTTTAGGTAGCTTTTTAAAATCTACGGATAATAACTGACAGAATGAGCCTTTTTTTTCAAAAAGGAAAACTAATAGGCTCATTAATATAGTTAGTAAAGTTTTAAGTGTAATGGATAATAAAAGCGTAATGACCAGAAATAAACTAAAAGCACTTAGCAAAGTAAGGCTTGGTATAGCTTGGTAAAAATAATCTTAATGTCCGATACCGTCTAGTATTGGACATAGCAGGAGTGTAATACGCACTCTTTATTATAATACACATAACTACCTATAATTTATATTATGTTAAATAAGGTAAATTAATACGTAATCAAAGTAAGTAGCTTCTATTATTTACGTATAAACCCCTATTTATGGTGTTTTGAGTAATAGTCTTTTAAAGTTGGTCTTTCAGTTAACCGTTTAAATTGTTATGCACAGTAACTTTTAACAACAACTTACGCACTACATTTTACACCGATATTTTCGCTAATGTTTATTTAGTATTTCAATCTTATAAAGCCTAGCAATTACAAATTCCATATAGCTGCCTCTATATTCCCTTTATAAAAATTAATTACCTTTTTTAAACAGGCTCAAATTTTGTAATTTTCGTTTCTATCATTTTATTTGAAGCTAACTTATTGCTACAAGATTTTTTGCGACTCATATCAGGTTTAATTTAAAGCCTTAGATTTAAGTTCTTCAAAACCTAAGGCCTAACGCAAAAATAATATGGCTTAGTTACAACCTAGTTCAGACCTTAAACCATACACTGATGATTCAATTGTTTGTGCACTGTTATACGATAAGTTTGGCATTACATTTATACCCGAGCGCGATTCAACTTCATCAATACTTACTTCGGTATTACAAAAGTTATCACTGCGACTTGCTGTTTGCTCCATAATAAATGCCGATGCTTTATTTGTGCTACCAGTTTGCTGCATAACAATTTTAAAATAGCCACTTGGAATGGTATGCGCTTCGTTAGCTTGTGGTAACTCTGCAAAATAATATTCGTATAATGGACCTGTTACTACATATAGATCATTTCCATTTCCTACGTGATTTCGCACTGCAGATTCAAGCCTAACCCATGGGCCTTGATTTAATGCGGATGATTGCGGCGTAATATTAGAAAGTAAGTTTGTTAGTTTCCAATCAGCCGTATTACTGAAAGATGCTAATGGAACTTGATGGCCTCTATCGGTATTTATTGTTGCATATGCATCGGTGTAATCACTAGGTTTAAGGGCGTGCCAGTCATTCGAGATTGAATTTGCAACAGTGTGTTTGGTTTTTAGGCAAGGCAGAGCCAATGTAGTGTGGTTATTCCCCATAAATTGGCGATAACGCAGCATAAATACCAAACACGCGTTGCCTAGTAAGGTTCTTTCTAGGGGCTATTTACTCTTTGTTACTCGATTTTTACTTAGCCCACTAGGTTACAAAACTCGTGCCGCGATTAAATAGCCCCTAGTTCGAACAAATTTAATCCTGAAAGACAGGCACGCCCTTTGTATAGTGAGTATAGATCAGGAGCGGCTTTCCAACTTCTGCTTCTCGATGGTCCACTCATAGTGCTAGTCGTAACATGGTAAGCCACCCAATCTTCAAACTTTGTATAACGATTATTTTTTAAAGTATAAATACTTCGCTCAATTGTATTGCCATTATCTAAACCTGTTGGGCAACCGTGTAAACAATTGTCTGCACTTGCACTGTGTGCAAAACATAAACCTGTAAGTACTATTGATGCCTTTATTATTGTCTTCATTGTTTTATCCTCAATTAAATGAGGGTAAAAATTAGCAGTGTATTATTACAGCAATATGTATCTAACTAATTGTTTATAAATACAATAATATCGTCTTAGGCTTTTGGTATTACTAATAAAAGTCGCGAGTATACAGTTACCCTCGCCTTATATTTAACGCAGTAACGTCACTTGTAGATCTAGCGAATAAAGGTGTTTTTATATACCTACATGCATTATGTTAAATTAGCTTGTTTATAGTTTCCCATGCGTAATCACCCTAATATAAAGCGTATGCGCACACTTTTAATGTATGAATATTGAGCTATTAATAGCGATTTATACTTAAATGGTTTAATACTAAAAAAGATGAAAATAAAAAAGCCGTTTGAGTAACTAATTTATAAAAATTAATACAGCTCAAACGGCATGGTTTTATATACATGTTAGCCAAAGTGGCTAACAAGGCCTTCTAAATTAAGGTATTTTAAAACTTTTTATCAGCCAAAAATTCACCCATTAACGAAGTTACTCGTTCTGGTTTTTCATCTATAACCCAGTGCCCTGCTTTTTCTATCCAAGTTAGTGTTGCATTTGGTAAGGTTTGAGCTAACTGAGGTGCATATTTAGGTTTTTGAAAGTTATCTTCATCACCCCATAAAATGAGGGTTTCATGCTTTAAGCTTTTAAGCTCACCGGCAATTGCTTGTGTGTACTCTTTATTAAGTCGGCGCATATTATTAAATAACGCTGCTTTACCTTGCTCATTACTCCATTGCTTTAAATACTGTTTTTTAAGTTCGTCGGTCATTATGCTTTTATCGTATACACCTTTTGGCATAAATTCATTTAGCGTATCAACAAACTCATCAACCGATGTTTCTTGCTCTACACCAGGCTCAAGCAAAGGTTCAAACTCGGGTATTGGCCAAGAATCAAAGCAAACACTATCAATTAATATTAAGCTGTTTACTTTTTCTGGGTAATTTACCGCCATGAGTTGTACTATTCCGCCACCTATATCATGAGAGGCAACGTTTGCTTTAGCAATACCTAGCTCATCCATAAATTGACTGATTATTTTGCACTGGGCATTAATTGATACATCGGTATTTTTTGGCATATCAGATTCGCCGTAATTGAGTAAATCAGGTGCAATAACACGATGTTGCTCACTCAGTGTTGGCATAACATTTCGCCATAGCGATTTGTTAGTCGGAATACCATGTAATAATAGTAGAGGTGTCCCCTCGCCCATTTCTTGATACGCTATTTTGTGGCCTTCAACGGTAATGGTTTGTGTTTTACTCATACTTACTATCCTCATCAATATTTAAAATTTAGCCTAAACCTGTGTATGTATAGTGATGAGCAATTATCATCCCAGCTTGTTTTTTACATAATTTTTTTGATGTTTTAGTAATTACAAAAACCTGAGAGCGTTTTAAAATGCGGTCTGCGGCTATTAATAGTAAGTAGGATTTATTTTGAGTTAAGCGAAAAGAGTAAAAAATAAAGAGTTATAAAATAACCTTCATTTTTAAAATTATGAAATAAAGTAGCAGCTACATGAAATAATTACTGCCAGTTCGGGCCTATTAAAAGAATAGGCCCTGTGTATTTTACAATTGTATATTGTTTAATTTGGACTAGCTTAGCAAATGCTTAATTTTATTAATTAATACTTGCTGCTTTACTGGTTTTTCAAGCATGTCGTCAAACCCAAGTTCAACATACTTAGCATTACTATTTGTGTCAGAATCTGAAGTGTGGGCAATAATTTTGGTTTGCATGTCTGCATTATGTTTTTTTATTTTAAGCATCGCGTCAGTGCCCGAGAGTTCTGGCATAACAATATCCATTAAAATAATATCGTAATTATTTTGCGACACCATCAACATAGCTTCTATTGCATTGCTTGCATAATCTATTGCTACGTTTTCATCTTTCAGCATGGCTTTAATAACCATTTCTACGAGCGGTTCATCATCAACTAATAACAACGATTTGGTGTTGTTAAATTCTGTATGCGTTGTAGTTACAGTAATGGGTTCTTGCTTGTTTGCACTTACGGGTAACAATTCTACGGTGTTAACTAATAACGATAAATTAATAGATGTTGTTTTACCGCGCTCGTGCACAGTAATATTTTTACCGCCGAGCATTTTAAAAATTGAGATAAAAAACCGCAGCTCTAATGTAGCATCAAAATTAATATCGCTTTCAAAAGACTGTTGTTTGCATACCATTTGTAACTGACTATAAAAACTGCCCTGATTTGCTAAGTTATTTATAGAAAAGTCCAGCGACAAATAATGTTTACCTTGCTCGTTAATCAGCTCAGAATTTAACGACAATTTACCTTGATGTGTGCTTTCTATAAGCTCACTAGCAAGCTGAATAATTAATTGCATAATCAGTTTTTCATCACTGCTTATGCCTTTATCTATGGGCATGTTGTTATTAATGATTATATTTTTATCATCAGAGTCTTTATTAAGAATATCGGCCGTATTTTTAAGTAAGTCAGATAAATTAATAGCGCTCATTTTAAGCTTTAATTTACCGGTATCGGTTTTATTTATATTAACTAATTGCTGCACAACACAACTTAACTGTGTGCATGCATTTTCTAACTCATTGTTAAAATTGCCTTTACTGTTTTTATAATTAAGCTCTACTATAGATTGCAGTGAACTAAGTGGTGCTTTTAATTGCATTGCTAAGCGTGCTACAAATTTATCTTTTAGCTGGTTAGCTTGCTTAGATTTTTCTACTACTTGGGCAAGTAATAACTCTTTTTGATGCGCTTGTGTTTCATCTCTAAAGTAACAAACAAAGCCACCAAAGTCGGTATGCCTTTGCACAACGGTGATCCAGCGGCCATCGCTAAAGCCGATATCTATTAATTGGCTATGTTCATTAGCTAATTTATTATGTTCTTGATAATGGGTAATAATATTATTTTGTTGAGAAATACTCATTATTTGGCTGTAACTTAATTGCTTATTGTTTTGAATAACATGAGAAAACAATTCGTTAAATGCCTGATTAGTTATTACCGGAAATTCGTTACTATTAAAAATGGCAAAGCCATGCGGCAGCGCATCAAGCGAGCTTGAAAACAGCGATTCTCTATTAAGTATAAGGGTATTTTTTTGCTTAATTTCATCATGCAAGCGCCTTGGTAAACGTAAAAAGTAATAAACAAATGCAAATATAGCTAAGCTAATTAATGCCAGTTTAAATAAGTCGAACCTAGATACATTAGCAGGCGTTATCGGTTTAATGGGTTGCACATGCAAGCGCCACGTAGCAGGAAAACGACTACTTGCTGCGCTTATGCTGTTAGGGATAGTTTTAACATTTAGCTCCCCCCTACTTCCTAATATAAACTGAGGGGTTGATATAAATAAATTATAATTTTGCGTATTTAGCTTACCTATTATGGCATTTAAAAACTTACTTAAATCAAAGGCTGTGAGTGTATAAATTGCGCTATTACCCATGTTTATTTCTGAAATTAAAAACGCTGTATCGGCAACAGTAAATACCTCTACTGATTGTTTATTTGCTCGCATTGAAAATGCGTTTAGCCAATTAGTAAAGCCGTAAGCTGCTAAATCAAAGTTGTTTTTAGACCATATGGCAAGTTGTTTATAGTCATTATCAAATACAACAAAACCTTTATACGTTAAACTGCTTGATACCTGCGTTTTTACTAAATCACTTAATTGTTGCTGAGTATAACTTTGTTGGCTTTTTAAAAAGCCTGCGACAATTTTATCTTTTTGAGTAATATAAAGTGCTTGGTTGTCAAAGCGCTCTAATGCATCAAACAGCGTTTGCCTTAACTGCTGAGTTTGTATGGCATAGGCACTTTTTTTATCTTTTTTATCTAACGTATATAAAAGCAAAGCCGAGAACGAGCAAATAACCAGCGCAATTAAAAAGGCCACAGGCGCTAAGCTAAATAAGTGAACAAATCGATTCAGTGATTTTGTCTCACTCGGTTTAATTGCCTTAGTTGGGGTAAAATGCTTATTAAGCTGGGTTTGCAGTAATTGCGCAAAAGATACAAATTGTTCTTTTTGAGAGCCTATAAGTGTTTTAGGTGAAATATCGGCAATGATCAGTACGCCAATTAAGCTGTTATCTAAATTATAAATGGGATATTGAGAGTAAAAGCGTACCTGTTGGAAGCGCCCTTTTGTTAGTGGGTCAAATAAGGTGTCTTCAATTATGTAGAGTTTTTCTTGTGTGCACGTTTGTGCCAAGCTATTTAATTCACTGTCGGCTTTGTATGGGTCATCGCAGCTAATAATTTGTTGCGTATACAAGGCATTATAATCAACGAACTTAACAATAGAAACATCATAAAACTGCTTCATTAGGGTCAGCGTTTCGGTTATTTCTTGTTTTATTTCATCTATTTGTGTGTTGTTAAATTCATTTATATTATTTGCATATGAGCTGTTCATGGGCGCACTCCTTCACCTTTCGGCGGTGTAGAAATCCAACGCGTGCTGTTAGCACTTGTATGTGATGGAAGTTTTACTCTAAATGGCGGAAGTAAGTTATTTAAAGCAGGTTCGCCTTTTGTATTTAACACCGGCTCTGCCGAAGTTAAATTGAGCGAAGCCTCGCAGTAAGTTACGCCAGGCTCTATGCCAATAAGGGCCAGCGTTTGAATAATTATGTCGTTATTTATTAAATCGATACCTAGCAGCTCAAAGGTTGTTTCTAAAATTGTAAATACCAGTGTTTCTACTATATTTTCATCTTCTTCTAGTTGCGTACCTTGTGGGCAGCAAATACTGCCTAGCTCTACATCTACTCTGCTTGCTACACCTATGAGCGAAAGTGCATCAAGCGCGGTTCCTAATAACACTTCAACTTGTGGCAAATATAAATCAAGAATATCGCCTTGCGGCTCATACCCTGTTTGGCAACTATTGCACGACTGCGATAATTGCTGACTGTCTATGCCTAATAACGGATTACCAAGTGCAGTTACACCAACCAAACAACTACTATCGGCTTGCTGTTTAGCAATTGAAAAGCTTTCGCACGGGTTACCAGTAACTACCTTTTGAGACATATAGCGCGATACAATTTCGTCACCTGTTGCGGGGCACGCTAATGCTGTACTTTTTAGTAATTGCCCCATTACGGAGTTACTTAATTGCCCAATGGCATAATTAGGGCCTTGTTGTAGCGCATTGATATAACTTACATTGCCACTATTAGCGGTGTTACTAACTCCTAAACTATCTGAAAACTCATCACTTAAACTTTTTATACACGGGTTGCCTTGGCAATTAGGCGCATCGTAATAAATGGCTTCTCGTGAGGTGAACCTGTCATCGCGTATCCCAATTAAAGCACGGTATGTTGCATTTGCTTGGCGGTCTGTGTAAAAAATTAAAGGGGCCTGGTGCTCATCAAACCCAATGGCGATTCCTAAAGGGGTGTTATTAGCATCAACCACTGTTATTTGGTTATCTACTTTTGTGTGATAGCGCTTAATAAGTGCATCGCGCACTAAAATAACACCCCCAATAGAGCCAATAATTAAAATGGTAATAATTAAAATCAGCTCAATAGTGAGTATGTAGCCCTGTTGGTATTGTTTATTCATAGAGCGCTCCTATAGCACTTCAACCAGCATTTTTAGTACATTCATTACCTGCAGCGCCGCAGGAAAAAACACCAGTACTAAAAACATAGGAAAACAAATTAAGATAATGGGAAAGGTGGTATGCAATGCTTTTTTATTTACTTTTTTAGCTAATAAAATATTTTTTTTAAGCGCAAAGCTTTCTAATTGTGACTCAACCGCCTGTATTAACGGGGTGCCAAGCTTAGAGCCAATAAGCATTAAATTAGCTAATTTTTTTAAACCCGAAACCCCTGTTCTGTCATATAACGAATTAAAGGCTGTTTCGCGGTCTTTACCGGCACTGAGCTCAAACAAAAATAGTTTAAGCTCTTTATATAAAGGGTGTTTTTTACTTAACCCGTGATCAACCGCTAAAGCAAATGCGCGCTCTAGCGAAAAGCCAGCGCGCATATACACTAACAGCACACTTAAAAAAAACTCTAAGCTATTGTTTATTTGTACTTTACGCTGGCCTTTTTTAAATAAAAACCACATATCAGGCGCAAAAAAGCTAATAAAACAGATAATGGCTACAAGCGGTGTACTTAATACATAACCAGTGATCTCTATGGCAGTATAAGCACAAAATGTGGCGGCCATTTTAAAGCAGTACATGCTCAATAAAATTTTATTTAACTGATACCCTGCTTGTCTAAATTGGCTTTTTGAAATAACAATTAATGGATACCAATTTATATTGGTTTTGATAGATTGCTGAACCTCAGCCTTTAATGACTGCTTTTGAATATGGATAAATGCACCCATGCTCACCAATAAGCCAACAAATAAAAATATGTCTATCATAGCGTTACCCTCAAGCTTAGGCGAAGCCATAAAAAGCCAAATAACTGGCAAAGCACAGCAACGGTAATAAAGGCCATGCCATTGGGGTTATTTAACAGCGGATCGAACCAGGTTGGATCGGTGTAATTAAATAAAGGCACTAAAGCGTAGGGTAAAACGCCACTAAACAGCGCAGCGTATTTAGTACCAGAAAGCTTAGCTTTGAGCTGCTGGCGATCTAGCGTTCTTAACGACATCATTTTGCATACACTTTTAAGCATGTCAGTTAAATCGCACTGGCTTTGTGTATGAGTAATTATGCTATGTGAAAATAACCGCACGGTTTCGCAGTTGTAGCGTTTAATCAAAGGGGCAAACGAGCTTTGTATATCACTGCCCATATTTAAGCGCTGCAGTAATAAATGACTTTGGGGTTTAATGTATTTATCGGCGTGTTCGTCGGCAAATTGCATAGCCTGAACAAGTGAAAGCCCAGTACTTAAACACGATTGTACGGTTTCTATGTACTCTAAAAATAAGTGCTCAAACCTGGCTAATTTATAGTGCGCTAAATCAATAATCACTATAAAGCAGGTTATAAATACAACCAAAGAAACGATTAATGCACTTGTAGTTGCTTGAGGATAAAAGTACTGTGCAACATACCAAGTACTGGTGGCAAGCGAGCAAGCAACGCTTATAAATAAAGCATTACTGATGTTAATCCCAAGTACCCGCAGTGACACTGTGATAATGTCTTTTTCTTCAAGTACATCAACCTCGTGCTTAGTATTTGCAGCGTGTGTTTTTACTTTAAGTGTTATAAAAACACTCAGTGCTAAAGTAAATGACATAACACTTGCTATGGCCAGTAAGTAATCAAGCTTATTCATAATTACGCTCCCTGGCCGGTTGCAGTAATGCACTTATTTCGTTTGCATTGGCACCTTGGCTTTGCATAAAGCTCACCACGCTTGAGGTACTAATTGCCTTATCATTTACTTGCTCGGTATCACTTACGCTATAAAGCGCAGAGTATTGCGCACGTCCATCTACACGCTTTATTTCGCCAATACTTTTTAGGGTTCTTACACCGTTTGTATTTCTAGAAACATGTACAATTAACTGAATGCTTGATGCGATTAATGCGCTGGTGTGGGTATCGCTTAGCTGCGCGTTATGTAATTGCACTAGCGTTGATAATCGGGTTACCGCATCGCTTGCACTATTAGCATGTACGGTGGTCATTGAGCCTTGGTGGCCGCAGTTCATGGCTTGCAGCATGTCTATTATTTCACCTGCGCGTACTTCACCTACGAGTATTCTATCGGCGCGCATTCTTAGTGCCGCTTTTACTAAATCACGCAGGGTAACGGCGCCTTTTCCATCGCTGTTGGTGTCGTGCGCCTCTAATTGCACCACATGATTATGGTGCAAATTTAGCTCTGCACTTTCTTCTATAGTTACTACCCGCTCGTTAGTATTTATTGAATTAGCCAGTACATTTAACAAAGTAGTTTTACCTGCGCCGGCATTACCACACACTAAAATATTAACCCCTAAGGCCACCGCGGTTTTTAAAAAAGTGAGGCAGTTTTTGCTTAAAAACTTATTGTCGATTAAAAAATCATCGTTAATTTTTTTGTGATTAAATTTTCTAATCGAAACAATAGCAGCACTGGTGCATGCCGGTGGCACTACAATATGTACCCTGCTGCCATCTTTTAGTTTGCCATCTACAATGGGAGTCAGAGCGTTAACTTGTCGAGCGCAACTATCAATTAATCTATCAACAAAACGACGTAAGTGACGTTCATCGTCAAACTTACTGGCTGTACATAGCAATTTACCTTGCTTATCTATCCAAATATTTTGCGTATCGTTAATTAAAATATCGCTTACTTGGTCATCCAGCATAAATTGCGCTATTGGTCCTAAACCTTGTATTTCGTCGTAAACGGCTTGTACTACTTGAGCTTGTTGATGGCTGTTAAATGATGATTGTGCAAATTCGTCAATATCACTGCAAAGGGCGGATATTTTTTCAAGCAGCGCATCATTCAGTAAAGCACTTGGGTCTTGCTCATATTCTTCAATTACTGCATCGTGGAGAATTTTTTTAAGTGATTCAAAGGTATTTAAATTGGCTTCTACAGACTCTGGTTTACTTGATAAATTAAACATAGCGCCTCACTTAGCTACATAAACAGCTTGGTTTTTAACGCCTTTAACCACTTGAATTGTTCGGCTAGTTTGTAATTGGGAGAAATTTTGTAAGCGCCCTTGTTCAATGTCATAAGCGCTGTGCACAATTATCGATACCTTATCTTGGGTATCAATTGCGGCTAACGAATACACATCTTTAGGAAGTACAGCCAACACTAATGACACACCCGCGCTGGTTGCCGGCTCCTTTTTTGCTAGGCTGTCCATCACGCCATTTTTTTGCGCTTTACTGCCATGACCTTTTGAAATGCCAATGAGCTGCACATCGCGCGCAACGGTTCTTACAAGCCGGTTTGTTTTAGCAACAATATCTAAGCGGTCGCCTTTGTGCACCCGCGATAATGGAATATCTAAAGTGGTTAATTTTAATGTATAAAGCACTCTGCCTGCGGGGATCGCCTCTGATAAATTTTGGCTTTTAACCTGCTTAAAATCTGTTTCAAGTAGTGGTTGTTCACCCATTTTATTAGTGGCTAATTGCTTACCAATAAAGGCGCGGGGATTTTGTATACTTAGCGCCATATTTGCATAGTTACTGGGGTTTACATCTTTTTGGGCAATATCGTGCACACTCACTACTTGCCCCGCCGACATATTTTTATTTACCACCCAGGCAGTAACTAAGTCTTGTTCGTTTACTTGTCTGATGCCAAGCGCTGAGGCCAACATGCCAGAGGTGATAAGTAAGGTGAGTGCAGCGGTAGTCGCCCCTTTATTATTTTTACTTTTCATAATTTCCTCCTGACAAATTTCACTGCCACACGGTTGTGGCAGTGTGATTTAGGTAGTTATAATTTTAATTACCTTGTGAACCACCTGCTGCTGTACGTGTTGCAGCATCGCCACTTGGCGTTGCATTAATAAGTGCAGCACTTTCACTAAAGTCAGAGGCAACAAAAGTAAACGAGCTACCATCGCCTGCGTAAACATCTACTGCATCAACATAGCCTGAGCCTGAAATTTCTGCAGTGCCTTCGGCGTTGATCATGCCATCAAATACATAGCTTTGATCTAACGAGCCAATTGCTTCTGCTACATCTTCAAGCTCGCTGGTTACAGAGTCTCGTAAGGTTGATAAACCAATTACCAGCGCTGCCACCATAGAAGTTGAAAGAATAATTAGCTCAGAAGTAAGTACAAAGCCTTGTTGTTTTTTACCGTTTAAGTTGCTTTTCATAGTTTTCATAATGATCACCTTAAATGTGTTAGAGCTTATGCCCACTTTACATATAGCGAGGACCGTGCCATTAATTAAGCCCATGAAAATCAATGGTTTATTTTTGCTATTTAAAATATGTTTTGTTTATCCTTGTTATGATTCGCATTTTGCAAATCATTATTAAAGTACGTTACAACGCAAGCAGAGATTAATTAAAAGGCAAGCTGTTAACTCATTTATACAAAGCTTTTAAAAGCAAGAGTGACTAGCAATTAGAGGGGGATTATTCACAAAGCGAGATAGGTTTAAACAACGACGAGTAAGGGTATTTTAATTGTTTAGGTCGGTACGTTGTTTTTACTTTTTATGAGCGGGTTTAACTAAGGAGTGCGCAGTTTTATAAAATAAAAAGGCCTTGCGGCCTTAACTTTTACAATTACCAAGTACCGAAAGCTTCGCGTAGCGCGCTGTGGCTTGGCTGTGCTGCGCATCAAAACCTATTGCCTCATTATAATAATGACACGCCAATGCGTTATCAGGTGTCGCCTCAGCTATTAGCCCTTTGTGATAGTAATAATGGCTTTTATGCGTGCCAAATTTATAGGCAAGCTCTAAATAATTAGCTGCGATAACATAATGCCCTTGCGCATAATAAATAGACGCCATTTGTAAATACGGTGAAGCCTCAGTACCAAATTCATCAATAGCGTACTGGGCAATTTGTTTTGCTTTGGCTAAATTGCCTTGCTCAATAGCCAAGTTAATGCCTAAAGATAGCGCGTTTAAAGGCGGATTAGGTAAATTAAGAAGCTTGTTTATTACCGATTGCGCCTGATTAGCTCGTCCGCTTTTATAAAGTGCATAAGCTGATACAGATAAAATGACCTTATTGTTTGGGTGCTCAAGCATTAACTGATTAAGCTCATGCACTAAGGCTAAACAATTAACCGCGCTTACCCCTTCACAAGTTAAAGCACTGCTGTTTAATGCATACTTAGTAACAATTTCACTTAGTGCAGTATGTGGGTTTACACTGGGCGCATAATCTATATGTGCGCAGCCCGATATACTCAGTAAAATAACGATATATATTATTTTCATAACCCTTGCTCCTGTATAAAACTGGCCATTTGGCTATCTAAATCAACTGTTTGCCACACACGTAAATTATTAACCGGCTCGCGGACTAAATTAGGGGTAACCACAATAATCAACTCGCGGTTGTTTTCGCTTTTACTGGTTGTTTCGCTTAATTTACCAAACAGGCTCTCGCCGTTTGCATCGGGTACAAAGTCGTGACTAGCGTTGTTATCTGTACTAATTAATCCACCAATAATTAAAGGTTGCCCGTCTTGTAAACGGGTAGATGTTTGCATACTGCGCGTATTAAATGCACTGCTGTTTAAACTGCTGCCGGTGCTTTGTGCTATTTCTGCTGTGAGTGTGGTGTCTGGCAATGAAATAACCGGGTTTAAATCAAGGGTTATGCGGTCTTTGTCATCCACTAAAGCACGAACATTGAGCTCAACGCCGAACGATTTAAACTCAGTACCACTAAACACTGAACCGCTGTTACCTTGTTGCCCGCTGGTAACGCCAGATGGGCTGTAGCTTGTAGGTACTGGCACTTCGCCGCCTACTTTAAATACCGCGCTTTCGCCTGCAAGTACGGTAAGTGTAGGTCGCGAAAGCGTTCTTGCAATTCCCTCTTGCTCTAGCAAAGAAAACAACATATCAATGGCAAATTGCGAGGTTGATAACTGCAAGTTATTTGTTAATTGTCCGCCAATTAATTGCAGTGCGTTTTCTATTGATGCTGAGCCAGACTC
This sequence comes from Pseudoalteromonas sp. 1CM17D, assembly GCF_023161805.1. NCBI lineage: Bacteria > Pseudomonadati > Pseudomonadota > Gammaproteobacteria > Alteromonadales > Pseudoalteromonadaceae > Pseudoalteromonas > Pseudoalteromonas sp. 1CM17D. Next base: position 476,026 of record NZ_JALNTP010000001.1, on the reverse strand, counting down.
ACGGGCATTCATGCCTTCTAGGCCAAATAAACCTTGCTCGTTGTTATACCCATTAGAAAGCACACTAATATCTGGACGCCATTGCTTTAAGCGGCGCTGATTAACTTCATAAAGCTGCACCGACACCCTCACTTGAGGTAAGTCTTCTACTTCAATGCTTGAGAGCACTTTACCTTTAGCCACCGAAAGCAAAGTAGCCCGCGCTACGTTTGAATTTACATTGCTTAAAGTCAGGCCAGAATCGCCATTTAATAACCCGCCAGACTCATTTGCGAGTACTTCAATAGCGCTTGTTTCTTTTTGCGTTGCACTACTGATAAGCCCGTTTGGATCTAGTGCCGAAGTGGGTGCTTGGCTTGCTTGCTCTGGTTCAAATAATTTATTGATGGTATTTAACAAACGCACCAGTTCAATTTGATTTTTAACAGTGCCGCTGAGCATAAACACATCGTTATCATCGTTTGATAACTCATCAACCGAAATACGTTTTACAGTTACTTTGTCAGCCCCCATCGATTTTAACACCTGCGCTATGCGCGCCTCCTTAGGCTTTGGCGCTTGCGTAACTTTAATAAGGTTAATAATCGCTACTTTACTTGAGCTTTGTGCTAAACCATTGTTTAAATTACCCATGCCCTGTAAACGCTGGGCTAAAGAATTAAACATTCCTTGGTTAGGCGTAGAGGTAATAACAGGTTGCGTCGATTGCGAGCTACTTGCATATAAATAATTTTTTGCCGCTTCGTGGGCTGCATGGCGATAATTAAGCGTAGGTACTTCGCCGCGTAGAACTACCGCGTGCCTATCAGGTGCGATGGTGAGCGCTAAGTTAGGGTGAATATCGTTAAGCGCATTTTCAAGTACGCTGTAGTCTTCGGTCACGCCCAGTAAAAATGTTTCTGATGTGTTGTCGTCATACCAAACCATCATAGAGGTGCGGCCCAACTTTTTAGCTAAAATTAATAGCTCGCGTCCGTTTACTACGTTTACATCGAGTGTGGTTTCGTGGCCTAGCGCAACACGTGCTATATCGCGGTTAAATACAAAGCGAGTATGGGTCCACTTAACTAAGTGGGATACTTTTTTTACTCTATCGCCATTGGCGTTTTCTATGTAATTTAAATTGCTTTGCTTGGCGTATACACAGCACGGTAAAAAAAGTATTACAAAAATAATGGCTTTAAACATATGCGCGTCCTCAAGTATGCGTTGGTTTAACAGAGCAAGTTTAAGACCAGCAAATATTTAGCTTTAAATTCAATAAATTAAAATGATTGGAGATATAAGCACAGGCGGCTTTAGTATTTTGATTTGCAAAATGCAAATGAAGTTAGGAGAGAAGGCACAAAGCAGTGCTTTGTGCCAAAAGTATTAATGCAGTGCGGCAGTAAAAGGAATGTTTTTACAAATTTCAGCTTCAGCGACTAGTAGCTCTTCTAAACGAACATCAACTTCTTCTTTATCAAAGTATTCGTACGCTAACTCTACAAATAAGTTTTTATGTTTTTCTTCTGATTTAGCAATCGCCACATAAAAGTCTTTTTCTTTACCCTCTGGTAATGCTTGGGCAACCAATGAAAAGCGCTCGTGGCCGCGGGCTTCAATAACACCGCCAACCAGTAATCTATCCATTAAAAATCCATCACGGCCATGTCTAAATAAAGCGCGTATTTGTTTTATGTATGGATCTTTTTTGTCATCACCTAAATTAGTATCGCGTTCAATAAGCAGTTTAAGCACTTGTTTAAAGTGGATTAACTCCTCAAGCGCTAAATCGGTCATGGCTTTTACCAGTTTACGTTTGTCTGGGTAATGAGACAGCATAGAAATAGCCATGCCCGATGCCTTTTTCTCAGCAGCAGCGTGGTCTTGTAAAAACGTATTAAAGTCGGCTAAAACCGCTTCGGTCCATTCAAAGGGGGTGTTGTATTTTAATTCAAACATTTTTTGTACTACTTAAAAAATAATGCGGGGATTTTAGCGTATTTAATAGTAAAAATCTTGCAGCGCAGAGCAAAATTAACGCATATAAGGTAAATGCTTATCTATGCGCCCTTTTGCTGTTGAGTCAATTTTTAACGGGTGTTTAATATCATTCCATGCGGTCACTTTGCCGCCTATGTTCATTTTTTCAAAGTCGGTGCGCTCGCTTTTAATGCCCAAAAACGCAGTAAGCTGGGCAAAACTTTGTGGCTTTGCTATATCAATTTCTAAGTAGTCGTTACTGCGGTGCTTAAAATACTCACGCGCGTTTGCTAAATGTGTGTTGTAGCACTTTGTTAAATAATCATCTTGGTTAATATTATCAATAGATAAGTCAGTAAAGGTCGTTAAGTAACACCTTTTTATATGAATATTAAAACCACCGTCTGGGCGCGTTAAATTAGTATGCATTCGCAGCAGCAATTGCCTAATTGAGGCAATCCAGGGTGTTTTTTCGCGCGCTAAATATATAAATTTAGCGCCGGGGTAATGGCTATCTAATGCTGGGTAGTCATTAAACACAGGGGTATCGGCTATGGCTGTGGCGTTTTCAAAACAATACGAGGTGTACGCAGTGTGCGCCGTGGCAATGCCAAACTCTAAAAATGCGTGGCATACACTGGTGGTGCCTGTACGCGGAAGCCCTATTATAAATATTTTACTCATAACATCTATTACTAACTATTGCGTGTTACAAGCAACAAAAAGGCACTAATAACCATCACTAAAAAGGTGGCAATGGTACCAATTTGGCGATATTTAAGATTGTTTTCAACAATGCCTAAATTGTGAAAAACGCGCCCTATTAATAATGCGCCCCCTAAAATATTACAATAATGGCTGGCAAGGCCTTGGTATTCGGCTAAAAAAAGCAAAATAATCGCAAAGGGTACGTATTCCATAAAATTAGCATGGGCACGCACAGCACGTTGTAATTTAGGGTTGCCGTTATCGCCAAGTGACACTTGCTCACTGCGGCGCACTTTGATCACATTAAAACTTAAGTAAATATAATAAAACGCTAAAAGCGCAGCATACGTAGAAACTATCACGGTGTTGTCCTATTTTACTTTTGGCAATAATAACATAGTTTTGCACAATCATAAGTTTACTTAGTAACTATGCTACAGTGTGTATTAGTTGAATTTTATAACGCAATGAAAGGAATTTATGTTTGTCCCTCGCAAAGTAGCCGACCGCTATCGTGAAATGATCAACAGCATTGGCTTTTACCCTTCTGTACTTTCGGTTGGTTTTTTACTTTTTGCTGTAATTACCATGTCGCTTGAATACATAGCGCCTGTAGAGCAGCTCAAGGCGTTTATATCTGTTGTGCTGGTAGATAGCGCCGAAAATGCCCGCACCATTTTAAGCACCCTAGCAGGCAGTATTATATCGCTTACGGTGTTTAGTTTTTCTATGGTGATGGTGGTTTTAAATTCGGCCAGCGCCAGTTTATCTCCACGGGTTGTACCTGGGCTTATTACCCGTAAATCGCATCAAATGGTATTGGGCTTTTATTTAGGCAGCATAATTTACTCAATTATTATGCTCATTAATATTAATAAGCTTGAAGGTGGCGATACCGCTATTCCATCGCTTGGGGTGCTGCTGTCATTGGTGTTTGGCTTAGTATCGCTTGGCTTGTTTGTATTTTTTATTCATTCAATATCTAAAGCCATTCAAGTAGATAATGTACTTAACGGTTTATTTAGCCAAACTAAACGCGAAATTAAAGCCATTATTGATAGGCAATCAGAAAAACCATTCACTGACTTTCCTGATTTTACACAATGGCACTCAGTTAATAGCACCACCGAGGGTTATTACAAAGGGGTGCATACAGATAAGTTATGCGCCATATTAGCCGAGGAAAATATTCGGGTGTATATCTCGGTAAACCAAGGTTACTTTACCGTTAAAGGCTATCCGTTTTTAAAATGCGATAAAGACATTTCAAATAACGAAGAACTTATCGCTAAAATTTTAGACTGCTTTATTTTTTATATAGAAGAGTACATTAGCGACCATTACCGTTATGGATTAACGCAAATTTCAGAAATTGCCGTTAAAGCAATGAGCCCAGGTATTAACGATCCCGGTACAGCGGTTAAATCGATAGATATGCTGAGTATTTTATTAATTGAGCGCCTGTCGCTTAACGATACAAATTATTCGTTTAAACACAGCGACAACGCCCCGTTACTCTTTATACACGAAACCAGTTTTGATGAGTTACTACACGATAACTTTACGCCACTGCGTAATTATGCAAAAGGCGATGCGTATGTAATGACAAACGTTTTAGAGGCATTTAAAAATATATTGTTTGTGGCGCATGGCAATGATGCAGCCCGAAACAGCCTATTTAATTACTTAAATGCCATTGTAGATGACATAAACGAGCATGTAAGTAACGAATACGACAGACAAGAAATTACCAACATGCTTAACGCTATTGCCCGCATTAGCAAGCCACAAGGGGATAAACTAGTGGCTCGTTTTACCTGCCAGCACACTAGTCAATAAAGTAAACCGCATAGCTAGACGCTGTTACTTTAATTTCTCCAGCATGATACGCATCAGGAACAAAGTTACCGGGTGCGGTATCTGCCACCATCATGGTTTTTTCTGAGCGTGCATAAGGCTGCGCAGGTACGTTCATTGGGCTTAGCGACGCCGTATATAACCCTTTAAGCTCAACGCCGTAATCGGCACTTAATTCTTTGGCGGCTTTACGGGCATCTTGAATGGCCAATTTTTGCGCCTGTTTGTGCAGCTCTTCATAGTTGCTCGCTAAAAATTGCGTTTGGTTTATTTGGTTAATGCCGTTATTTACTAGGTTTTGTAACAGCTGAGGGTATTTTTCGATTTGCGAGAGCTTAACGCTTAACGTGCGCGACACTCTAAAGCCTTTAAATTCTTGCTCGCCAGAGCTTCTGTTGTATTGGCTTTCGCGATTTATAGAAATATGCCCTGCATTAATATTACCGTCTTTAATGCCAAGCTCTTTTACTAATTTGATCGCTTTAGCCATGGTTTTATCGGCCTTGTTTTTAGCATCAATTAGGTCTTTATCTATTTCTACAATGCCTAAGCTTAATTGTACGTAGTCAGGCATAGTGGTTACGGTTGCTTCACCTTTAACATAAATATGAGGAGCATTAGGTGTTGAGTTTGCATACGCATCAAGGCTCAAGGTACTTAAGGCAATTGCGCTACTTAATAAAAGAATGTGTGTTTTCATTGCATTATCCATTGTATTTTTGTTGTCACCATTAAAGAGCCTACGTGGTTAACAATAAATGAACAAGCACAAAAAAACAGGCAATTGCCTGTTTTTTGTAACTGGCTGTAACCAACGTACAGCCTTATTTACTTAACGTTACTTAGCGTAATTAAATGCTACAACGTTTGTAGTTACGGTATTTAGGTAACCAGTAATTTCTATCAATCGCAGCCCACAGTGCATCGTCGCTAATCTCAAGAGCTACGCCCTCTTCAATTGCTTTTTTAGCCACTGCAAATGCAATACGCTTACTTAACGTTTCAATTTCAGTCAGTGCAGGTAATAAGCTGCCTTTACCGGTATTTGCACGTGGTGATGACTCAGCAAGCATTTCGCTCGACATACTCAGCATTGCATCGGTAATGCGTGTTGCTTTTGCTGCAATTACACCTAGGCCAATACCTGGGAAAATATAACTGTTGTTACACTGTGGAATTGGGAACACTTCACCATTAAACTCTACTGGTTCAAATGGGCTACCCGTTGCTACAAGTGCTTTACCTTCAGTCCATTTAATAACATCTGCTGGGTGTGCTTCAACCTGCTTAGATGGATTACTTAATGGGAAAATAATCGGCTGCTCACAGCCTGAGTGCATAGCGCGGATAACTTGCTCGGTAAATAAGCCCGGTTGACCCGATACACCAATTAAAATATCAGGTGCTGCACAGTGCATTACATCTAATAATGAAGCGTATTCGCCGCTGTAAGTCCACTCGCTTAATGCAGCTTGTGGTTGCGCTAGTGCTTGTTGGAAATCGCGTAAGCCTTCCATGCCTTCAGTGAGTAGGCCAAAACGGTCAACCATAAATACTTGGCTGCGCGCTTGTGCTTCGCTAATACCTTCAAACACCATTTGGCTAATAATTTGCTCAGCAATACCACAACCGGCTGAGCCTGCGCCAACAAATACCACTTTTTGCTCGCTAAGGGTTGAGCCTTTAACACGACATGCAGCTAATAAAGAGCCCACAGTTACCGCTGCAGTACCTTGAATGTCATCGTTAAAGCTACAAATTTCGTTACGGTAGCGTTTAAGTAATGGCATAGCGTTTGGCTGTGCAAAATCTTCAAACTGCAGTAATACATTTGGCCAGCGACGTTTAACTGCTTTAATGAATAAGTCTAAAAACTCATCGTATTCATCTTGCGCAATACGCTTATGACGCGCGCCCATGTACATAGGGTCATTAAGCAGTTTTTCGTTGTTAGTACCTACATCAAGCATTACAGGTAATGTGTACGCTGGGCTAATACCACCACACGCTGTGTAAAGTGATAACTTACCAATAGGAATACCCATGCCACCAATACCCTGATCGCCTAGGCCTAAAATACGTTCGCCATCGGTAACCACAATTACTTTTACTTTGCCTTTGGTGGCGTTACGTAGAATGTCGTCAATTTGATAGCGATCTTCGTACGAAATAAATAAGCCACGTGCACTGCGGTAAATATCTGAGAATTTTTCACAGGCATCACCAACCGTTGGCGTGTAAATAATTGGCATCATTTCTTCAAGATGATCACGCACTAAACGGTAGTAAAGTGTTTCGTTGTTATCTTGAATGGCACGCAAGTAAATATGCTTGTTTAAGTTATCGTTAAAGCTTGAATACTGCTGATAACAACGCTCAACCTGCTCTTCAATTGTTTCAAAACGTGGAGGAAGCAAACCCGCAAGGTTAAAGTTTTCGCGTTCTTTTTTACTAAACGCGCTGCCTTTGTTTAAAAGCGGAGTTTCAATTAGGCCAGGGCCAGAGTAAGGAATATAAAGGTAGTTAGGATCAGTATTAGTTGTCATATTTCCAGGCTTTAACGGAGTCTTAAGTTATGATCTGCCATTATCATTGTAAAAGGTTAAATTGCAATGACAATTAAGCTTGTCAGACCATTGAGAGAAAACACATGCAGGCTTCACTGCCTGCATGGCTATTATACATAAATTAAAATTTGATAGTGGCGTTTTTGTCAGTTAAATCCGACAAAGCAACCCCTTCACGGCGCGGATCGGCACCGCCATACAATTTATTGTTTTTAACCTCTACGGCATGTAAGCCAGAGTTTAAATCAAGTACACGTACAGCATGGCCGCGTTTAGTTAATTGCGGGGCTATGGCTTCAAGCGCAGTGCCTTTTTCAAGGCTCGTGTAATCGTTACGATTGGTGGTTCTTGGCAGGTTAATCGCCTCTTGTGCCGATAAATTCCAATCCAGCACACCAATAACCACTTGCGCTACATAATCAATGATACGGCTGCCACCTGGCGAGCCAACCACTAAGCGTAAGCTGCCGTCGTTGTTAAACACCATTACTGGCGACATAGAGCTGCGTGGGCGTTTGCCCGCCTCAACGCGGTTAGCTACTAATTTGCCGCCAATGCGTGGCGAAAGCGCAAAATCGGTTAATTGGTTATTTAAAATAAAGCCATTAACCATCACAGTTGAGCCAAACGCCATTTCAATTGAACTGGTCATTGATACGGCATTACCAAAGCTATCTACAATGGATACATGCGATGTTGATGGCAGTTCAAAAGAATCATCTTTTGCGTAGCTTAAATAGCCTACCGGATTACCTGCAACTGCTTTTGTGTCTTGCTCAGTAATAAGCTTGGCGCGCGATGCAATGTACTTTTTATTTAACAGCTCTTTGGTAGGCACTTGTGTAAAATCTGGGTCACCCATGTACATATTACGATCGGCAAATGCTATGCGTGAGGCTTGGCTAAAGTAATGAATTGCCTCTTCGCTATTAGGTTTAAGCGCGCTCATGTCTTTGTGTTCAAGCAAGCCCAAAATTTGTAATACCGCTACACCACCACTGCTCGGTGGGGCCATAGAGCACACATTATAAGCACGGTATTTAATACATACTGCGTCGCGTTGCTTGCTTTTGTAATTAGCCAGGTCTGATTCGCTTAATGTACCCGGTGCAATTTTTGAATTTTGCACTGCGTTTACCATTTGCTTAGCGTTATCGCCTTTATAAAATGCATCAATGCCTTGTTTAGCAATGTCTTTGTATAAATTAGCTAAGGGCTGATTTTTTTTAATCGTACCGGCTTTAATTAATTCGCCATTAGGGTAAAAGTACTCGTTAATCACCGGCATACTCATTACACCTGGGTTTAATTGGCGTGCCAATAAACCGTGTAAACGTGGCGACACTTCAAAGCCCTGCTCGGCAAGTTTAATAGCGGGTTTAAATAACTCGCTCCACGCAAGTTTACCGTATTGTTGATGCGCACTTGCAAAGGCATGCAAAATACCTGGCACACCCACAGAGCGACCGCCAACAACTGCTTCAATCCACTTAACGGCTTTACCGTGTTTATCTAAAAACAGGTTTTCGTCTGCATTTTGTGGCGCGGTTTCACGGCCATCAAAGCTTGTAAGTAGGTTATCGGCTTTGTTGTAGTACATCATAAATGTACCACCACCAATGCCCGATGATTGTGGCTCAACTAAGGTAAGTACTAATTGCGTTGCAATTGCCGCATCTACCGCGCTTCCGCCTTTAGCTAAAATCTGTTGTCCAGCTTGTGAGGCATACGGGTTGGCCGCGGCCACCATGTATTGATCACCAGTTACTAATTGTTTTTGTACAATTGAGGTGGTGGCTTCTGGCTCGCGAATTTCTAATTTTGCAGGTTCTTTTGCTATTGTTGGCAGCGTTACTGCAAACAAACCAATAGTAAATAATGACTTAAGTTTAAAATGCATAAAAATACTAAAAACACTTAATTACGTAGTTGTATTTGGCATCTTAAAGTTAAACGGGCACAATATGCAAAAATTTTGACTAAAAAAACATAATAAAATGCTTAATTTACCGCTACAACCTCGTTATTTACTTCCACCATTATTTTTGATGCTTTTTAGTATTGTTTTTGCTGCATTTGATTTAAATAATTTACTTGAATTTAACCGAGCACTCATTGAAAACGGCGAAGTTTGGCGAGTGTTTACCAGTCAATTTGTACATGCTAACTGGGCGCATTTAGGATTAAACGCATTAGGCGTATTTTTAATTTGGTTGCTGCATGGCGAATACACGTCGCCTGCGCGTTATGCCTTTAATGTGTGTTTTTTAGCACTGTGGTGTGGGCTCGGCGTATTATGGTTTTGCCCTGCTATATCTATTTACACGGGGTTAAGCGCCCTATTGCATGGTGTCATTATTTGGGGAGCGGTGAAAGACATTACCCTATCGCTTAAATCGGGTTATTTATTATTTATAGGCGTGTGGATAAAAATAATAATGGAGCAAGTAAACGGCCCCGATGCAAGTATTGGCCAATTAATTGATTCAACGGTTGCCATTGATGCGCACTTAATTGGCGCGGTGGGCGGCACATTACTAGGCATACCTTTAGCAATTAAATACTTAAAAAATAGCGATTAAGCTTTTCAATATTAATAAAAACGCCGCGTTAGTTAACGCGGCGTTTTTGTTTTTATACTTTAATTTAAAAATTTAAGATTAAAGCGTTTCTTTAAATAATTTATGAATACGGCGGTATTCATCTAACCAGCTTGACGGCTGCACAAAGCCATGCGGCTCTACCGGGAAGATAGCTGTTTCAAAGTTTTGTTTTTCAAGTTCAATTAATCGCTGTACTAAACGTACTGAGTCTTGAAAAAACACGTTATCGTCAACCATAGGTGCGTTAATTAATAAGCGCTTGTTTAAGCCCTCAGCGTAATAAATTGGCGAGCTGCGCTCATACGCAATGGGATCTACATCTGGGTGATTTAAAATATTAGCCGTGTAAGCGGTGTTGTAATGCGCCCAATCGGTTACTGGACGAAGTGCTGCCCCAGATTGAAATAGCTCAGGGGCAGTAAATAGCGCCATAAAGGTCATAAACCCGCCGTATGAGCCACCGTATGTGCCTACTGCGTTGGTATCAACATTTGCGTTTTGCGCCATCCATTTAACGCCATCTGCTAAATCTTGCGTTTCAGGTGTACCCATTTGGCGATAAATCGCAGTACGCCAATCGCGGCCATAACCTTTAGAAGCGCGGTAATCCATATCCATCACTATGTAACCTTCATCGGCAAGTAATGAATGAAACATAAACTCACGAAAATACACAGACCAACCCATGTGTGAGTTTTGTAAGTACCCTGCTCCGTGGTTAAAAATAACCGCTTTACGGGTTTTGCCTGTTTCACCTTCTACATAGTCACTTGGGTAATACACCTTGGCATAAATAGGTTGCTCTGTGTGGCTAGATGGCACGGCAACTATTTTAGGTGCGGTGAGCTTTTTAGCTAAAAATTCATCCGACACCGTATGGGTGAGCTGTGTAGCCGTGGTGTTAGCTTTAGCATCGGCAACAAAAAGCTCTGTTGGCATTGTTATTTTAGAGTGCTTAAGCAGTAATTTACTTTCGTCTGGGCTTAACGTGTAGTCGGTCATACCGTTAAGGTCTGTCACTTGCTCGTTTTTACCTGTTTGTGGGTTAACACGGTAAATTTCGTAAAGGCCTGGGTGTTCTACGTTTGCCTTGTAATAAATAGCGCTATTATCATGAGTTAACGTAATGTCCGATACTTCAAACTGGCCACTAGTTAAAGCGGTTGCTTTGCCGTTAAGCGGTTTTTTGTAAAGCTGACTATAGCCCGACTCTTCTGATAAGTAATACAGGGTGTTTGAATTATGTAACCAGCCAAAATTGTTAAACGCGTAAGCTATCCAAGCATCATCATGCAGGCGGTGCTGCGACACAAGCTCGTTTTTATCAAAGTCGATTGTGGCTATCCAGCGGTCTTTGTTATCCCACGCCTCTAGCATAATGGCAACTTGCGTGCCGTCATCGTTCCACACTATGGGAGCTTGGTTTAAACCCCAATTAGTAATTAAGTTAATACCGCGTGGCGCTTTTTTAGATTTATACGTTTTACCATCACGCGCGTAGTTTTCTTTTTTAACCTCGGCTAAAACATCTTCATCAAAGCCCGGTAGCGTATCAAAGCTCAGTGGCGTTTGTGTTTTATCTATAAGGTTAATGTGTATCACCGATGATGTTTGCTCTTTTGCATCAGCCACACGACGGCGCACTTTTTTAGGCTCAATAGTGGCATCATCGGTGATGTAGTTAGGCATAATATCGCCTTTATCACGCCACGATTGCTGCTTTTGCAGCACAACAATTAAAGCATCACCGTTTGGCGATAGTTGCGCTTCTTTAATTACATTGCCATCACCTAAATAAAAAGCGGTGTTAGCAATGGAGCTATTTTGCGCGTTTATTTGTTCATTGCGTGTTTGTGTATCCTGTTTGTTTTTATGTTGCAGCGCCACAAACTCAATCAGTTTATGCTGCTCTTTTGCTATGTAACTAGTTGGCTCTTGTAAGCCTTTTGGCTCATCGGCCAATTTTAAGTTAGCAAGCTCTGTACTTAGCCCTGTTTTTAAATCAACTTTAAAAAACACATTGCCTTGGCGGTAAACTAAATCGCCATTGTTTAAAAACTGTGGTTTAGACTCATTAGCTGAGGTGGCTGTTATTTGTTTAAGTTCACCCGTTGTTAGGTTTTTAACAAATACATTGCCTTTAAACGTATAAGCTTGAAGTGTTCTATCTGATGAATAAACCGCTTTAGAAGCACCTACAGTATGCAGTTTATCAAGTGAAACTTGCATCGCTTTTTTGCTGTTAATTGGCTGGCTATAAATATCGTTTAAGTTACTGCCTTGCTGCTTTTGAGCATAAATAATGGTGGCTGAATCACTTGCCCAGTACGCATTTTTAGGCTGGTTGCCAATCCAATCAGGATTTGCCATGGCTTGTTCTAGCGTAATATTTTGCGAGCCAGCATCAGCAGGTGTGTTTACAACCGCAGCAACGGGAGTTGCTGGTAAAGCGCTTTGCTGTGATGAAGAGGTATTAGCGGTAGCACTACAACCTGCAAGCATAATGCTAGAGGTTACAGCAAGCGCTACTAATGTTTTTGATGACGATAGGTTAAAAATCATAGTGCTTCTATACGGTTATTATAATTGAGCCGTATTTAAGCAGAAGCACTTGAGTTATTGCAATTTTTTAAGATAAATAACGCATTTTCACGGTAAAGCTGAGTTTACTCTATTAGCAAATCGAGCCACACCAATCGGTGATCGCTCGATGCGTTTCTATCTTTTATTAATCTATATTGCTCGCTGTTTTTAGTGGGCCAAAACACCCCGCCATCGTGTATTTTAAACCCATAGGTAGAGGGTAATACATAATCTACACGCGCTTGCCAGTTAGCGGTAAAGTGCTTTGCGTATGACTGCGGGTACTGCTCTTTAGCACCGGCGCTTTGCGGTATAAATTGCGAATTTATAAGTGGGTTATTTAAAATTTGATTGGTGGTTTCAACCCGTGCTTTATCCCCTTCAGGCGCGGCGTTTAAGTCACCTAAAATAACAAACCGCGAGTTTGCTTTTAATCCACCTTTTTGGCCGTTATCGTCGTAAATATAGGCTTTATTAGCAACATAATCGGCAATTAACCTAACTTCGTCATGATTACGTTTGCCGTTTCTGTCTTCGTCACCATCAAACACCGGCGGTGTTGGGTGCGAGGCAAGTACATGCACTGTTTTATTGTTTACTACAACAGGTACATCCCAAAACGATTTAGAGCTAAGCCTAAGCGCTTGCCATTCTTGCGTGTTATACCAATTCTCTTTTGTTTTAGGGTCTATTGGCATTTGCGCATTAGGCATATCTTTATATTTAAACGTTTGAAGCGTGCGCAGTTTCTCAAAGTTAATGGGGTATTTAGATAAAATAGCCATCGCGTAATGGCCTTCAAAAAAACCAAAACCTTGCGCATCGCCCATTACAGCGGTTTTTTTACCGTTGTTATCAAGGTCAAACTCAGTAGCAAGGCCTGTATTTACAGGGGCAATAAAACTGTATGGGTAATCAATGGGGTCTTGTTTATTTTGGCTTACATTTAAAAACTGGCGTTTAAAATAATCTATACCTTGCGCTTTTGGTACATAGTCAAACTCGTTTAATAAAATAATGTCAGGGCGAACACGCTGAATTATTTCGGCTATATTTTTTATTTGCTGGTGGTTTGATTTTAGTGCATTAACTAGCGCATCGGGGTTAACTTGCTCGCCTTTTGGCGTGTGATTAGTTGCATCCATACTCACATTAAAGGTGGCAATACGAAGGCTTTGGCTGGCTGTAGCATTTAAACTAAATGAAGCGGCAATGGCTAATGCGCCATAAAGTATGTTTAGTTTCATTTTTTTACTTCAAAAAATTAAAAAATAGACTTTACCAGTATTACACAATTAATACCTATTTTTATGACAAAAAAATACCGGCTTAAGCCGGTATTTAATTAGTTAATTGCAGCCTTTACTCACTTAGCATAAGTGCAGTAGCAGCTTTTAAAATGCCGGGGTACGCTTGCTCAGGTAGGTAATCGGTAAGTTGCCCAAGCTTATCGGCAAGGTTATTAATGTTATCTGCAGATACATTAATATGCCCCATTTTACGCCCAGGTTTTGCCGTTTTTCCGTACCAGTGGCTGGTTACATCACTGACTGTTAAAACCTCGGTAGGAATACATCCTTGGCCCAACACATTAACCATGGCGGTAATATGCTTAAGCTCTGTATTACCTAGCGGTAAACCCGCTACAGCTCGCATGTGGTTTTCGAACTGCGAACAATGGCAGCCTTGCTGTGTCCAGTGCCCTGAGTTATGAACTCGCGGCGCAATTTCGTTCACCAGTAAAGTACCGTTTACATCAAAAAACTCAATGGCAAGTACGCCAACATAATTAAGCTCGTTGGCAATTTTTGTAAATGCACTATGGGCCTGCTGCTCAACCAGCGTGTTATTTTTACCTGCAATTGACAAAGTAAGCACGCCGTTGGTGTGCTCGTTTTCAGTAATTGGGTAAATAGCCACATTACCTTGCTTATCGCGTGCACCAATAATAGAGACTTCACGGTCAAACGGGATCATTTTTTCAGCAATAATGCTGTGTGGAGCATCCTGTGTGCCACAGGCAATAAAATCAGCCATTTCCGACCAAATTTGCTCTATTTGGTCATCTGATTTTAAACGCCACTGCCCTTTACCATCGTACCCTGCTTGGCACGTTTTAATAACCAGCGGTTTGCCTAGGGTTTTAACCGCTGATTCTAAATGCGCTTTTTCTGTGATCAGTTGATACGGCGCACATGCTACGTTTGTTTTATCTAGTAGCGCTTTTTCTAATGCGCGGTCGCCACCGGTTTTAATGGCAGCTTTACCTGGGTAAAATTTATTACTGTTACAGCAAAGTGTAAGTACATCATCGGGGATATGCTCAAACTCTGCGGTAATCGCATCAGCGTCACTAATTGCCTGCTCAAGTGTCGTTGTGTAAATTTCACCGGTTAACGGATGCATAATTTTTTGGCTGCCTACGTCGTACGCAACCACATTTAAATTAAGGGGGGCGCCTGCTAGGCTCATCATTCGCGCAAGTTGGCCGGCACCTAAAATTAAAATTTTCATTTTTACTCTGCAGGATTAGGGTTAGCTAAAATAGTCTCGGTTTGCTCTTTACGAAATGCTTCAATTTTTGCAAAAATTTCTGGGTTTTGGCACCCTAAAATTTGTGCAGCAAGTAAACCTGCGTTAGCAGCGCCTGGCTCACCAATAGCAAGTGTACCTACGGCTACGCCTTTTGGCATTTGGCAAATAGATAACAATGAATCTACACCGTTTAAGGCTTTAGATTTAACTGGAACACCAAGCACAGGAAGCGATGTAAATGCCGCTGCCATACCCGGTAAATGCGCAGCACCACCGGCGCCAGCAATAATCACTTTTATACCACGATCTGCGGCTGAATTTGCATAATCTGCAAGAAGTTGAGGAGTGCGGTGCGCAGAGACCACTTTTGTTTCGTACTCAATACCAAATTTTTCGAGCATGAGCGCTGCGTGTTCCATGGTTGGCCAATCTGATTTAGAACCCATAATAATGCCAACAGTCATAAATACTCCTCAGTAATGTATTTTAAAAATAGCGGACTTATGTCCGGTTTTAGGCGGGTATTATACCCAAACCAAGTTTAATTGCGACTCACAAAAACAAAAAAAGCCACGTTTAAACATGGCTTTTAAAGGGTTGCAGTTACAAAGTGCTTATACTTCTTTGCTTGCTAGGTATTCGCTATAGTTGCCTCTAAAGTCAATCACCTGGCCGTCTTTTATCTCCCAAATACGGGTAGCAACCGATGATACAAACTGGCGATCGTGCGATACAAACAGTAAAGTGCCTTCGTACGCTTCTAATGCAAGGTTTAACGCCTCGATAGACTCCATATCCATGTGGTTTGTTGGCTCATCCATTAACAGTATATTTGGTTTATGCATCATAATTTTACCAAATAACATACGGCCTTGTTCACCACCTGAAATAACCTTTACAGACTTTTTAATATCGTTTTGCGAAAACAACATGCGTCCTAAAAAGCCACGAACCACTTGCTCGTCGTCGCCTTCTTGTTGCCATTGCTCCATCCACTCAAACAAGTTCATGTCTTTTTCAAACTCGTCAGCATGATCTTGCGCGTAGTAACCAATATTGGCATTTTCAGACCACTTAAACTCGCCCGACTTAGGTGCTAAACGCCCAGCAAGCGTATTAAGTAAGGTTGTTTTACCTACACCGTTTTCACCGATAATAGCAATGCGCTCGCCTACTTCTACTAAACCTTCTAAATTTGAAAACAACGTATTGTCTTCAAAACCTTGGCTTAGGTTGGTCATTTCTAATGCATTACGAAATAGCTGTTTTTCTTGCTCAAAGCGAATAAACGGCGATTGGCGAGAAGAGGCTTTTACTTCTTCTAACTGAATTTTATCAATACGTTTTGCACGCGACGTTGCTTGTTTAGCCTTTGACGCGTTTGCAGAAAAGCGCGATACAAACTGTTGTAGTTCAGCAATTTGGCTTTTCTTTTTCGCGTTTTCACTTAATAGGCGCTCACGTGCTTGTGTTGCTGCAAACATGTACTCATCGTAGTTACCTGGGTAAATACGAAGTTCGCCGTAATCAATATCGGCCATGTGCGTACATACTGAGTTTAAAAAGTGACGGTCATGCGAGATGATGATCATGGTGCAGTCGCGTTGATTAAGCACATCTTCCAACCATTTAATGGTGTAAATGTCCAAGTTATTGGTTGGCTCATCAAGTAGCATAATATCAGGGTCAGAAAACAGTACTTGCGCAAGTAACACACGTAGTTTAAAACCGGGTGCTATTTCAGACATAGGGCCGTAATGCTGCTCTGTCGAAATACCTACCCCTAATAAAAGCTCACCCGCTTTAGACTCAGCTGAATAGCCGTCCATTTCGGCAAACTCAGTTTCTAAATCGGCTACTTTCATGCCGTCTTCTTCACTCATCTCTGGTAATGAGTAAATGCGATCGCGCTCTTGTTTAATATCCCATAATTCTTTATGGCCCATGATCACAGTATCAATTACAGAGTATTCTTCGTAAGCAAACTGGTCTTGGTTTAGTTTAGCCACACGTTCATTTGGATCTGTACTTACGTTACCTGCAGAGGGCTCTAGTTCGCCACTTAGGATTTTCATAAATGTAGATTTACCACAGCCGTTTGCACCAATTAAACCGTAACGGTTTCCTTCGCCAAACTTTGCAGATATGTTTTCAAATAACGGTTTAGCACCAAATTGCATGGTGATGTTAGCTGTACTAATAATAGCGCTACCCTCCAAGGGGACATGATGTATTTAAATTGCGCGCAGTTTAAACTAAATACAGCTTTTTTTCTATGAAAGTTTAAGGTTGAAAGCGTATGAACTATGCCCTATTCCACTCATTAAAGGCGTAAATTAATGCCTAACAAATAGTGCCTAAAAACGCGATTAAGCCAGTGAATGCTTATTCAACTAAAAAAATGCGCTTAGCTAAAAATAATAGCGCGATTTGTACGCCATATCAGGGTTTAAATTTTAATTAATAAACCCGTTTAACTTAATAAGTCGATTGTTTATCGCAAAGCATTTTAAAAAACAGATAACTGGGTATATATTTATGATATAAAATGCTTTTTAGATTTTTTGCACTAGCGTTTTATTTTTATCCAACATGAAAAAAACTCAATTTAAAACCCACTTACTTGCGCTATTTTCAGCACTATTTACGTAGTTTTTAATCAAAAAAAACCTATCCCTTAACAGATAAAAAACACCATTAACCTCCAGTGAATATTTATTCATTTTTGGTGTTAATTTCATTGATTATTTTTCACTTTTGAGCCTATTAGGGCTTTGCTAGTCTTCATGCCTTCTAAATTTAATGTCACTTTTTAAAGTTAATACACACAAGGCATCACAAATGATTAAAAACTTTGTAACCCTACTATTAGGAACAAGCATAGTAGTTGCGCCAGCTGCTTCAGCAGTAGAGCTCTATAAGGATGAAAAGAACACTATTAAAGTAGGTGGTTACCTTGATGTGCGCGTTATTAATACGCAAAACCAAACCGAAGTGGTAAATGGTACATCGCGTATAAACTTTGGCTTTACTCGCCAACTTAAAAAAGACTGGTCGGCACTAGCGCTAGTTGAATGGGGTGTAAACCCTGTTGGTAGTAGCGACATTATTTATAATAACCGCTTTGAATCTATTCAAGATGAGTTTTTATATAACCGTTTAGGTTATGCTGGCCTTTCGCACGAAAAGTACGGGCAAATTACCATTGGTAAACAATGGGGTGCGTGGTACGACGTAGTTTATGGCACCAATAACAGCTTTGTATGGGATGGTAATGCTGCGGGTGTTTACACATACAATAAAGACGACGGTGCAGTAAATGGTACTGGCCGTGGTGATAAACTAATTCAATACCGTAATAGCTACAACGACTTTAGCTTTGCAGTTCAAGCGCAACTTAAAAACAGCGAATTTTATACCTGTGATGTTGATGACATTTCTGAAGAAGCGTGTGAAGCCCTATGGAATACTGGCGACAGTGCAGCTCAAGAAGTAGAATTTAACTACACCTTTGGTGGGTCTGTAACTTATAACGCAACCGACATGCTAACGTTAACAGCAGGCGTAAACCGTGGTGAATTTGATGTAACGTATGGCGATGGCACAACACAAACTGTTGAAGACTTAATTTTTGGTGCGGGTGTAATGTGGGGCAGCATTGAAAAACCAGGTTTATACGTTGCCGCTAACATAAATAAAAGTGAAAACCACGATACCGATAACCTAGGGCGCTTAATTAAAGACTCTATTGGTGTAGAAACCTTTATGTCGTACCGTTTTGATAACGATGTGCGCCCTTTTGTGGCTTATAACATTTTAGATGCCGGTGACGATTACGTTATTCAACCTAACTTTAATACCGATCCTAATGATGTATTCAAACGTCAATTTGCTGTGATTGGTGTTCATTACTTAATTGACGAAAACACCATTGCCTACGCTGAAGCCCGTAAAGATTTTAGCGACTTTGAAAGTGATGACAAAGACCAGCAATCACAAATGGAAGCCACAGAAGACGACGGGATTGCATTTGGTTTTAGATACAAGTTTTAATTTCCCACCATAACAACACACAAAGCCCAGCTATATGCTGGGCTTTTTATTTTAAACGTTAAATGATGAAAAAAATTAAATGTTTGAAGGCGTTAACAATCGCTATTATTTGTTATAACACTTTATAAAAGCTGTGTGCGCTGCGTATTATTTATTCCTTGTAAGCATGCTTATAAATTCACCCGAAAATTAATGGAGAGAAAATGAGTTCACTCAAAACCGCCGGTAATTTTACTCTACTATGCATAGCCAGCTTAACCATAATGGTTGGTACCCTGTTAGCGCCGGGTTTAGTTACTATTGCTGATGGCTTAGGCATACAAAGCAACAGCGTATTATTAATTACTTTACCTTCTTTAGGTGCGGTGGTGTTTGCCCCCCTAGCCGGAAGATTAATAGACAAGTACGGCGCATACCCTTTACTTATAATAGGTTTATTTTTATACGGATTAGTGGGTGCATGTGCCTACTTTTTACATGGCCCAACCTTAGTATTTATTAATCGTTTTGCATTAGGTGGTATTACAGCAATAGTGATGGCAAGTTGCACCGTATTAATTTCAACGTGGTACAGCGGCGAAGCCCGACTGAATATGATTGCCAAACAAGGCATGGCGATAGAGCTAGGTGGCGTTATATTTTTATTTTTAGGCGGGGTTTTAGCGTCAATGTATTGGGGATTACCCCTTGCTTTGTATTTAATTGCGTGGGTATTTTTAGCTATGTTGCTCATGTTTGTCCCCCGTAAGCAGCAATTGAACGCCCAAAACACAGAGCAAACTCAACAAATAAAAAAGAGCAATTCAAATGCATTAACGCTTAAAGGGGTTTATATAGTATCAACCCTAGCTATGACCATATTTTTTACCTCTACCGTGCTTTTACCTATTACCTTGCACGCACTAAATTTTAACGAGTCTGAAATAGGCCAACTATTGGCTTTTATATCGTTAATTGCGGTATTTACAGCGGGATTTATGCCTAAAGCAACTAAACGCCTTAGTGAGAAAAATGTACTAGCAATCGCATTTTTTTCCTTTGGTTTATCATACCTTTGCTTTATACAATCAAGTACATTGATATTAGTATTAGGCGCGCTATTAATTGGTATTGGCTTTGGTTTTAGCATTCCTCTTTTAAACCACATGACCGTAGAGCTAAGCCCTGAAAATGTTCGCGGACGTAACTTATCGTATTTTACAATGGCGGTGTTCTCCGGTCAGTTTTTTACCTCTTTTATGGAGTACATACCTGGGGGTGAACATAACGTATTTATAATATGCAGTATTTTAAGCGCCGTTGTAGCTATCGCCCTTCTTGTAAAACCTAAAGCGCACTAAGTAGCAATCAATAACCGGTAAAATTATCAAATTAAGTAGCCAATTATCTCCCATTTATTGGCTACTTTTATTCTTTTTCACTCATTAGCTAAGTTAAGCACTTAACGATAACTTAGTATGATGTGTTCTTTTGCTGTAAAGCCACCAGCGAATTTGTATTAATTGCATTAAGAGTATATAAACACAGTTTAATTTATTTTTTGTGCAAAAATAAATTAAAACAACTTCCCTCTGTAACTCGTTAATAACATTAAACTAAGTGAAGTGCTATCCAGTTAATTCCTTATCATAAATAGATAAAACACCGATAGCTGTATATGCATACAGTTATCGTTTGAGACTATCTACCTATTTTTAATAAATGTACTATAGCCAGCTAACCCCTTTGATACACTCAGTGTTGGATTATCTGAATGTTCAGCACCTTCGTTTATAGCGCTTTGCCACACAAGGTTGTTATTAGGGTTTGCTATTAAAGCAGACTCTAAATTATCAAACGCTTTTAACATTAACGGATGTTCTGCACCACCCACAGAAAGGTATAAATAAGTAGGCGACTTAATTTTATTTGCTTGAGTAGTTAAAAATGCTTCTACATTATTAACCACTGTCATATCGTCATACCAAGCCGCTGGGCTAAAAGCAAAGTAGCCATTAAACAGTTCAGGTTTTGTATGCAGTGTATAAAGCACAAAGCTGCCACCTGCCGAAAAACCACTTAATACACGGTTATTACTAAGCTTATATTTTACCGATAAATACGGAAGTAACTCAGTTTCAATAAACGCTAAAAACTTGTCAGCTTCACCATTTGGCTCTATAAGTGTTTCATTTTCTGTGCGCGCTTGTGTATTTACATCTTGGCGAGCATAAGGAGGCACTAAATCGCGATTACGTGTATCTGTAAAAAACAAATTAGGAATAGACACCAATATAGCCTTATCCCCTTTTTCGCTCTTAGCTTGTTTTGTAAGTACTTTATCCCATGTATCTAAATTAAAGTTACCATCGGTTTTAATAATTAACGAATACGCTCTTTTAGGATCGTAATTAACGGGTAATCTTATAAACACTTTGCGCGACTCATTAAGCACGCTTGAGTTAATTGTTACGTCGGTATAGTGCGATACATAATGGTTGTAATAGCGTATGGCTAAAATACCGATAGCAAAAATGACTACGGCTAAACTTAAATTAATAAAATAGTGTTTTGTTATTTTTATTGCCATGCGTCATTCCTTTAGATGTTTAGGAGTTATTTAATCGAGCTTAACCCACTGCTTAACTTCAAGTGCAGTCATAATCAGCTCTACAGAAAAAGCGGCCAGTATCATCCCCATCACACGCGTTAAAATAGACGCCCCGCCAATACCAATTAGCTTTATAATTTTGCCCGACAGCAACAACAAAATTAAGGTTACACCCAACACTGCCAGTGTAATTAACGCTGTGCCTATTTGGGTTGTAATTGGATGAATGTGATTATCGGTAAGTAATATAACGGCTAAAATAGCCCCTGGTGTGGCAGTAGCAGGTATAGCAAGCGGAAACACTGCAATATCGTGCCCTGGGTCTTGTTTTGCTTTGTTAGAATCATTGCCAAATATCATTTGTAAGCCAAACAAAAATAAAATTATCCCGCCCCCTAACTGAAACGATACCAGCCGTATACCCATCGCATTTAAAATAAGCTGCCCTATTAAAATAGAGCCAAGTAACACAGCGCCTGCATATAGCACAGTTTTAAACGCAGTTTTACGACGTTGTTGATCAGTTAAATGAGAAGTGAGCGCAGCAAAAAGCGCCATAGTCCCTATTGGGTCAATAGTGGCCCAAATAACGAGGGCATCTTGAGATAGTTTTTCTAGCATATAAAATCCTTGTTAAGCGAACACGTTTTAAAAACTCGGGTAACAAATTCATTTGCTTACGCTTAACTATAAGCCAAATTGGCTATTTTTTATATTGCATTTGTTCCTCTTATGATGAAATTTACTAACGTGTATAATGCAAATGCAGCACTAATACATTACTAATGCAGTACTAAACGTGTTTATACCAGATAGAATGCTCACCCAAGCTAAAGCCTAATTTAACTAATAAGTTATGCGAACGCGCATTATGTGCACTTACCTGCGCCGCTAAGTAATTAAGCGGTATAGCCTCTTTAAGTGTTTTAACAAAGCCGGTAATTACCTCAAACATAATGCCCTTATCCCAATACATAGGATCAAGCTCAAATCCAATAAACGCCCTACTTTTACAAGGCGATAAATTATAAAGCCCGCAGGTGCCCATAAGTTTGCCATTTATATTATGTTCAATTGCCACTCTTATCACTTCGCCTTCGTAATAGGCGGTAATATCGTCTTGTATTAATTGCTTAATTTGGCATTTACTTAATGGGGTTATATAGTCGTTAAATTCGCTCACTTGCGGGTGATTCAAAATAGAAAATAACTGCGGGGCATGCTTATGGGTAATTAAACGCAATGTAACGCGTTCAAGCTGAGTTGTTTTAAACATTTTATACAGGAGTTAAAATAGCGCTTTATGGTTAAGCATTATTAACTTACCATAGCGTATTCACAAGTATTATCTTTATAGCCAATATTGAGAGCAATAATGAGCGACGATTTTAAAGTAATTCAACCTACCACAACCGTATACTGCCCTAAACGTGGTGAGGGCTGGACCCTAACAGGCATTACTAATATAAACGAGTTTACCTCGGTAATGTTTGACGGCACACGTTATACACTCCCCGCACGCGAAATAGTAGAAGAGCTGTTACCAAACCAACTAGCCCGAGAGCAAAATAATAGCTAGCGCCCGTGTATAAACGGAAGTGGCTGCCACTGTGCAGCCAACTATATATAGAGTAACGAAGGATTAAAATGTATCGTCTTCACTGTATACATTTACTTTTAACTCGTCTTCATCTTCAAAAACAACAAACGAAATAGGCTTACAACATACTTGGCAGTCTTCTATGTATTGCTCACCAATATCTGCAGCGTCTAATAATACTTCTATGCTTTCGCCGCAATACGGGCAACTTATCGATTTTTCGGTTAACTGGTTCATTTAACACCTGCTACTTTTATCTCAATGCTTTCACTTTAATAAACACACTCTAATAATACAACATTGTGCTATTGAGGTTAGCTAATGTACGTATGGCCTTAATTAAAAACCATTACGTATATTACTTTTTCCGCTATTCACGTTAGCCTACTAAAAACAATGAAATAGGTTTTACAGTTAAAGGGTCTAACTATTAAGAATATGTATTTAAACTCATACTAGAGGTAGATTATTATATGAAAAAATCACTTACGCTTGCATTAACATCTGCCGCAATGTTGTTTAGCACCTTTTCACATGCAGCCAAAACCGAAAAAGCAGTTTTAGCCGGTGGATGTTTTTGGTGTATGGAAAGCGACTTTGAAAAGCTCAAAGGCGTAAAAGATGTTATATCGGGTTTTACCGGCGGTAAAATTAAAAACCCGACCTACAATGGTAACCATCAAGGTCATTACGAAGCAGTACAAATTACTTACGACCCTGATGTAGTAAGCTACAAAGGCATACTTGATCATTTTTGGGTAAATATTGATCCCTTTGATGCCAAAGGCCAATTTTGCGATAAAGGCCCAAGTTATTTAAGCGCCATATTTGTAGCTAACGAGCAAGAGCGCAAAATAGCAGAGCAAACCAAACAAGCCGTAATAGCAGAATTCCCAAATCAAACAGTGGTCACGCCAATACTTAATGCCAGCACTTTTTACCCAATTAAAGGTAAAGAAAGCTACCACCAGGATTATTATAAAAATAACCCCATACGCTACAATACCTACCGCTGGCGCTGCGGACGCGATAACCGCCTAGAAGAAATTTGGGGCGATAGAGTCACACATTAAAAACTATTGTTAGAACAATTGATGGGTTTACACAAACCCATCCCCATTACAGCTATCTGCTAATTCTATTCATTCCGCCCCTAATTATAAACATTATTTTGATACTGTTTCCTAAAACAGCTTATTTATCTAACTTTATAAATATAATAAATTGCACTCCTAGATTGATAAAACCTAATTCAACAACTGGAGTTACACATTATGTCTGCCACCCAATTACAACTTGCTCGTGCTCTAGCGTTACCTTCGAGAGAGGCCATGTTAAATCGTGAGCACTCTGTACAGCATTTTTGGTACAACAACGACCAACTACTTACACAAGCCTGGAAAGAGTGGGAAGAAACCGAAGTAGATACAACCACCTTTACCCTTGACGATTCATTACTAGATAAAAACTTACGTGAAGCCGTTAATGCTGCATGGCAAGATCCATCAAAAGAGCATTTAGTAAAATCACTACTAGAAGAAGTAGCAACTGATGTGTATCAGTTTCAATTTTTTGATCCTGAGCGCCTAGCAGTTTTACGTGGTTACCTAGAAAAAGTATGGAATGCTAACATTCCTATGCGTCCACCATACGGTATTGTATTAAACCGCCGCGGAGCTATGCTCGACGAACGCTCAGAGGGCTATTTAGCTGCTCCTAGTTTTCAGGCATTTTATAACCAAGTATTAAATACATACATGCGCCCTATTTCACGTTTATTGTTTCCTGAAATCATAGGTTTCGATACCCAAACATTTGGGTTTTCTATTTATTACGACCCAAGTACAGATGCGTCTATTCGTCCGCATACCGATGCATCATCAGTAACATTAAATATTAATTTAAACTTACCTGGGGAAGAATTTAGCGGATCAGAGCTTGATTTTTACGACCAAGTAAACGCAAAAGTTGTACAACTTAGCTTTAAACCAGGCACCGCCATGATCCACAAAGGCAATGTGCCACACGCGGCAAAACCTATAACCAGTGGCGACAGAACAAACCTAGTGTTATGGCTTTTTGGCGATAATGGCCGTATACCAGCACCGGGGTCAAAACGTACAGATATTGACGCAAAAGAGCGTTGGACTACGCCTAAAACAACGCCAGACGGCTACGCACCTTTTTAAACGGTGCCAAGTTTAACCTTTTGTGCCTAATACTTGCCCATTAAAGATATTTAATAATACTTTAATGGGCTATTTACTTGTTGCATAACCACTTAGTTACTATCTTTTTAGTATGCCAAGTTAATTTAAACAGCCTAATGAAGTTAAACTTTTTTATAATAACCACAATAACTACACTGCTTGTATCCTCTTTTGCCTGTGCATCGCCTACTAAACAAAAATTAGTTGTAGGTTTTGGCGAAACCCTACCACCTTTTGTAATGTCACATACCAACAGCGGGCTAACCCTCGATATTATTAAAGCCGCATTAACGCCTTTAGGTTATCAAATAGAGCCACGCTATTACCCTTATACTCGCCGCGCTAAAGAGTATATAGATGGAAAGCTCGACATACTAGCCGACATAAACTTAAGCACAGAAAACGGTAATCTCCTAAGCGGTTATATTTCAAATGAAGCCTATGAATACGAAAACGTTGCGATAGCCCTAAGGAGCAAGCATTTTAACTTTACTAAAATCTCAGATTTAACACATTACAGCTTAATCTCGTGGCCCAGCGCCGGCATACATTTAGGTGAAGAATATGCAAAAATGGCAAAAGCCAATACACAATATTACGAAGTGCACGACCAATCTCTTCAAGTTAAAATGCTTTTTTCAAACAAGGCTAATGTCATTCAAATGGATAAACAAAGTTTTGATTACTATCGCTCAACCCTTAAAGGTATTGATAGCACACAACCTGTAGATCACTTTGCGCTGTTTGGTAAAAGCCCTAGTGGCTATTTATTTAAATCAAAAAAATTACGTGATGACTTTAATATTCAGCTGCAAAAGTTAAAAAATTCAGGCGAGTACTCTAAAATATTAAAAAAATACAAACACGCCAAATAAAAAAGGTCGCTTTAACTAAGCGACCTTTTTACGTTTACAGCGCAAAATACCAATTAAAACTTATAAGAGGCAGAAAATTTAACGTTACGCGGTGTACCAGGTTGTACCCATGCATCGGCAAACGAGTTTGTGTAATACGTTTCATCAAACAGGTTATTTACCTCAGCCGTAACACCAATCGCGTCTGTTACATCGTAATTTACAAATACACGCGCGGTTGTATAACTGGGTAGTTTAAAGTCGGTACCAAAATAGCCATTGCGTTCGTCTACAAATAATAGCCCGCCACCAAATTTAATTGCATTGCCATATAACTCGCCCGATTTAACAAGCTGAAAGCTAAGTTGATGCTCTGGTACATTTAAAAGTGACTCGCCGGCCTCTACTGTGTAGCCAAAGTTAGCATCAAAAAATGAGTTTTCTATTTGGGCATCTACATACGCATACGACGCCCAAATTTCTAAACTATCGCTAAGCTCACCCGTTAGGTCTATTTCTATTCCCTTACTTTGCGCTTCGCCAATGGCTGCGTAGGTAAACGCTGTTGGGTCATCTACTACTAGCATGTTGTCTTGATCTACTTTAAATACGGCAACGGTACCAAATAACGCGCCATCGTTAAGGGTAAATTTTACACCTAGCTCAGCAGAGGTAGATTGGTTTGGCTCAAAACCATCGCCATTGGCATCAGCACCCGAAAGCGGGCGAAAGTTTTCGCCATAGGCTGCATATATAGATACATAATCACCGGCTTCATACACCACACCAAACTGCGGGCTCACGCGCGACTGCGTTTGTTTAGTATTAGTGCCTGCTAAACGGTTATTTAAGCGCTGCTCGTAATCATCAAAACGGGCACCAATACGAATATCTAACTTATCGGTTACGCTTATTTGGTCTTGAATAAATACCCCTACCGACTCTTGAATCTCTACGCGGTCGGTATTAGATGTAGGCGTTGGTAATTCATACGCGCCGTATACAGGGTTAAATACATTAATGTATTGATCGCCCCGTACACGTAAAATAAATTGATCGTTTTCAAATTTATCAGCGTCAACACCCATAATTAAACGGTGCTCAAAACCGCCAAGCTCAAGGCTGCCGCTTAGCTCTGCACGCAATACATGGTATTGAGCATCAAAATCGCGGTAGCGCCTAAAGCGGTTTACTTCGCCATCAACTACGCCGCCAAAACCGGTTTCGGTTGCAAAGCCTTCCATAGAGGTATCACGGTAGTTTGCACCAAATAAAATGCTCCAGTTATCATCAAAGTCATGAATGTACTCTAACTGATGCCCTAGTACATCGGCTTCAATTGGGCCATCGCCCGGCTCACCTAAAAAACGGCTTTGTGGAATAAGCCCAAGCTCGCCATCTATGGCTAATACGCCTCTATCAAACGGCACTTCTTGGTCGCTGTATTCAAGCTCGTAAACAAGTTGGCTGCTGTCGTTAATATTCCACACTATTGACGGGCTAAAGCCGTGTTTAGTGGTTTCTATGGTGTCTCTAAAGCTCTGGGCGTCTTCGTAAAAACCAACCAGTCTAATTGCAACGTCATCGTTAAGCGCTGTGGTGTAATCTACATCGGCGCGGTAAGTATCAAAACTTGCTACCGAGAGCTTAATTTCACCTTGCGTATCAAACGTTGGGCGTTTAGTAACTAGGTTTACTGTACCACCTGGCTCACCACGGCCAAATAAAGCCGCACGCGGGCCTTTTAAAACCTCAACCGACTCAATACCCGACAAATCACGCGAGCCACCAAAACCGCGCCCAGCATTAAAACCATTTACTAAGTAGTTACTGGGTAGATTTTCATCGCCTACAAAGCCACGTAACGAAAAACTATTCCAAAGCCCTCCAAAGTTATTTTGCCGTGCAACAGAGGCCGATAAGTCAAGCGCTTGGTCAAGGCTTACTGCACCTGCATTTTCAAGGGCTTCTAAATCAATTTTAAGCTCTGATTGTGGAGTTTCTAGTTGGCTAAAGTTACCTTGGTAAGCTTGACGCGTAGCAACCACAGACAGCCTTTCAATGTTTGTGTTAGCACTGTGTGTTTGCTGGTTTTGATCAGCAGCTAAAACCTGGCTGCTAAATAAGCTTACTAGGCACGCACTTAAATAGGTGAGCTTAAGCCCTGTTGTGTTGGTTTTCATTGTGAACCTTGTTAGTAATATAAGTATTTTATAATTATGGTGTTGTTACTAGGTGCGCTAAACAGCGGCGGTTAGCGCGCCTAGTAAGGATTACTTTGCTATAGCCTCAAAGCGTGGCATGTTATTGAGAACTGATTTAGGCGGGTTACCCTTATAAAATAACCAAGGGTAATAAAACTCACGTAATTGCTGATGATAATCGCGAATTTGCTGCTCGTATGCATACGCCGCTACTGAGTCGGTTTGGGCGGCGCGTGTTAAGCTGCGCTGCAATAATAGCGGTGGCGAAAACCACGACACAACGCCTGCTAAATCATATTTTTTAGCGGCTGCGTCTCGGTATGCTTTAGAGAGCTGCGCTGCTTTTAAATCGCCCATTTGCTGAAATGCGTAATACCATTTCCACTCAAACTCACTGCTCATAGCAATGTATGGAGCAAGTGCTGGGTACTCTTTAATAAAAGGCTGCATAGTGGCAGATTTTGGTAAATCCCATGCATCGTTTACGGCTTCACGCTGAGTAAGCATAATGTCGCCACCCTTAGGCGAATGCACCGACTTGTTTATAGCAAGGTCGCCTAAAATAGGAATAATAAAAGCAAATAATACCCATAAGCCAATTAGGCCAGAGGCCACGCGCGGGGCACTAGTTGCGTTTTTGCCCCACCACACACTCAGCGCAGTCCAAAATGCAAGGTATGTAATACAAAGCAGCGATACATACGCAATTTCAAACGCGCTTGCCCCAGCTATAAATGCACCTATAAAAAATGGCAGCATTAAACACACTATTACAGCTAAAAACCTTACCGTTATACGTGCGCCCCACAAAGCAAAGTACGATTTAGCTGTAGTAACCAGTAAGTCGTGCCTGCCGCTGGTGCGCTCGTTTGCAAATAAGTCATGAAACAGCAAAATAATAACCAGTGGTGCTAAGGCGCTAATTACAAATACAAAATCAATTTTACCGGCCTGTGCCAGCTCGGCATTTTGTGCATCGCTTTCGTAAATTTGCCCCTCTATGGCCAATAAATTAATACGGTGTTTCCACGGGAAAATATCGCGTTCCCCTAATGCTGCAAAAGCAAGGTTAGATGGCTGAGAATACGTTAAATGAAAACTGTAATAAGCCAACATGCCCGGATCGTCTTGCTTTTGCTGCACTTTAGCGCGATCGCTTTGATCTGAAGCTTTTAAACGCTCTATTGTTTGCTGCTGCGCGCTTACTTCGCTAATCCCGCTATATATTGCAAAGCCCGATAAAACAAAGCTACATAACAGCAATACCACAAGGTACTTTTGACGGAGTAAAAAGCCCCATTCTCGTATAAGTTGTGTAATTAAATAACTCATATCAAACGTTTTCCTACCAATTTAATACCGCCTACAAGTACTACAATCCACAGTATTAACTGTAAAAAAGCAGGTACACTTCTTTGCGCGCGAACATCTGCGCTATCTACATCAAAGGTAAAGTTTTGCAGTATTTGCCAGTTCTCTGATCCTACGCGCGCTTTTTTAGTAGCCTCGGTATTGGCGTTGCGGTTCATATCAACTTGGTAATCAAGCTTTTCAATGTGTACTTTGTTAAGCCCTTGCACAAAATCAAAGCGCAGCTGTTCGGTTTCGCGTAAAAAGCGATGATGGGTTTCTATGCTTGTGCCCACTACAATCATCGACAGCGAGCGAATAGCCACCATAGGCGATACCCAACCAAAGTAACGCGATACCTGCGTTTGTTTAAGCTCACTTTGCATGCGCTGCTCGGCAAACTGGTTTAATACCTTAGTTTGTTTGGCCTCTGATTCACTGGCCACTAACCCTCTAAAGTTTACTGGCAGCTCATCAATGCTGTTTACGTTGTATTTTTTAAGCAGAGATTGTTTAAATTGCTTAAAGGCGGGGTCGTTGGTGTTATGGCCATCACCTAGTTTTCTAAGTTCAGCTTTTACTGCAAAGTCGGTTTCTATTTTACCGGCCGATGGCACAGCCGTAGAGGCACTGGTACTTGCTACGCGCGGCATAACAATGCACAGTAAAATCCACACAAACGCAAGCGCTGTAAAGCTACCACTATTTTTACTAAACACGCTCGATGCTAATAAAACAACTAACACCCACACGCTTAAATACAATGCATAGCCCACAATAAAACTAACAACTGCTAAAAGGCTCTCACCCGCGCTAAGCGTAAATAACGCCGACACCGCTAATGGCGCAATAATTAACCCAACAACACACAAAAGCGCCAGCCCTTTACCCGCAATAAGCGTGCTGCCCTTGGTGCCTTGCGCCAATAAATACGACAGCGTTTGCGATTCGCGCTCACGGCTAATAGAGCTGTAACCAATTAAAATAAGCAGTAACGGCGCTAATGTTTGCACAATAAAAGCAGGCGTTAAGCTGCCCAGTTTTGTTAAAGCTGTGCCTTGTCGCTGCTCGGCAAACATTGCACTATTTTGCCTATGCCCTTCTAAAAATATTGAGTTACCTGTGTAGGCATCAATCCCTGGGTCGAGTGTGCTAAGTGGTGTTGGCGTTCTAAAAGCGTAATGCCCGTAATGCACCATTCTGTGTGGATGGCGATCGGGTTGCTCAGCAAAGCTTTGCTCTGCATTGCTTTGTAATTCATTACGAGTGTGGCTAAGTTCGTGCATTGTTATGGCAGTAACCACCACAGATGAAAGCGTAAGTAATAAACCAATGGCTAAAACGGTCATCGCCAGTTTTGAGCGAAGCCAATAGCGCCACTCATCTTTGGCAACTATCACCATTTTTGAAAAATTATTTTTGCTCATTACGCGCCTCTTTGCGCAAACGCGGCATGAACTTGCTCGGTATCAATACGGCCTTTTTCTGGCGCGTCAAATTCGCCCACCAGCTCGCCCGCTCTTAATAAACCAATTCGGTTTGCAACTTGGCATGCGCCGTATACATCGTGCGTTACCATTAAAATAGTGGCGCCGGTTAATGCAAGCTCACGCACTAACTGGTTAAACTCATCAATAGCAACAGGGTCAAGGCCCGATGTAGGCTCATCGAGCAAAAATATCGGGGCTTGGCGTAAAATAGCCAGTGCAATCGCAGTTTTTTGCCTCATGCCTTTAGAATACGTTTGCATAGGACGCTCCCATGCAGCTTGCTGTAGCGCTACACGGTTAAACGCAGCATTAATTTGCTCATCGGTTTTTTTAATATCAGCAAGCGATAAAAAATACGCCACGTTTTCGCGGGCAGTTAAATGCGGATATAACGTGGCCGACTCTGGCAAATACGCCGTTTTACCGCGTACAAAATCAAGTGCCTGTGTTACCTCTTTGCCCGCTACTTTTACAGAGCCTTGAGTGGGTTTATTAAACCCAAGCAAGGTTTTTAACGTGGTTGATTTACCCGCACCATTACCGCCAAGTAACGCGTAAATTTCGCCTGAGCCTACGCTAAAGTTTAAGTTTTTTAAAATAGCGTTGTTTTTAATGCTAAAACTTAACGAGTCCACTTCAATAATGGCTTCGCTTTTAATTGTTTGAGTAGCTGCTTGAGTAGCGGCTTGAGTTGTATTTAGGGCTTCATTACGTGTTTGTTCCACACGTGGAGATTCTTTCGGTGATGTTTGATTAACAGCTGTAGGTGTACTCACATTCAAACTCTATTAAGGGAAATTAGAATGCAGTGAATGTTATACTATATCAAATATATATTGCAACACTATAACATATTAATAATTAACAAATGATGCAGATGTTTTAATAGTGTTACCCACGTTGGTTTATTCAACGGGTTTTGCCTATTACAAAATCCATCACCATTTAGGCTAAAATCATTTCAAACGCAGCGTTTAAAATTAAGTACTTAAGTTATTTACGCCTTACCTTTAAAGTAAATTGAACAATGAACTTTTAAATTGCTAAAATGCCAACCTATTTTTCTATCAAGAGATACAATGGCAAATTTCAATACTCATCTTAATACTGCAGTCATCATCACAGGTTTAGGCTCGGCCACTTTATTAACTGCAGGCCATATTGATTTAAACGGCGCACTTTGGTTATGGTTTTTAGGCTCAATTGGCGGCTTATTACCCGACATAGATTCAGATAACTCAAGCTCGCTCAATACTATTTTTAACTTATTCGCACTAAGCGCTGTATTACTGGTGCTGCATTACATAACCACCGAGCTAATAATCGAAATTAGCTTTATTGAGCTAATAGTAGTGCCGTTATTGGTGTACGGGTTCATGAAATACATTATTAGGCCCATTTTTGAATGGATCACCGTGCACAGAGGCAGCTGCCACTCATTATTATTTTTAGTGCTATGCGCGCTGTTAACAACGCAAGTAACGTGGCAACTAAACGAGCAAACAACCACACAAGCAGCCACCTTTGCCTGGTTAACAGGTGGGTTTATTTTACTCGGCGGGTTAATCCATTTATTACTCGATGAGCTTTACAGTGTAGATTTAAATAATGTAACCATTAAACGCTCTTTCGGCACCGCGTTAAAAATAGCCGACTTCGACAATAAATTAATTACCTTGGCATCAATAATTGCCATTGCAGGTTTAATCTATGTAGCCCCGCCTACAGAGCAAACTATTACCGCATTAAGTGATTGGTCTCACTTTAGGCTTTTATCTTAATAAATAACATTTATAGGCTTAGTCACACAAAATACCCATAAACATTGTTTATGGGTATAAATGCTTTTTTGAAGTGATTGTTTTAAGGCTTTTTCTTAAAAACAGCCACCTTAGTTAGTCGAAATCACCCCAACATTTAATTTAAAAGTTGATTCACAAAGAGGATAAGAGGCGCCTCGCTTTTATAGGCTTAACAGCTTAACTCAATGCGGCTTTGCCAATTTAAGTTTCATTAAAAGCGCAAGTTTTAGCCTATTTGATATTAATTATTATTTTTATTGGTTTTAGTGAAATAATTACTCCGCTTTACCTGTCTTATAGCAGCAATACTTTCATCTGTTTGATGTATGCAAAGCAACTGCAACTTTTAAAGCGTCAAATATAAAATTATAAGAGGTACATAATGGAATTTACACATAAGCGCACCACCCTAATTACAGCATCGTTATTGTTGGCGTTGGCGATAACCCAGGCTATTTTTACTGCCCTTTACAGTGCTGAAATTAGCTTTTCAAGACAGTATGCATGGGGACTAGAAGCCGTGCTGTTTACTGTGCTTGTGGCCTTTGCAAGTACCACTATGGTACAAGCTAAAAACGCTCAACTAGGTTGGTCGGCTATCACATTTAGCGCAATATTAAACATAGTACAGGTAAGCATTGGCCTAACGTTGTTTTCAACATTTGGCAAAGTAGCGGGAGCAGTAGAAGGCGCACAACCTTTAATTGGTGGTGTGGTGTCTTTGTCATTCATGATTTACTACGCAGCTAAATTACTATTAGGATTAGCAGCTGTTGTTTTTGGCCTGTCTTACTTAGCTAAAGGTGGCAAAGCCATTGGCGGCCTTACAGCCTTAGCAGGCGCAGTTGCAATGCTTGCCAATGGTATTTTAATCACCTTTGGCCGTGATGGATTCTTGCCATCAGGTGTTGCTGGTGCCTCAGGTATGATTGCAACATTACTTTTAGCAATCTGTTTAATAAGCCTTTACCGTAAACAAGACTAAGGTTTAATACCTTACAAGTAATGTGCTTATTTAAATAAGTTATAAACATTGGCGTGTATTAGAGATGCTAATTCGCCGATGTTTTACGTTTAAAGTGACGCCCACTTTCAACTTAAAGCGTTCGTCTACCGTATCCCAAGTTAATGCCCTCTTCGTAATCTCTAAAGACTAATTCACAAAGAGGTTATGAGGCGCTTCGCTTTAGAGGGCTAATAAAACGTTGGTAATCAACTTAAACACTTTGTTAGAGTTCTTTTTCCGCACTATCTTCAGTATTTTTAACACCGAATGGTATATGAACTGACGGAGCGACTGAGCTAGTCGAGCTTAAATGACCAGACTGGTCGTCGAAGAATATATGAGGCTTGAGTACCCCTAATATAAGACCTTTATCAACACCACCTAAGAAGAATGCATCATTTGTCATTACGCCCCACTCATTAAGTGTATTTAAAGCCCTCTCATGTGAAGGTGCATTCCTTGCCGTAACAATTGAAACTCTTAGACGATTACGATAATCAGGTTCTGATTGCTTCTTCTTCTCTTCAATTTTTTGAATTGCTGAGACTTTAACTAAGAACTCTTTCAACGGACCTGGATTATGAGGTTGCAATACATTCTTAGTTTCATGTTGATGAAACTGGCTAAGATCGTTAGTGTTGTGCATAACAGATTCTGATTCATCATCAGCAAGAACACCGTCAAAGTCGAAAGCGATTCGTAAGTCGTCATCATCTTCATCGATAATCGTCGATTGCATTACATGACCTGCCGGATAACCTAACCTTATCGCCTCTTTCACATCAGACGAATTACCTGATAGAAACAAAGAAATACTTAAAGCTGGAATATAGTCATATGGAGATTTACCTTGCATAAAAATCGCACGCGAAATAGGCAAGCTATGATGCTCAATTGATTTCATAACACGAAGCCCTGTATCTGGGTCATTTCGCGACAACAATACGACTTCTACCAGTGGATCTATGTCCGGCTTATCACTCAAATCATTTAGAGAAAGTAGACGTTTAACAAACGAAAATGATACCCCTTTTTCTAAAGGATTATCAATGTTATCAGACTGATATTTACGATACTCCTCTTCACCTTTAGTACGAAAAACATTATCAGACTCAGTTAAATCGAACATTGCACTTGATGCAACGCCAATTACTAACCTTTTACCCAAATCATAGGGCATATATACACTCCAAAATATTAATGATGAACTACTGAGAACTCTAACGCTTTGCTTTGGCTTTGAATCCTTTTACGTCACATTACCCTACTATATTGCTTTTATATGTTAACGCCTCGTTAAGAGGCAAAAAATTGTTGGCTAAAATAAGCAACGAAGGAGCAAAAGCTAACTGTTTTTTGTCCTTTTAAACGACTTGTTAGCTTTACATGCCACCGGGACCTGACATTCCTCTTGAGCTAGATGGTGATGGAGAAGGACTAGGCGGCTCTGGGGTTACTTCAGGCGTCAAATCTAATCCTAATTCCTGTCCAAGTTCCGCAAGGCTGATGCACTCAACAATTTGATTTTCACTATTGATGCCAGCAACTAAACCATATGATTCAAAACTTAGGCCACCACCTGATTCGCCACTAACTTTTTTGAACGAGGTGAAATCTTTTATATATGCGAAAAAGTCATCTCCCTCCAATCCGGCTGACAGCATTGATTTAACATTCTTTACTGAGTTCCTAGAAAAATAAGTAGTGACTGAAATACCAAACTTTTGGCCGTTTTTTTCTTTGTTTTCAAACATTCCACCATATACAAGAAAATGATGTGAATCTTTATCTAAAAAGTGTGCTTTGGCAGTTTCAAAATTACTAAATTTATCTTCTTCACTTTTTAAGCTTTCGAGTTTGTTTTTAAACTCGATCAGAACCCACTTGTTGCCTTGGGAAAAAATTGAATCTCCCGCTCTTTCTTCTTTACCATCTAACGGGGCAATAACCATTGAATCGCCAATACAATTACGGATAAAAAAGTACTCAACCGTTTTTTCCCACCACTTCAGACTCATCTACATTCCTTTTATAAATTGACAACACAAACTTAAGTAAAGCTAACAGCTTATTGAATACCACTTTGGGGAGTTATAACGCCCCAAAACGGCGTATATTACTTTGTTCGATAATTACACCAAACAACCCCTTTATAATCAGACAATAACAATTGCTACTCAGTAGCCTTTGTTATTTAACCCCAAACGCTTTTTAATAATGTTATGGGATAAATTGCGCACCACTGTATTTACATACAGCACACGATAAATCCTATCTTTACTTATTCTTTAACTACAAAAATTATAAATGCCCTAGCCACTAAAACCTTGTATCGTTCTCACACGGGTCGCCATCTCTATCGCCATCCATTTTTGTATTTGGGCAGTTATTTATAAAAAACACCGCCTCTGCACGGGAAGTCATTTGGCTACAGTGCTGCCTGCCATCGCAGGTAAAATTTTGTGTGTTTTGAGGAATTACAATTTTTGGGTATTTTTCATCAAATGTGGCTAAATCGGCGTTGGTAATAACGGGAGTGTGGTTATTAAATTGCTCGTTACTTTTATAATGGGTGTATTTATTTACTGCGATAAAGCCAAGTACGGCGATAATGCTAATTGAAGCGACTTTGCCTAAAAAACTATCGGTAAAATTAGATTTAGCAACACGATGATGGTTTGGTTTTTTAGGCGTGACTTTAAGCGCAGCTACGCCTTCTATCCGGCAATTTACGGCTTTGGTTTTACCATCGGGCTGTGTAGCGACTTCAAAATAAATGGTGTCGCCCACTTTGGGCTTGCGGCTCATGTGTTTGAGCGCTGAAATGTGTATAAAGGTGTCGTGCGCTAGGGTATCTGATTTAATAAAACCAAAGCCCTTTTCGTCATTCCACGCTTTTAACAATCCTTTGTTCATGTATTTACCTGTGCTGATTAAGCTGCGATTACGCAAATTCCATTTAAGTTAAGAGTTGTTAGTATACGTTCCTAAATTGCTACCACGCAACCAAATATTCATATTAGGTTAATTTAAACACGCCAATTAGTTGGCAAAACACTTAACCATATAGGGAAAATACCGAGCTATGAGCTTTTAAAATCAGCAAAAAATAGCCTGTTTTATTTTATAAATTACGGCCATTTGTCCTTTATTCTAGGACTGCTAACTTTTGCGAAGCGATTAGCTTAACAGCTTGTTTACACTCGGTTTTGTTATTAGTTATTTCTATCTGAATTAAGCGTTTTTAGTGTGATTTTTCATTCGTTATTTACTTAATTTATCTATACAATCCACACCTTATTTTTACGTGCAATTTTCAAGTGATTATCTCATGCTATTAACCGTTGTTTATATTATTGGTATTACTGCAGAAGCCATGACCGGCGCACTTAGCGCTGGGCGAATGAAAATGGATTGGTTTGGCGTTGTACTGGTTGCCAGTGCAACAGCAATTGGTGGTGGCAGTGTGCGAGATATTTTACTTGGCAATTACCCACTTACCTGGGTTCAGCACCCTGAATACCTTTTAATTACTTGTATAGCGGGCATTGTGACTACGTGGCTTGCTAAGTGGGTGGTTAAATTTAAAGGCATTTTTATGCGCTTAGATGCGCTAGGGCTTGCGGCGTTTAGCATTATAGGCTGCCAAGTTGGGCTAAATATGGGCCTGCACTATGGTATTTGTGTTGTGGCTGCGGTTGTAACCGGTGTTTTTGGTGGCTTACTGCGCGATCTAATCTGTCGCCAAGCGCCTTTAGTATTACATAACGAGTTATACGCGAGTGTATCGTTACTGGTTGCCTGCTTATTCTTGGCACTGCACCATTACAATATTGATGACAATATCAGCATTATTGTAAGCCTTGTTGCAGGCTACTTAATACGTATGGCGTCAATTCGCTTTAAGTGGCGCTTACCTACCTTTAGTTTGTTAGAGCAGCACGCTAAATAACTTAGGCTCTAATACAAATTAAGGCAGGTATTAAACCTGCCTTAATTAATATAAGTATAAGTACTAGCGCCTTACTTTATTGCTCGCTTACATCACTTAACGCGGTTTTTAACCCACTGTTATTTTGTTTTAGTACGCTAAAACTGCCATCGGTTTCTAGCACTACAGCGGCTACATCTTCTATGGCTAATATACCCGCGCCACGAATGGCAGCGCGAATTTCTGATTTAGTTACCCGCTGCGATTTAAGTGCCGCCGTGCAATATTCACCATTACTCAGCAATAGCGTAGGCTCTGCTTTTATAAGCGAAGCAAATTTAGATGAGCGAACACTTAGCCACGTAATAAAATATTGCAGCCCTATTAATACAACAAACGCGAGCATGCCCTCTAGCAGCGCAACGCTTTTTGTAATGATCACCGAGGCTAAAATAGAGCCCAGCGCAATAGTGACAATAAAATCAAACACGTTCCATTTAGAAAGCGTACGCTTACCCGATATACGCAGCCAAAACACCAGCGCCACATAACCAAGTACGCCAATAATAAGTACGCGTATTAAGCCCTGCATATCATCAAAAAACATAGTTACTCCTTTATATGCGTTATTTACTTACTGTAAGTAGTTCCTGCAATAGTTAATTAAACCCTACATGGCACATAGTTAAATAACGATGAATAAAGCGCCCTATTTTATTTTGCTAATTGTTTTACAAACTCAATTTTACTTTGCATCGTACTTTGTTTATCGGCATAGGTACCTACGTATTACACAAGTATTCAAAGTAACCGATATGGAGTTATAAGTTTACTTTTTCAAAGGATAATGTGATTATCATTTTAGGTACAAATTAACAGTTTTCTTTGCTCAATAACGTTATAAAGGGATTTATCTTGAAATTAATTAAAAAAGCGATAGTTATCGGAGTATTAATACTGGTACAAGGGTGTGTTTCTTACGATTTAGTGCACGTTGAAACGTATACTTCAGGCCAAAAGCCAGTTAAAGGTACCGCCGTTAAACAAATTAAGTATGGAGATGGCTTTAAATGGGTGGGTGTTATAATTTCGCCAATCATTCCTATTCCTCTTATATTACCTTATGGCCGTGAACGCACCACTACTTGGTTATCTGATGATGGTGCTAGTGTTTACACAGAAATTCAAAAAACAGAAGCCAATGGGTATGGGTGTATGTTTATAAGCTCAGAAATAAATGGCTGTAGCGATGAAACTACATGGGGCGCATTAATGATAAATGATATTAAGCTTCACTGACTATTTTGCACCACTCTTTTATGCTCAGGGCAGTTTAAATTTAAACGATGGTTGATTATGATAACTTAAGCATTATATCTAAGTTTTCGCTTCTTAATTTATACAAAGGATTACCATGTCTAGCTATAACGAATCTCCAGAGCAAATAGAACAAGCCACTAAAGGCTATGTGATGCAGCAAACTATGTTGCGTATTAAAGATCCCAAACCGTCGCTCGAATTTTATCAAAGTGTATTAGGTATGAAGCTGTTAGGTAAGTATGACTTTCCTGAAATGAAGTTTACATTGTACTTTTTAGGCTACGAGCCAGAACAGCCGCAAGGTGATGATAAAACCAAAGCTAAATGGGTATTTGGTCGCCCTGCGCTAATTGAGCTTACCCATAACTGGGGCACAGAAGACGACGATAGCTTTGAGGGCTACCACAGCGGTAACCAAGAGCCTAAAGGCTTTGGCCATATTGGTATTAGCGTACCCGATGTATACGCCGCGAGTGAGCGCTTTGCAAAGTACGATGTAGAATTTGTTAAAAAGCCAGATGATGGTTCAATGAAGGGCTTAGCATTTATAAAAGACCCTGACGGCTACTGGATTGAAATACTTTCACCTGAGGGCATTACCGATATTATTTTTGGTAAATAATCTGAACGCTTGATAAACCGTTTACCACATACTAAAAAGCCAGCTAATTAGCTGGCTTTTGTGTTTTTAAATAAGGGTTAGCTTATTTACGCAGGGCGTCTATTCGCGCATCAAGCGGTGGGTGAGATGAAAACAGCTCAGCCACACCTTTACCACTTGCAATACCAAAGGCCATCATTGAGCCTTGTAATTGCGATGGATGGTTTTGCTTTAATCGCTCAAGCGCTGAGCGCATTTTGTCTGCACCTACTAATTTAGCTGCGCCGCTGTCGGCTGCAAATTCACGCTTACGGCTGTAACTTGCAACCACTATGCTTGCAAGCACACCAAATACAACTTGGAATAACATGTCGAATAAAAAGTAAGACCAGCTACTACCGCCCTCTTCTTCATCGCCATTTAAAAAGTTATCAACTATGCCTGCCAGTACTTTTGCGGCAAATATTACAAAGGTATTTACCACGCCTTGTATTAGCGTAAGCGTTACCATGTCGCCATTAGCAACGTGCGATACTTCGTGGGCTAGTACGGCTTCGGCTTGGTCTTGATTCATGTTATGTAATAAACCTGTACTTACCGCCACCAGCGAGTTGTTTTTACTTGGGCCAGTTGCAAAGGCGTTCATTTCTGGGCTGTCGTAAATTGCTACTTCAGGCATTTTTATACCTGCTTTTTGAGCTTGTGCTGATACCGTTTGTAAAAGCCAGTGCTCGGTTTCGTTGCGCGGTTGAGTAATTACCTGTGCGCCCGTTGATTTTTTAGCAATCCACTTAGACATAAATAACGAAATAAACGAGCCACCAAAGCCGAATACAGAGGCTATAAGTAATATTCCGCCAAGGCTACGATGGCTTAAACCCAGCGCGCTCATTATTATTGAAAGCACTACACCTAATACCAACATAACCGCTAGGTTAGTTAATAAAAACAAAAATATACGTTTCATATTGTCCTCACAAAAATAGGTTTGATCACCGAACATAAAATTAAATTAGGTTAAAGCAATCATTACGTTATGACACACTATGTCATAGCATTGAGGCTATTCTGTGACAAACTATGTCATAACGCAAGGGTTATTTGCAGGTTTATTAATAAATTTTTTGGGGAGTTTAAAAAGGGAGTTAAGTGTGGCGTAACGCAATTATGAAACTTCGTTACGCCAATAAAAACAATTAGTTGCTGGTTATGCCGCTAGTTGTAATGCAATTATTAATTGTTGCCATATCTGTAGGAAAACCGCGCTCTTTTGCGAGTAATTGTGCCACCTTGGTTATATCTGCATGGTTGTGTTGTTGAAGATACGTCCACTGGTGATGAGTACGATGCTCATTTATGTGCGCATCGTCGCTTATTAGGCCAAGTTTAGTAAATTCAGCCACTATTTCATCGGCAGCGATTAAGGTAGATGACGCTTTTACATTTTCAGCACGTGCGTAGCTAATATGCGAATATAAGCTAACATCTGCGACGCGCAAGGTGTCGTCTTCTCCTGGGATTTGCTGGCCACCAAACAAGGCATTGTTTTGCGTGTTGGCGTTTTTAAATGCCGGAACAAACTCGGCTACATAATCAATGGCTTTTTGACTACGTGCTTTTAGTACCTGCTGATCCCACCCATTGTTTATGTAATTTAAGTATTTAGCTGGCAATTGCGGCTGTGCACTTTGTTCGTTGGTATCGGCTAGACCATCGTTAAACAAGGTAATTGAGTTGGTCATACCATGAATCTGATAATAGCCATTAGGATAAGGCGTTAGCTGTGCCATACCCTCTGGCGTGCCACGGTTACCATAAATAATAATTTCTGGAATTTGCCCGCCAGCACCTTGCCAATGCGTAATGTAAGAGGCTTTAAATTCGACCATACGTTTGGCCTCTACGCCTACCATGTCATCTACAATACCGGTTTGAAAGCCACAGGCATTAATTAGGTAGTCTACCTCTAGTGTTTGCGTAGAGACGCTTTGGTTATTTTGGTATTCAATTTTCCAGGTTGGCGATTGGTTATTAGCACTGGTTTGCTCAACTTGGCTAACTTGCTTTACCTCTGTGCTGGTAAGTACATTAGCGTGTTCGTACTGGGCAAGCGCAAGTTGGGCGCTGGCCGATAACCTAAAAATATTCCATCCGTATTCTTGAGCAACAATTAGCGGGTATTTTACTTTGTTTAAGTTTAGGTGCTTAGCAACGGGGATCATCCACTCATCTAGCGTTTTAGGCTCACTAACCTGCTCTTTTTTACTCAGCGCTATCATTTGTTCATGGCTATACAGCTGGTAGTAATTGTCGGGCTCGCCAAGTACTTTGTTGTTAGGGTCTTGCTCAACTAACTCTTTATACGCGTTGGTGATTTTATTTAATCGTGGTAGTAAATCATCGGGTGAGTCGTCATCGCGCGTAGGCACTGCAAACACGGTTGGGCGTACATCTATGGTGTAGGGGTATAGGCGTAAAATATCGATACATTGTTTGAGTAAATCTATGCAGTCTTCGTCTGGTATTTCACGGTATAAATTACCACCAGCATGTAAATGGCACATAGGTGGGCCATCTATAAGTGACTTTTTTTTCTCAAAAATAGTGGTCTGAATCCCTAGCGCTGCCAATCGAATAGCTATTGTTGCCCCTGCTGTGCCGCCACCTAAAATGCCCACACGGGTTTTAGGCTGAGCACTTGGCTTTACCTCGGGTTCCCCCGTTACCTGTGTGTTTTGAGCGAAGCGTTTAATGTATGGGTGCGTCATGTAGCGGTTTATTTCCTTAGTAACAATAGCTTTAATTTGTAATATGTGTACTAAAGGGGGTAATTTCAAGGCGTAAATACAATTAATAAGCTCATGTATTTAATATAAAAACTGCTTTGCATTTAAAAACGCAAAGCAGCCACAATTAGCTCTGTATATTGAGGGTATTAAGCAAGGTTTTGTATATTTGCAGTTTAGGGGTTTGCTCGCTGTATGGGCTTATAGCCAAAATAGGAAATGGTAAGCGTGCTTTTAACGAATCAAGGTTAGCTTGGTATTCGTCCATATTTGGCTCTACTTGGTTGGCAATCCAGCCTACACAGTTAATGCCTAAACTTTGCATATGGGCAGCGGTGAGTAAAGCATGGTTTAAACAGCCTAGTTTCATGCCTACTACTAAAATTACGGGTAGTTGCTCGGCCTTAACCCAGTCGTATAAATAGTCGGTATTATTAATTGGCAGTGCCCAGCCACCAGCGCCTTCGGTTAGGTGGTAATCGGCACCTTGTTGTTTGAGTGTTGAGTACGCTGCGCTTAGTTTATCGAGCGTAATATTAACCCCTACTTGCTCTGCGGCTATGTGCGGCGCAATGGGCGGCGCAAAGGCAAAGGGGTTTATTACATCGTATTTGGCACTGACCGTGGCGCTTTCCATTAGCATTAGTGCATCAGCATTTACTAGCTGATCAAACGCCATTTCGCAGCCTGCGGCAAGTGGCTTAAAGCCAATTGCGTTTTTTTTATGTTGGGCAAGTAGCTTTAATAGCAAACTAGTCACGTGGGTTTTTCCGGCGTCGGTGTCGGTACCGGTAATAAAAAATTCTTTCATTTTAATGCCTTGATTAATTTTAGTATTAGCTACTCATGGCTTTTTTGTAATGATAACAATACCACATGGTAAGATACACACGCTTGATTGTTTAAAAGCGGATACGCATTACACACCCGCTGTAGCGCCGACTTAGTTAATAACCCTTGGCGTGAATTAGCATGATTTTGCGTTGTAGCACCAATGGCTTTAATAGATTTAATGGCTTTTAACGGGCTTGAATAACAATCGGTATAAATTACTTTTTGTGAGCTATTAATACTAAACCCTGCCCTTTGGACCGACTGGTTTATATAAGCGTGTGTATTAAAGGTATTTATATGGCTACGGTTATCAAGCGCTGCAAACGCTGTTTTAATTTCGTTAAGCGAACCCGCAACCACTGTGCTTATATAAGCCTGCCCGCCAGGCTTTAAGCTTTTAAAAAGCGAATGCATTAATTTTTCAAAATTAGCCGACCACTGCACTGCAAAGTTACTAAATATAGCGTCAATACTGTTTGCTTGTAGCGGCAGGTTATCCATATCGGCGCAAATTTTTGGGTTAGTTAATGCAGCGCTTTTAAGCATGTTTAAGCTTAAATCTATGGCAATTACTTGGCCGTATTGTTTGCTTAGCTGTGAGGTATTAACCAGTGGGCCAGCTCCTAAATCTAAACAGCGCTTATTTTGGTTGTGCGACTGAGAGTTTATTAATTTAAATAAATCGCTTGCTGCCTGTTTTTGTACATTGGCATGGCTGTTGTATTGCTCAGCTGCTTTAGAAAACTTATCATTCGCCCCCTTTTTAAGCGCTGTATGAGGGCGTACTTGCTCAGCACTTTGTATAAGCGCACTATTTTGTGGAGCCCCATTTATAGGTAAAAGCGCGGGCTTTTTATTTAAAGCTTGCTTACTGTGGGTATGAGCTAAAGCCTGCGCAATCATGCTATGGCGCCTTTTAATTGCTCAACAAGTGCTGTTATATCTGCATGAGTATGCGCCGCTGTTAAGGTTACACGTAACCGCGCGGTATTATGCGCAACCGTGGGTGGGCGAATAGCGGTTAGCCAAATACCCTGCTGTTTTAGCCTTTGTGCTGCGTGTAACGTTTGTTCGGCGCAGCCAAGTATAATGGGCTGAATAGCAGTGTT
Organism: Pseudoalteromonas sp. 1CM17D; assembly: GCF_023161805.1. Classification (NCBI taxonomy): domain Bacteria; kingdom Pseudomonadati; phylum Pseudomonadota; class Gammaproteobacteria; order Alteromonadales; family Pseudoalteromonadaceae; genus Pseudoalteromonas; species Pseudoalteromonas sp. 1CM17D. The sequence continues at coordinate 431,468 of NZ_JALNTP010000001.1, read as the reverse complement.
TGACTCCATTACCGCAATGGCATGTTGTTTACAAAGCTGCTTAAAAAAAGCAATGTTACTACTAAGCTTCTCGCGTTTAACATCTGCACATTTAATGGCTTGCAAGCGCGTAAGCGTAAGTGCAGCCATAAGCGGCGACATAGCGGTTGAATACGTGTAGTCGCGGTTAAACTGCAGCATGTAATTAATAAATTGGTTATTTGCTAATACACAGGCTCCGCTGCTTGCTACTGCTTTTCCAAAAGTAATAACCAGTATATCGGGAAGTGCTAAGCCTTCATCTAATAATGCCTCACAGCTACCTAAACCGGTTTTACCTAGTGCACCAAAACCATGTGCATCGTCAATCATAAGCCAAGCATTGTGCTCTTTAGCTAAAGCAAGCAACTCTTTTATAGGGGCGGTGTCGCCATCCATCGAAAACACCCCTTCGCTAATAATTAGCTTATTGTGTGCTTTTGATTTTTCGAGCCGCGAACGTAAATGCTTTAAATCGTTATGGTTAAAGCGGATCAATGCGGCATTTGAGTGCATTGCGCCGTCAATCAAGCTAGCGTGGTTTAGCTTATCTTGAAAAATAGCACTGTTTTGCGCAGTGCTTTTATCGTTAAACAGCGCTTTAATTACACTGCTATTTGCACTAAAGCCCGAGTTAAACAACATGCCAGCCTCGTAGCCAAGCGCGCTACATAAGTATTGCTCTAGCTGTTGTTGCTGCGCCTGATACCCAGTCACTAAAGGTGAGCTTTGGCTACCGAGTACGTTGTTTTGCTCAAGGTTAATACTGCAATCACCAAAACCTAGGTAGTCATTACTGGCAAAATTAAGGTACGTTGCGTTATTTACCGTAATGGTACGTGCTGTAGCGCGCTGCACCACATGGCGTTTACGTAATAACGCATGTTGCTGTTGTTGCTGCAAATGCGTATTTAAAAATTCAAATGGCATAAAGGGTAAGCTTAGGCTTCGTAAAATAAGGCTGACGTTGCTTTATCGGCCACTTGCGATGACAGCGATGCGGCAACGGCTTCGTCTGAGTAGTCTTGGTGTTTTTCTGGGTTCATGCCTAATTTTTTAATTAGCTTCATGTCGGCATCGGCTTCTGGGTTTTCGGTTGTGAGTAGCTTATCACCATAAAATATTGAATTAGCGCCTGCAAAAAAGCACATTGATTGCATTTGCTCGTTCATGGCGCTGCGACCTGCCGATAAACGCACATAGCTGTGTGGCATCATAATACGGGCGGTAGCTATGGTACGTATAAATTCAAAATGATCTAAATCGTCTACGTTTTCAAGCGGTGTGCCTTTAACTTTTACCAACATATTAATAGGTACGCTTTCAGGTTGTTGCGGTAAATTTGCCAGCTGCATTAATAAACCGTAACGGTCGCTTGCTTGCTCGCCCATACCGACAATACCGCCTGAGCATACTTTCATGCCGGCATCGCGTACGTGATCTATGGTATTTAATCTGTCTTCAAAGGTACGCGTTGATATAATTTGCTCGTAATATTCAGGCGAAGTGTCGAGGTTATGATTGTAGTAATCAAGCCCTGCACTACTTAGCTCATGTGCTTTTTCGTTGGTAAGTTTACCAAGCGTCATACAGGTTTCTAGGCCAAGTTCTTTTACTTCTTTTACCATTTTAGAAATATACGGCATGTCTCTGTCTTTTGGATCTGACCATGCTGCGCCCATACAAAAACGGGTTGCGCCTTTTTGTTTAGCTAGGCGTGCTTGCTCTACCACTTTTTCTACTTCTAGTAGGCGCTCGCGCTCTAAATCGGTTTTATAATGCCCCGATTGCGGACAGTATTTACAATCCTCTGGGCAAGCCCCTGTTTTAATTGATAATAAAGTAGATATTTGTACTTCGTTAGGATTAAAATTAGCGCGATGAACCGATGCCGCCTTAAATAATAAATCGTTAAATGGCATTTCAAATAATGCCTTTACTTGGGCATGGGTCCAATCGTGGCGAACAGGTGCAAGTTCCATAGTAGTCTCTTATTTTTCTCAGTGGTGATGTTGGATTAGTCTACGTCTTGAAGTACCATTGTCAACGAAACCCACCACGTTAAAGTTTACATATGAATAAAAAACAAGCGATTGACCTTGATTTTGATCGTGACCATATTTGGCACCCTTACACATCAATGACACAGCCTATTCCGGTTTACCCTGTTACTCATGCAAATCATAATTTAATTTATCTAGAAACCGGCGAGCAACTCATTGATGGCATGGCCTCATGGTGGAGCGCAATTCATGGCTATAATCATCCGGTATTAAATAACGCCATGATTGAACAAATTAATAGTATGAGCCATGTAATGTTTGGCGGCATTACCCATAATAGCGCGGTAGAGCTGTGTAAAAGGCTTATTACAATTACCCCAAAAAGTTTAACTAAGGTGTTTTTAGCCGATAGCGGCTCGGTAAGTGTAGAAGTAGCGATTAAAATGGCGCTGCAATATTGGTTAAGCCAAGGGTTTACACACAAGCAAAAATTAATGACGCCGTATAAGGGTTATCATGGTGATACATTTGCCGCTATGAGCGTGTGCGATCCGGTTAATTCAATGCACAGTTTGTATAAAGGTTTTTTACCAGAGCATGTGTTTGTACCCGCCCCTGTAAGTAAATTTGATGGCGAGTTTAACCAAGCAGAAGCCCAAACGCTTGAACAATACTTTAAAACGCACCACCACGAGGTAGCCGCCTTTATTATTGAGCCCATAGTACAAAACGCCGGCGGCATGAACTTTTATCACCCCGCGTATTTAGCCTGCGTTCGTAAATTATGCACGCAATATAATGTATTACTGATTTGCGATGAAATAGCCACAGGGTTTGGCCGCACAGGTAAATTATTTGCTGTAGAGCACGCTAATATAGAGCCCGATATTTTATGTATTGGCAAAGCCCTTACCGGTGGCTCAATGACCCTTTCGGCCACACTAACCAGTGATAAAATAGCCATAGGCATTAGTGAAGGCGAAGCCGGCGTTTTGATGCACGGACCTACATTTATGGGCAACCCGCTTGCCTGTGCGGTTGCGTGCGCCAGTATAGATTTACTTTTGGCGCAGGATTGGCAACAACGCATTAGCGATATAAACACTCAACTACAACAGCTTAAAAAGTGCAATGAATTAGATGCGGTAGCCAATGTGCGTACCTTAGGCGCAATAGGTGTTGTAGAGCTAACTAATGCTGCTGGCAATGTAGATGTTGCTAAAATTCAAGCCTTTTTTGTAGAACAAGGCGTATGGATTAGACCCTTTGGTAAACTTATTTACCTAATGCCCCCGTATATAAGTGACTCAGCCAGTATAAACACCTTATGTGATGCCATTTACACTGCAATTGCAGGTAAGCATTACTGCTAAGCGTTAAATTATACCTAAGAGGCATAGTCATTATTTGCCTGTTAGGTATTAATTTTGCTCAGGTTTTGAGCTTTTCATTGACGTATTTGTTATATTGATTTTAGTAAATATTACGGATATGATAATGTCTATCATTTACAATTACCTTTTCGGAATCTTTACTATGAAACACCTTTCTAAATCTGTAAAAACATTAGGTGCAAGCTTATTGTTAGCTTCTGCTTTTGTAACGCAACCGGCGCTAGCTAACGGCCCAATTGGTGAACACGTAAACCATTTACAAGAAAACATTAAAGACTATTCAGAAGAAGTTGAATGGATGGTTGGTAAAGTAGACACCATGGTAACTGACTACAGCAAAAGCGGTGCTAAGGCTGTAAACAGCGACGATTTAATTGAATATTGGGAGTCGGTTAAGTTTCACAGCGCCATTGAAACTAACTTTGTGCCTGTATATGCCTCTATTTGGCAAGGTATTTATGGTGTAAAAATGGCTATTGATAACAACAAGCCTGCCCAAGAAGTGCGCAATCAACAAAAAGCCATGAACATAGCCTTGTGGCAAGGTCTCGGTGCTGTTAAGCTTGCGGCAAAATTCCAGCAAAAAGGCTTACTTGATACAGTTAAAGCCACTGCTACAGAAGGCATGACCCAAAGTGCCACCATTGACGAAATCAAGCACAAGCTTGACCGTGTTGTTGCTAAATTTGCAGAGCGCTTAAACGAAGAAGCCACTGAAATTGTTCACGATACGTATTTACATCTTTTTGAAGGCGTAGAAGGTACGCTTATCGAACAAGATGCAAAATTAGTAGAAGTGCTGGAAAAAGATTTTAACGTAACACTACCGCAAACAATTAAAAGCGCTAAAAGCGTTGATGAAGTACGTGATGTGGTAAGTGATATGCACACTAAATTAGACCGCGCTAAAACGCTAATAGAAAAAGCGGAGAAGTCGCGTAAGGATGTTTTTTAAGTGAAGCGTAGGACCTTTATACAAGGCCTAGCTGCGTTAGGGGTTGTTGGCGCTTTGCCACTGCCCCTTTCTCGCGCACTAGCTGCCGATATAGCAAACCCAGTTTCTGTTGATAATTTACCAAAGCTTAAAGGTGATTTAACCTTATACTTAGGCCGTGGTGAAGGTGGTTTGTATGAAAATGTATTACAAGCGATTCAGAAAAATAATCCTGACTTTAACTTAGCTATTCGCCGCGGTCCGACTGCTGCACTTGCCAATACTATAGTGGCAGAGGCAAAGGCAGGTGTACGCCGTGCCGATTTATTTTGGGCGGTTGACTCAGGCGCTATTGGCCTAGTTACCGATGCAGGCCTTGCAAAGCCATTGCCGAGTGATTTATCTGCACAGTTACAAACGCAATTTAGATACGATCAATGGGCGCCGGTTACCGGTCGGATCAGAACCTTGCCGTATAACACATCACGTTTAACTAAAGATCAAATTCCAACAAGCATAATGGACATTGCAGATAGCGATTTATCAATTGGTTGGGCCCCTGCTTATGCATCGTTTCAATCGTTTGTTACCGCTATGCGTATTTTAGAAGGCGATGATAAAACCGCTAAATGGCTTAAAAAAGTTAAAAAGCGCGCTAAAACATACGCCGGTGAACTCGGTGTTGTAATGGCGGTAGAACGTGGTGAAGTAGATATTGGTTTTGCTAATCACTACTACACGCTGCGTCTTAAATCGGGTAAACCAGATGCTAAATTAGACTTAGCCTTTACCGAGCAAGATGCAGGTTGTTTAGTCAATGCCTCGGGTATTTTAACGCTAAACGATGACCCACTTGCTACTAACTTTATGCGTTACTTATTAAGCGAAGAAGTACAAGGTTATTTAGCCCGAGAAGCGTATGAAATACCGCTTGTTAATGGCATTACTCAACCGGCAGGCTTACCGTCGCTGAGTGACATATCTCCACCAAAGGTTGATTTAACTCAACTTGCGGATTTACGCCCCACCATCAACTTGATGCGCAACAACGGCGTTTTATAAATGCGAATACCTGCTTCTTACCCAATGGCGCTGCTTGCAGCGCTCATTACGATTACCCCTGTTTATATTTTAATTACCCTTGCTAGCGACACCAGTACCCTTTTTGACAGTCATAATTTAAAAATACTGGGCAATACGTTATCGCTAATGGGCTTAACCGTATTAGGCTCAATTTTGATTGGGGTACCACTGGCTTTTATAAGTGCTTATGTGCATTTGCCTTTTAAAAAAATATGGCTGGTGATTTTTGCCGCGCCCTTGGCTATTCCAAGTTATATTGGCGCATTTACTTTGTACGCTGCGTTTGGCCCAGGGGGTGAAATAAATAACCTACTTGGCTTTGAAACCCCACCCATGTACGGGTTAAGCGGTGCAGCCATTGTAATGACCTTGTATACCTTCCCTTTTGTAATGATGACCACACGCTCGTCCCTGCTCAGTTTAGATGCCAGCATGGTAAATGCAGCGCGTACCTTGGGTATGTCGATGACACAAAGTGTGTTTAAAGTAATTTTACCCCGTGTAGTTAACGGTATTGCAGCGGGCTCATTATTAGTGGCGCTTTATACACTTTCAGACTTTGGTACACCCGCAATGATGCGCCTAGATACCTTTACCCGGGTAATTTACGTAGAATACAATGCGTTTGCATTAGGGCGCGCGGCGATGTTGTCGCTGCAATTAATGGTTATTGTTGGCTTTTTACTTTTAATAGAATCACAAATAAAAACCGCCTCTGAACGACACGGCCGCCCACTGGTTTTATTTCCAACTAAATGGCAAATAACCGCAATGATTGCTGCGTTTGGCCCTATTTTATTGTTAGCTATTGGTTTACCGCTGGCGATATTTTTTGTTTGGCTAGCACGCGATGGTTACAGCAATTTTGACTTTAGCATAGCGTGGAACTCAGCGTATGCCTCAGCCATTGCTGCCATAGTGGCGGTTATTGTGGCTATTCCTGTTGCTCATGCCGCATTAAGTGGTAAAGCCGGCAGAATAATGGAGCGTGTTACCTATTTTGGTTTTGGTATTCCTGGCATTGTGATGGGCACCGCGCTGGTATATGGCGGCTTGCAACTCCCGTTTTTATATCAAACATTAGCGCTTCTGATTATTGCTTACATGCTACGATTTTTACCGCTTGCCGTTGGCTCTATTCGCACCAGTACAGAGCATTTAGATCAAAGCTTAATAAAGTCGGCGCGCGTATTAGGCGCAAGCCCGCGTGAAGCCTTTACTCGCATTACCCTGCCGCTAACAATGCGTGGTATTATTGCCGGTGCTGCATTGGTATTTTTAGAATCAATGCGCGAGCTTGAAGCAACGCTATTGCTAGGCCCAACCGGGTTTGAAACCCTTTCAACCTATTTATGGCGTGTGTACGAAGCCGGTTATTTTGGCCGCGCTGCCATTCCCGGTTTATTGTTAGTGGTGATTTCTGCCTGTGGCTTAGCTATTATGATGTCTGGCGAAAAACGTAACCAACTCGAACATTGAGGATTTAAAAACAAATGCTATCTGTAAGCCAGTTGTCTATAGATTACGGCAGTAACCGTGTAGTAAGCGATTTAAATATATCGTTAGGTGAAAATGAAATTCTCATGCTAGTAGGCCCTACGGGCTGCGGTAAAAGTACAATATTGCAAGCACTTGCAGGGCTTATCCCCATTAGCGAGGGTGAAATAAACGTAGGCAAATGGCGCGCAACACCAAAACGTAATGTCCCCCCTGAAAAACGCAGTGTTGGTATGGTGTTTCAAGATTTTGCATTGTTTCCTCATTTAACGGTTGAGCAAAACATTTGTTTTAGATTAAAAGACACCGCCATTGCCGATCATTGGATTAAACTACTTGGTCTAAATGATTTTAGAGCAAAAAAGCCAGCCACCCTCTCTGGTGGTCAAAAACAGCGTGTAGCACTTGCCCGTACACTTGCTCACCAGCCAGATTTTGTGTTACTTGATGAACCACTTTCTAACCTTGATGCCGCATTAAAGGATATGCTGCGCTGGGATATAAGAAACGCCCTAAAAGAAGCGGGAGTACCTGCCGTTTGGGTTACTCACGACCAAGAAGAAGCGCTTTCGGTAGGTGACCGTGTAGGTGTATTACAAAACGGTAAAATACAGCAACTCGACAGCCCTGAACAATGTTTTAGCATGCCAAACAACCGTTTTGTAGCGCGCTTTTTAGGTGAAGCAAGCTTTATTGCTGGGCAGTTTGAAAATGGCCAAGCAACCACTAGCATTGGCGTAGCACCTGGCCAAGGTATAGACTGCGACAGTGGCGATGTAGATGTGTTGCTTCGCCCTGACGATGTACAACTTATTCAAAACTTAAATCAACCTAACGGTGAAGTTGTTTGGGTACGCTTTGAAGGTGGCAGCCGTTTATGTGCGGTTAAATTAAGCTGTAATACGCTCGTTACTAGCCGTGTAAGCCACGAGGTTGTGGTTAATCCGGGTGACAGCGTTCATGTATCTATTGTTACTACCCACCCGCTGGCTGTGTATAAAAAACAATAATTAAACTATGAGGTAGCTATGTCTAAACAGGGCCCTAATCCAAATAACCCTGCCCCTGTTGAGGGCTTTCCTCAGGTTGGCTTTTTAAAAAACTTTATTACCTCGCCTAATATAGTGGTGGGTGATTATACCTATTACGACGATCCTGACGGCCCTGAAAACTTCGAAAAAAATGTCCTTTACCATTTCGATTTTATTGGGGATCGAGAGGGTCTGTTTATCTTTCGAGATTAAATTTGCAGTAGTGTGTTTGGTTTTTAGACAAGGCAGAGCCTATGTAGTGTGGTTATTTCACATAAATAGCCGATAACGCAGTATAAAGACCAAACACGCACTGCCCGAAGGGTTCTGCCTAGGGGCAATTAACTCTTTGTTGCCTACATGGATGTAGGTAAGGGGCGTGAGCAGGATGCGGAAGCTTTGCTCCGTTTTCACTTAGCCCACTAGGTCACAAACCTCGCGCCGCGATTAAATTGCCACTAGTTTGAACAAATTTTAATCCTGAAAGGTAAACAGACCCTTATTGGGAAGTTTTGCGCCATAGCTAAAAATGTGACCTTTATAATGAACGGCGCTAATCATCAAACCGCGGGGTTTTCTACCTATCCATTTTTTATATTTGGCAACGGCTGGGAAAAATCGGCCCCGCAGGCTGGCGAGTTACCCTTTAAAGGCAATACGGTTATCGGTCACGATGTATGGATTGGTTATGACGCAACCATAATGCCAGGGGTAAATATTGGCAGTGGCTCTATCATTACAAGTAAATCGGTGGTTACCTGCGATGTAGCCCCTTATAGCGTGGTAGGTGGTAATCCGGCAAAAGTAATTAAGCCCAGGTTTGATAGCAACACAATAAGTACGTTATTAGATTTAGCTTGGTGGGATTGGAGCAATGAAAAAATCACTGCTCATCTAGATGCCATTACTCAATGTGATTTAAGCGCTTTAATAAAGCTTAAATAACCCATAAGTAACACTCACCTACCACTCAAACATGTACGCCATTTTACTAATGGTTTTTAAAGGCACGTTATGCGTGTTGCGCTTAGCATATAAATGCTGCATAGACTTGTCTTTTACTTCACCAACAATAACTTCTTTAACTTGATAACCAAGTGCATGTGCTGCTTGAGAGTACGCAATAAACTCCCATTTTTTTATATTGGTGTTATCAACAATTACAAGCGGAATATTTTGCGCTAAAGCATTTATAAAGCGCGCTAAATTTAAATTATGATATTGCGGTAGTTTAAATTTATCAAAGTGATACTCGCCCTGTTCATTGACAAAGTAGTCATCGGTTGAACATATTAAATACTGGCTTGTATCTACTCCACCAAGCTCATCGGCTAGGGTTTGTGCATAGTAAGACTTACCACTTCCTGGTAGCCCTCTTAAAATAAAAACTTGTTTCATAGCATCCATTTCTGGGTAATGGTAAATATTAAATAGTTAAAATTATGATGTGCTGATTTACCGGCTTAATTGTTACTTATTATTTCATCATTGTAAGCCATTAGAATAACGCTGAAGCAGTTAGCGCGCCCACTAGCTTACAAATTTTGCTCGGTGATTGAATAGCCTTAAGGTTGGCTAATTTCAATCCGTAGAGTCAACACGCAGTAATAATGCCACAAAATCACTAAATTTCAGAGCACCAAATAACAATAGTGGTAATTTAAAGCAAAAAACGCTTTAAAAGTAACCCACTTGCATAAAAACTTTTAAAGAGTTGCTCACAATAGTTTTTTTATTTTATTTAACTAGGTAAGATACACGGTTCAAGTTCAACGCACTAAATTTAACCGCTGCGTTGAGTAGTTAATATTATACAGTTAGGCAACTTATATCATTGGAGTGAAGATGAGCCATTTAGCGATTTCAGAGCTATTAAAAGGCAATGTTGCGGTAGACAGCCAAGTAACAGTAAAAGGCTGGATCCGTACACGCCGCGATTCAAAAGCAGGAATATCATTTTTAGCCGTTCATGACGGTTCGTGTTTTGATCCTATTCAAGCGGTAGTTCCTAATTCACTAAATAATTATGATGAAGTTACTAGCTTAACAGCCGGTTGTTCTGTGTCGGTTACTGGTGTGTTAGTGCAATCTGCAGGTAAAGGTCAGTCATTTGAAATTCAAGCTAATTCTGTCACAGTTTTAGGTTGGGTAGAAAACCCAGATTCATACCCTATGGCCGCTAAGCGCCACAGCATTGAGTATTTACGTGAGCACGCTCACCTTCGCCCACGTACAAACATGATAGGTGCAGTAACACGTGTGCGTAACTGTTTAGCACAAGCTATTCACCGTTTTTACCACGAGCAAGGCTTTTACTGGATCAGCACCCCAATCATCACAGCCAGTGACTGTGAAGGCGCAGGTGAAATGTTCCGCGTATCAACACTTGATATGCAAAACTTGCCACGCACTGATAAAGGCGACGTTGATTACAGCGAAGACTTTTTTGGTAAAGAAGCCTTTTTAACGGTATCTGGCCAGTTAAATGGTGAAACATACGCATCGGCTATGTCAAAAATTTACACCTTTGGCCCAACATTCCGTGCAGAAAACTCAAACACGTCTCGTCACTTGGCTGAGTTTTGGATGGTTGAACCTGAAGTAGCATTTGCTGATTTAGAAGATATTGCAAAACTTGCTGAAAACATGCTTAAGTACGTATTTAAAGCAGTACTTGAAGAGCGCCGTGACGACATGGAATTTTTTGCACAACGTATCGAAAAAACAGCGATTAGCCGTTTAGAAGAGTTTGTAGAAAAAGACTTCGCCCAAGTTGATTACACTGACGCCGTAGAAATACTTAAATCATGTGGTAAAAAGTTTGAGTACGCCGTTGAATGGGGTGTAGATTTACAATCTGAGCACGAGCGCTACTTAGCTGAAGAGCACTTTAAAGCACCGGTTGTTATTAAAAACTACCCGCGCGATATTAAAGCGTTTTACATGCGCCAAAACGAAGACGGTAAAACCGTTGCCGCTATGGACGTTGTAGCACCAGGCATTGGTGAAATTATTGGTGGTTCACAACGTGAAGAGCGCCTTGATGTGCTTGATGCGCGTTTAGATGAAATGGGCTTAAACAAAGAAGATTACAGCTGGTACCGCGATTTACGTAAATACGGTAGCGTGCCACACTCTGGCTTTGGTTTAGGTTTTGAACGCCTAGTTGCTTATGTTACAGGTATGGGCAACGTACGTGATGTAATTGCCTTCCCTCGTACTAAAGGCAGCGCAACCTACTAATCAAATTAATTGATTTTAAAAGCCAGCTTTTTTGCTGGCTTTTTAATGCCTGTTGTTTTTAATTATGGCTTTGTTAAATACTGTCTATAAATTAGAGATTTATAAATTTTGAACTATAGTTTTATAACGTATTCGTTATTTGGCTAATAGCATGATAAAAAACCTTATTTTAGCAGCCACCGTTCTGCTTTCTTCCTCTAACATTGCAACATCAGTTTCTGATATCGCCCCCGATCACAAGCCTTTACTTATTGGCGGCTCTTCTTCGGTCTCGCACCTGTTGCTTTTATTAAAGCCCAACTATGAAGAGCAAACTAATACGGCCATGCAAGTCCGCTCTATGGGCAGCACTAAAGGCATTAAAGCCATAGCACAAAACATTATTGATATTGGCACTTCATCGCGCTATTTAACCAATGCAGAGCAAGAGCAATACCCTCATGTACGTCAAATTGTTATTGCGCAAGATGCGCTGGTATTTTTTACTAACAAAAAAAATAACATTGATTCGCTAAGCGTAGAGCAACTCAGCGACATTTATGCGGGCAAATATAAAACGTGGCAAGAAGTTAACCCAGATTATAAACCAGAGACACAAAGAGATAATAAAATTCTCCTGTTTAGTAAGGCCTATAACCATGGCACCTTTGATATTTTATTAGAGTTTTTAAACCTATCTTTTATGCGGGTTCCAAATGGTAATACAATTAAACTAAAGCAGGCAGGTAACCACGGGTTATTTCCTAAAATGGAAGTGCAGATGTATGACGAATTTAACCAAGCCCTTGGCATAGTACAACGCATGCCCAATGCCATTGCTTTTGACTCTTACGGTGCAGTCTCGCAGCTGCTTGGCTCTAAAAAAATAAATAAAATAAATTTACTGGGTATTAATGGCGTTAATGTTTCAGATGAAACTATTAAAAATGGTGAATATACGTTTGTTCGCCCCCTAATTTTATTGGTAAATAGCCAATCTAGCCGCTCTGTAGAACAAGCAGAGGTGTTGCTCAATTTATTAAAAAATAAGCGTGTTTTAGATACTTTGTCAGCGCATCATTATTCTATGCTTGAGGTGGAATAAAAAAAGCCGCAGGAACCTAAGTTCACCGCGGCTTTACAACCAGAATATGTTTATAGCGCGTTTTCAAGCTGCGGTAATACCTCAAATAAATCAGCAACCAGGCCGTAATCAGCCACCTGAAATATAGGTGCGTCTGGGTCTTTATTAATCGCTACAATAACTTTTGAGTCTTTCATACCTGCTAAATGTTGAATAGCACCACTTATGCCCACGGCAATATACAGATTAGGCGCCACGATTTTACCCGTTTGCCCTACTTGCATATCGTTCGGTACAAAGCCTGCATCAACGGCAGCACGAGACGCACCAATTGCAGCGCCTAACTTGTCAGCAATACCGTTTAATAAAGCAAAGTTTTCACCATTTTGCATGCCACGACCACCTGATATAATTACCTCTGCTGCAGTTAGCTCAGGACGCTCTGACTCGGTTTGTTCAACACTTACAAAGTCACTTAATTGAGTATCACTTAACGTATCTAATGCATTTATGCTGGCAGGTGATTGTTGGCTTTGTAAGTCAAAACTACTCGCTCGTACGGTGATCACTTTTTTACTATCAAGCGATTTAACCGTGGCAATTGCATTACCGGCGTAAATGGGGCGTTTAAATGTATCACTATCTATTACTTCTATTATTTCTGACACTTGCGCTACATCTAAAAGCGCTGCAACGCGAGGCATAAAGTTTTTACCTGTGGTGGTTGCACTGGCAACAATATGTGTATAATTATCGGCAATAGTTAAAACAAGCTCAGCCATATTTTCAGCTAACTGATGCTGATAAAGTGCATTATCGGCGGTGAGTACAGTTGTAACACCTTCAATACTGGCAACCTGTTCGCTCATTGCGCCTACATTTAAACCCGCAATAAGTACATCTATATCAAAGCCTAATTTACTTGCCGCATTGATTGTTTTTGAGGTTTCTGGTTTTAGTGCACCGTTATCGTGCTCTGCAATTACAAGTGTTTTCATTTAAATCACCTTTGCCTCTGTTTTAAGTTTCTCTACCAGCTGGGCTACATCTTCAACAACAATACCGCCACTGCGCTTAGCCGGCTCTTCTACTTTTATTAACTGTACGCGGGGTGTTAAATCAACACCTAACGAATCTGCTGCTATTACATCAAGTGGTTTACGCTTTGCTTTCATTATATTAGGCAGCGATGCATAGCGAGGCTCGTTTAAGCGTAAATCGGTAGTTACAATAGCGGGCAGTTTTAGTGCAACAGTTTGTAAGCCACCATCTACCTCACGGGTTACATTCACTGTGTTACCGTTTATATCCACCTTAGAGGCAAACGTACCTTGGCCGCGCTTAGTTAAAGCCGCCAGCATTTGGCCTGTTTGGTTGTTGTCTGAGTCAATAGATTGCTTGCCTAAAATAACCAGTTCTGGGGCTTCTTGCTCAACTAATTTTGCTAATAATTTAGCAATGTGCAGCGATTCTAGTTTTTCATCGGTTTCGATGTGAATGGCTTTATCTGCACCTAATGCAAGTGCGGTGCGTAGCTGCTCTTGCGCTGCTTTTGCACCAATTGTTACCGCTATAACCTCAGTTGCAGTGCCCGCTTCTTTTAATCGAATGGCTTCTTCTATCGCAATTTCACAAAATGGGTTCATTGCCATTTTTACATTTGCTAAGTCAACGTCGCTGTTATCAGCCTTTACGCGTGCTTTAACGTTGTAATCGATCACTCTTTTTATTGGAACGAGAACTTTCATAGGAACTCCATCTATATTTAAACCTACAAGCTAACGTGTACGTCAACCTATTTATTTTATGAATTCAGACTACTTCCTGTTGACGTAAACGTCAACCTAAAATAACCTTAAAGTATTCACAGCCTGTAACATTTAATGTGCAAGTATTAAAAAGGCTGCATTGCTTATCTAATTTAGCTAAGCCCGTCATTGATTAAGAGGTTATTATGGTCGAACGTGAAACCATGGAATTTGATGTAGTTATTGTAGGTGCGGGCCCAGCCGGCCTTGCCAGTGCAATTAAGCTCGCACAGCTAGCGCAAGAAAAACAACAAGAACAAACTATCTGTGTAGTAGAAAAAGGCTCCGAGGTAGGCGCGCATATTCTTTCAGGCGCGGTATTTGAAACCAAAGCCTTAGATGAGCTTTTGCCTAACTGGCAAGAGCTTGGCGCCCCCGTCACTACACAAGTGACACAGGATGAAATTTATTGGTTTAATAACAGTGAAAAAGCCACTACTCTCCCTCACTTTGCGACCCCTAAAACATTTCATAATGAAGGTAATTACATTGTTTCTATGGGCAATGTGTGCCGATGGCTTGCCGAGCAAGCTGAAAATTTAGGCGTTGAAATATTCCCAGGCTTTAGCGCTCACTCTTTAATTATTGAGCAAGACACCGTTAAAGGCATTATTACGGGCGATATGGGCGTTGATAAAGACGGCAATGAAAAAGATGGTTATATGCCAGGTATGGAACTTCGCGCTAAATACACTGTATTTGCTGAGGGGTGTCGCGGGCATTTAGGTAAACAGCTTATCAACGAGTTTGCGCTTGATAAAGATGTGTCACCACAGCACTATGGCTTAGGCTTTAAAGAGATTTGGCAAATAGATGCCAGTAAGCACCAGCAAGGTAAAGTAGTGCATGGTACGGGCTGGCCGCTAAGTGGCGATACCAATGGCGGCTCTTTTATGTATCACTGCGATAACAATCAAGTGGTTGTAGGGTTAATTGTTGATTTAAATTATTCTAACCCGCATTTAAGCCCATTTGATGAGTTTCAACGAATGAAACACCACCCTGTTTTTAAGCAAACCCTTGAAGGGGGTGAACGCATTGCCTATGGCGCCCGTGCAATTGCAAAAGGCGGCCTTCACTCGCTGCCAAAAATGCATTTTGCTGGTGGCTTATTAATAGGTTGCGATGCCGGTACACTCAATTTTGCCAAAATTAAAGGTAACCATACCGCAATGAAATCAGGCATGGTGGCGGCAGATGTTATTTTTAAAGCACTCCAAAATGGCCAAGCTAATACTGATTTAGCCGATTATAAAAACGCGTTTGAAAAATCTTGGGCTTATAAAGAGCTTTACCAATCGCGTAATTTTGGCCCCGCTATGCATACATTAGGTAAGTTTGCTGGGGGGGCGTATAATACCCTTGATCAAAACATCTTCAACGGTGCACTGCCCTTTACCTTTAAAGACAACACGCCCGATTACGACACGCTAAAAGATGCAGCTAACAGCCCTCACATTGACTACCCTAAGCCTGATGGCCTACTTAGCTTTGATAAACTCTCTAGCGTGTTTTTATCTAATACTAACCATGAAGAGTCGCAGCCTTGCCATTTAAAGCTTAAAGATCCCGCCATTCCTATTGCGGTTAATTTAGTAAAGTTTGACGAGCCCGCACAGCGCTATTGCCCTGCAGGGGTATACGAAGTGCAACAAATTGAAGGTGAAGATCAGTTTGTGATTAATGCTCAAAACTGTGTGCATTGTAAAACTTGCGACATAAAAGACCCAAGCCAAAACATTACGTGGGTAACACCCGAAGGCGCTGGCGGGCCAAACTACCCTAATATGTAACTATTTTATGCACAAAGGTGCATTAAAAACCTATCTTTTACATATAAATTATAAACCTATCCTAAATTGCAGGGGCTTCGGCCCCTTTTTTACGGTATGCTCATAGGTAAGTTTCATAAAGTGAGTATTTAATATGCCGTCGTCAAATGTTGTATTTCGTTTTTTAGCAGAGCCTACCGATGTAAATTTTGGTGGGAAGGTTCATGGTGGTGTGGTCATGAAATGGATTGACCAAGCGGGTTATGCCTGCGCTGCAGGTTGGAGCGGCCATTATTGCGTTACCGTTTCTGTTGCTGGGGTTAAATTTAGACGCCCTATTTTGGTTGGGCAGATTGTCGAAGTTGAAGCAAAGATTGCGCATACAGGGTCAACAAGTATGCAGATATTTATTCAGGTACGGTGTGGCGATCCTAAAACTCAAAACATGGTAGAAACAAACCACTGTGTTATTAGCTTTGTAGCAATGGACGAAACAGGTTACCCGGTAGAGGTTCCTGCTTTTAAAGCACAAACAGAAGAAGATATTAAATTGGAAAACTACGCTATTAAAATGAAACAAATTGCAATTGAGACAGAAAATTTGCTTCATAAAGTATAAAAGTACAATGTAAAATTCACATAGACCATGTAAAAGGTACAACCTTTACTTAGAAAACAAAAAACTAAAAAAGTTCACCCTGCTTATAAAAAATACAAAATAGCCGTAAAAATGCCGTATAAGTCGTTTTTACGGCTATTTTGTAACCACAGCCTATTGTTGGCATGCTCACTGCAAATAACTAATTGTCGTTTGATAAGTTAAATCAAACATTTATTATTTTTTTAAAGGAGCTATACAATGATTAAAACACTTTCTCTTTCTGCAATTGCTTTAGCAACACTGGGTTTTAACTCTGCAGCACACGCTGACATTACGGATTTTGATTCTCCTCGCATTTATACAGGTGTTGGTTATGGCCAATACTCATTTGAATTTGAAGACAGCGAAAACGACACTGAATTTGATGACGATGCACAAATGCTAAAAGGTTACATTGGTACACAATTTAACGAACACTTTAGCGTTGAGTTAGCTTATCAAAACTTTGATGAAGTGAGCGACATCGACAGCAAAGCAGAAGTTGATGGTGTGTCATTAGCAGCTATTTTAGCGGCTCCGCTTTCTGAAAGCTTTTCAGTATATGCTAAAGGTGGTTGGTTTGAATGGGATGCAGATGTAGAGCAAGAGCTTCCTGTTGGTAGCATTTCAGCATCACAAGACGGCGGCGACGTGTTTTACGGCGCGGGTATTCAATACGCGTTTTCTAGCAATGTTCAAATGCGCTTAGAGTACGAACGCTACGAACTAGATGATGAAATTGACCCAGAAATGGATGTTGCATCAGTATCAATTCAATACATGTTTTAATTAGCATTTAAAACACTTAAGGGTGAGCCATGTGCTCACCTTTTTGTTGCTTATACATAATATCCATCCGTAATAATAGCTAATCATATCGCGGCGCTAAACGTGTCGCTCCAGCCTCAAAATAGCTCCACTTAATTTAGCAAATTGGAATAAACACTAATCGCTATATTTTAAACCGTTTAGTCTAATACTCAATTAAACCAGCTAGTCTAAAATATAACGCATTAACTGTACTGCTATAAATACTAAATAGAGGTAGAATAGGGCCCTATTTTTTTGTTAACTGAGCATTATGAGCGATTATAGCATTTCGGCTGTTGGCCACATTCAATCCCCTTATAAACAAAAGTTTGCAATACCTAGGCAACCACGTTTAGTGCCTCAAGCTAAAGCCAAACTTATTTTTACTGCTGAGTTTAATCGTGAAGAATTTGTGCGAGGTATTGAAGAATTTAGCCATATTTGGCTGTTATTTAGGTTTCATGAAACCGCCGATAAAGGGTATTCAGCTATGGTGCGCCCACCACGTTTAGGCGGCAATGAGCGCAAAGGCGTTTTTGCAACGCGTGCCACATTTAGACCCAACGCCATTGGGATGAGCGCTGTAAAACTTGAAGGTGTTGAGTATAAAAACGGCCAACTTAGTTTACTGCTTGCTGGTATAGATTTACTCGATGGCACGCCTATTGTGGATATAAAGCCTTACTTACCGTATTCAGATGCAATGCATGACGCCAGTGCCGGTTTTGCCGATACCCGACCAGAAACACAAATGAGCGTCGCGTTTTCACCCGAGGCAATTGACTTTATTGCCAAGCAAACACACTACCCTGAGCTTGAAGATTTTATTACTAATGTACTAAAACAAGACCCACGCCCTGCCTATAAAAAACAAAAACAAGGCGAGCAAAGTTATGGTATGACACTGTATAATTATAATATACGCTGGCAGGTTAACGGCGAGCATAACTTAGTAACAAGTATAGAAAATAACTAAAAAGTGCAGTTAGCGCTTTAGTGTAAAAGCAAGCGCTGGTAAACTTAGCGCCCTATTAAAAAGAACATATTACTTAATTTCGGAAAAATCATGCGTACCAGTCAATATATACTCGCAACACTTAAAGAAACGCCATCAGATGCTGAAATTGTTTCGCATCAATTAATGCTTAGAGCAGGTATGATCCGTCGCGTCGCTTCGGGTTTATATACATGGTTACCCTCTGGTTTACGCGTGCTTCGTAAAGTAGAAAATATTGTTCGTGAAGAAATGGATAAAGCAGGCGCAATAGAAATGTTGATGCCGGTTATTCAACCTGCTGATTTATGGCAAGAGTCTGGCCGTTGGGAGCAATTTGGTCCTGAACTTGTGCGCTTTAATGACCGCCATAACCGTGAGTTTGCGCTAGGTCCTACGCATGAAGAAGTAATTACAGATTTTGTTCGTAAAGAGATTAGCAGCTATAAACAACTGCCTGTTACTTTGTACCAAGTACAAACTAAAGTGCGCGATGAAAGACGCCCACGCTTTGGTGTAATGCGTGCACGTGAATTTACGATGAAAGACGCGTATTCATTTCATTTAAGTGAAGCGTGTTTAGATGCCACATATAAAGTAATGCACAAAGCGTACTGTAATATATTTGAACGCTTAAACTTAGAATACCGCCCAGTACTTGCTGATACGGGCTCTATTGGTGGTAGCTTATCGCATGAGTTTCATGTGCTTGCTGAATCGGGTGAAGACGCAATTGCCTTTAGTGATGCAAGCGATTATGCAGCTAACATCGAAAAAGCAGAAGCGTTAGCTCCAACTCAAAGTCGTCCTGAGCCATCTAAAGAGCTTAAAGCGTTTCCTACACCAGATGCTAAAACCATTAGCGAGCTTAAAAAGCACTACGGCGTTAAACCACACCGCGGTGTTAAAACATTAATTGTGTACGGTACGCCTGATGAAAACGAACAACGTGGTTTAGTTGCGCTTGTACTACGTGGCGATCACGAGTTAAACGAATTAAAGGCTGAAAAGCACCCACTTGTAGACTCTCCACTTGAAATGGCCACTGAGGCTGACATTGTTGCAGCAATTGGTGCAAAGCCAGGCTCACTTGGCCCTGTGGGTTTAACAATGCCAATTATTGTAGACAGAACCGCTAATGTAATGGCAGATTTTGTTGCCGGTGCTAATAAAGATGACGAGCACTTTAGCGGAATTAACTGGGATCGCGATGTTAAAGAATATCAAGTTGCTGATATTCGTAACATTGTTGAAGGCGATCCGAGCCCGTGTGGACAAGGTACTTTACAAATTAAACGCGGTATTGAAGTTGGTCATATTTTCCAACTTGGTACTAAGTACTCAGAAGCCATGAAAGCAGGCGTACTGAGCGAGTCGGGTAAAAACCAAGTAATGACTATGGGTTGTTACGGTATTGGTGTTTCGCGCATTGTGGCAGCGGCTATTGAGCAAAATAATGATGATTACGGTATTATTTGGCCACAATCTATTGCCCCATTTGATTTAGCTATTGTGCCAATGAACATGCATAAGTCGCATCGTATTCCTGATATTGCTAATAATCTATACCAAGGTTTAAAAGATGCAGGCTTAGATATTTTATTTGATGATCGTAAAGAGCGCCCTGGCGTTATGTTTAACGACATGGAATTAATGGGTGTACCTTATACTTTAGTGATTGGTGAGCGTAACCTTGATGAAAATAAGGTTGAGCTTAAAAATCGCCGCACCGGTGAAAAGTTAATGGTTGATTTAGGCACCGCAATAGAGACTATAAAAGCGGCTGTTAAAGGTTAATAACACCTACGCTTAAAACAAACTATAAGGCCGCATTTAAACATGCGGCCTTTTTTATGCGCGTTTAATGGTAATGTATATAAAACTGCTCACCTAATCTCCTTTCCATAACAATAAACTTTAATTAGCTGGTTTGATATAAATTGTCATGGAGGCTTCGCTAAAGTGTCTCATAAGTGTCATTAGATTTATCTACAGTGTTTAATTATTACACTATGGATGACGGGCATGACAAACAATCAACAGCGTAAAAAACAACATTATCCAGCCGTTTGGATATCGGATGTACATTTAGGGTATAAAGACTGTAGAGCTGACTACTTATTAGATTTTTTAAACTCAATTGAATGCGATACGCTTTATTTAGTGGGTGATATTGTTGATCTGTGGTCGATGAAGCGCAGTTTTTATTGGCACCCATCTCACTACCAAGTGCTTAGTTGTATTCAACAAAAAGCCCTTGATGGCACCCGTGTAATATACATACCTGGTAACCACGACGAGACCTTTCGTCACTACATAAATCAAACTTTATTTGGTGTAGAAGTCCACCAGCAGTTTATCCATACCACAAAAGCCAATAAGCGCTTTTTACTGATCCACGGTGATGACTTTGACTCGGCAACCCGCTACAACAAGCTCATAAGTATTGCAGGCGATGCAGGTTACGACTTACTGCTGTTTTTAAATCGTTGGACTAACCGAGTTCGTAAAGTGTTTGGCGGTAACTACTATTCTCTTGCTGCATGGATAAAAGCACGTGTACATAAAGCCCGTGAAGCCATTGCCGCTTTTGAAGATGCCGCTATTCATGAGGCAAAAAAACAAAAGGTCGATGGCATTATTTGCGGACACATCCATCACCCTAAAATTAAAGTAGTAGATGGCATAGTATATTGTAATGATGGTGATTGGATTGAAAGCTGTACCGCATTAGTTGAGCAACCAAACGGTAAAATAGAGCTGTTGCATTGGTCTGATACGCAAAAAGTACTTGATACAGCCGATGTAACCAGCTTAGTTAAACCTATTCAAACTGATACCAAACCAAGTAAGTCAGCAGCGTAACTGCTGACTTAGCCCATTTAGTTTAACCAGGTTAGTAGCCTATTTTTAAGTGTTTTAGGCTTTATTGGCTTGGTAATATAATCATTCATGCCGGCGGTAATGCAACGCTCTCTATCGCCTTCCATTGCACTTGCGGTCATGGCAATAATTGGAATGCTAATATACTCAACCCCAGCTTTAGCATTTCTTATCTCGCTGGTGGTATCGTAGCCATCTAGGTTAGGCATTTGGCAATCCATTAAAATTAAGTCAAACGGTTGCTCTTGATTAAATTTAAGGGCAGAGAGTGCTTCTATACCATCACTTGCACAGGTAATTTTTATCCCAGTGCGTTTTAAAATAGCCTTCGCTACCTCAATGTTAATCATGTTGTCGTCTACCAATAATACATGATACTTAGACAACTCAGGCTCTGGCTCTATGTCGTTTGCTTGTTTAGGCGCGGTTAAAACAAACTCATTATTAGCGCCAAAAATACTGCCTAGCTTATAGGTAAATTGATCTTGCGTAAGTGGTTTGTGCAAAATGTGGCTATGCTCAGGAAACACCTTTTTAGATTGCTTATTCACCACCATGTCTCGCAATATAAGCACATATTTTTTATCTGCCTTTTCGCAGTAGCTTATTAGCGCATTAACTTGCGGGTGTTCGTCATCAATAATCAGTAAATCGGCATCAAATTCGCTGTGTTCACTAAAGTAGTCGAGCCTTGTAATATGGCTTGGCTGAATTTTACAGGTTTGAGTTAATAATCCGCATACATTTTTAAATACGTTATCGCGGGCAATAAGCGCCGCCACACTGACCTCTTTAGAAAGCTCGATGCCGGTATTAAGTTTTTGCTGTTGCGCCACATGTAGCTCTACCGTTGCAACAAAGGTGCTGCCTACGCCCTTTTCACTGCTAACGGTGATATTACCGCCCATTAATTGCGCCAGTTTTTTACATATAGATAACCCTAAACCGGTGCCACCAAAATGGCGGGTTGTGCTTGAATCTTCTTGGGTAAACACATCGAACAGTTTATCGATGTTTTCAGGGGCAATACCAATACCGGTGTCTTTAATTATAAAGCTCATTAAAATTTTACTGTCGGTAATATATTTAGAGTTTAAGGTCAAACTTACTTCGCCTTTATGCGTGAACTTAAACGCATTATTTATTAGATTAATTAAAATTTGCTTAAGGCGATGGCTATCACCAATAACCATTCTATCAACCACGTTTTGGGTATTTAAAAAGACCTCTAGCCCTTTACGTTGGCCCTGCAGCGCAATTGAATTAATCATATCGCTACAGACAGAGATAACATCAAACGAGTGATTATCAATATCTAGTTTACCCGCTTCAATTTTAGAAAAATCTAAAATATCGTTAATTAAATTCATTAACGAGTGCGCACTGCTATTAGCTAATTTTAAATAGTGTTGCTGTTGCTCAGTGAGGCTGTCTTCTTTAAGCATTTCAAGCATGCCTAAAACACCGTTCATGGGTGTGCGTATTTCGTGGGAAATATTGGCTACAAAGTCACTTTTTGCTTGGCTTGCGGCAAGGGCTTGGTCAATCGCTCGCTCAAGTTCAACAGTACGCTGAGATACCTTTAACTCTAAGGTGCTATTTAAACCCTGTAACTGTGATTGAGTTTGCTTTAACGAGCTGATATTACGTAAAATAGCAGCAACCTGATAACGGTTGCTAAATACATCAAATACGCTGGTCAGCGTGATTGAATAATATTCTTTATTGCCATCATCACCAGTATAAACCGCTTCAAATGGCATTTTAGAGCCATGCTCTATGGTTTCATTAATGCAGTTTTTATCTTCATCTGCAAGGGTAAATAAGTTACTAAAGCGGGTGTTGTCATTACCTAGCCTACTTGCAAAAACTTTTTTAGCCGTTTGATTACAGTGAATAATAGTTTCATCACTGTCTATGGTAAAAATAGCGTCGAGTGAATTTTCAATCACTTTATTATTTTGCTCTGTTAAAGAGTGTATAAGCAGCTTGCGATTAATATAGCGCTGATACAACAGCGTAATAATTATAAATATGGTAAAAAATGTGGCGGTGATGGCAATAAAACTTTCGCGCCTTTTTGCAACGCGTTCCAACAAGGTTTCAGAATCAATAGAAACGGCCATCTCTAACGGCAGCATGGCAATATCGCCTTCAAAACTTACTCGTTTATTTAAAAAGTACTGTTTTGGCGCATCACCTATTAACAAGGTTTCGTGAGAGTTCATGTTTTGTGTGGGGCTAAATTCATCGCTCCAGGTTTTGGCTTGGTTAAATTCAAAGCCAAACCGTAAATCTGGATTTGGGTGGTATAAAAATTCGCTTTCATTATTAAGCAAATAAATATTAATCCCAGGTGGAAGTTCAAACGTTAAACTTTCAAATAACTTATCTGCGGAGTAGTTTGTCACTAAAATTGCAAACACTTGCTTTAAATGATCAAAAACAGGCTTAGCTACGCGGTATGTACTCACAAAGGGTTTTTGTATTTCACCGTTTTCGCGGTTGTAGTTAATAGGCGATATATACACGCTTTTTTCATCAAGCATGCTGGCTTTAAGTACGTAGTCTCGCCCGCCTTTTTTTTGCAGTTGTGCGCCCTCTAGCCTAATTATGTCACCTAAAAAGCGGTCTACTCGTACTATCTCTTGGCCATTTTCAGCAAGCATAATGTAACGTGCTTGCAAAATAGAATCGTCGGTTTGCATAAACCCGCTAAAAATATCAGCAAGGCGGTCTTGCCATACAGCAATTGGGGTTTGTAATAGAGGGTCAATTAATTGGTTGTCGGTCGCTCTAGATATACCTTGAATAGGTGGAGTGGCGTTTAAAAAGCGAATCGCGGTAATACTGTCGTTTAAATGATTTTTTAAAGACGCGGCTTTTGTTTCAAGCTCACGATTGAGTTCACTACGAGCATCGTTATATATCTCTGCGCGTACTTTTTTTTCAAACACATACACCGAAGGCAATGCAATAACTAAAAAAACAATAATGGCAACCAGTAATAATTTATTACCTTTTGCTGCTGTTATAAATACATTCCTTTCTAACATTAACCTTCACCAACAGATTTTACTCGCTACAGTATAGAGTATTAAAAGCTAAAAAGGAGCCCAAAACTAACTACTTATCGTTATTAACTTTAATATTTTTAATAATTAAAGTACTAATGTATTAGACAAAACAAATAACCACCTCAAAGAGTTAACCCAAGATGAACAAGCGCTCAATCAAGGAGCTACTTAGGAGTCTTCTGGTTATGCAAACCTTCTTTTACAACAAATATCGCTATAACCACACAAAAGGTAAACCCTCCTCCAATACAGATATAGTTGATTAATGGGCTCGAATCAGAGTCTAGAGTCATCGAAAAAAGGCCATAGCTCAATATAAATAAAGCTATTAAAGATGAAATAATTATTACAGTGAAGTTTTTCATTCTATTACCCCTGTTTCTTTGGCGATATTCTTTAAATTATTCAAAAATTGAATCGATTCATGTGTTATGTCTTTAATTATAAACTTAGACTCTATTTCAAGATCGTCTTGATCTATGCCATCGTTACTAACTGTCTTTAAAAAAACAGCTTTTCCTTCATTGTGCAATGTGATTTCCGTCGGTAATTGACCTGTGTCGTATTTAAATTTGCGCATAAAGTCTATTAAAGGCACGTCTAAAAAACCAACCAACGCTTTTCCAAAATAAGTATCTTCTTTTGCTCGTTTTAACAGCCAAGTATATTCAGTAGATGATATAAATTGATTTGGGAATGCACTTATTTTAACTGTTTTTACTTTATCACCATCTAAATATCCTACAAATAAGTTATCTCCTTCCTTTTCATAAGCAATGTAATTATTAGGGTCATTTTTAGGATCTAAGCTCATTTCATAAATTTGCTCTTTGGTAAATCCTGGAGCGTATTGCAGCATTCCTTTTAAAGCATCCTCTGCGCGCTTATACGTAACTGAGTAATCAGTTCTGTAAGCAATGTTTTTTTGATGATCTAGAATATATTGGCCATCATCTTTAATGGTCATTTCTGTAAAGGTTTTATTTGGCAAAATATAATCTGTACGAAGGTATTTATCGGTGACCTTTATTTTAATATGTGCGAAATGATTTAACTCTTTAGTGACTTGATAATTAAGTGTTAGGCTATTTTGCGCATGTGCATAACCACAAAAAACCACAGTGATAAAAACTATTAACTTAACAATATTTTTCAAAATTTCATCCTTAAAACTTAGGAGCTAAAAAGCGATATAACACGCTATATTAAGCTGTTATCAGCGCATGTAATAAAGTACCTATTAGATTAAATAGATATAACTTTTTCTAGGTTCATAACAAGTATAATGAGTATGAATAATAAAACGAATAATCCTACGTGCCGCTTAAATGGGTAAACCATTTCGCTTGCTCTATCTAATGAAACTGGGTATTGGTATTTTAATAACGAATATACTAGGGCTTCACTATCAACACTCCAGTGCGTCAGCGAAATGCTCTGCCCTTTTGTGGTATTAAAAACAAGCGATATTAAGTGTGACCTTTTTGTAGTTCTGCCAATAGAGTCATCAATTGAATCGTAGTTGTAATTCCATTTAGCCTCAATGCTAATAATATCCTGCTTAGTTAATGTACGCGGTGTTTTATCAGTAAATAATAGTGCGGGTAAATAAAGCTCGTCACCATTTACTATAATGGAGCTTAGAGGCGCTGTTTTTATAAAATAGTATTTATTACAAACAATAACCCTAGCAAAGTGATAACTTACATAAGTTATTACTAAAAATGCAAAAGATGATTTCCAATTTTGTGATGAAAAAGCAATAAATAGTGTAAGCAAAGCAAAACACACGACGACAAAATGAACTAAGCTTTTCTTACTATCAGGGAGCGGTAGCGCACACCTAAGTATGGGAATATTATTTTTAGCCTCCGCATTACCTAAAATAGTATGTTGCGGAAATATTTTTGTAAATTTGTTCACCGTTGCTGAGTTTGTTTTTTCAGCCTCGGCCTCTTCACGTTTAGCTGCATAAACGCGCTCAACAGTTGAGAGTTTACTCACTACTAGCTGTGCTTGTTTGTCTTGCTTGAAACACCTAAACGTATAAGTGCTCAATTTACCTTCTGCTGAAGTGTAATTAATATCTATGATATTTACAGCTTTATCTGCTCTAAACGATATTGTGTTTATACTGTTTGTATCAATGCTGTGGTGACTATACGTGAAGATTTCTTTCTTAAAAAAATAAGCCCCCAACTTTATATCTATTCGATTATTGTGTTCATCAAATTTTAATCGGTGTTGAAACATCAAAAGCACAATAATTAATAAAACATCAAGCCCATCGCTTGTATCAAAAATAAAGCCTTGACTTAAAACACCTAGCACAAGCCCTGCTAATGTTAGCCAAATAAATAGCCATTTAATCGTTTCTAATAGTGATTTTAATATAATTGAATTAGCCAAAATTCCCTCTTTGAATAAAAAAGTATGCTTAGTTACATACTCTCATAATATAAAAATACTTAAAGTAGTCGAAAAGCTAATTAACTAGACGCAACAATGATTATCCAACCGTCAGCTTTTGTTTTTTCAAAAGCACAACCCGTAGAGTAACTACGTTTATCACCTGATTTAGCTTCAATCCTAACGGATGCATTTTTTTTAGGTGCTTTAGTAGATATTTTAATAGAGGTAATCTCAAAATTAGGATCTTGTGCATACTCCTGAAACTTCTCAGCTTCTTTACTCAAATATGCAATAGCTCGTTTTTTTTCGTCTTCCGTATCTTTAAAATGCTTTGGTACAAAAGTCATCAAAGTATCAATGTCTTTATCAGCTTTTGCTTGTCTAAATTCTTCGCATTTTTTTATAAATAATGGATCTTGATTATCCTTGGCTGGCAAATTTACGTTAGATTCATCAGCAAAAGCTGCTGTGCTTAAAAATATGATGCTAGAAAGCGCTATTAATTGTGATTTCATTTCAAATCCTTTGTTAACGGAACAAATAAGGGGGACGTTGTGTAAATATTAAGTTTTTCACTTTTATTATTTTGCTCTGTAGCAGTCGCGTTCATAGTAAATTCAAAACCGCCCTCTACTGGTTTCCAAGTAAAACCATCTACTTCCGGAGGACCAGATAAAATTCGACCCTCTTTATCAATACATGCTAACCCCCCTAATAAGGTATCTTCGTTTTCTAGCGCCCATAAGTCCTCTCCCATTACAGCCAATAGCATTGTGCAGCTATGCTTACTACCCTCAATGCTTACATCATAGATTAACATGCTATCGCCAGATTCAAACTTAATTGAATCTTCAATAACCCCCGTCACTAAGTGGGAGTCTACACACCCTTGCAAAACTAATGAACAGAGCAATACACACATGGTTTTTTTTTAACATAACGTTCCCTTATTCACTCTTAATTATTATTTTTACGTTCACTTTTTAGTTTTTTATAAAGATCATCGGCTACTGCTGTGGCTTTACCAATAATGCTATAAGAGTCATCTTTTAAAAATGCGTCAATCGACTCTTGCCTTAAATTTTCTTCATACCAGTATTTAAACTCTTTGTATGATACTAAATCACTTATTTTATTTTTTAACTCTTGCACATTCTCAACTTTGTTTTGATATGCAAAAGCACGTAAAACAAAAGATTTAAGCGTACTATCAACACTTAGCTCTATTTGGCTATCATCGGCTATGTAACTTTGGAATAATCGAATGCCGTCTTTGTAATAAAGAGAAATATAATCAGTGGTTGAGCTTATTTGTACCTGTTTGTTATTAAAAGCATTAATGCCATAAAACTCGCCGTCTAAATTATCTACATAAAAAGGCCCTTTAATATGTAAGTAATCAGGCATTACAATCTTTAGCGATATAACGTGTTCTTTTTTGATACTTGAGTAGTTACTTTCACCATATACATTTTGTAAGCTAAACCAGCCTGTACCAACATCACTAGGCACAATAAAACTAGCATTAGTATCATCTATATAATCCAACTGTATTGTTGGGCCATCTGCAAAAACTAATGCAGTACCACTTTCTAAATTTGCACCAGTTATTAATACTTTATCGCCTTCGACTACATTTTTAGTCGGAATGCCTGTAATAACTGGTGTTTTTGGATGCAGTAATTTGGCATCAATACTGTGGGTTTTATAGCCATCTATAGCTAGAAAAAATGTAATGGGTTCTCCGCCCAACGCTACCTTTGGATAATTAGGTATAACAAATTCAATTTTATTCTCTGATGTAATCGTCACTGGTAAATTAACGACCGGCTGTTTATCATCCCCTTTTAATATTACCAAATGTGCCGCATCACCTTTTAGGTTTTCTGCATTTAAATTAGCAGGAAAAAACGGCCTAACTTTGTTAATAAATACTGCTTCGTCACTATGAGAATATGTTGCAGAGCTAATGACTGGTGTATTTGATGGGTATAAGTTATTTATACCAATTAGTTTTTCTAGTGGCTGAGTGTCATTTTCATCAAACAAAAAGTCGCCATCGTCGTCAGTATCTAAAAAATTAGGGATGCCATCACCATCAAAGTCATAACGAATAAACTCAACTAAGTTTAATTCATCTGAATCTAAAACTGCATTATTGTCACTGTCTAAGTCTATAAAGGCTGGTTTTTTATCACCATCTAAATCGTAGGTTTGTTCTATAGCATCATTAATGCCATCATCATCACTGTCTAAATCAAGCCAGTTTGGAGTACCATCATTGTCGACATCATGACTAAAGATAAAGTTAGCTGTATAGATATGGTACTCATTTCCATCGGGTATTTTATCAGCATCTGTATGTTGCCCAAGGTGGTTCATTCCCAAAGCAAGCTCTTTGTTTGTAGGAACTGCGTCTTTATCTATATCAATAAATGCATGTACCGTATATGTAAAGCTATCTGCACCTAAGTTGTTTCTATCAGTAATACTTAAATTGTATTCACCTGCTTGCTTAGGTGAAAAAGTAATAACCTGACCGACTTTACCAACGTGTTCAATGTTTGTTGGTATAGAAGAAATAACATCGCCATTATTATTAATAATCGTTAAAGACGGTGTAAAACGTGAATTATCTTTAAAAAGTATAAACGTCACTGATAAGTCTTCAAATAGCATTGAGCTGGGGATATTAAATTTAAAATCATCTATATCTACATTTTTAGCAATAACCCCCGCCGCTTTAAAAGGTATATTCCCAACAGGGTTTGCTTGGCCAACGTTATTATTAAACTCTTGTTCTTGAACAACCGACATTGTGGTTTTAGTTGCATCAAACGGGTAAGCATCCTGTTCATCAGGTACGCCATCGCCGTCTTCATCTTTGTTTTGCCATGTGCCAATATGGGTAGTTGGTTTAATAGTTTTTGCGTTTAATGGTGTTATAAACATTAGCGAGCTAATAGCACAGCTAACACTTAACAATGAAAGGTAAAATAGGGGTGTTTTCAAGAATCCATCCTTGTTGGTTTATCCATAAAGCATTTACAGTTATAAACTGTACCTAATTTATATAAAGTATGCAATTTAATCAAAAATGATAATTAGAGCAATCAACTGTATATACTTTAAGTGAATTAAAGCCTACAGCTTATACACCCTAAAGATTTAATATGCCTTTTTAGTAAGCCCTTCATAAAACATAGCGAGCAAACCGTACATACTTAAAAGTCCGCCAATACACATTAACCCATAGGTCATTGTTTGTAGAGATTCAGGCTGAATTGCAAACCGGTACAGTCCTATACTTAATAACGTAATTCCCAGTACGGCAATTAAAATGATACTCACAAATCCTTTAATCATCACATTCCCTTTGTTTTAAACTTTGTATGCTTATGAACACTTTTTACATAATCATTTAGGTTGAAAATTTCTGCTTGAGCTAAAAAATTGATTTCAAGTACCCTGCCCCTAGCCAATATAAGTAGAGACCTATCATTACAAAATTCCCACCCATTGACATAACTCGCATCAAAATAAACATAATACTGCCACCGCCATCAGTAAGGCCATATTTGTAACTCACGGGGTAGTCAAAATAAATGCACAGATAAAGCAAGTTTAATGTTGCGATGGTATTTGGCTTAATTGTATAGCGTTCATTGTTTTTTAAAACCACAACCGCTTGGGAAATGTGCGATCGTTTTTCTTGATAGCCTTGCCCGTTTGAGCGCATATACCCGTAGCTAAATTGTATGTAATCTATATCGGCTTTAGCCATAGTTATGTGTTGCTGTTTAGATAATGGCTCGGTAACGATGGTTAATTCATCTTTACTTACTTCAAACGCGGCTTTGTAATTAAAGCCATACCTTTGCCAAATTAACACCTTTCGTAAAAAACATAGTCCTAGGAATAAAGGAATATATATATAAAACAACCCGCTAACCCAGTCCTCTTCAACCCAAACATGGCTATACAATGCAAGCGCACCCAATGCAATTGCAAATAAAAACTCAATGCCTAAATTTAGCCTAAATAATTTAGTCACTACCGGCATAGTGATTTTACTCGTGGGGGTCAGGGCGTCTTTTTCTGGTAAATTTACGAGCTTAAACCAAAACTTGTCATCTAATTGTATATCTAACTTTTCGCTTTGCATTAATAATCTCAACAGTAAATTATAAAAAAGAGCATGTAATATCAATTACATGCTCTTCTAGTTTTAACAAGCACGAACTAATCTTGCAGTAAATTTACCATATACCACTTACCGTCTTTAAGACCAAAACGGCATTTATTATACACTGTGCGCTGCTCTTTAAGTCTTTTATCATAGGCATCAAATTTGTAATATATAAATGCTTGCTCTGTATATCCCCATCTTTCATACGTTTCTTCTACAACACTATACTTAGTGTCCTCAGAGTAGTTAACAAGCTTTGATTCGACAAGACGAAAGTTTCTAATACCATCGTACTCTTTTACGTAGTATTTATTATGTGTACTGTCAACGAGTTTTGTAATTTCCTTATCAGCATTAGGGATATGGTCAACGGGTGTAAACAGCTGCTTAAATAGCTGCTCATCTTTATTTTTTACTATTTCTACTGCTTTAAAACAATTTTCTTTTGGGATTGTTAAATCAAGCTTTGCGTGGCATGTAAAGCTTGCTAATAACGACAATGGAATTAGGTATTTATTCATTATTTATCCTTAAAACATTAGGGCCTGACCTATTCGATTGAAAAGCTAACCGCGTTACTTTTTCCAAACTGATTACTTGCCCAGTAACGCCAGCCACTTAGTTGACGTGGCGTTTTAACTTTAATGGTTTTTTCATCTATATAAATGCTATTAACAGTCACATTTTTAAAATGAACAACCGTCTGCTCATTAAAATTTTCACCTATAAGAGTAATTGTTTCTCCTGCACTGATGCTTCGCTTTTCAGGTTTTAAAAGTGGGGATTTGCTCTTATTAACTTCAATTGGTTGGGCATCACTAATAACCTCATCATGAGCTAAATATACATAAGCCTCGCCTATCTTACTTGGCAGCTCTAAACTTATATATGTTTTGCTGCCTTCAATTCTAGCTATAGTAGGTTTTAAGTTAATAAGATCATCAGGATATTGAAAAACAAGGACCAAATTTTTTGCATCTGCTGGTAAGCCATCTACTTCAAACTCTACTTTATCCCCAGCTCTAATAAAATCTCGAATAGAGTGCCCCTCAAAGGACATATTATAAACCCTGCGCACAAGTAAACGATTTTGATTAGGCCCTGTTAATTTAATAGTTTGAGATTTTTTACGACGTTGCGTATCGTAAATATCTAATATTAAATCGTCGTCATCATCTAAATCTAAGTGATCTAATTTTCCATCATCATCAAAATCAAGTGAATGGTTAAAATCACCAATTTCCAGTTCATCATCTATGGTATTACCATCAGCATCACGGTCTATATAATTTGGGAAGCCATCTTTATCTAAATCTTCAATGCCTTCTATTTTGTCAGTGAAAGAGTCATCGTCAGAGTCGACATCTTGCCAATTCGGTATTCCATCACCATCAAAGTCTATGTCAGTACTACTATTTAATAAAACGTGCTCTAAACCATCTAAAATACCATCTTGATCTTGGTCATTCTTAATAAGGTTACTGCCAAATGCACGTTCCTTCTCATCATCAAAAGCATCTACATCTTCGTCATAAAATAGAACCATACTGTAGATTAAATCAGGGCCACCACCGTAATTATTATCCATTACACTTAGTTGATAACGACCCGCCTCAAACATATGAAAATTAACAATATGTTTTCCCAATTTCTTATATTCACTAATAACATACTTACTAATTACTCTGCCTTCTGAGTTTGAAACATAAACTTGCGGGTCAAATCGTTTAGCTGCACTTTCAAATACAGCAGTGACCATAGTTCCATCATCAACGTTAAAACCATATAAATCACCTTTGTCTGTTCTTGATGAAATAACGCCCTTAACTTTAAAACCTTTACCAAGCTTACTGCAGTTGCAACAGATGGGTTATCGTTAGGTTCTTTTTCAAAATAAACAGGGTATTGAGTTTTACTCGCATCAAACGGATAGTCATCTTGCTCATCAGTCACACCATCACCGTCTTCATCTTTATTTTGCCATGTACCTATATGGGTGGTTGGCTGAATATTTTTTGCATGTGAATTTGGTGTATAGGTTAGCGTGCAAAAAGCACAGCTAACACTTAAAAGCGAAAGATATATTAGTGGTGTTTTCAAGAGTCCATCCTTGTTTAATTATCCAATTTTTATAATTTAGTGCTGATAACGCTAAAAGCTAAAAAAGATGTGTATTAAGTACTTATATAATAAATACTTACTTTACACATCCTTAAGATTAGCACAGTGCGCGTGGCTGTTTTCCAACTAGCGAAAATGTTATCTATCTTTATTTATAGCATTGAAAAATTACCAACTTAGCTTTTTAGCATTAACTAAGTTGGTTATATTATATTTTTAAAATACATTAAATTGCATCAGACAGCCTTTCAACTAACTCAACACGACGGTTAAGCTCGCGCCCTAGCTCATTTTTATTAGTCGCTGCCGGAGAATAAGGCCCAACACCTTGAGGGATTAACCTTGTTTTGGCAATGCCATAATCAGCGATTAACGTTTTAACTACCGCATTAGCTCTGCGTTTAGAAAGGTCTAGATTATATTCTGCAGATCCTTTGTCGTCTGTATGCCCAACAACATATAAACTCAATTTTTTATTTTTTTCAAGAACTTGCGCTATCACATCTAAAGATTGCTTAGATTCAGGTTTTATAACTGCTTTATCATAGTCAAACAGTACACCATAAATAGACGCTTTGCCCTTTTGCTTTAGTTGTTCTAGTACTTTATCGCTATTTGTTTCTATTAACCCCGTTATTAGTGGCTCGGTTCTCATAACTAAAAGCTGAATACGAGAATCACCTTTATAGTTGCCTATGAAAAACGCTACGTAAGTAGTCTGCCCCTCAAATGTGCTTTTCATTACGTTATATCGCGGCTGATGCCAGTAATTGTAGACCTGTGATATAGAAATAGCATCCCCTAATTTTTGTACCGTAGGTCTATAACCACACCTAGATTTTTGACAAGAAAATATGGTTTCAAACCCTTCTTTTACTAATGCACTTAGATAGTTATGATAAATTTTAAGTGTTGACACATTTTTCACAACATAAGTAATTTGTGTTAAATCGCCAGTTACATCAAGTGTTGGAAGCTTTTTGGTCTTTTTATCAGCAATACCAATAGGAATGCTAAATTCTTCATAATCTACTTGTTTGTAATCTTCAATGTAACTGCTGGGGTAACGACTGATTAATGGGTGATCAGACGACCCACCTTTATCTTTGCGAGGGGGTTTTGTTGTTTTTGTGTCATTTTGTTTTTTGAATGCATTAAAATCAGCTGAGATAAGGCCTGTTTCAATGTCTTTTATATCCACAGAGGTTAATAGCACTCTTGTTTTATTTTCATGTTGTCCTACGAATAATGAAATTGCGGCTTTAAGTTCGTCACCTCCTTTTGTAGCAAAAATATAATGAGGCTTTTTATAGTAGGTATAAGCATTAAAATAACTAGTCTTTTCTGATATCAATTTACCATTATTATATTTCCCAGAATTGCACTCACTCAAAGAACACCTGTAAATCACGTTAAAGCCTGCATCTTGTAAAGCGTTTTCATAGTTTTTTGTAACCTTTAACGAAGCTACATTTTTTATCTCATATGCGTAATGAGCTGTATCACCAATCAATTTTGTAAACTCAAACTGCTTAGATTTTTCTGCATTAGGATCAAACTTTGTCATTAACTGAGTTTCTTCACCCGCTAGAGTAACTGAATTATCTAGCTTTGCTTTTGGATACGGTGACAATAATGGCTTTGCTTGTACGCTTGATACTCCAATTAGATAAATTATAAATATTTGGAGTATTTTTATTACTTTATTGTTCATTAAAATTCCTTTTTTTATAGGTTCGGCTCTAAAAATTAGTTTATTTAGAAAACGTTAAATATTCTAATACTTTAACTCGTAAATTAAAACTTAACATATTAGTATGCATGGGTATTTTTTTATATTACAAAGCCAATGCAATTGGCTTTGAAAAGCCACTCATATCCGCTAGCCATTTTTTAATTAAGTTCTCATATTAACTTAATTAGAGCTAGGTTTTAACACGACATGAAACCTGTTAAGTTACCTAGCCTATTTAACTAGTTTCCACAGCGATTTTGAAGCGCTCTAATATTAGCTACTTACTAAAACTCGGCAAGGTACATCGCTATTATAGGAAAGTTAGCTACAATGCCAGAAACGCGTAAGAATATATAGCCGATACTAGAGCCCCCTCCTTCAAATGATTTTTTATAAATTAATGGGTAATCAAAGTAATACAACAAATACAAAACATTAAACAACCCCACTCGGTTAACGTTCAACTCAATGTTTTCGCCTGTTTTTAGGTTTATAAAAGCCCTATTTAGCGCAGCATTTACTTGAATTTGTGTATCAGACACATGAGTAATAAAACTGTAATTAAATAATACCGACTCGATTTCATCCCTTTTGAATAGTCTGCTTTGTTTTAATGAATCATTTATAAATGGGTTAACTTTAATTTTATCTTTA
Organism: Pseudoalteromonas sp. 1CM17D; assembly: GCF_023161805.1. Taxonomy (NCBI): domain Bacteria; kingdom Pseudomonadati; phylum Pseudomonadota; class Gammaproteobacteria; order Alteromonadales; family Pseudoalteromonadaceae; genus Pseudoalteromonas; species Pseudoalteromonas sp. 1CM17D. The sequence continues at coordinate 396,107 of NZ_JALNTP010000001.1, read as the reverse complement.
CTTATGGTCATCACGTGTTTTGAACTAAACCCAAACTTGCGCCATATAAGAATACGTTTTAAAAATAGGGTACCAATAAGGAGCGGTAAATAAACAACTAAGCTAGCTAAGCTATAGCTGTCAACTAACCAAAGTCCGGCTAACAATGAAAGCGTAATTAAAGTTGCGCTAAATAATAACTCTATTGGAAAAGACAAATGACATAATAAACGCAATAAAGGAAGTTTAATTTCACTCGTTGGGCATAAGGTATCTTGCTCTTTAAAGTGAACATTTTTAAACCATTTTTTATCGTCTAGACTGGTTGGTTGTTCTTTATTAGTCATATTTAGCTTCTTAATAAGTTGACCATGAGCCACTTACCATCGACTTGCCCAAACTTACATTTCCCTTTTATTGTTACGTTGTCTTCCTTTTTACCAAAAACCTTTGATGTCTTAAATGTATAATTAATCCACAGCTCGTCAGTATAACCATACTTCAATGCATTCCTTTGTGTTCTTTTAATTATACTATTTTTAGCATCCTCAAGCACCTCAGTACCAACGATTGTAAAGTTATGGATACCCAAATACTGTTTTTTTGTGTAATTAGCATGCTTACGAGCTAACATACCTTTTACAATACTTTGGTCCATATCTTTAGATAGCGGTGCATAAACCTGCTTGAAAAGCTCATAATCTTGATTTAAAACGATATCTACTGATTTTTTACAATTTTCGATTGGGATGCTGTAGTCAACGGCACTTGCCGTAAATGATAAAAGTAATGATTGAGCCAGTGTAATAAAAGCGATTTTTTTCATAGTTTTCTCCTTTAACTTTCGATTTGTATGCATTTTACTCATTTGCTGAGTTTATAAGTACACCATAGGCACTGTGCACTTTTCTGTTTAATAGGTTATCTGTTTATAAATTTTTAGCGTATCAATCAAAAAAATTTCTAATATCATCTACAAAAGGCTTATTAATATGCTCAGCTAGCTCTTTTGCGATATTTCTAACATTTTTATGTGCGCGACTGTAACCTAAAGTAACCCTAGATAAATTTTCAAACTCAACATGATATTGAAAAAACTCTTTTTTTATAGGGTGGCGAGTGGCTATTACACTTGTGATATCCTTCAATTGATAATGAACAGTCCTAATTGGGTAAAGTGAACTGGATTTAAATTCAAGCACACTATTATTTGGTGGCACACTTAAGCGCGACTTTAAAAAAAGCAAATGCCAACACAATGTAGAAACACATACCCACGCAAATAGGTTAAAATCGGCTTTATCGTAAGAAAATGCAAATTGAGCAATACAAATAAGTCCAATAACAAAACCTGTAACTCTAAACATCCCCATATCTTTGTAAATATAAAAGGTGCCATCTGCTGATTTACGGGACTTTGGCTTCATAATAACCTCAGTATATTTGCAAATAAAAACAGCGCAAAAAAAGGCAGTGTAAGCTTGGCGTAATCTTTTATTCGCCATAAAACTGGCGCAGGGTCGTTTAGAAATGGTTTCATCTTAAAAATGTCCTTATTATTTTGATAGTTTTATTTAGTTATTAGCTCAGGGTTTGCACCACTGTGCGTTTTAATGAAAGCATTTGTGTTTAAAATTAAAGCTAACATTAAAGCCAGTGACTCAGCATCGCTTCGGCTATTTAATAAATAGCGTTGATTGGCAACTACTAACCGCCACTTATTTTGTAAATCAGTATCGGGCTCAACGGTAAACCCTTTACTATGTAAATAAGCATGTTGTTTGTGCTTTATACCGAGTATTGAAATACTGTAATAACAACCTTTGCTTGCAGTTGTAAATACCAGTAACACTTTGGCACTAAGCAATAAAAGTGATAAACATACAAACACCGCCGTTGCCCATGCGTAAAATGTTAAAGATAAACTTTGTGTACTTGCACCTAGCGCCAACACAGCAAATATAACCCCTAAGTTACTAGCGAGACCCGTTGCTTTGGTTTTAAATGCTATGTGATTCTTATCGCTTACCTTATCAAATATGTGGGAGTAAGCAGCCAAACTCTGTTTAAGTTTTTCATTATTCAATAGCATAATATTATTTGTTTTTATTTAAGTTACCTAAAACCCTTTTCAAGTCAGAACACAGTGACCCGCCCTTTTCTGCGCACTCATCCAACACGTGTTGAGCTTTTTCTTGGTCTGCCGTAACTCCTTTTCCATCTCGGTAGCCCTCATATACAAAGTACATAGCAGTCATGTTTCCAGCCTCGGCACCTTGTTGATAATACTCAAACGCTTTAACAGGGTCTTTTTTACCAAACGTTCCCTTTTCATATAACTTTGCGTAATAGTAAAAAGCGCTAGTATTACCCTGTTCAATAGCTTTGTCTAACCAGTAGCGTGCCTTATCAAAGTCTTGAGGGTACTCCCTACCAGAGCTTTGTGCATAAAGCCGACCTACTCTCGCCATCGCTTCAGCATCTCCTTGTTTTGCTTTGCCAAGCTGTATGTCAACATTGCGCTGCTCTTCGGTTGAAACCGTTGCGTATAGCGATTTATCGGTATCTGCTTGTAGTTCAAGCGATGCTATAGCGCTGGCTAAGCCAAGTACAATCGCTAATGGTAGTTTTTTCATCTGTATAGTCCTTATAGTAAGCGAGCAATAAAGGCCCGCACTCCCAATAATTTTATTTAATAACAGTACTCTGTGCACTGTTAACGTGTTTTATAAACTCTTACTCCAATACTTATTCTAACTAGGTATCAGATACGAACAGATCTTAGGCTAGTAATTCATATTAGGTATTTACGCAAATCTTTCTAAAAGTTATAGAATATTGAATTACTTTTACCCGAGTAATTTAAGAGATGAAGAGTTCCCTTTACCGCTTTATTTGGTACGTTAAAAGTTATTGATGTTGCCGATATATTATTTGGAACAATAGTTTTGCCACCAAATATAACCTTAGTGCCTTGTGTTGCCCCCGTTACGTTTAATGTGAAATTAGTACCTCGTTTAAGCATAACGAAAGACGGTCCTAAAATAAGTGGTACATCATTGCTATAAGATGAAATGTATATGTCATTTGTTTTTAAATCATCAACATATAAAAATGCTCTATGTTTTCCTTCAGGAATATTAAGCTTGAATCTATACTTAGCCTTGCTATAGGTAGGTATAAAATTATAAATATTGTCTTGTGAATAAATAACTAAAATTGGTGTTTTTGCACTTTCCATATTCATACCGTTTACAACAACGATATCATTCCCTCTCAATACTTCCTTAGTCGTTACCCCATTAATTAAAGAACTCACACTACTAATTTGGATAAATGGGGTTGAATCCATTGAAACACTTTCAACTTTTGCATAAGGATCAGAGTCATGAATATCTAATATGTAGTCACCATCATTATCTAAGTCTAAAAAATCAGCTATATCATCGTAATCCGAATCTAATGGTAAGCCTTTATCGTTTACCTTTTCTTGACTGTCGGGAGTTGAATCACTATCGCTATCTAGGTCAATAAAATTGTACAGGCCGTCTTCGTCTGGATCAGTGTACCCTTCGAGCTTATCACTAATTTCATCGCCATCACTGTCTTCGTCGAGCATATTTAGAATGCCGTCACTATCGAAGTCTATTCCAATAGATGCATCTACATAGTATTCATAAAAACCGGGGATCCCATCTTTATCGGTATCTTGACTATTAGGAAGTATCCCTAATGCCCTCTCTTTATTATCTGGGATACCATCAATATCTTCGTCATAAAAAACATCTACTTGATATTCGAAACTTGGATTTCCGCCTGAACGACTATCAATTACCCCCAAATGAAATAAACCATCTTTAGGGATGATAACTGTCACAAAAAAGGTTTTATTTTCTTTACTAAAATGTATTAAAGAAGAGTTAATAGCTAAACCATTTTCATCCGAAAAGTAAGCTTTAGGAGCAAAACTTTCAGACTCATAGGTAACTAATGCGGAAACAAAATCACCTTCTTTGCCTCTAAAACGATATAGATCGCCATTGTCTACTTTGTTTGAAATAGCACCTTTTACCCTAAAAGGGATCCCAGCAGCTAAAGGTTTAGCAACACTGGGATTATTATTAGGTTCGCTGTCTTGAACTTCAAAAAATTTAGAGCGCGAATTATCAAACGGATAGTCATCCTGTTTATCAGGAACGCCATCGCCGTCTTCGTCTTTATTTTGCCAGGTGCCTACATGAGTTGTTGGCTGGATGGTTTTTGCGTGTAAATTTGTTGTATAGGTTAGCGAGCTAAAAGCGCAGCTGGTGCTTAATAAAGAGAGATAAAATAGTGGTATTTTCAAGAATCCATCCTTGTTTGGTTATCCATTAAGGTATTTATTATTTAAAGCGTGTATTCAAACTCAAGTGGCTTGAGTGTTTTCACTTCAATCGATAAATCTTCTTTTCGCGTATACAGCACTACATTTAACGATAACGTGGCTTTGTTGTCACCTAAATGGTGTAGCTCGGCGTGTTTATACTCATGCGTATAACCCGTTCCATAACCTTTAACATCATCATAGATACAACGCATTCGCAGTTCAGAGCCGGTGCCTTTAATCGCTCTTTTACTTTTTAGCATACCTATAGGAAAATCAATCTTACAGGTACCCGCTTTTCCATCACCTTCTATTTCAACAACCAAAAAAGGCTGTGTTTTAGCATTCTCACGCATAAATCTTGATGGCTCAAAGCTAATCGCTTTTGTTATAACAACATCTTGTGTGCCACACCCAGTTAACACACTTGCAAGTAGTGGGATTGATAGATATTTTAATCTCATGTCTTTCCTTAGTTTTTTAAGTAAATTAAACAATAAAGCCCAATAAAAACCCGATTGGGAAAAGAGATAAGTAGGTTAATGTCCACCATGAAAAACGGTATTTAGTTTTTACGTTATGCACTTTCGCTAAATAATTAACAATTGCTCTATAGTCACTTAAATTAAACGTATGTACTCCGTAACGCTCTCCATTGACTGTTTTAATCGCTAAATGCGTACTTATGTAAGGACCAAACCAGAGAAGCGGCGTTAACGGAAAATAATTGATATACATCGCCTCTATATCTTTAAAGGCGATAAATACTTCACGCTCGCCTTTAAAATCTGGCATGGTTAAACCTTTGCGCGTGATAAATACATCGGCGTTGTAAAATGTTTTTTGTAACGAGGATTGCAATAGCACCAACCCAAAAAACAAAAACGGGGTAACCACAAACATAGTATTCAATGTTTGGTCAGCGTTTGAGTAACTTGGTTGGCCATCAACAAAAAAGGAGGCGACAAAAGCGCCTAGTAACATACCTAAAAACGATTTTATTCGCGTATAAGGCACCCAGCGCTTGTGCGCAAAACAGACTTGAAATGTATTCTTAAGCTTTTCAGATATTAAATTCATAGTAATCAAATAAGTCTATGATACATATACCATTCGTTATCAAACTCTAAAAATGAGCATGATTTTCTCTCATTACGTTCTTTATTTATAAAAGTGTACATTAAAGTATATTCACGAGTAGCTTCTGGGTAAAAGCGGGCCATTCGTTTATCTACTGAGCCCTGTAAGCCTGATGGTAACATATCACCATTTTTATCTACGCCTCCTGAATCTAACATTGTTATTTTCAAATTATTTAAGTTTAGTTGCTCCCAATCCTCTTTGTAGTTTTTTATTGCTTTATCAACCTGATTCCACGCTGTTTTACCTTCATTCCAATTTTGTAATTTTGGTGGTAACTCTGTAAATAAAGCTTCACGGTCTCCGGCTTTAATACTTTGCCATGCATCCATACAGCGTTTATTAAAATACTCTTTAGTTGGCACTTCGCTAGCCATTGATAAAAAAGACGAGCTAATTAAAGGCCCCGCAATTAATAGTGTGATTAATTTATTTTTCATTAAAATGTCCTTTTATTTTTTAAGATGAGCTGTAATTGCATCCGCAGCCGCCCATTTTAAAGTCATAAATTTTTTGCTTTTATATTTAGGCAATTGGTTATTATTTTCTTTAATATAATCTGCAAATTCAATTACTTCATTTAGCTTAAGTACTTGTGTGAATAAAGCTCTTAATTTTGCGGGTTGCTGTGTTCGGTTCACGCCACTTAAACCCCATGCAGTAGATGCAGCAAGAAATCGTGGTGTAATTTGTAAATCTGCTTGCCCTAAATAAAGTACATTTAAGTAATACTTTTGCTCATCACCAAAGTATAAGGTAATCGTTGTGGCGTTATTGCTAGAAACAGGCACGACGGCAACGCTGTTGTTAAAATCGACCGTTTTTTCTATGCCAGATATAAATGTACTTGCAACCACTTTAGAATTAGCAAACGACAAGGAGTCATCTATTGTTAGTGTTGTTTCACTAAATACAGCAATTTTAGATGCGTTACTTTTTCCATAACTGTTTTTTAAATATAATTTGCCTGATTCAGCATTTGTAGGAACTGTGAAACTTAAGCTAGTAGGAGAAGTTGCTAAAGGGGTAAGCTCTACCTCGTTTAAATACACTAAAGTATCGTCTGAAAAGTTTATTCCAGATAAAGTAACTTCCTGATTCGCTGAAGATTCTATAACCCCTTGGTTCACTATCAAGGGCGAGAATTGTTGATTAAACGAAAGTTCAATAGGTGCTGTACGTATATTTGCTGCACTATAACTAATACTTGTAGCATTGCGCGGCATAACAAAGTCAATATAATCCTTGCCATTGGCATTAACAGGAAGGTTAACGGGAGAAAGACTGCCCTTTATGTTGAAGTTTAAAAATCCATTTGATAAGTTTTCACCGTAAATTCGGTGTTTTTTATTTGCTAAAATAATACTTTCAACTTCTTGGCTGCCATTCAATAAATAGTAAATGTTACTAATCTCTAAATAATTATCGGTCCCATACGCGCCATTTGATGCTGAGTTTAAAGGCTCAGGATCGTTTACATCTAAAATTAAATCGTTATCGTCATCTAAATCAATAAAGTTAGCTAATTCGTCTTTATCATGATTTAAAGGTCTTTGAGGATTTCCCGAATCTTTACCATCTATAATTGTGTTTGCATCGGAATCTAAGTCTACAAAATTACCCAAGCCATCTTCGTCTAAATCAAATGCACCTTCTAGTACATCTTTAATGCCGTCATTATCCGAGTCTTCATCAAGCCAGTTTGGTGTACCGTCATTATCAACATCAAGGGCATACGCTGAACCTAAATTAAACACGTAAAACTCAGTACCATCATAAATGCCATCGCCATCCGTATCCTGCGTATAACCTTTAAAGCCAAAAGCAGGCTCTAAAGAGTCATCAATTGCATCTACATCCTCATCTACAAATACATGTAATTGGTAATCGTAAGATTGCTTACCTCTAAACTCTTTATCATTAATAACAATATAATAAGTGCCAGACTCGCTCGGCTTTACTTGAATAGCCCGCTTATACTTACCAACAGCAGTAAAATTTGGTGCCCATGATTGAATGGCTACTACAGAGCTGTCCATTACTGCCATACCAGGGTCAAATTCATTACTTGAAGACGATAAAAGTACGGTCACTGCAACATCCTTTTCTAACTGGATTTTGTAGTAATCTAAGTCGTTCGCTTGCTGAATTCGGCCAGAAAGTTTAAATGGTAACTCTTCAGGTGCGACAGTCGCCACATCATTATTGTTATTAAACTCTTCTTCTTGGACGATAGTAATTGTGGTTTTATCCGCATCAAACGGATAATCATCCTGCTCATCAGGTACACCATCGCCGTCTTCATCTTTATTTTGCCAAGTGCCTATATCGGTAGTTGGCTGAATAGTTTTTGCGTGTAATGGTGTTATAAAATTACAGCTTACGCTTAGTAATGAGATATAAAATAGAGGTATTTTCAAGAATCCATCCTTGTTGATTAGTCCGCTAAAGTAACAATTATTTGCCTAAAATTTATTCTTTTTTAGTTTATGATGTCATCGTACCTAATTTAATACAACCATTCAAACTTACATATCTATAGGCACCTACTTATTGATAGATTTTGCAAACCAATCATGTATGGCGATACTGTATTTTCTTGGTAAGTTATAACCTAAACAAATCGTGCCAGATTTAGTTAGCAGGTAAGTCCTTCGCGCGACTTTGGCAGCGCCCCAAACATCGTCTAGCTTTATAACTTTGTTTTTGACCCCAGTAGCTTTAACTATTAAATCGCCATTGCTTACGCTAAACCGCTTACGGCCCATAACTAACATACTTAAATAACCCCCTAACACAATGAGTACTACCGATAAAACTGACTGTAGAGCGGCTGGTAAATATTGAGCTCCTACAAGGTCTGCATGGTTAAATAAAAACCAAATAGTAAATAATGTAAACAACCAAAATAGCATTAAGAGCGAGCAAAATTGCGGTGATGTAACGGGTCTGGCAGTTATTATTAACTCACCACCGTTACTTTGTTTAAAGTAACGGTCATTAGGAATATCAGCTGACTCTGTGCTTTTAGTTTTTAATCCATCAATACTTAATTTATGCCTACGATTACCAGCAACCAACGCCAAATCAATATCAAAATGCGCCTCTAAAAAAGCAACTGATTTTAAAATATCTGAAAGTGTCGCAACGTTCATTGTGAGCTCTGGATAACTAAAAAACTTCATTGAAAAATGCTCTAGTACCGGCTTTTCTGGATCAAAGAATTTTTCAAACTCACCGGTTGTAAAGCCACTTACTTCAACAAGGGATAACTGTGAATTAATAATATGCTTTTTTTTAGTAACAAAGCCAAGCCAAGAGCGTGTACTGACAATATCTTTATTTTTAGCGCTTAGTATTACTTTATTGACTTTTAATACCGGCGTGCACAGCACCAAACCCAATAAAATTATTATACTGGACCAAACTAGCTCGCCTGTTTCATATATACCTATAACACTAATATAAATTAGCCATGCGCCTAAGCACATTAACAAAAAGTGAAATATAACCCCTGAGACTCCGCCATTATCTGTAAATATTAGCTGCTCATTACTTTGTTTTTGTAATTTATAACTCATTGATACACCAACACGACAAATGAATTTTTAATGATGAAAAAGGAAGGCTAAGCCTTCCTTATTGAGTTTAAGGTTTTTGACCTAAATACCAACGGCCATTTTCTGATTGCTTAAAATAACAGAGGCTTCTTTTAGTTTTATCCATTTTCCCAGCTTTAAATTCAAGCCTAATAGTTTTTGTGGCTTTTCCTTTGTAAGCTCCTTTTTCTATATTATTACTGATCTCTAAAAATTCATACTCAGTGATTGGCTCGTCACCAAACTTTTTGGTATGGTCATCAAACCAGCTTTTCTCAATTTTATCTTCCATATTTTTTACTGATTCAGGTAATAAATAAAAAAACAGTGCGGGATCATTTTTTAAATAACTGTTTACCATATAATCTTTACATACTGATTTTAAATTTTCATCTGAACCATCTTCAACTCAATGAAAACGCTCCATTGCAACAGTTGATGCACTAAATAAGCACCCTACTATGGCCGTTATTAATGTTTTATTTTTCACATTTATTCCTTGTGTTTCATTATTTTTAACCGCTACGCCAATTTAACAAAGTTAAAATATCAATTAACAGCTATCAAATTAAGTATGTTTGAACAATAACAATACTTGTAAGTACAGTTACAAAAAGTGCTGCAAACATAATTGCTATAGCCTTAATGACTGGTGGAAATAAATAAGATACTTCAACAGCTGTTCTTTTGACCATTACTTCTATTATTTCAGGCAGCATAAAAAGGTTTATTCGATTAATTGTCAGCGTGTCTTTATTAGTAAATAAAAATGTAGCATGAGTAAAAAATGGGAGTTTAATATTTTCATGGCGACTAACCGTTCCACGAATACGCTTTACTATGGTGTAATCAAATTTACCCACGGTTACCTCTTCAATATCCCGATAGTAAAACTTTTTATTTACACTACCAGTGCCTTTAAATTCAAAATAGTCTTGATACAGAGTAATTGATTGTTTGTTGCCACGTTTAAAAAACAGAAACGCGATTAAAACAGCAAAGTAAAAGCCGGTAAAATAAAGTACAACATATTCAGGCCTATTATTAGTATCGTACACCCTACCTTCACTTATAAAAAAACAGGTTAATAAAAACCCAACAATGTAAGCTACTACACTGTGTAGGTAGAGTTGTTTTTTAGTAAAGTTATTTAATAAAGGGTACGTTGTTAAATCGGCCTTACTATCTTTCTCAAGGCGTTCATCCGCGTTATATGAGTTAGTTAATCGCCTAAATTTATTACACAAAAAGTCCATAAAGCCTCTTTTATAAAATCAGAAATCCCTTGTGATAGGGTTAGATAAAAAATAACAAAATCATCAAGCAAAAAATGATTAACAATAAAAAATACAGTGGGAATTTTGTAATTAATGAAGTTTTGAAATCAATACTTACACCATGCTTCTCTTTTAACCAATCTACAAACTCAGGAAGCTGTAATATCGATAAGCGATTAAAAGCCTGTTTTTTATTGTTCTGGTATTCAATTACCGCTCCGGTAATAATTTTAAACTCAGTACTTTTAGTCGGAAATGCTTTTACCGTTACTTTAACCGGCTTAGTTAATTCAATGGGTTCTACACAGCCTGTATGTTTATCTACGGTTAAATCTTTGGCATATTTAATACTGTGGTTAACCCATATAACAAAGCGGATTGTATTTATGAGTAATAAATTTAAAACTATTGATTGGATTAGTTGTGGATCTGAATAGGTAGGATATTTATTGGGGGTAAGGTCTATGCCGATTAATCCAAAAATAACGGCAACAAGTGTATTTATTACAAAAAACATCAACCACTGTTTTGTTGTTTTTTGTGGCCAGCGCCCCGTATTTTTTAGTTTATAATTATCATTATGTGCAAAAACAGGCATGTTTTTTACATTGTTATATATATAGTGCGAGAGTGAATCTTTCACGTTTTAAAGGTTCCTTCTTCTAGCGTATTGCGATGCAGTAAAAACTATTTAGCTAACCAATTTACAATGAATATTCAAACTCTACAGGGCCAACAGTTCTTGCTTCATAACTTACACCATGATCCGCCACTAATTCACCATGAAAATTAAGCGTGGCTTTATTTCCACCAATAAATTTAAGTGTTGTATTAAAGTACTCTGATGTTATTGGCATGCCTACATTTTTATAGCCATCAAACGAACACCCAATCATTAAGTTGTTAATACCTGGGCCATCGATCTCCGCTTTGTTTTCAAGGATTTTACCGGGGAAACTTATTTCACAGTATTCTTGTTTATTATTTCCTTCGATATTAAAAAACACACTATGGAAAGGGTGACCTTTATCATCAGCTGGTTTAAACTTTTTAAACGAGGTCATTTTAATTTCGCCATTGGTGCAACCCGTTAATAAAACTAAACTGACGGTAATCACTATATTGCGCATACTGCTCCTTTTAAAATTAAAACTTGTACCAATTAAAAAGCACCTTATTTATTAAGCTTTCAGTAAATAAGGTGCTTAATGACTACTTTTATTAAATGCTCGTTTTATACCATTTTTTTGTATCTTTATCCAAACCAAACTCACAAAGAAAATAAGAACGGCCAGTTTTTATATTTAAAAAGCCAATTCCCACTTGAACTTTTTTTTCTATATCAAACAAAAAGTTATTTTCATTTTCATTTATAATTATGAATTCTTCAGGTTCATAACCTGCTGTTTTAATAGACTCATTATACTTATCTGCTTTTTTTAAAAACATTTTATTTAAGTACTTTTTAGCTTTTTCTTTAGCTTCAGCATTGGGGTGAAAGTCCTTTATATATGAATCAAAATCCTTGTTCACAATTTTTATAGCATTGTCGTAGCACTTTTGAACAAAAAAATCTTTATCGGGTACCGCACTCGCGGAGTAAGAAAAAAATAAAAACAATGGTAATAATTTATAGAGTTTCATAATTATCCTTAACTAAGTTTTGGTTTTTACTGTTTGAAAATAAATAACTTATTGATGCTGCTTATCAGTTTGATATTGAGTCTTTTGAACTCGCTATTGCTTTATTTAAAAGTGAGCGGTACTTGGCTGAATTATCATCAATATAACGAGGGTTACTTAAATTTGCTTCAATAAAGTTGGCAAATACTTTAACGTCTTCGTTAGAACTAAGCGCGTTAAACTCTTCTTTCCAATTAATTTGTTCTATATTGTTACCTAAAGCACCGCTATACCATACAGAAGATGCTGCTATATGAATTGGCGTAATCAAAATATTTTTATCTGATTGAAAAACCATAGTATTAATAAATTCATAGGGCTCTTTGTTCTCGTCAATATAAAGCGCCATAACAACATCACTATCACCGCCAAAAATATAATTAACGTTTAAATCATCACCAAGCTGCTCTTCTTGATTTATCGGTGATTTTAAAGAAGTAACTAATAATGGTGCTAATACCTTATTGGGTATGTTCAATTGGCTGTAATCTAAAAGTACTTCATCACCAATTTTAACTGTGACTGTATTACTTGTACCATAAGTTGTTTTGGCTGTTAATTTAGCTTGAGATCTGACGCCGTCAGGAACAACAAAGGTCAACTTTTCGGTATTTATAATTGAAGGTTTAGTTTTTATATTATCAATAAAAACAAGCGTATCATCAGAAAAATGTTGTCCCGATAGACTTAAGGTGTCACCCACCGAATAGTAATCAAGTTCTGGTTTTAATATTAATGGAAGGTTACGGTTTGATTTAATCACATTAATTGAATTGGAACGTTTACCCTTAGCAAAAAAATACATAGATTGGGTATGCTCAGGCAGCACAAAGGGAACATCTAGCAATGATGATACTTTTTTATTGATAGGTGGTAAATTATTAGTTCGTTTGAATACGAGTATGCCCTCGGTTTCAAGTCCTCTACCCTTTATTTTGTGCGTCCCATTCTCTACAAAAAGCCCATTATACGAATCGCCCTTAAAAATATAATCTACAGTACTTATATCTTTATAATCAGCTTCGCCAGGGAAAGTTGAATCAACTATTTTTAATGGTTCAGCGTCATTTCCATCAAGTAACCCGTCGTTATCGTCATCAACATCGGCGTAATTTGGTACTCTGTCACCATCAGTATCGGCTGGAAAAGAAGTAAGAATATCCTTAAGTTCATTTTTATCGAGATTGCCATTGCCATCTGAGTCAACGTCTACAAAGTTACCCAAACCATCTTGATCTTGATCTGAAATGCCTTCAATTTTATCTGGTATACCGTCTGCATCACTATCGTCATCCAACCAATTAGGAATACCATCCAAGTCAACATCGTGTGAATATGTATTACCATCTAAATAAACATAAAATTCTGTACCGTCAAAAATTCTATCTCTATCTGAATCTATATCGTTAACAATTAATCCAAAAGCTGACTCTAGACCATCATCTATGTAATCTATATCTACATCAAAAAAGAGTTTTGCTTTATATGTAAAATCAGTATTCCCTCGCGCATCAACATCAGTAATAGCTAAGTAATAAGTATCTGCAGCAGGAAGCGTAAAATTAGCAGCGGCACCAATATTTCCAATAGCAGTAAAGTTTGATTTTATTTTTTCTACCGACGAACCATCTGAATTGAGTATAAAAATGTTTGGTCTGAAAATTGTGTTTGTCGTGTTTAGTACAACAGATACACGTTCTGCTTTATTTGTTGTAAATTTAAATAAATCTAAATCAGCTGTATGCTGCACTACACCTGAAACAAAGTATGGGATCTCTGAAGTCAAGTTTTCTGCTTTGGCTAAATTGTCGTTTAATTCCGTTTCTTGATAGTACTTTGCTTTAACTAAGTTTACATCAAACGGATAATCGTCCTGCTCATCAGGCACACCGTCAGCGTCTTCATCATTATTTTGCCACGTGCCTACAGGTGGTGGCGATTGAATTGTTTTTGCTTGAGCGGGAATTGTATAACTTAGCAAACTAAAAGCACTGCTTACGCTCAATAGTGAAAAGTAAATGAGGGGTATTTTCAAGAATCCATCCTTGTTTTGTGTTCCATAATTCAGCCCATAACCTTAAACTATTTAACGACTTAATACAAACTGCTTTGAAAGAAGTAGCTTAAGAAACAAAAAAGCACCAATACAGTGGTGCTTTTTATAATTAACAATTTTATCTGAAAAGAACGTCTTCGCGGTTAAACCACTTAACACAAAAGGTAAGTAACGCGCCGGCTATAATAGCTGTTGCTAAAAATATTAAGCCTACAAGGGTGTAATCTACCGTGCCTTTAACAATTTCTTTAATTGCGAGAGCTACATTAGTAACAGGAATAAAAGCAGTTTTAGCTGTTAGCTCTACATTAGGCATAATGGATACAATGATGGGAAAAAACACCCCCATACTTAATGGTGCCATGTAGTTTTGTGCTTCTTTAAATGTACGAGCATAAATAGATATTGCTAACGCCAATGCTGAGAATATCGCGGCAATAGGTAATAACAATACAAAAATCATTAATAAATCACTTACCGCTAATGTGCTAAATGCTGTTTTAATTACTTCTAGGTCTGCAAATGCAAGGGCTACGGCTATCCACCCGCCCATACTGAGTACAGTTATAGTTGTTGATGCAATTGAGGTTGTCAGTAAGGTTATAAATTTGCCTAGTACCAGCTCGGTACGCGTAATAGGTGTAAGCAATAAGGTTTCTAATGTACCGCGCTCTTTTTCACCTGCACCTAAATCTATTGCTGGGTACGTAGCGCCCATAAGAACTATAGGAATCAGTAGGTAGGGCAAAAAGCCACCTAGTTTTTCACCTAAGTTTTCACGTTTATCGGCGGTATCAACCTTAACTACTTCAATAGGGGTTAAAAGTGCTAAATGGGCTTCTTTTTCAATACCAAAACTGATTAATTTTTCTGTTTGTAATGCATCGCTATATTCTTTGGCGAGCTCTTTTACACGCTGAAATAAAAAGTTGATAGATTTAGCATCATTAAATACCACTTCCCACTTACTTTGCTGGGCATCATTTAAGGCTTGTTTAGCGTTAGTGGGTAAATATATACCCATGTCTATATCACCTGCGATTACCCCTTCTTTTAGCTCTTCAATGCTATTAAAGGTTTTAGCACCTTTATAAAGTTCAAAGCTTTTATGATAAAACACTTTTTCGGTAAACTCTGGCGCGTAGTCGCCATTAATAATGGCGTAGGTATGTACCTTTTGTTCAGCATCGAGTGCCGCTTGAGAGCTAATAAACGCCATAACGGCAAATAATAAGGGAAATACCGCAACGGGTAGAGCGACTACAAACAACAAGGTTTTTTTATCGCGTAAGAGTTCTGTTAATTCCTTTTTAAAAACTTCAAACATCGTGTTTCTCCGTTAATATGTTCATAAACGCTTGGTTTAGCTCTTCACTATTACCTGCCTGTTTGAATTCAGCAAGCGTGCCATCAAAGCAGCTTACGCCTTCATTAATTACCGCAACACGGTCACATAAAAGGGCTACTTCATCTAAATGGTGCGTTGAAAAAATAACAGGCGTGCCTTGCGCCTTTAAGCCTTTAATAAAGTTTATAACCGTTTGTGTGGTCATGATATCAAGGCCTGTGGTTGGCTCATCGAGTACCACCACTTCTGGGTGATGTACCACAGCACGGGCAATATTGGCTTTTTGCTTCATGCCGGTAGATAGGTTTTCTGCACGTTTATCAATAAATTTATGCATGTCGAGCAAAGTAAAAAGTTCTTCACAACGAGCCGCTATTTGCTCTTTGTTCATTCCATGAAGCTTTGCAAAGTATTCAATATTTTCTTTAACGGTCAGGCGACCATACAAACCAGTTGAACCGGATAAAAAACCAATAGACTTGCGCCCTACTAACGGCTTTTTAATTATGTCGTTGCCGGCAATAGTTATTGTGCCTTCATCGGGCTTAAGTGCAGTTGAGAGCATACGCAATGTAGTAGTTTTACCCGCGCCATTAGGGCCAAGTAACCCTAACACTTCACCTTTTGCACATTGAAAGCTGACATCTCTTACTGAATGAAAAAAATCTTTATCTTCACGCGGGTCTATATCATCAACTTTATTTTTTTTATGATCCTTGGTTAACTTAAACTTTTTTTTAAGCCCTGCGACTTCTATCATTTTCGTATCCTTCGTTTAGCTCTAAAGTAATCGGTATTATCATAGAACGATTCATTCTCATTTGCGTCATGCCATCCTGGTACACCTAATAATGGCAATGGAGAAAGCTGTTTGTTATCGGCTAAGCAATGCTCTATTTTTATCTTCTCATAAAGTACTTGGTCTAGGTACTGATATTGAGTAACTAAATCTTTACAAAATATTTCATCCGGTACACTTACAAATAACGCTTTACCCGTTAAACCAATATAGGGTTTTGTGAGCATTTCATAATTAGCGTGGCCAAACATAAAAGGTTGTATTGTTTTGCCCCACTCTTCTCGGTGAGTTATAAATGCCGTTTTCCATTGGTGCTCTGTTAAAAGTGTTTGCCACTTAGTATCACTAATGGCAAGCACCACGCCGCACTCGTCAAATAATGTGAGTGCATTACGATGTTTAGTACGTTGCTTTAAGCCATGCTGCGCTATTTCTTGTACGTGACGCTGATTAATAAGCGCCTTGGTTTTTGGAAACAAACACCAAATAAAGCCACCAAATAAGTCGTGCCAATTTTTACTGCGTGTTGGCACTACGCCAGTTTCAAAAATGACTTGCTCGTAATAGCGCTCACCAAAATCAACGTTTGCATCGTCTTCAAACGTTATTGGCAGGTTATTAGCATTAATGGCATCCAAATACACAGTGAACCAATCGGGGGTTGGCCAATCAGTTTGTTTATCAATATTAAACAGTGTTCGTAAGTGCTCAAACGCACCGCTTTTCAAACTACTAACTTGCCATTGCTCGGGCGGAGTAAAGCGCTTCATTTATACCTTTAACAATTTATGCTGTTAATTTGCGGGCAGTTTACCGCAAAAACTGGTTCTAATTAATAGAAGTTAATATACTAATCACATCTTAGAACAAGAATAGAGCTACTATGAAACGATATTTCTCTCTCACATTGATTGCTGGCGCTGTATTAGCTGGCTGTGCAACAACAAGTATTACACCTACCGATGTAACAAATGGTTACAACAGTATTAAAGCAGATGAACTTGCAGCGCACATTAAAGTGCTTGCCTCTGATGAATTTGGCGGTAGAGCGCCTTCATCTGAAGGTGAAAAGTTAACGCTTGATTATCTGACCACTCAATTTAAAGCATTAGGGTTTGAACCTGGTAATGGTGATAGCTTTTTACAAGAAGTGCCGCTTGTTTCATTAGAAGCTGATTCAAATATGGTATTAAGTATTGGTGGTAAAGATTATCAATACAAAAAAGATATGGTTATGGGCAGTAGCCGCATTAGCGCACAAGAAGGGATTGAAAATTCAGAGCTTGTCTTCGTAGGTTACGGTGTAAATGCCCCTGAATATAACTGGAACGATTACGAAGGCCTAGACGTAAAAGGCAAAACTGTTGTAATGCTTGTTAACGATCCGGGTTTTGCTACAAAAGATCCTGCGTTATTTACCGGCGATGCAATGACCTACTACGGCCGTTGGACTTATAAATATGAAGAAGCGAGTCGTCAAGGTGCAGCCGGTGCTATTATCATTCACGAAACCGCCCCTGCGTCATACCCGTGGTCAGTTGTTGAAAACTCATGGAGCGGTGAGCAGTTTGGTTTTCAAAAAGAGAACAACAATATGGACCGCGTTGCGGTTGAAGGCTGGGTGACCACTGATGTAGCTAAAGAGTTATTTGCTAAAGCGGGTCTTGATTTTGAGACTGCAAAAGCCAATGCAGCTAAAGGTGCGTATAACGTTGACATGGGCGATTTAACTGCATCGGTTAATGTTAAAAATACAATTAAAAAATCGGTGTCGTATAACTTTATTGCCACGTTGCCGGGTAGCGAAAAAGCGGATGAACATGTTATTTATTCAGCGCATTGGGATCACTTAGGTACAGATACAACCCGTAAGGGCGACCAAATTTATAATGGGGCACACGATAACGCCACAGGCACTGCGGGGCTAATTGAGGTTGCAGAGGCATTTACTAAGCTGCCAAAGCACCCTACTCGCTCAATGACATTTTTAGCTGTTACGGCTGAAGAGCAAGGCTTACTTGGATCTAAATACTACGCTGCTAACCCAGTTATTGCTGCCGATAAAACAGTCGCCAATATAAACATGGATAGCCTAAACTTATTAGGTAAAGTAAAAGACATGAACGTAGTAGGTTTAGGAAAGTCGCAAATGGACGACCTACTAGCCAAAGCAGCAAAAGAGCAAGGTAGAACAATAGCGGGCGACCCTAAACCATCTTCAGGTGGTTATTACCGCTCTGATCATTTTGCATTTGCAAACATGGGGATTCCGGCTATGTATGCAGGCGGCGGTACTGTTGCTGCTGATGAGGATACAGCAAATTATCGTAAACGTATGAGCTTAGTGCTACGTGGTTGCTACCATCAACCCTGTGATAGATACCGCGATGAGTGGGATTTATCGGGTGCGGTGCAAGACTTACAGTTGTTTTATAAAGTAGGCTTTGATATTTCTGAGCAAGCACAATGGCCAGCATGGTACGAAAACTCAGAGTTTCAACGCAAATAATGTAATTCGCCTGAGCGTAGGTTATTTACCATCGAAAAACTCAAACTGAGCTATCGATTTAAATAGATGCAAATGATATTGATTATCATTTGCAAAATGTATACAGTGTGTCCTAGTTAAAATAAAACTGGGGCACACTTATGATTTTACTCTCTCAAATAGGATTTATTACGCCAGCTTCCAAACGGTTTGTTAGCCAAAATAAACGCTTACTCCTACCACTTTTTTTATTGGTATGTTTAGCTGTTCCTAGTCTTCGCGAAATAACCATTACTGCTCTCAGTGATGCGTTTTTTCAGGTTAGTGTATTTGTAGCGGCTACGTTACTTATTTACTACTACGCAATAGAACATATCCCTCAATTAGAAATGAGCTACTTAAGCGCTAAATCTAAATCGCTTGAAGTGCTGTTTGCATCCGTTCTTGGCGCTTTACCCGGCTGTGGTGGTGCAATTATTGTGGTTACTCAATACACTAAAGGCCAAGCAAGCTTTGGGGCTATTGTTGCTGTACTTACCGCCACGATGGGAGATGCTGCTTTTTTACTGCTTGCTACGCGCCCTACTGAAGGTTTAACAATAATGGCTATAGGTTTAGTGGTAGGCACACTGTGTGGATTAATAGTTAATGCAATTCACAAACCTGATTTTTTACGTCCCAGCGCACAAGAGCAAAAACACCAAGTAAAAGTTTTGCCCACTAAAATAATAAAAATTAGCAAACCTGTGTGGATGTTTGCCATTATTCCAAGTTTAATCATTGCGTTTTTAATTGCATTTAATGTGGACTTTAATCAATTTGGTCAATATACCAGCACCGGTATTAGCTTATTTGGTGCAGCAATGGCACTGTTTACGGTTGTTATTTGGGCCTACTCTTCTAAAGGCGAAAGCTATAAAGAAGTAACCTCTGAAGACGATGAATGTAATCCGCCTTCAAAGCTTATAAAAGTATTACAAGATACCCATTTTGTAACTGCTTGGGTGGTGGCTTCGTTCATGCTGTTTGAAATATTAGTCAGTGTGGTAGGCCTTGATTTAAAAACCTGGTTTATGCACTACGCCTATTTAGCACCGTTAATTGCAGTCGTCATTGGTTTTTTACCTGGCTGTGGGCCACAAATAATTGTAACCACGCTTTATATACAGGGCATTATTCCTTTTAGTGCATTAGCTGCTAATGCGATTTCAAATGATGGCGATGCGTTGTTTCCTGCTATTGCAATGGCGCCAAAAGCGGCTGTAATTGCTACCTTGTATACCTCTATACCTGCTTTAGTTGTTGGTTACGGGCTTTACTTTTTAAGTTAACAGTTTAAAAAATCATAAGTACAAAAAAGCTCAGCAATTGCTGAGCTTTTTAATATTAGCGTATTATTTATACAGAAACAGGTTCAGCCGCTAACTCTTTTGGATTTGGGCCATAATCGTTCTCACCTTCATGTGAGTCTTGCGCAAGGAATACAATTATAACAATCCAGCCAATGATTGGCACTAACCAAAGTAGCTGCCACCAGCCAGAGCGGCCTGTATCGTGTAAACGGCGTGCACCTGCGCTTAATTGAGGAATTAACAGTGCCAAGCTATAGATAGTACCAATTACAGCTACGCCCATTAGCTCATCAACAACACCTAGTACTATGCTGATTAATAAATTTATTAAGTAAAACATCCAAAATGCTTTACGGCGATTACGTCCTGAAAAATCTGCGTAGCTACGCAGCGCGTTCATATAATGTTCCATTACAATTCCTTAGTGTTAGTTTTTATATTCCCTAGCGGGTTTGTTTTATTACCTTTTAGTAACATTTGTATCTTAATTAAAAACACCGCGCTTTAAAACAAAAAACCAGCAAATTGCTGGTTTTTTTATAAGTTTAATTATTAACTCATAGCCATCATCATTGCCGATGGGTTTTCTAAATATGATTTCCACAAGTTATTAAAGCGCGCAATTGTACCGCCATCAATAACACGGTGATCGCCAGACCAACTCACTTGCATAATAGCTTTACTCACAACTTGCCCGCTTTCATCAAAGCGCGGTAAGTGTTGTAACTTCCCTAATGCTACAATAGCAACTTCTGGCTTATTAATAATCGGGGTCGCAATAGTGCCGCCAATTGCCCCAATATTTGAAATGCTAATGGTGCCCCCTTTTAAGTCATCTGGCGCTACTCGTCCCTCGCGTGCTGCATCAGTTAGGCTTGTTAAACTGTTTGCAACTTCAACAATACTCTTAGATTGGCACGATTTAATATTAGGCACTAGCAAACCCACTTTTGAATCCACTGCTACCCCAATATTATGATCGTCAAAGTAGGTAAGCTCAGTGCAATCATCATTTACTTTAGAATTAAGCACTGGGTACTCTTTCATCGCAAGTGATAACGCTTTGATAAAAAATGGCATCATAGTGAGCTTTACACCTTGCGCTTTATACTGCTCTTTTAAACTCGCTCGCAGGGCAATTAATTGCGTTAAGTCTATCTCGTCACTAAAGGTAAAGTGAGGGATTGTAGAGACCGAGGCCATCATTTGCTTTGCCATAGCCGCTTTAATGCCTTTAATTGGCTCTGCTCGCATACCACCGTTTTGTGTTTGTGGCGATTGTGGCTCTTTATTTTGAGTAACGCTGTTTTTAGTAGTAGCACTGCTAAGTGGTGATGTATCTATTGTGTTAGGTACCTCACCTTTAATAAATTCTTCTATGTCTTGTTTATAAATGCGGCCATTTTTACCGCTGCCCGGTACGCACGTTAAATCAACATCAAGCTCTCGCGCTTTGCGCCTTACAGCTGGAGAGGCAACCGCTTTTTTATTAACAACTTTATTTGCTGTTGTTTGCTGCGTTGCTATAGATTTATCTGCCGCTTTACTTTGTGCTTTTACAACGGCGTCGTTTACATCTACATTTGGTTTCGCTGTACTGCCGGCTATGCTCATTTGAAATAACGGGCTATGTACCTGAGCAATTTCACCTTTTTGATAGTAAAGTTTTTGCACTGTACCTGTGTATTTAGCCGGAATTTGTACCAGCGCTTTGTCAGTCATTACATCACACACAGCCTGATCTTCTTGTATTTCATCGCCTTCGGCCACTAGCCAATCAACAATTTCACACTCAACAATCCCCTCACCAATATCTGGAAGAATAAAATCTTCTAAATGCTCTGACGATGCGTTGTCGCTTTGTGTATTTTGCACTTGCTCTGTGTGTGTTTCATCGTTTTGGCTTTGCTCATCGGCTACATTCATAGCAAACAAGGGTGCATGAACCTGCGCTATCTCCCCTTTTTGATAATACAATTTAGTGATTACGCCATCGTGCACAGCCGGTATTTGCACTAGGGCTTTATCGGTCATCACGTCACAAATGGGTTGATCTTCTTTTACTGTGTCACCCTCTTGTATTAGCCATTCAACCACTTCGCACTCAACAATGCCTTCACCAATATCGGGTAATATAAAATCTTTAGCCATGGTATCCCCTAAAAATCCATTGATTGTTTAATTGCGGCCATTACTTTTAGCGCATCAGGCACATATTCTTTTTCAAGTGCTAATGGGTAAGGTGTATCTAACCCACATACTCGCATAATAGGTGACTCAAGGTGTAAAAAGCACTCTTGCTGAATAGTCGCCGCAATTTCGGCACCAAAGCCATTGGTAATAGGCGCTTCGTGGCTTATCACTAAACGTCCTGTTTTAGTGACCGACTTAGCAATTGTCTCAACATCCCAAGGTAATATGCTTCTAAGGTCAATCACCTCACAACTAATGCCTTGTTCATTGGCTTGTTTTGCTGCGTTTTCAACAATTTCCATTTGCGCGCCCCACGCAAGTACAGTGATATCTGTACCTTCTTGTACTACTTCTGCTTTACCCAGCTCAATGCTGTAATCATCCTCTGGTACTTCGCCGGTAGAAGCGCGGTATAAACGTTTAGGCTCGAAGAAAATAACGGGGTTATCGTCTTTAATACTTGCTCTTAGTAACCCTTTTGCTTGGTAAGGGTTACGCGGTACCACTATTTTTAGCCCTGGCGTATGGGCAAAATATGCCTCTGGCGATTGTGAGTGATATAAGCCCCCCGCAATACCGCCACCATACGGTGTTCGTATCGTTAAATTGCCTACGTTAAATTCATTACCACTGCGGTATCTAAACTTGGCAGACTCATTAACTATTTGGTCAAATGCCGGAAAAATATAATCAGCAAATTGTATTTCAGCAAGTGCAGGCGCGCCAAACGCGGCTAAGCCATTGGCAAAACCTAAAATACCTTGCTCTGTAAGCGGAGTGTTAAATACGCGGTGTTTACCGTACTTTTCTTGCAAACCTGAGGTCGCCCTAAAAACACCACCAAAATAGCCAACATCTTCACCAAAAATACACGCCTGAGGGTGCTCATTCATGGTGATATCGAGCGCAGAATTAATTGCGTGTAGCATGTTCATTTTAGCCATTACTTAATTCTCCCTGCTGTGATTGGGTACGCATCTGGGTGCTGCTTTATATGTGCTTTTAAATCGTTATATTGGCGCTCAAGTGAAGGAATTGGCGTATCGTAAACATCTGATATTAGCTCTTCAAGCGCTGGTTTTTGCACTTTTTCAGCACGTTTAAGGGCGGCTAAAATATCTTCACGAATAGTGTCTTTCGCTTTAGCATCGTCCTCTTCGTTTAACCACTCTTGTTTGATCAACCATTTTTTAAATTTATCAATTGGGCAAACTTTATGCGTGGCCTCTTCATCTTTTGAGCGGTAACCACTTGGATCATCTGAGGTTGAGTGAGCACCTAATCTGTACGCTATTGACTCAATTAATACCGGCTCGCCCTGCGTTGCTGCAATTTCGCGGGCCTTTTGTGTTGCTGCAAACACGGCTAATGCATCTGAACCATCAACTCGTATAGTTTTAATGCCATACCCTACGCCTCGCGACGCTATACCATCGCCTTTAAATTGCTCATCTGCAGGTGTTGATATTGCATACCCGTTATTACGTGCAAAAAATATAACAGGGGCTTTGTGTACCGCAGCCATATTTAAACCCGCATGAAAGTCACCTTCAGATGCTGCTCCCTCACCAAAGTAACAAATAGTCACATTATCTATGGTGCTTGCAAGCTCTCCGGTTTTTGCGTCAATGTGTTTTACTTTTTGCCCGTAGGCATACCCTGTAGCTTGAGGAATTTGCGTACCGAGGGGCGATGATATGGTCATATAATTTAATTCTTTTGAACCATAATGAATCGGCATTTGGCGCCCTTTTCCTAAATCTAACTCATTAGAAAACATTTGATTCATAAATTGATCAAGCGTAAATCCGCGGTAATGCAAAGCGGCTTGCTCACGGTATTGCGCCATAATCATATCATCTTGATCAAGTGCGGCAGCAGAGGCAGTAACAGCGGCTTCTTCACCTAAACATTGCATATAGAAGCTTACGCGGCCTTGGCGCTGCGCCCCTTGCATCCGCTCATCGAGTAGGCGAATAAAACGCATTGTTTCGTATAGTTTAATCGCTGTGTGTTTAGAAATAGTCGGTGCGGTAGCACTAGGATGAATGTCGCCGTCCTCAGTTAAAATACTAAGGGTTGGAATAGTTAGCGCATGACCGTCTATAAACTCGAGGTCGTGGTTAATATTCAGCGATACGTTATTTGGATTACTCATAACCTACCTTCTCTTGTTGTCTGTGATACAGCGCCCCTTTTAAGTTTTTATTATGGGTGAGGCTTGCGAATAAACTTTGCAGCATCTGCGCTGTATTTAATTAAAGCTGCCACCACCTTACGTTAACGTAAGATGTTATTCAACAAGTGTAAGACGAAACAAAAGTAAAATACGATTAAAAATATGGAAAGTTAACTGTACGCATTTATTAAACTAATAAAAACATACAGTTAAATATTTAAGGCGAGTGGTCTGATGAGTTTTATTAGACGAAATTACTATCTACTTGCATAGGAATAACGGTAAGCAATGCCCTTTGCCCAAGCGCAACGTGCGCATTTGGAAAAATAATAGCTTCCCCTTCCACATCGGCATAATAAGGGGTATCGCCGTCTGTTGCTAGCAACTCACCTTTAGCAAACCCTGTGAAATTTTCTGCATCATCAGAAAACGGAAAGCTAAAGTCCTGTTGCGTTCTATTAATTGTGCGATGTACGGCAAACAGCTCAAAGTCACTTGCATTAAATTGAGGGTATTGCACTTCTTTTTGGCTAATTAATGCAGTTAGCGTTTGCTTGGTTTTTGCAAAGCGAGCCATGTCGTTTTCACCAAACGGTTTAACTTGACCCAGTTCAACGGTAAATGAATCAGCGCCATGAACAAACGAAGAATAGTAACTGAATGTGGTTGCCGGTGATTTCATCATCAATACGGTATTTACACCGCAGCTAAGTAAAAATTGTAACTGCGATTTTTTCCATGGTTTACCATGAAGATAAGGATACACAGCGAATTTTTCATTTTTTGAGCCACGTATAGCAGTATGTAAATCATAATGATAACGTGCACTGCCTTGCTCGCCCCGTGCAAAAAAGTCAGTTACATACTCTTCTAGTTTTGCTGCGCGTTTGCGCTCATCATTCATTGGCACACCCTCAACAGTGTGGTGGCCATTAAACAAACGGTTTAGGTTTTCTTCTACAAAGCGCAGGCCAATATTTATTGATTTTGGATTACCAAATATAAAGAGCACACGCTGATTTAATGCAAGCTCACCTTTTATTATGGTTTTTATAAGCTCGTCACATATTTCTATAGGTGCGGTTTCGTTACCGTGTACAGCACTTGAAAGCACAACATCTTTTGTTGTTGTACCCTGTGGTTGAAATTCAATAACGCCTGTATCGTGAACGGTTACGCGCGTGCCATTTTCTAAAGCAAATTCACTTGCCTCTAAATGCCATTCATTGTCGCGACTGAGTGTTAAAAAATCGCCGCTATTTATTAGTTCATTTAAATAATCTGGTTTGGCTAACATGATAAGCCCTTTTATAGTGTGAGAGATACAAACAAAAACGGCTGAATAAATCAGCCGTTTTTAAATAGTGTAAGCCGTGTTAGCTGATCACAGAATCAACTAATTGCTTCGCTTCTTTTTCTAGTAGTGCTAAATGCTCTTCACCTTTGAAAGACTCAAGATAAATTTTATAAATATCTTCAGTACCAGAAGGGCGTGCTGCAAACCAGCCGTTTTCAGTCACTACTTTTAAGCCGCCAATGGCCGCATCATTGCCAGGGGCATGAGTCAGTTTTTGTAAAATAGGTTCACCAGCTAATGTATCAGCTTTAACATCGCTTGCACTAAGTGCTTTTAAACGTGACTTTTGCGCACTGCTAGCAGGGGCATCTAAACGCTTGTATAGTGGAGAGCCAAATTCTTGCTCTAGCTCTTTATAAAGCGCTGATGGTGTTTTACCTGTTACTGCGAGTATTTCAGCTGCAAGTAACCCCATAATAAAGCCGTCTTTGTCGGTACACCATACGCTGCCATCAAATCGTAAAAACGCAGCACCAGCACTTTCTTCGCCACCAAAGGCAAGCTTGCCTTTGTTTAAGCCATCGACAAACCATTTAAAGCCAACCGGCACTTCTTTAACTTTACGCTCATTACGAGCTACTACGCGGTCAATCATTGAGCTAGAAACCAGCGTTTTGCCAATTTCTACACTGCTGTCCCAGTCGCGGTGTTTTAATAAATAATCAATCGCTACCGCTAAAAAGTGATTAGGATTCATTAACCCATCTGGGGTAACAATACCGTGGCGGTCGTAATCTGGGTCGTTGCCAATAGCAATATCAAAGTCGTCTTTTAATTTAATTAAATTAGCCATTGAGTAAGGCGATGAGCAATCCATACGGATTTTGCCATCTTTATCAAGTGGCATAAATGCAAAACGCGGATCAACACTGTCGTTTACTACGGTTAAATCTAAATTATATTTTTGCGCTATTAATGGCCAAAAGTTAATACCAGAGCCACCTAGCGGGTCAATACCTACTTTAATACCCGCATCGCTAACGGCTTTTAAATTAACGATATTTTCTAAGTCGTTAATGTATGGCGTCATTAGGTCTTCGTATTTAATAAACCCTGAACGCGATGCTTTAGCAAATGGAAACAGCTCAACTTCTACTAAATCTTCTAATAGTAATTGATTTGCTCTGTCTTCAATCCATTTAGTTACGTCGGTGTCTGCTGGGCCGCCGTTAGGTGGATTGTATTTAAAGCCACCGTCTTCTGGCGGGTTATGTGAAGGCGTTACCACAATACCATCGGCTAATTCGTTAGGATTTAATTTGTTATGGCAAACAATAGCATGGCTAATGACAGGGGTTGGCGTGTAATCGTGATTTTGCTGGGTGATTACTTGCACCTCATTAGCCACTAATACTTCTATGGCAGAGTTAAAAGCAGCTTCACTTAATGCATGCGTATCTTTACCTAAAAAAAGCGGACCAAAAATGTCGTTTTGCTTTCTGTAGTCACAAATAGCTTGTGTAATGGCTAAAATATGAGATTCGTTAAACTTAACATCGTAAGAGCAACCACGGTGACCCGACGTACCAAAAGCAACACAATGCTCTGGGTTTTGCTCTAAGTCTGGCTCATTTAAGTAATAAGCCGATACCAGTTTTGGTACGTTAACTAAAGTTGAATGTGGCGCAGTTTTCCCAGCACCTGAATGAATAGCCATGTTTATTTCCTTACAAGTAATCGCGAATTTCTTCTGCTTGCTCTGCTGAATAACCTAAGCACAGCGCAACCTCGTGTAGCATCATTTTTTTACGTGTCGTGTTTGAATTTGTCATTACCCAGTACTCACTGTCGGTAATGTTTTTAGGGTTCATACTACTGCCGCTATTAACTAAGTCTTCTTTGCTGGTTGCAAAGTAAACGCGGTCGCGCCCTTTTATATCAAGCACAGCACTAAATTCTTTTTTATGCGTTCTATAAAAAGCACTTAAAATAAATAAAAACCTGCCTACCACCCCTTTTTGCATTGCTAGTTCTTCTTTATTTAGAATATTAAATACATTAGCGTTTGTTTGCTTCACGGGTGTGACAACCTCTTGCTCATGGCTGTCGTTAGTAGCTGGCGTGTCGTCAAGTGGGGCTTGAGTAGCTGTTTGGTTGTTTTGATTGTTCTTAGCAACGGGAGTGTTGTCATCACCGTTTAGATTTAATAAACGACGTAAAATAGTGGATGCGCTTTCGCCAATACTTTGTGTATTGCTAGCAATATACTGATATAACTCGTCGTCTATGTCGATTTGTTTCATGTTGTTCCTGTCATTACGGGCCACATTTTTTCTTTCCCCGTGATTATACCCAAACCAAATATAAATGCGAGTTACAACAAGCACTCGCACAAACATAACCTATAAACGCGCTAATAAAGGTGTGTTGATTATTTGCTTATAAACCCAATGTAGTAATTAACAGCTTTTAAAAGTACTACCCATATTATTATCTCCATTAGACTGGTAACACCAAAGAGCCCATAACTGGCGTAAAAATAAACGGTGTTACCCCATAAAAGGCGCGTGCAGAGCAGTTAACCGTTATATCTTTTGCTTTTTAGGGCAATGCTCGGCAAACTAAGCCAAAATTTTAGGAGGCGGTCATGCTATTAAACTATAAACAATACGGTGAAGGTCCGGATGTAGTGATCATTCATGGTTTATTTGGCTCTTTAGAAAACCTAAATGTTATTGCAAAACCATTGAGCGAGCACTTTAAGGTAACGAATGTAGATTTGCGTAACCATGGCGCTTCACCGCACAGTAATGAAATGAACTACCCTGCAATGGCCGCAGATATTGTTGAGCTAATGAACGCGTTAAATATTAACAATGCGCACCTGATTGGCCATTCAATGGGCGGTAAAGTGGCGATGGAAGTGGCGCTAATGCATAGCCAAAAAGTAAATAAGCTGGTGGTACTTGATATTGCCCCTGTGAGTTACCCTGCCCGCCATACACAAATTATTAATGCACTAAAAAAAGTGGCAACTAGCCAGGTTACTGATAGAAAACAAGCCGATGCTATTATGAGCCAGTACATTAATGAGCTAGGTGTTAGGCAGTTTTTACTAAAAAGCTTAGCTAAAAACGACGATGGACATTACAAATGGCGATTTAATTTAGATGTACTTGATGAAAAATATTCGACAATCACAGCCAATGTTAATGAAAATAATTCTTGTTTGTGCGATACTTTGTTTATCAAAGGTAACGATTCTGATTACATACTGCCAGAATACCGCGATGAAATAACAAAGCGCTTTAAAAATACACGAGCAAAAATTATACACGGTGCAGGACATTGGCTTCATGCACAAAAACCCGCTGCAGTTAATAAAGCAATAAATGACTTTTTAACAGGGCTTTAATGCAATTTTAATCATGTGTTTTTGGTTATCCGTACTAAATTAATGCATATTTATATGCTATAGTACGCGCCGTTTAATTTAAAGGTTATACGTTGATGGTCAGTCAGTTTATTAACGAATTTGATACCCTAGGGTTGTACTTTGGCTTAGCCGGTATTTTTGTATTCATCGGCCTGGCAATTAAAGACGTACTTAATAGTGGTAACGTACCTAAGTTTGGTCGCTACATTGTGTGGGGCGTCCTCTTTTTAGGGTGTTCTGGCTTTATTGCGAAAGGACTTATACAAGTTTTTTGGCAAGGTGCAGGTGTAGGTTAGGCATGGCGAAGTCAGAAACAGATAGAACAACTCCCGATTTATTTGAATACGAAAAGCGCCCAGGCAGGCCTAAAACGAACCCTTTACCAAGGGATATGCAGTTAAAGGTTAATAAACGTAATCAAATAAAACGAGATAAAGCACGCGGTTTAAAGCGTGTAGAATTTAAAGTTTCATCACAGTTATATCAGGCACTGAGTGATATGGCAGATGCACAAAATATTAGCCGTAGTGCGCTGATTGAAACAATTTTACAAGAAAGATTGGCTATTGATAGATAAAAGGTTTGAAGTCCATGGCAAGTGTAGGCATTTTTTTCGGAAGTGACACAGGTAATACAGAACACGTAGCAAAAATGATCCAAAAAGAATTGGGTAAAAAGCTTGTGGCTGTACACGACATTGCAAAAAGCTCTAAAGAAGAGATTGCAGAGTTCGATTTAATCTTATTCGGTATTCCTACTTGGTACTACGGTGAAGCACAATGTGATTGGGATGACTTTTTCCCTGAGCTTGAAGAAGTAGACTTTGAAGGTAAGCTAGTGGCTATTTTTGGTTGTGGCGACCAAGAAGACTACGCAGAATACTTTTTAGACGCTATGGGTATGATCAACGATATCGTTACCGAGCGCGGTGCTATTGTGGTTGGCCATTGGTCTAGTGAAGGCTACGACTTTGAAGCATCTAAAGGTATGGCTGATGACACGCACTTTGTAGGCTTAGGTATTGATGAAGACCGCCAACCTGAATTAACAGAGCAACGTGTTAAAGCATGGTGCGCACAAGTATATGATGAAATGTGCTTAAGCGAACTAGCAGACTAACCTTCCCCCCTTTTATCGCTAACTGTTTAAATAATTATCAAACAGTTAGCGACTTTAGAATTAATAGCAAAATTGATCAATTGTTCTTTGCACTCAGTGCTTAGGCGCGTTATCCTTGTTATTGCTAATGTGTCGTGTGCATCTGTAAGAGATGTCTAGTATAACCAAACAAATTTGAGACAGATTTAATGACTGATCATAACTTGGAACTTAAAAAAGCCGGTTTAAAAGTAACTTTACCGCGTATTAAAATCTTAGAAATTCTACAATCTCCAGATAACCAACACATCAGCGCTGAAGATGTATACAAAATTCTTTTAGATTTAGGTGAAGAAATTGGTCTTGCGACTGTTTACCGTGTATTAAACCAATTTGATGACGCAGGTATTGTAAGCCGTCACCATTTTGAAGGCGGAAAGTCAGTATTTGAACTTTCTGGCAGCACTCACCACGACCACCTAGTGTGTTTAAAATGTGGCAAAGTTGTTGAATTTGAAGATGACTTAATTGAACGTCGCCAGTTAGAAATAGCCGAAGAAAACGGTATTACACTAACAAATCACTCTTTATACCTATACGGTGAGTGTCAAGACAAAGCAGCGTGTAAAGCATTTAGCGATTCAAATAGCTAATAACGCGCTATAGTAATAAAAAAACCTGCTTTTGCAGGTTTTTTTGTGTTTAAAATTAAGCATTTAAACGGTGTTTAATACCAATTTGCAATAATAATATATTATGCAAATTGGTATTTTAAAGCGTTACTGCTTCTCGATTTTAGCCCATGAATCTCTAAGACCAACCGTTTGGTTGAATACTAAATTTTCTAACTTTGTATCACGTGAGAAATAGCCAGTACGCTCAAACTGGAAGCCTTGTGCCGGTTCAGCTTTAGCAAGCGATGCTTCTAGTTTTGCATTTTCTAATACAACTAACGAATCAGGGTTAAGTGTTGATTCGAACTCTTCAGCAGCACCTGGGTTTGGTACATTAAATAAACGGTCATACAATCTAACTTCTGCATTAACCGACTCAGGCGCAGAAACCCAATGAATAACCCCTTTTACTTTACGACCGTCACTTGGGTTTTTACCTAGTGTTTCGTTGTCGTAAGTACAGTAAATAGTGGTAATTTCACCATTTTCATCTTTTTCTACACGCTGGGCTTTAATTACATAAGCACCACGTAAGCGTACTTCTTTATCAAGTACTAAGCGTTTAAATTTATTATTCGCTTCTTCGCGGAAATCTTCACGCTCAATGAAAAGCTCACGAGTAAACGGTACTTCACGACGCCCCATTTCTTCTTTATTAGGGTGGTTAGCTACCGACAATGTTTCTACTTTTTCTGCATCAAAGTTTTCTATTACAACTTTAACTGGATCGAGTACTGCCATTGCACGTGGTGCGTTTTCATTTAAGTCTTCACGGATACACGCTTCAAGCATGCCCATTTCAACCATGTTTTCTTGCTTAGTTACACCGATACGTAAACAGAACTCACGTATTGAAGCCGGTGTATAACCACGACGACGTAAACCAGCAATAGTTGGCATACGTGGGTCATCCCACCCTTCTACATAGTTATTTACAACTAAGTCGTTTAGCTTACGCTTAGACATAATTGTGTATTCAAGATTTAAGCGCGAAAACTCAATTTGCTGTGGGTGGCATTCAAGGCTGATGTTATCAAGTACCCAGTCGTATAAACGACGGTTATCTTGAAACTCAAGTGTACACAATGAATGGGTTATGCCCTCAAGTGCATCAGAAATACAATGTGTGAAGTCATACATTGGGTAAATGCACCACTTGTCACCTGTTTGATGGTGATGAGCAAAACGAACGCGATAAATAATTGGATCGCGAAGCACCATAAATGAGCTTGACATATCAATTTTAGCGCGTAGAACACACTCACCTTCTTTGAATTCACCCGCGCGCATTTTTTCAAACAAGGCGAGGTTTTCTTCTACTGAGGTGTCTCTGTATGGGCTATTTTTACCCGGCTCTTTTAACGTACCGCGATACTCACGCGCTTGATCGGCCGTTAAAAAACAAACGTACGCTAAGCCTTTTTCAATAAGCTCTACTGCATAGCCGTATAGGGTATCAAAATAGTTTGACGAATATTTTATCTCACCACTCCAGTTGAAGCCTAACCACTGCACGTCTTCTTTGATTGAATTAACGTAGTTAATATCTTCTTTTTCTGGGTTTGTATCATCAAAACGTAGGTTACATAAACCATCGTAATCTTTTGCAATGCCAAAATTCAAACAAATTGATTTTGCATGGCCAATATGTAAAAAGCCATTTGGTTCAGGTGGAAAACGTGTATGCGTAGTTGCATGTTTGCCACTTGCTAAATCTTCATCAATTCGAGTTCTTATAAAGTTACTTGGGCGATTCTCAATTTCCGCCATAGGAGTGCGATCCTCTGAATATTCGTGATAACAAAACTAATGCATTATTACAAAAACAAACACTAACATACAGCACTAGATGCGGGTTTATTCTAGTTATTATGGCAATGGTGCATTAGTTTATTACTTAAATTTGTTTTAGCGCAATATTTGAGTCATGAAAGGCATTTATAGTACCTAAACTTAAGCTCCTTAAAAGGATTCAAAGATGGCCAGTTCTACACAACACAGAGTTTATATTCCAACAAATGCGCGAGCTAATCACTATTTACTCGCTGAAATTACACCCACTGATGACTTTTACACTAGTTTTAGCGATATCGATAGTTGCTATACCCGCATTGCCAAGCAACTATTTGCAAGCTGTGATGAATACGAGCTACATAATGTACACCTACTCGCTAACGACAAATTACCCGTGGTCAGATTTCATGATGAGTCGTATCAATTAGAAACAGCAAAGCAAATGTTGTTTTTTTACAACCCGCGTTACCACGAAGCGCACAAACTACACTACACCCCTGCTTTTAAAAGTAAAAAAATTCGCTTGTTATTTTTAGCCACTGGTGATGATTTACGCGCAAGCTCGGCACAATTTCATAGCAGGGTGCAAAAAGTGTTAGATAATTTACAAACACAATTATTTATTGAACAATCCCAGTTTAAGCTTCGCGATCATCAGCATTTAACCTATGACTTATTTGCCAAGAGCAAAGGCTGTAACCAAAGTTACGGCTACAAACTTAGAAGCCTATACCCTCGTTATTTAGCTCGCCAATGTAAAATACCCATCGAGCATGCAGAAATGACCTATGCAACGTTTTCTATACCGGTTTCGCGTGGCATTAAAACGCAATTTCAAAGCTTAATAAATAAAAATAATTACACTGAGTTTTATAACTACTTTGCCCAATCATTTAAAGGGTGCTGCGAGCGATACGAATTATCTCACGGCGCTATGGTTGCTAATGGTGCAAGGCCCATAGTGCGTAATAGCCAAACAGATAAAAATGATGGGAATGCAGAATTACAAAAAATAAGTTTTGATGTGAATGGCACAGCCACGCAAATACATATTTTTTTCAATGCTGAAAAATTAGTTGAGTCACTACATTTTGTGATTGTTGCCACCCATAAAGATAAACATGAAATGGGCTATGGCCGCTTTATGAATCAAGTAGAGAAAACAATACACGCTATGTGCTCAGAGCTGGCAATAAATAAAGAACGACAAGATTTATCAGTACGGTTTTTTCAACACATTAGTTACCCATACTAATTTTTAAGCCAATAACAAAAAGGCTCGCAAATGCGAGCCTTTTTAAAGATTAAGCAAACTGATTACCAGCCTGTTTTCTCTTTAAGTGCTTTACCGATATCAGCAAGTGAACGTACAGTTTGTACGCCAGCAGCTTCTAGTGCAGCAAATTTCTCATCAGCAGTACCTTTACCGCCTGCGATGATAGCGCCAGCGTGACCCATACGCTTACCTTCTGGTGCAGTTACACCAGCAATGTAAGAAACAACAGGCTTAGTTACGTTAGCTTTAATGTACTCTGCAGCTTCTTCTTCTGCAGTACCACCAATTTCACCAATCATTACGATTGCTTCAGTTTGTGGATCTTTTTCGAACATTTCTAGCACGTCGATAAAGTTAGTACCTGGGATTGGGTCGCCACCAATACCAACACACGTAGACTGACCAAAACCAGCGTCTGTAGTTTGTTTAACCGCTTCGTACGTTAAAGTACCAGAGCGAGAAACAATACCTACTTTACCAGGCTTGTGGATGTGACCAGGCATGATACCAATCTTAGTCTCACCAGGAGTGATAACACCTGGACAGTTAGGACCGATCATACGAACACCAGAGTTATCAAGCTTAACTTTAACGTCAACCATGTCTAGTGTTGGGATACCTTCAGTGATACAAACAATTAGCTCGATGCCCGCATCGATAGCTTCTAAGATTGCATCTTTACAGAACGGTGCTGGTACGTAGATAACTGACGCTGTTGCGCCTGTTTCTTTAACTGCATCGCGTACTGTGTTGAATACTGGAAGACCAAGGTGCGTTTGACCGCCTTTACCTGGGCTTACACCACCAACCATTTGTGTACCGTACTCAAGCGCTTGCTCAGAGTGGAAAGTACCTTGGCCACCAGTGAAACCTTGACAGATAACTTTTGTATCTTTATTGATTAATACAGACATTATTTGCCCTCCGCAGCAGCTACAACTTTCTCAGCAGCGTCTGTTAGTGATTCAGCAGCGATGATATCTAGGCCAGAGTTCTTAAGAACGTCACGACCTAATTCAGCGTTAGTACCTTCTAAACGTACAACTACAGGCACGTTTACACCTACTTCTTTAACTGCGCCAATGATACCTTCAGCAATCATGTCACAACGTACGATACCACCAAAGATGTTAACTAAAACAGCTTTTACGTTATCGTCAGAAAGGATGATTTTGAATGCTTCAGAAACACGCTCTTTAGTCGCGCCGCCACCAACATCTAGGAAGTTAGCTGGCTTGCCGCCGTGTAGGTTTACGATGTCCATAGTACCCATCGCTAGGCCTGCACCGTTAACCATACAACCTACGTTACCATCTAGTGCTACGTAGTTAAGCTCGAAGCTTGCTGCGTGAGCTTCACGTGCATCTTCTTGAGATGGATCGTGCATTTCACGGATTTTTGGTTGACGGTAAAGTGCATTACCATCGATACCGATTTTGCCGTCAAGACAGTGAAGGTTACCTTCGTCTGTGATTACTAACGGGTTGATTTCAAGAAGAGCGAAATCAAAATCGTTGAACATGTTGCCAAGACCCATAAAGATCTTAACGAACTGCTTCATTTGTGTAGGGTTAAGACCCAGTTTAAAACCTAACTCACGTGCTTGGTAAGCTTGAGGACCCACTAATGGATCGATCTCTGCTTTGTGGATAAGCTCTGGAGTTTCTTCAGCAACAGTTTCAATTTCAACACCGCCTTCAGTAGACGCCATGAAAACAACTTTGCGAGAAGCACGGTCAACAACTGCACCTAAGTACAATTCGTTAGCGATATCTGTACAGCTTTCTACTAAAATTTTAGCAACAGGCTGACCATTTTCGTCTGTTTGGTAAGTAACTAAGTTTTTACCTAACCAGTTTGCAGCGAATTCTTTTACTTCTTCGATTGTTTTAACTAGCTTAACACCGCCAGCTTTACCACGGCCACCTGCGTGAACCTGAGTTTTAACAACCCACATATGACCGCCGATTTTTTCGGCAGCTGCTGCAGCTTCTTCAGGTGTATCGCAAGCGAAACCTTGAGAAACTGGTAAACCATATTCGGCAAAAAGTTGTTTTGCCTGATACTCATGCAAATTCATGATGCTTTATCCAATTTTTTATACTAAAAGAGCTGAATATTTATGCAAATAAACAGCTATCCCAAATTGCGCACCTAGTATAGATCCCAAGGCTTAACATGAAAACCCCAGTAACACCAAAGGCGCAAAAAAAAAGCTGTGAATTGTCATTCACAGCTTATATTTCATACTACTCGATTAAACATCCAGTAATAAGCGAGTTGGATCTTCAAGTAACTCTTTAATAGTCACTAAGAAACCAACAGATTCTTTACCATCGATTTGGCGGTGATCGTAAGATAGTGCCAAATACATCATAGGAAGAATTTCAACTTTACCATTTACAGCCATAGGACGCTCTTGGATTTTGTGCATACCCAAGATTGATGACTGTGGTAAGTTAATAATAGGCGTAGAAAGTAACGAACCAAATACACCACCGTTAGTAATGGTAAAGTTACCACCTGTCATATCGTCAAGTGTTAGTTTACCGTCACGGCCTTTAAGGGCTAATTCACGAATACCTTTCTCGATTTCAGCAACAGATAGTTTGTCGCAATCTTTAAGTACTGGTGTAACTAAACCACGTGGTGTAGATACAGCGATGCTGATATCAAAGTAATTGTGGTAAACAATATCGTCACCATCAATTGATGCATTTACGTCAGGGAAACGCTTAAGTGCTTCAGTTACTGCTTTCACGTAGAAAGACATAAAGCCTAAACGAATACCGTGACGCTTCTCGAATACTTCTTGGTATTGCTTACGAAGGTCCATGATAGGTTTCATGTTTACTTCGTTAAATGTAGTTAACATTGCTGTTGAGTTTTTCGCTTCTAATAAACGATTAGCAATGGTTTTACGTAAGCGCGTCATTGGTACACGTTTTTGTGTACGGTCACCCATCGGTGCAGCAGGTGCTGAAGCGGCTTCTTTTTTAGCAGCTGGAGCAGGTGCTTTTAAGAAAGTATCAACGTCTTCTTTAGTTACACGGCCATTTTTACCTGTGCCTTTAATTTTAGACGCATCAAGCCCTTTTTCAGCGATTAAACGACGTACAGACGGCGTTAACACATCTGAGCTATCGTTAGACTCACTTGCAGCAGGCGCTTCTTCTGCTTTAGCTGCAGGTGCTGCTGGAGCGCCGCCCGCTTTAACGTTACCAATAACTTGTTCGCCAAGTACAGTATCGCCTTCTGCGTTTAGTTGCTCGCCCATGATACCGTCTTCTTGAGCTACTACTTCAAGAACAACTTTATCAGTTTCAATATCTACCAAGTTTTGGTCGCGAGTTACCGCTTCACCTGGTTGTACATGCCATGTAGCAATTGTTGCGTCTGCAACTGATTCTGGAAGTACAGGTACTTTAATGTCCACTTCTTTACCTTCTGATGCTGGAGCTGATTGCGCCGCAGGCGCGTCTTCTGATTTTTCAGGTGCGGCTTCTTCTTTAGCCGGAGCACTGTCACTTGCTGGTGCTGCATCAGCATCACCAAGTAAACCGATAACTTGGTCGCCAAGTACCGTTGCACCTTCTTCTTGTGATATTTCAGTAATTACACCGTCATTTTGTGCAACCACTTCTAAAACCACTTTATCTGTTTCAATGTCTACTAAGTTTTGGTCACGGCTTACTTTGTCGCCTACACTTACATGCCATGTAGCAACGGTAGCATCTGCAACCGACTCAGGAAGAACAGGAACTTTAATTTCTGTGCTCATTGCTTATCCTTTCTTTTGTATAGTAAGCGCGTCTGCAACGAGCGCTTGTTGTTCTTTAGTATGTACTGACATGTAACCACACGCTGGAGATGCCGACGCCTTACGCCCTGCGTAAGTCAATTTAGCACCCTGTGGGATTGCATCAATAAAGTGATGTTGCGAACAGTACCAAGCACCTTGATTTTGTGGCTCTTCTTGACACCAAACAAAATCAGTAACGTGTTGGTAACGTTCCATAATCGTGTCCATTTCTGCATGCGGGAACGGGTATAACTGCTCCACACGTACAATAGCAATGTTGTCTTGCTCAAGCTTACGACGCTCT
Organism: Pseudoalteromonas sp. 1CM17D; assembly: GCF_023161805.1. Classification (NCBI taxonomy): domain Bacteria; kingdom Pseudomonadati; phylum Pseudomonadota; class Gammaproteobacteria; order Alteromonadales; family Pseudoalteromonadaceae; genus Pseudoalteromonas; species Pseudoalteromonas sp. 1CM17D. The sequence goes on along the minus strand of NZ_JALNTP010000001.1, from coordinate 357,970 downwards.
TGTAATAGTTCGTAGTAAACTTTACCACTACAAAATACTACGCGTTCTACTTTCTCAGGGTTAATATCATCGATTTCGTCGATCATATTATGGAATACACCTTGTGAAAGTTCTTCAAGTGAAGATACCGCAAGTGGGTGACGAAGTAGTGATTTTGGTGTCATTACAATCAATGGACGACGAAGTGGTCTAACTGATTGACGACGAAGCATAGCGTAAACTTGTGCAGGTGTTGAAGGAACACACACTTGCATGTTGTGATCGGCACAAAGCTGTAAAAAACGCTCTAAACGTGCAGAACTATGCTCTGGGCCTTGACCTTCATATCCATGCGGAAGCAAACATGTTAAGCCACATAAACGGCCCCATTTTTGCTCACCAGAGCTTAAGAACTGGTCAAATACGACTTGTGCACCATTTGCGAAGTCACCAAACTGGGCTTCCCAAAGGACTAATGATGTAGGTTCAGCTGTTGCATAACCATATTCAAAAGCAAGTACCGCTTCTTCTGATAAAACAGAATCAAATACTTCAAAAGTACCTTGGTCTTCACTTAAATTTTGAAGAGGGAGGTAAGTTGAACCATCCGACTGGCTATGTACTACAGCATGGCGGTGGAAGAAAGTACCACGCCCTGAGTCTTGGCCAGTTAAACGTATATCAGTGCCTTCAGAGGCAATTGTTGCATAAGCAAGTGTTTCTGCCATACCCCAATCTAGTGGTTTTTCGCCACTTGCCATAAGCTTACGGTCATCGTAAATCTTTTTAACACGAGACTGTGCTTTATATTGCTCAGGGAACTGCGCAACTTGTTCGCCAAGTGCTTTTAGCTTATCTACCGGTACGCTTGCGTCGTACTCAACATTCCACTCATGGCCAACATATTTTGCCCAATCAGATGAGTGCGAAGTTTCTGGCTGAATTTCTTCAACAACACAGTTACCTTCATCTAAGCCGTTACGGTATTCATCAGCTAATGCTTTAATTTCACTCTCAGTGAATGAGCCTTCAGACATAAGTTGATCAGCGTAAATTAAACGCGGAACCGCATGCTTTTTAATTTTTTGGTACATAAGAGGCTGTGTTGCATTAGGCTCATCAGCTTCGTTATGACCATGGCGGCGATAACATACTAAATCGATTACTACGTCACGTTTAAACTGGTTTCTAAAATCAAGTGCAAGTTGTGTAACAAATGCAACGGCTTCAGGGTCATCAGAGTTAACGTGGAAGATTGGTGACTGAACCATTTTAGCAATGTCAGTACAGTAATCTGTAGAACGTACGTCGTCTTGTTTTGAAGTTGTAAAACCAACTTGGTTATTTACAACAATACGGATACTACCACCACATGAGAAGGCGTTTGTTTGCGACAAGTTAAATGTTTCTTGTACAACACCTTGACCTGTAATCGCAGAATCACCGTGGATAGTAATAGGTAATGCTTTGCTACCTGAACTGTCACCTAAACGGTCTAAACGCGCTCTTACGGAGCCCATAACCACAGGGTTAACAATTTCTAGGTGAGAAGGGTTAAACGCAAGTGCCATATGAACATTGCCACCTTTGGTCGCAAAGTCAGATGAATAACCCATATGGTATTTTACGTCACCAGAGCTTAACGTGTCTTTGTGTTTACCAGCAAACTCATCGAATAACTCAGATGGGTTTTTACCTAACACATTAACTAGTACGTTTAAGCGACCACGGTGGGCCATACCAATAACTGCTTCTTTTTGCCCGCTTTCGCCAGCACGGTGAATAAGTTCTTTAAGCATAGGAACTAACGCATCACCACCTTCAAGTGAGAAACGCTTAGCACCAGGGAACTTTGCACCTAAATATTTTTCAAGACCATCTGCTGCGGTTAAGCCTTTAAGGATACGCAGTTTTTCTTCTTTAGAAAAAGTAGGTCGTGATTGAACAGATTCTAAACGCTGTTGTAACCAACGCTTTTCTTCTGTTGATGTGATGTGCATATACTCAGCACCAATAGAACCACAATAGGTGGTTTTAAGTGCCTGGTATAGTTCACCTAAAGGCATAGTATCGCGGCCTACGGCAAACGATCCTACGTTAAATTCGCGGTCAAAATCAGCTTTAGATAAGTCGTGGTATTCTAGCTCTAAATCTCGAACACGCTCTCGTTGCCAAATGCCTAATGGATCTAGGTTAGCATTTTGGTGTCCTCGAAAGCGGAAAGCATTAATAAGTTGTAGTACTTTAACCTGTTTAAGGTCACCGCCACTACCCTCTGCTACCACTACCTCTCTATGCTTGTTTTTAGCAAGCGCCGCAAACTGTGAACGAACTTCTGAATGCTTTACTTCAACATCCACACCATCTACTTTAGGTAATTGTTCGAACACTTCTCGCCATTCTTCTGGCACAGAAGTCGCATCATCTAAATACGCTTCATAAAGCTCTTCTACATAAGCAACGTTGCCGCCGTTTAAATGTGAAGATTCTAGCCATGCCTTCATCACACCTTCGTGCATTTATAAGCCCTTTTCTTTAGCGCAGAAATTAATAGTTGTCATAACAAGATGGCTAATAAAAATATTAGCCATCTTACGTTACTAAGTGATTAAACCGCGCGGTTTAATAACATAGATTTAATTTGTCCAATTGCTTTGGTCGGGTTAAGACCTTTAGGACAAACGCTAACACAGTTCATGATACTGTGGCAACGGAACACACTGAACGCATCGTCTAAGTCTGCTAAACGTTCTTCAGTTGCCGTATCGCGGCTATCTGCCAAGAAACGGTAAGCATGAAGAAGGCCTGCTGGACCAATGAACTTGTCTGGATTCCACCAGAACGAAGGACACGATGTAGAACAACATGCACATAAAATACACTCGTAAAGTCCATCTAATTTATCACGTTCTTCAATAGATTGAAGACGCTCACCAGCCGCTGGCTGATCGTTAATTAGGTATGGTTTAACTTTTTCGTACTGAGTGTAGAACTGACTCATGTCAATAACAAGGTCACGTACCACAGGTAAGCCAGGTAAAGGACGAATTACAATAGTACCTTTGCCGCCTTTTTGCAGCGTAGATAATGGTGTAATACATGCTAAACCATTTTTACCATTCATGTTAACGCCATCAGAGCCACACACGCCTTCACGACATGAGCGACGGAATGATAATGTTGGATCTTGCTCTTTTAATAATAAAAGTGCATCCAATACCATCATGTCCTGACCTTCCTCTGTTTGCAAAGTATATTCTTGCATACGAGGTGCGTTATCAACATCCGGATTGTAACGATAAACTGAAAATTGTACTTGTGCCATCGTCTCGCTCCTAGTAGGTACGTGCTTTAGGTGGGAACGCTTCACGCGTCTTAGGCGCGTAGTTTACGTCACGCTTGCTCATTTCATCCGTTACCGGATTGAATACTGAGTGACATAACCAGTTTTCGTCATCACGATCTGGGTAGTCAAAGCGAGAGTGTGCACCACGGCTTTCAGTACGGAAGTTTGCAGCTACTGCAGTTGAGTAAGCTGTTTCCATTAAGTTGTCTAGTTCAAGACATTCGATACGCTGCGTGTTAAAGTCTGATGATTTATCATCAAGACGTGCATGCTGCAGACGTTCACGAATTTCTTTAAGCTCTTTAAGACCTGTCGCCATAGACTCACCTTCACGGAATACCGAGAAGTTAAGCTGCATACATTGTTGTAGGTCTTTTTTGATTTGAACTGGGTCTTCACCTTGGCCAGCCGTTGAATTTTCCCAACGGTTAAAGCGTGCAAGAGACGCGTCAATATCAGATGCTGTCGGTGCTTTAGTAATTTCAACTTCGTTAAGGTATTTACCTAGGAAGTTACCCGCAGCACGGCCAAATACAACTAAATCAAGTAATGAGTTACCACCTAGGCGGTTTGCACCATGTACAGATACACAGGCAATTTCACCTACTGCAAATAAGCCTTCTACTACTTTTTCGTTGCCATTAGCATCGATTTGTAGCGCTTGACCATTTACGTTAGTTGGAACACCACCCATCATGTAGTGACAAGTTGGTATTACTGGAATTGGCTCTTTAGCAGGGTCAACGTGTGCGAAAGTTTTAGCAAGGTCACATACGCCTGGGAGACGTAAGTTAAGCGTTTCTTCACCTAAGTGGTCAAGTTTCAGCTTAAGGTGTGGACCCCAAGGACCATCACAGCCACGGCCTTCACGGATTTCAGTCATCATTGAACGCGCTACAACGTCACGAGACGCTAAGTCTTTAGCGTTTGGTGCATAACGTTCCATGAAGCGTTCGCCATCTTTATTTAAAAGATAACCACCTTCACCACGACAACCTTCCGTTACAAGTGTACCAGCGCCTGCAATACCCGTTGGGTGGAATTGCCACATTTCCATATCTTGCATAGCAACGCCTGCACGGGCTGCCATACCAACACCATCACCCGTATTAATGTGAGCATTGGTTGTTGATGCGAAAATACGACCAGCACCGCCGGTTGCAAGTACAACAGCTTTTGATTTGAAGAAAGTGATTTCACCTGTTTCAATCTCAATTGCTGTACAGCCTACTACATCGCCATTGTCGTTTTTAACTAAATCTAGTGCATACCACTCAGAGAATACATTAGTTTGGTTTTTAACGTTTTGTTGGTATAGAAGGTGTAATAAAGCGTGACCAGTACGGTCAGCTGCTGCTGCAGTACGTGCAGCTTGTTCACCACCAAAGTTTTTCGATTGACCACCGAAAGGACGTTGGTAAACACGGCCATTTTCAAAACGAGAAAATGGTAAACCCATGTTTTCTAATTCAGTAATAGCTTCTGGGCCTGTTTGACACATGTATTCGATAGCGTCTTGGTCACCGATAAAATCGGAACCTTTAACGGTGTCGTACATATGCCATTCCCAGTTGTCTTCGTGTGAATTACCTAGCGCTACTGTAATACCACCCTGTGCAGATACAGTGTGTGAGCGTGTTGGGAATACTTTAGATATTAATGCACACGTTTTGCCAGATTCGGTAATGGCAAGAGCGGCGCGCATACCAGCACCACCTGCACCAATTACTACGGCGTCAAATTCACGAACAGAATATTTCACTTAAACACCCCATAAAACGATTAGACCAATAGCTACGTAAGCAACGGCCATCAGGTTTAATACAAAGCCTAAAACAGCGCGTAGTTTAGCGTTTTTAACGTAATCCGTTAAAACTTGCCAAAGGCCAATGCGGGTATGAACCATCATGCATACAAGAGTAATAAGTGTAAAACCCTTCATTGCTAGATTAGAGAATAGGCCTGTCCAGGCTTCGAAAGTGACTTCTGGCGTTGCTAAAAAATAGCCGATAATAAAAATCGCGTATGCGGTGATTACTAGTGCCGTGGTACGTAAAGATACGAAATCTTGTACACCATCACGTTTAAGAGTTGCTTGATTTAAGACCATATCCACACCCCTGCCAGTACGGCAAATACAACGCCAAGTGCCATTGCAATTTTAGCGCTAAGGTTACCTGATTCAAGTTCTTCCCAGTGGCCCATATCCATAATGATGTGACGGATACCACCAATAAGGTGATAACCCAATACAGAAAGTGTGCCCCAAGCTATGAATTTGGCAATGAATCCGCTAAACAGACCCTTGACGAATTCAAAACCTTCAGCTGAAGAAAGAGACTCAGACCAAGCCCAAATGACAAACGTTAAAGCAAAAAATAATGCAACACCGGTGACGCGGTGAAAGATTGATGCTTTAGCCGTTGCCGGCATAGATATAGTTGTTAGATCTAGATTTACAGGTCTTTGCTTTTTCACAGTTACTTGCCCATCTTGCTCACATTGGAGCTCATCTACTTGTTTTTCTAAAACCCACCAAAATTTCTGGTGGAACTATCAAAGTAAACGTGTCAATACAGCAAAAGTTCACAAATCTGCAAAAATTACGCTGTAAAAATATGTTTACCTAAATACAAAGCGGTTTAAAACCTCCGATAGTATATATACCCAAAGGTTGTTTTACAATTCTTGTTTAGTTAGAGACGTTTGCGAATTAGCCGATAGTATAATATTTAATTAATACCGAATATTTATTATACATATATGCATAATGTTTATAAAAATTGACTTTAACCCCCTCTTTCACGTTAAAATGCGAAGATGTGCTTAAAACAAGATTTCAGAACTTTAAAAATCTAAAAATCAGAATAGATATCTTAATAGGAGATACATAGATGGCAGATAAAAAAGCCACAGTCCATATTGATGGACTAGATCCAATCGAACTTCCAATTTATCAAGGCACTGCTGGCCAAGATGTGATCGACGTACGTACGTTAGGTTCACACGGTCACTTTACTTATGACCCAGGTTTCATGTCGACTGGCTCTTGTGAATCTGCAATCACCTACATTGATGGTGGTAAAGGTGTATTACTTCACCGTGGTTACCCAATTGAGCAATTAGCTGAAGACTCTAACTACATCGAGCTTTGTTACTTACTATTAAACGGTGAGTTACCAACTAAAGAGCAATACGATGCATTTGCAAAAGAAATCACGCATAACACCATGCTTGATGAGAAAATTGCTAACTTTTTCCAAGGTTTCCGCTTCGATGCTCACCCAATGGCAATGCTATGTGGTGTAGTAGGCGCATTATCTTCTTTTTACCACGAAGATCTTGATATTACTGATGCAAGCCAACGTAAAACAAGCGCTATTAAACTTGTGGCTAAATTACCGACTATTGCAGCTATGGCGTACAAAACAAACATTGGTCAACCGTTTGTTTACCCACGTAACGATTTAAGCTACGCAGAAAACTTCTTACACATGATGTTCTCTGTACCGGCTGAAGAATACAAAGTTAACCCTGTTACAGCTAAAGCAATGGATAAAATCTTCATGCTTCATGCTGATCATGAGCAAAACGCTTCAACGTCAACAGTACGTTTAGCGGGCTCTTCAGGCGCTAACCCATATGCATGTATTGCAGCGGGTATCGCATCTCTTTGGGGCCCTGCTCACGGCGGTGCTAACGAAGCATGTTTAAACATGTTAGAAGAGATTGGTTCTGTTGATCGTATTGATGAGTACGTAGCAAAAGCAAAAGATAAGTCTGATCCGTTCCGTCTTATGGGCTTTGGTCACCGTGTTTACAAAAACTTCGACCCACGCGCTACAGTAATGCGTCAAACGTGTCACGAAGTATTGGAAGAGCTTAACATTCAAGATCCGCTTCTTGATATTGCAATGAAGCTTGAACAAATTGCCCTTGAAGACCCATACTTTGTAGAGAAGAAACTTTACCCTAACGTTGATTTCTACTCAGGTATTATCTTAAAAGCGATTGGTATTCCAACAAGCATGTTCACTGTAATTTTTGCAATGGCACGTACTGTTGGTTGGATCACTCACTGGGATGAGATGCTATCTCAACCTGGTCATAAGATCAGCCGCCCTCGTCAAATGTATACTGGTTACACTCAACGTGACTTCGTATCAACTGACAAGCGCTAAGCTTAGTTAGGTAAAAAAGGCCGCTTTTGCGGCCTTTTTTGTGTGCTTTGCTTGTCAATTTTATGAAACCGATTACAATTCCTGCCTAAATTTATAGATGTTGAATAGCCATGCCTTCTCAAGAGTTTGATATAACAAAAATCCGTAACGACTTCCCTACGTTAAACCAAACCCTTAATGGCAACCCTTTAGTATATTTAGACTCTGGCGCAACGTCGCAAAAGCCACAAAGCGTTATTGATGCAACCACTCGTTTTTATAATTTAGGCAACGCAAACGTTCACAGAGGCCGGCACACCTTAAGCGAGCGCGCTACAGAACAATATGAAGAAGCAAGATTAAAAACAGCTGATTACTTTAACGTAAATGCTAAAGAAATCGTCTGGACAAAAGGCGCGACAGAAGCGCTAAATTTACTTGCTCATGGCCTACAAAGGCAAATTACTGGTGAAGATACGGTTTTAATTACACCCCTTGAGCACCACGCTAATATTGTACCTTGGCAAGTATTAACGCAAAATACCGGGGCTACGCTATCTGCACTCCCCCTTGAGCAAAACGCGACGTTTAATTTAGCTCGCTGTATAGACATGATCACACATACTAAAGCAAAGGTAATGTGTATCAGCCAAGCGTCTAACACATTAGGTAATATTACCAATTTAGCCCCATTAATAGCTGCAGCGAAAGCAGTCGGCACGTTAGTTGTTGTTGATGGCGCACAAGGAGCCATGCATTTACGCCCTAATTTAAAGCAGCTTGGATGCGATTTTTATGTATTCTCAGCGCATAAAATGCTTGGCCCTACGGGTGTAGGGGGCTTATATGGTCGCTATGAATTACTTAATGCGCTTACCCCGTTTCAAACGGGTGGTGAGATGATAGATACTGTAACCCTTGAAAAAACCACCTACAGAGACGCTCCTGCTAAATTTGAGACCGGCACCCCAAATATAGCCGGCGTCATTGGCTTCAGTGCAGCAATTGATTATTTATCAGCCCTAAACATAGAACAGTTACAGCGCCATGAGCAGGCTATTTTTAATTATGCAGCTACACAGTTGAGTAAAATTAACGGTATTACTATTTATAGCGACCTAAACAACAATATTGGCACCCTTAGTTTTAATTATAAAAGTGAACACCCTTACGATTTGGCAACTTTGCTTGACGGATTTGGTATTGCAGTACGCAGTGGACACCATTGTACGCAACCATTAATGCACCATTTAGGGGTAAAAGGCACTGTTCGAGCAAGCTTTGCATTTTATAATACCCACCAAGATGTTGATAATTTCATCAATGCCTTGAAAGAAACGATTGAATTATTAGACTAATTTAGGATAACTCATGACAAATACGTTTAAAAACGTAGTAAAACCTATACAACAGGCGCAATCTTGGCAGCAAAAATATCGCGAAATAATGCTTCTGGGCAAAACACTTCCCGCTTTAGCGGATGTACTTAAAACCGATGACGCACTGGTGCCAGGGTGTGAGAGCAAAGTGTGGATGTTTATGGAGTTTGACGATAGCGAGAATCGTTTAGTGGTTATTGGCGACTCAGACACCCGCATTGTAAAAGGCTTATTAGCGATAATTTTAGCGCTTTATAATGGCTTAACACCTGAAGAAGTCGTAAATATTAATGCGTATGACGAATTTGAAAAGTTAGGCTTAATTAAACACCTTAGTGCATCTCGAGGGAACGGAATAAAAGCCATGGTCGAGGCAATTCAAAGCATGGCAACTAACAAGCTCAATTAAACTATTGAGCTTGTTGTAAACGCTGTTTTTTATCTAAATATTTACGTACCGCTTTAGCCGCTACAAAAAAGCCAAAACTTCCGGTGATCATAGTTACCGAGCCAAACCCGTTATTACAATCCATATTCATTGTACCATCAGCATTTTGTTTAGCGTGGCATACACTGCCATCACTGCCTGGGTAAACAAGTTGCTCAGTTGAGTACACACAATCAATATTAAATTTGCGTTTAGGGTTGTTACTAAAATTATATTGTTTGCGTAAAATATAACGCACTTTAGCAAGTAGCGGATCTTGCGTGGTTTTAGCCACATCACCAAATGTTATTTGGCTAGGATCAGTTTGCCCACCCGCGCCGCCAGTAGTAATAATAGGCATTTTATTGCGCTTACAATGAGCAATAAGCGCTGCTTTTTCTTTAACTGCATCAATACAGTCAATGACGTAATCAAAACCTTGAATATGCTCACGAATATTTTCAAGAGTAATAAAGTCATCTATCACAGTTACTTTACACTCTGGGTTTATCAGTTCGCAGCGACTTTTCATTGCATCTACTTTGGCTTGGCCAATACTGCCGCTAAGTGCATGAATTTGCCTATTTACGTTCGTCGCGCAAATATCATCTAAATCAATTAAAGTGATTTTACCCACGCCTGTACGTGCTAAAGCTTCGGCGGCCCAACTTCCTACACCGCCTATCCCCACTACACAAAAATGGGCTTGTTGTAGCCAGTCAAATTGTTGGTTACCGTATAGGCGTTTGATCCCGCCAAAACGAATATCTGTTACTTTTTCGCTCATTTACCAATCCAGTTGCCATGGCGATTGCCATGCTTGAAATTCTTGATGATTAATTAATTGCTGGTACTCATCACCCGTAGTAGGTAGCAAAGAGCAATTAATTTGCTCCCCATGCCATAAAAAACTTAACGCATAGGCATGAAGATACGCCCGCTCAGCTGCGGTGCCACTATAAAGTGTATCGCCTAAAATTGGCGCCCCTAAACTTTTTAATGCCACTCTAAGTTGGTGGGTTTTACCCGAATACGGCTTTAAAATATACGCTCTAAACCCCGGCTTATAACTAAAAGAATAAAAGCGGGTAATGGCCGGGTTTTGCAGGGTCGGTAAAAGCTTAAACATGCCCCTGCGAGACTTAGCCATATCACCTTTTATCCACCCTTGCTTTTTTTTAGGTTTAGCATTGCTTATAGCTAAATAAAACTTGTTTATTGCGTGCTCAGTAAAAAGAGACGTAAATTTAGCAGCGGCTTCTTTATTGCGACTAAGAATAATAAGGCCAGATGTCACTTTATCAAGGCGGTGAACAGCAAATAATTTTTCGCCAGTTTGCTGCTCAGCTAATACCACAAACCCTTTTTCACCTTCTGAGTGAAAATTAAGCCCCGCTGGTTTTTCAAATATATAAAAATCAGCGTGGCTAAATACTATGGGTAATTCACTTTTAACCATTATTAGGCTTGCTTAGCTTTTAGGTAGGCAATCACTTTTTCTAAATCCTCGGCCGTATCAACCCCTGCATGTGGTGTTACTTTGGCCTGCTCAATTTTGATAGCGTAACCATGGTACAACACCCTAAGTTGCTCTAGCGACTCAAGTACTTCAAGCGGCGATACACTTAGCTCAATATACTGCTTAATGAATCCCGCACGATAAGCATATATACCCACATGGCGCTGAAAAGGCGTTATATCTAACACACTGTCGCTATTTAACATTGCGCTTCTGTCAAACGGAATACTGGCACGTGAAAAGTACAACGCATTTTTATTAATATCACTAACAACCTTCACGGCATTAGGATTAAACACTTCGTCTTGCTCTTCAATGGCTACACTTAATGTTGCCATTGGCGCGCTTGAATTATTTAGTAAAGTGGCAACTTGCGATACGTTTTCGCTGGCAAGTAATGGCTCATCGCCTTGTACATTTACCACTAAGGTTTCTGCGTCTAGCTTAAGTAAGTCAACAACTTCTGCTAAACGTTCGGTACCCGATTGATGATCTTCTCGCGTCATCAGCACATCGTTTGTGAACAATTTAACAGCATCAAAAACTTTTTGATGATCGGTTGCAATAACCACTTTACTTGCACCTGACAAACACGCTTTTTCATACACGTGTTGAATCATAGGTTTACCGCATATGTCAGCTAATGGTTTGCCAGGCAAACGGGTAGACGCGTAACGTGCAGGTATAACAACTACGAATTCCACTTATCAACCTCATCTTGAGATAGCTCACGCGCTTCATTTTCTAAAAGTACCGGTATATCGTCGCGTACTGGGTATGCAAGTTTAGCTGCAGTACTAATAAGTTCTGCATTTTCTTTATCAAAACGAAGCTTTCCTTTACATACTGGACAAGCAATTATTTCAAGTAATTTTGTATCAAAGGCCATTGAGGATCCCTTTTTGTTTTAATAATAAATCTAATTTATGTATTACAGCGTCAGTAGGTTTTGCATTTACGGGTAGGTAATACCAAGTATCTTTTGCAAAGTCTCTACATTTTACTGCATCTTTTTCTGTCATTAATACGTTATCATCATTAAATTGAGTAAAATCAGCCATGCTATAAGCATAGTGATCTCTATAATGATGAGTCGAAAGCAGCTGAATATTTTGCCCCTTTAATGAATCTTCAAAACGTTGTGGGTTACCAATGGCACTTACCGCATGGCCTTTTTCAATGGTTTTATTCACAGGGGTATTGTTAGCAACGTGTTTAAGTGCACCAGTTTGCAAAACGTAGCTAAGGGATGCATCTCCCCCATTTTCAATCACTAAATCAACACTATTTAATCTGTTTGTGGTTTCGCGTAATGGCCCTGCAGGCATAACAAAGCCATTTCCAAATCGCCTTTGGCTATCAACAATGCAGCACTCTATATCGCGTGCCATTTTATAATGCTGCATACCATCATCTGAGATTATGACATCCACACAAAATTGCTGCTCTAATAATGTAATGTTGGCTTTTCTATCGGGTCCGACAACAAGTGGACATTTTAAGCGATTAAATAAAAGTATTGGCTCATCACCAGCTTGTGCACTTGTTACGCCGCGCTCTACCACCAGCGGGTAGCTGTTGGCTTTACCGCCGTAACCTCGGCTGATAATGCCCACTTTTAGGCCTTGCTCTGACAAGTATTCGTAAAGCCATAACACAAATGGCGTTTTGCCATTTCCACCTACACTTATATTGCCCACCACAATCACTTTAGATTTAGCTTTAAAAGGCGTGGCAAAGCCAACCTTAAAAAACCATTTCCTAATACTTGAAATTAACCAAAAAAGCGCAGCTAATGGCAGTAAAAGTAGCGTTATAAAACTAAATGGTTTATACCAGCTTTGCTCTATTTTACTCACCCGTGCTCACCAAACTGCATCTTACATAGAGCTGAATAAGTACCATCTTTAGCTAATAAACTCTGATGATCGCCACTTTCAATCACCCGACCACCATCAATAACGTATATTTTGTCGCTGTTCTCAATAGTTGAAAGGCGATGGGCGATTACTATAGACGTTTTGTCTTGCATTAGGGTATCAAGAGCTTGCTGAATTAGTTTTTCAGACTCTGTGTCTAAGGCTGAAGTTGCTTCATCTAAAATTAAAATAGGTGCATCTTTTAATATAGCGCGAGCAATTGCTATACGTTGACGTTGACCACCAGAGAGCATTACCCCGTTTTCACCGACCATGGTATTGAGTTGCTCAGGTAGGTCTTTAACAAATTCCCACACGTGGGCTTGTTTAACCACCTCTTCTAGTTGCTGCGGTGTTATTTCGCGGCTTATGCCATAACAAATATTATTGGCAATTGTGTCGTTAAATAACACAACTTGCTGAGATACTAAGGCAAACTGGCGGCGTAAATCGGCCAGTTTATATTTCTCAAGCGCAACGCCATCTAATAAAATTTCACTTGGTGCTTCTAAATCATAATAACGCGGTAATAAATTAGAAATAGTCGATTTACCCGAGCCTGAACGCCCTACTAGCGCGATGCTTTCACCGGCCTTTATACTTATTGATAGGTTATTTAAAACAGCTTCATCTTTAGTTGGGTATTTAAAGGTAACATTTTTAACCTCAATTTCGCCCTTCACTTTATCTACGCTGTAAGTACCTTTGTCTTTTTCAATTTCTTCATCTAAAACTAAAAAAATACTTTGCGCTGCAGAAATACCGCGCTGCATATCACTGTTCACGTTTGCTAATTGTTTAAGCGGGCGTAAAAGCATCATCATAGAAGAGATGAGTACCATAAAATCGCCAGAGCTGATCGTATCTATCATTGAAGGCATAGATACAACCCACAAAATAACAGCCATTGCACTTGCTGCAAGCACTTGAATTACCGACACGCTTAACGCTTTAGTGGCATCCATTTTAATACGTTGCTGGCGATTATGATTATTGATTTTTGAAAACTGGTCGATTTCTTGTTTTTGCCCACCAAAGCCATGAATAACTTTGTGTCCACTTAGCATTTGCTCAGAGCTACGGGTGACCTGCCCCATTGCAGACTGTATATTTTTTGAAATATGGCGAAAGCGTTTAGACACAAACGTTACAATAATTGCCACTAATGGAATGATCACTAAAAAAATCAGCGAAAGCTGCCAGCTGGTATAAAACATAAGGGCAAGTAGAAAAACGACAAAAGCGCCTTCTCTTACAACAATTAACAGTGCTTTGGTGATCGCTTGCTGAACTTGTTCTGTATCAAAAGTAATTTTTGAAATTAAATCACCTGTTGAGTTTTTATCATGAAACGAAACAGGCAAATGTAATATGTGTTCAAATAACTGCTGCCGTAACGAACGTACAACTTGCGAGCCTACATAGCTTAGGCAATACGAAGACATAAAATTAAACAGGCCACGCCCTATTACCAGCGCAATTACAACAAAAGGGGCATAAGCTAGCACTTCGCTATTACGTTGGTTTAGGCCTTCATCAATAAAGGGTTTCATTAATTGAATAAATAAAGCATCCATACCCGAATAGCCGATCATTCCAATAATAGCGACGAAGGCAACGCTTTTATAATCACCAACGTAAGAAATCAACCGTTTATAAATTTGTGTAGTACTTTGACTCATATTACTCTCGTTATACAATTACAGCCCTTATTGTATCCTTCAAACCGTTAAAACTAAACGTCAATCTTCTATAAACCAATAACTTTCGTGTTTGCGCGCCGTTGTCACTTTAAAGCTATCTTGATAAATACTTACCGTAATTTGCCCATCACGTGCCGTAACATACTGTTTAGCATTTATTGCTTTGTAGCGCGAAACCACTTTTTCACTGGGAAATTGCCATTGGCCTTGAAATGCTGTTGAGTGAATAACCGTATGTGGATTTACATGGTTGATAAATTCCGTGCTTGAAGACGTATCGCTGCCATGATGAGGGCTTAAAATCACATCGGCTTGTAACGAGTGAGTTTTAATAAGGCTCAGCTCACGTGCTTTAGAAATATCACCCGTTAATAACATAGTAAGTTGGGGTGATTTGATTAAAAGCACACACGAATTATCATTTTCGTTATTAAATGTGCTATCAGCAAAGCTGCTAATGCGCAATCCATTAAAGTTATAATCTAAAGACATACACTGTGTGGTTGTGCCGTGTGGGTGAAAACGCTTAAAGCTTTCACCAAATCCTGCATTAATAAAATGTGCTGCGCCCCCTGCATGGTCGTTGTCTTGATGGCTTATTATTGCATCACTGACCGTTAAGTTATGTGTTTTCAAATAAGGAATTAACACACTGTATGTACGGCTAAAACGGTTAAAATAACTCGGGCCAAAATCGTAAACCAGCGCTTGATTGTCTTTTTCGAGTAACGTCATTAATCCGTGCCCAACATCAAACACATGCAATTGCCAAAGAGGTTTTGGTAAATACAGATAATCTATTAATGTAACGCATAGAGGAATGAGTGCTAAACGTTTAAAGGGGCTAAACCAAGCGAATAGTATGCATAGATAAGCTGCAACTAAGTACAATGTACGCGGTTTAGCTATATCTAACCATCTGTAATGCCAAGGGATTGCTTCCATATACTTAAACAATGTTATAAGTACACTATCGAATAATAAAATGATGGGCGTTATATCTACCACAGCACTTATTATCGTAAATAGCAGCAAAAGCGGCATGATCACCACGCTTAATAATGGAATTGCCAATAAATTAATAACCAACCCAGCAATACTTACCCCATTAAAATAAATAAGGGTAATAGGCAAAAGCCCAATAAATAAAGCAAGCTGAATAATACACAGCGCTATAAACACGCTAAGCCAATTATATTTAGTTTTAGGAAGGTGCTTTATAACAAGGAAAATAATTGCAACCGCAATAAAAGAAAAATATAAACCTGGGTTTAAAACATTAAAAGGATTGATGAGTAATACAGCGACTAAAGCATATAGAATGCTTCGCCAGCGCAGTGGCTGTTTGGCAATAAAGTAAAGACCTAATACGCAACTTAACATAATAAATGCGCGAGTCGCTGAGAGTAAAAATTCACTTAAATAAACATATATAAATGCCGCTAACCATCCGATAAAACAATAAATAATAGTTAAATTAATAGACTGCAATACATTAATTTTCAAAATGTATGCTGTGTACTTACTCAGTAAATAAAAACAGCTGAATATAAGCCCTATGTGCAACCCTGAAATGGCTAATAAATGGCTGAGCCCTAAACTTTGCATTGTTTGTTTATTTTCAAACGACATCAGTGATTTATCACCACTAAGCAATGCATAATATAGCCAGTTAAGCGTTGTGTTTTGATAGGTGTGTTTTAAAAACGACCTGTATTTATAAATTATTGAAGGTGAAACCGCGTTAGTAATGCGCAATTGCTTATTAAGTACTTTGCCTTTAAATAATATGCGTTGTTTAAAGGCATGCACATTATTATCAAACACACCGATATTTTTAATTGTTCTGAATTTTTTCAGCGCTATTGTTGCCTCAAAAGTATCGCCCTGCTTAATAAGCTGTGCAGAATCGACACTTAACATGGCTTTAGGTGCTTTAAATTTGTGTATTTCATCCCCATTTAACTTTAATAACGTTGCTTTTATATACTGTGGTTGCTTTGCAGAGATAACGTCATCAACGAGAATTGTGGCAGGGTAAGCATAGTTATTTTCATCATTTGGCAATGTATAGCTATAAAACAGGTAAAAGTGCATAACAATGCAGCAAATAGCTAAAATAAACCCTAACAAAACATTCAAAAACGGCTTAAAATAGGCGCTCGCAATAAGGACAGATATTGTGATGACTGTAAATTCATGGGTTTGATAATAAAATACGGTTGAAATACAACCTATTACAAATCCAAGACTAATCCACACTGAAGTAAATGGTTGCTTGAAATGCCTAAGAAAACGATCCAACGATTTTTACCTGATCCTAATAAAATTAGGCATCATAAAACACTTAGAATATTCGGCCGCCTATTACAAGACGCCAACCTATGGCATTTAAACAGACGCTCGGCAAGGGGCGCATTTGCGGTTGGTTTATTTTTTGCGTTCATCCCTGTTCCTTTTCAAATGGTTTTAGCCGCTGCGGCAGCTATTGTATTTAGAGTTAACTTACCTATTTCTGTGGCATTGGTGTGGCTTACCAACCCATTGACTATGCCGCCAATATTTTACGGCTCATACCTTGTAGGTACGCTTGTTTTAAATCAACCAGAGCAGCATTTTGCATTTGAAGCCAGTTGGGCATGGTTCTTAGAAAGCCTTTCTACCATCGGTCCTGCATTTTTAATTGGCTCACTGGTGTGCGCTTCTGTTGCCGCTATTATTGCTTATTTAGGTATTGATATTATTTGGCGACGCTCTGTGCGCAAAGCCTGGTTAGCACGAAATACTAATACGTAATAAAGCCAACGATTAAAGTACTCAAATAGAATGACTTAATGAAGCAAATTGAGATAACTAATTAACGCCAAGCACTTTATTATAGACGAAAAAAAACCAACTTTTATAAGTTGGTTTTTTATGAAAAGCAAAAAGCTTAAAATCTAAATACTCTGCGTAAGCCCACTAGCGGCAATAATAACAGTGTGTACCAAGGGAAGCTTGCTGAGCTTCTTTCATAAAGCTCTTCTTCTATAGGTGTACAGTCTTCTACTTCACCATCAATAGGTGTCAGTTTTACTGCAACAGCAACACTCTCGTACTCAACATTACCTTCAATATCGGTTTCTACATTACCAAAGGTATCGCGCTTTTCAACGGTTTTGGTAGCTACACCAAAAATCTCATTGTCTTCATTAATGACTTTCGCTTCAGCCATTGTGTAGGCGTAGTCTGTTTCACCATCTGTTTCGTAACAAGGTAGTAAATCGTTTAAGTTGGTAATTTTATCGTCACCAATTTTATATATAAACGCTTCTTTACGACGGCTGTTTTCAGATGTACCCACCTCGCCTTCACCAACAACATAACCTTGGTTATTAATATCATTACCATAAGCGCTTGAGCTATTAAAGTAACCGGTAGGGAAAACGGTATTGCCAGTACTTATATCATGATAGAAAAACTGATCACGGATCGTGGTTTCAATACGCTTTGATGCATAACCAACAATTACATCGTTGTCATTGACAGCAAGCGCTTTACCAGAAAGCCAATCATCTTCTTGGTCTATAAAATTAAACACGTCACCATTTTTAAAATAAACAGGCATTGTTAAAATAGTGTCGTCATTTTTATAGTAACGAGCATTTGAAGAGCCCACCACTGTGCCATTATTATTTAGTGCAAGAGCGGTACTTGTAAAAGCAAAGTCATCATCTTCTTCTGGCGTTAAGGCAAGGCCTAGTATTTCAGTAGAAGTGATATTAAATGCTTCATCAAGCTCCCATTTTACCGCGCGCTCATCAAATACGCCGGTGGTTACACTTGAATTTAATAATTCCACACAGGTATTGGTTGGCTCGTCTTCGTTATCACAGTTATCTTCAATATTATCAAGCCTGTCTTCAGGAATACCTGTTGAAACATAACCAACGACAGTGTACCCGTCATTTGTTTTAACAATATCGTTAGCTCGGCTAGTACCGCCGTAATCGTCAAAGTCTGGAACTAACTCAACCTTTTGCGTTCCATCTTCAGAAATAACTATTCCGCGCTCAATAAAGTCATGGGTAAACCATGTTTCTTCTTCATCTTCATCATCTGGCGTAAATAAAACTTTATCATATGGAGCTGCACTCCAACCAACGCTCACGCCATCTTCGCTTACCGCATTATAAAAGTTACTAACCGAACGCGTTAACCCATCGTAATCTACCGACTCTTCATCAAACAGTATTTGCTCAGTCACTATGCCATCGTCAAACTTAATACCAACTACCGAGCTTAACTTTTGGTACTCGTAATCCGTTGGTCTGCCAGCTAAAAAGCTAACCATAAATGAATGCGCATCGGCGTTATTAAAAACCGCATCGTTATTTTCTATATCATCAAGTGTAAAAGTAATTTCTTTATCACTTAGCTCAAAGTTGTACTCTTCACTATCGTACGCATTTTCAATAACGCTTTCGGTAAAGTCGATATAGCTAATATCGATTGGTAAATTATACAATCCGTTGGCAGTACCAATAATGTGCCCGCTTTCGCTTACGTCAGTCACGTAAGAATGTTTAGCGCCGTCAAGAGTACCTAGTTCTGTTAATTCATAGGTTGCACTTAATGCAGATGTACTCAATGTCGCTAAAATACTGGCAGCGAGTAATTTATATTTCATTTTAATCCTTACTACTGATTCTGTAATTCTTCAAGTTCTTCCCAGCGCTCAAACGCGGCTTCAAGGTCAGACTCAAGTTTTGCTAAATGGTTCAATGCATTAGTGGTTACGTCGCTAGCTTGTTTGAAAAAGTCAGGATCGCTCACTACAGCTTGCTGCGCTTCTACAGCGGCTTCAAGTTGTTCCATTTTATTGGGTAGTTGCTCTAATTCAAGTTTTAATTTGTAAGAAAGCTTAGTGCTTTTGTTTTCAGGCTTTGCCGCGGCTACAGGCGCAGGCTTAACGTCTTTTTTTGGTGCTTGTTGCTGTTTTTCCTGCTCAGCTAAATAGCTTAAATAAGCTTGGTAATCGGTGTAACCCCCTACCATATCAGTTATTTTTCCATCACCTTCAAACGCCCATACACTACTACACGTATTATCAATAAATTCACGGTCATGGCTTACTATAAGCACAGTACCCTGATACTGATTAATAATTTCTTCGAGTAACTCTAATGTTTCAATATCCAAGTCATTGGTTGGCTCATCGAGTACTAAAATATTTGAGGGTTTTAGAAATAGTTTTGCAAGTAAAAGCCTGTTTTTCTCACCACCAGAGAGTGCTTTTACAGGTGTACGCGCACGTGCCGGTGGAAACAAAAAGTCTTGCAGGTAACCAAGTACATGACGAGAACGCCCGCCCATCATTACCTCTTGTTTACCCTCGGCAACGTTATCTTGAACAGTGGCCTCTTCATCAAGCTTTTGCCTATATTGGTCAAAGTAAGCAAATTCTAAATTAACGCCTTGTTTAACATGGCCGCTATCGGCTTCTAAATCACCAAACAGCAGTTTAAGTAAGGTAGTTTTACCAATACCATTTGGGCCTACTAAGCCAATGCGGTCACCGCGCATAACAAGGGTAGAAAAATCATTAGCAATCACTTTATCTTTAAATGCATGACTAAGGTGTTTTGCCTCAAACACTAGCTTGCCGGATCTATCAGCCGTTTCAATATTAAAATCGGTTTTACCTACTTGCTCTACACGGGCTTTGCGCTCAACACGTAACTGTTTAAGTTCACGTACACGGCCTTCGTTGCGGGTACGACGGGCTTTAACACCTTGGCGTATCCAGGCTTCTTCCTCTGCTAAACGCTTATCAAAAAGTGCATTTTGTGATTCTTCTACTTTTAAGTCATGCGCTTTTTGTTCAAGGTAGGTCGCGTAATCACCAGGGTAAGAGATAAGTTTACCGCGGTCTAAATCTAAAATACGCGTTGCAACAGCACGGATAAACGCACGGTCATGCGATATAAATACAATACCGCCTTTAAATTCTTTTAAAAACTGCTCTAGCCATTTAACACTGTCTACGTCTAAATGGTTTGTTGGCTCATCAAGTAACAATAAGTCAGGCTCACTCACAAGTGCACGTGCTAAGGCAACTTTACGCAACCAACCACCTGAGAGCGATTCTAATTTAGCATCTGGGCTAAGCTCTAAACGCGTGAGTACTAATTGAATACGCGAATCAAAACGCCAACCGTCACACGCTTCTAAATCGTTAGATAAACGCTCAAGCTTATTTAGCAGTTTGTCGGTGCAGTCGGTTTGTAACTGCGTGCTTACATGATGATAATCAATTAGCAAATTAGCAATATCAGGCATACCCTGTGCTACATAGTCGAATACTGAGCCATTTGCTCCTTTAGGAGGATCTTGCTCTAAGCGAGATATTTTGATCCCGCCAAGTTGGTTAATTTCACCATCATCTAAAATAACTTGGCCATCTAGTACTTTTAAAAGTGTAGATTTACCCGCCCCATTTCGCCCTACAATACAGACGCGCTCACCGCTTTCTATCACTGCATCAGCATCATCAAGTAATGGGTGCGTACCATAAGCTAACTGCGCTTTTTGTATTCTAATTAAATCCATAAATACTGCTCTTTTATTCTTGCGCTAAAAATTCATGCACTGTTTGTGCATCAAACGGCCAATACAAATGGTGGCCGCTTTTGCTCTCAAATACGGGAATACTTAACTGAAAACGCGCTATTAGCTGCTCATCAGTGAGTATATCAATTAATTTAAGCTCACTATTTTTATCCAAAACCGATAATAAAACCTGCTCGGCTTGCTCACATAAATGACAGCCATCGGTGTGGTATAAAACATAATTAGCCATGGGTAATTAACCAACTGTTGTGTATTTTTTTATTACGTTTGAAATCAGGTGATAACGTTTTTTCTGAAATATTTTCAGCTTTTAACCCTAAGCCCATTAAACCTACTTCATCCATTACAAAACCACGTTTGTTATTAGAAAAAATTAATGTACCCGAAGGACTCAAGATTTTTTTAACCCAAGTAAGTAATTTTATATGATCGGTTTGCACATCAAACGCGTCTTTCATTCGTTTAGAATTAGAAAAAGTAGGCGGGTCTAAAAAGATTAAATCGTATTGCCCTTGTGCGTATTCTAGCCATTTTAAACAATCAGCTTGCTCAAAACGGTAGCGGGTATTGCTAATATCATTTAACGCAAAGTTATCTTGGCCCCACTTAAGGTAGGTTTTTGATAAATCAACGGTGGTAATTGCTTTTGCACCCCCTAATGCCGCGTGCACAGAGGCTGTACCTGTGTAGGCAAATAAGTTTAAAAAGCGTTTGTCTTTTGCATTTTGCTGAATATAGCGACGCGCTAAACGATGATCTAAAAACAGCCCTGTATCGAGGTAATCAAACAAGTTTACTTTAAACTTAGCGCCAAATTCTTCCACCACCATAGTGCGGTTTTGTTTAGCCATTGGGGTGTACTGCTCTTCCCCTTTTTGTTTTTTACGCACTTTAACGGCAATGTTTTCAGGCGCTATGTTTAGCTGCTGTGCAGTTAAGCTAATCACATCTTGAAGACGCTTTTCTGATGTTTTTTCGTCAATTTCTTTAGGTGCTGCGTATTCAAAAATGACAGCAGAATCGCCGTAAATATCAACCGCTACGTTGTATTCAGGAATATCAGCATCGTATACCCGATAAGCTTGTACTTCGTTTTGTTTAAGCCAATTTTTTAGGCCTTGTTTGTTCTTTTTCAAACGATTAGCAAACGACATTGAGCCTTCAAAATTAAGAGCCGGTTTGTCATCGCTTGTCAGGCTTACCTGTTTATCATCTAACTGGTATAAATTTAGCTCTACATCTAATGGGCCGTTTTTAAATTTATAACGCTTTTGTTTAACCAGTTTTAACAGCTTAAATAGGCTTTCATCCATGCCTAGTAACGCAAGCTTCCAATGATTAAAGTGCTTTTTAAAACCCACGCCCATGCTGCGGTGTAGATTTACCAGCTCAGCCATAGAGCCAATACGTTCGCCGTACGGTAAGTTAGAAATAACCACCCCGGGTAATTTAGCAACAGAGGTAAGCTTAGTTGCATCACTTTGCTTAAACTTAATAACATTACCCAGCTCTGCACGCTCAGCATTGGCAATGGCTTTATCAAGAACTTGCGCATCGTAATCGTGGCCAATTAACCACAATTTAGGATCGGTAATTTGTGCAATTAATTCTTCACGCAGTTGTTTAAATTTTGCCGCTCTAAAACTAGGTAAACGCTCAAAAGCAAACCCTTCTCTAAATAAACCAGGTGCTTCGTTACGCGCCATGCCCGCCGCTTCTATTAAAATAGTGCCGGCACCACAACATGGGTCAAATAAAGGTTGATTTACATTTTCAAGCCAACCACTGCGTTTAATAATCGCGGCCGCTAAGTGCTCTTTAATTGGGGCTTTACCTTGACCTTGGCGATAACCGCGCTCAGATAAACGAGGACCCGAGTAATCAATATACAAAGCCACACCATGGCGATTTAAACGCGCCACAACACGCACATTGGCATCTTGCTTATCTACATTTGGGCGTTGTTCGTATAAATCGTTAAAGTAGTCAACAATCGCATCTTTAATTACCAAGCCTGAAAACTGGGTATTTTTTAAAGAGTCGTTGGTACCATTAAAATCAACGGCAAATGTTTGGGCAGGGCCAAACCATTCTTGCCATGGCTGAAAACGAGCAAATTTATACAGGCTATCTTTATCATTAACGCCTTCTTTTTCTTCAATAAGCATCAGCACACGTGTTGCATAACGAGTTGATAGACAAACCTTTTGCGCCAATGTTGAATCTGCCTCAAAGCGAACAGAACCCACAGTTTGTTTAGACACGACGGCGCCTAATTCTGTTAGTTCATCAACAAGTAAATTTTCGATTCCGATAGAAGTAAGTGCGATAAATTGCAAAGTAATAACCCTTAATAGCTAATTGCGCAGGATTATAACATAGGTTGGCTGACAAACACTTGATAAACGCAGCTCGATTTGTAAATTTGCTAAGCTGATTTAGTGTGATATTGCTCAAGTAATAGCGGGTGAACACGATTGTTTAAAACGCGGATAACTTCAAACTGTTCAAGAGACAAATTATCATCAAGTTTGAATGTTTCGTTAAGGTTTAGGCAAATTGAAGCATCAGGGCAATGTTCAACAATTAAAAACTCACCGGTTTGTGCTTTTGAAGTAAGTTTAACTATGGCTTCTGTACTTGGCTGGGTGCCTGTGTACTCTTCAAAAAACCAACTTTTAGCCAGTACCGGTTTTAAATGAAATTTTACAGCGGTGGCATTGAGCGCAATTTGGCAAATTTGTGCAGGCTTATACAGCTCAAAACCATCTAAGTAGTTATATACCTGTTCATAAAAAGCAGCATCTTCTAAGCTAAAACGCGGGTTTTCAAATACACAGTCGGTGAGTTGTCTTAATTTATACGGTGTGCATAGTTGCATATCGTCATTTAAATCAAGTAGTAAGCGGTTTTTATTTGCACATGCAATCCACTGCCATTGTTTTGTTGCTTGTAACATTTGCCTCCTCCTTGTTTAAAAATTTATTTTTAATTAAGACATTAATATTAGATTATAACGGCTTTTGACCATTTTTAAAACATTTGTTTAGAACATTTATTGAACGATCAAAAGCTTACATAACTGATCCTTATAAGGAATCAACGATCGATTTTACCAATTGTGGCCCTTTGTAGATGAACCCAGTATAAACCTGCACTAAATTTGCGCCTGCATTAAGCTTTTCTTGAGCAGATTGCGCATCATCAATACCACCTACACCAATAATTGGTAATTTACTTTGTGTTAAACGTTTAAGTTCGCTAACAACGTGTGTAGAACGCTCTCTTACTGGGCTGCCAGATAAACCACCCGCCTCATCGGCGTATTGCTGACCCATTACTGCACTACGTTCAAGCGTAGTATTTGTTGCGATTACGCCATCAATTTGATTAGTTAATAGTGACTCGCTAACCTGCTCAATTTGGATTTGATCAAGATCTGGCGCTATTTTAACCAGCATAGGTACTTGCTTATTATGCTTGGCAATTAAATCAAGCTGTTCATTCTTTAAACTTTGCAGTAAATCATCTAACGCAGCACCATATTGTAAATCGCGCAGCCCTGGGGTATTTGGAGATGAAATATTGACCGTAATATACGAAGCATGCTCGAACACTTTACGCATACAATGAATGTAATCGTCTTTACCTTGCTCATTCGGGGTATCTTTATTTTTACCAATATTAATACCTAAAATACCAGTGTACTTGGCATTTTTTACGTTATTAACTAAATTATCGACCCCTTTATTATTAAAGCCCATTCGGTTAATAATGGCATTTGACTGCGGTAATCTAAAAATGCGCGGCTTATCATTACCTGCTTGCGGGCGCGGGGTAACCGTGCCAACTTCCACAAAACCAAAGCCCATTTGGCTAAAGGCATCAATACACTCAGCGTTTTTATCTAAACCTGCAGCCAAACCCACAGGGTTTTTAAACTCAAGGCCTAAAAAATTAACTGGTTTGTTTTGTAGATGTTGTGACCAAGCTGCGTTTAAAGGGGTGTGTGCAAAACGGCGTAAATTATTAAGCGCAAACTCATGTGCCCATTCAGCATCTCGGGTGAACATAAAACGGCGAGCTAAATCGTAAAACATGAATTGTTCCTCTTTAAATTACAGACAAAAAAATACCTCAGACTAGGCTGAGGTATTGTATAACAATTTTAACAATTAACTGATTATTTACTGAATAAATAACCAATTAAAGCTAAATTATTTTCCTGATGTATCACAGTTATGGCTTAACAACATTAATTCGCGCAGTGCAACTGAGAACTTAGCAAAGTCGTGACTTTGCGAGGTTTTAAATTCAGCTAACATTTGCTTCCAACGCTGTAGCAGCAGATCTTGGCTGGCCATCCACTGATCGATTTGATTATCAACATCGTTTTCGTCACCTTCAAAGCTGTTTAGCACAACATGAGAAAGCGTACGTTGTTGCCAATCAAGCTCTTCACGATACGACGCACGGGCAAGTGCTTGCCAATGGTTAGAAACAGGCTGGTTAGTAATTTGATCTAAGAACCAGTGTAAGCCCATACGCGAGCCAAGTTTAAAGTAGGTATTAGATACCATCGCCACACTGCGGCCTGAATTATGCGCTATTTCAGCAATATCCATTACAGAGAACAGGCTAGAAAGGTCAATAATACGCTTAGCAATTTGCTTAGGTACACCTTTTTCAACTAGCTCATTTGCTTTGCCAGTCAAACATTCGTGTTCTTTGTCTTGCATGTACGTATTTAAGTTTTCGCTTAAATCTTTAAACGTTGGCGCAAAGAACTCGATAGCTTGTTCAATTGTTTGTGCTTTATTACGATGACGTAAGAACCAGCGTGTTGCACGGCGAACAGTACGACGTAATTGGTACAGCATTTCGGTTTGAACTGCTGCTGGGATTTTATTATCTAGCGCGCTGATTGATGACCAGGTTTCACGCATTTCAAAAATCTCACTCGCAATTGAGTAGCACATTGCGATTTCAGCTTCGTTAGCACCGGTCTCTTCGTTCATGCGTACCATGAAGTTTAAGCCCATGTCATTAACGATATTGTTCGCCAGTTTTGTTGCAATAATTTCTTTGCGCAGTGGGTGATTATCCATCGCGTCGTTAAATTTTTCACGCAGTGGACGCGGGAAAGACTTAACTAGTAGCTGACGGTAGTACGGGTTTTCAGTAATTTCATCTGTTACTAAAGACTCTTTAAGCACCATTTTAGCGTACGAAACTAATACTGAAAGCTCTGGACGTGTTAGGTCTTTACCTGCTGCAGCGCGCTCTGCCAACTCTTCATCAGTTGGTAAAAACTCGATTGCACGGTTTAGCTTGCCTTCTTTTTCAAGGGCATGAATAAAGCGGATCTTCTCTTTAAGTGTTGATGCACCTTTAGACTGTGTAATCGACAATGTATGTGTTTGACGGTAACAATCTTTAAGTACAAGCTCAGACACTTCGTCGGTCATAGAGTAAAGTAACTCATCACGTTGTTTACGTGTTAAATCCCCTTCTGAAACTAAGCCGTTAAGTAAAATTTTAATATTTACTTCGTTATCTGAACACGCAACACCGCCTACGTTATCAATAAAGTCGGTATTTACACGCCCGCCTTTGGCTGCAAACTCGATACGCCCTAATTGGGTTGCACCTAAGTTACCGCCCTCACCTAAAATTTTAGCGCCAAGGTCTTTACCGTTTATGCGCAGCGCATCGTTTGCACGATCCCCTACATCAGCGTCTGTTTCGTGGCTGTTTTTAATATAAGTACCAATACCACCGTTCCACAGTAAATCAAATTCCATCATTAATGAGGCTTTGATTAACTCGTTCGGTGTCATGCTTGCTTTTTTAGTGCCAAGCATTTTTTTCATTTCTGGGCTTAAAGAAATCGATTTAGCTGCGCGCGAGAAAATCCCACCACCCGCTGAAATCAGATCTTTATTGTAATCTTCCCATGATGAACGAGGCAGGTTAAACAAGCGCTCACGCTCTGGGTAAGAGGTCGCTGCATCTGGTGTAGGGTCTACAAATATGTGCATATGGTTAAACGCGACTTGTAAGCGAATGTGCTTAGACAATAACATGCCGTTACCAAATACGTCGCCGGCCATATCACCAATAGCAACCACAGTGAAGTCGGTAGTTTGACAGTCAATATCCATTTCACGGAAATGACGTTTAACAGACTCCCATGCACCTTTTGCTGTTATGCCCATTTTCTTATGGTCATAGCCTACTGAACCACCTGATGCAAACGCATCACCTAGCCAGAAGTTGTATTCGTTAGCAATACCGTTAGCAATATCAGAGAAGGTAGCTGTACCTTTATCTGCTGCAACTACTAAGTATGGGTCGTCTTCATCGTGACGCGTTACATTAGCTGGCGGTACAATTTCACCACGCTCAATGTTATCGGTAATGTCTAATAAACCACGAATGAAAATCTTGTAACACTCTTGACCTTCTTTAATAAAGGCTTCGCGTTCACTCGGTAGCTGCTTACATACAAAACCACCTTTAGAACCTACCGGAACAATTACGGTGTTTTTAACTTGTTGTGCTTTTACTAAGCCCAGTACCTCAGTACGGAAATCTTCACGACGGTCTGACCAACGAAGGCCACCACGAGCAACTTTACCACCGCGTAAATGCACACCTTCTACACGCGGAGAGTATACAAAAATCTCAAATGCTGGCAGCGGAAGCGGCATATCAGGAATTAAGCTAGGCTGTACTTTAAACGACACGTAAGATTTAAACTGACCTGTTTCATCTTTTTGGAAGTAGTTAGTACGCAGTGTTGCGACAATCATATCTACGTATAAACGTATAATACGGTCATCATCAAGGTTCGCTACGTTTTCAAGCTCTAAGTAAATTTGTGCACTTAATTTCTCAAGTGTTTTAGGGCTTGCAGGGCTTTTTACTGAGAATTTTTTAGCAAATAAGTTAACTATTTGCGCAGCAATATGCGGGTAGTTTGCAAACGTGCTCTCAATGTAGGTCTGCGAGAAGGTAACCCCAATTTGGCGCATATATTTTGCATAGGCACGTAATATAGAGGCTTCACGACCTGTTAAACCACCCATTAATACTAAGCGGTTAAAGCCGTCGTTTTCAAGGCGGTTGCCCCATACATTAGTTAATGCAGCGCGAAAACGAGCAGAAATCTTATCAAAGTCGGCCATTCCTTTGCTGTCAATCAGCATAGAGAAGTCCATGATCCAATTGATACGACCATCACTTGTTTTAACAGAATATGGCGTTTCACCTACAACGCGTAAACCAAAGTTTTCTAGCATTGGCATAACATCAGATAAGTGAATTGGCTCATCTTTATGGAACAAGCTTAGGCGTACAATATTGCTGTTAGCTTCTTCTTGCGGACGGTAGAACAGCATTTCTAGCTTGTTCTCGTCGTTTAACAATTCTAGTTTTTCAATATCTACAACCGCAGCACTCGGTAGTACTTCATCTTTGTAAGAGCGTGCAAACGCGTTGCAATATTTACGATTTAGCTCATTACCGCGGGCTTCCCCTGCTGACTCTAACAGTGCAGATTGTAATTTATCTTCCCATGTACGAGCAGCTTCTACTAGGTTGTTTTCGATGTCTTTCACGTTATATTCGATATTGTTATCGGTCACACGAACGGTGTAATGCGTACGCGCCAGTGTTGACTCAGAGAAATAGGTAGTAAATTCGACTTTTTCGTCAGAATTAAAGGCGTTAGCTAAAATGTCTTGTGTTTCTCGGCGCAGCGCTGTGTTATATCGCTCACGCGGAACGTACACCATACAAGAGAAGAAACGTCCGTAGGCGTCTTTACGAACAAACAAGCGACACATGTCACGCTCTTGAATTTGTAAAACACCCATTGCTACTTCGAGTAACTCGCTCTCGCGAGCTTGAACTAATTCATCACGTGGGTACGTTTCTAAAATATTAAGTACCGCTTTGTATGCATGGGTGCCTTTTGCAAAGTCACACATATCCATGATGCGGTTAATTTTAGTTTTTAGAACAGGCACATCTGCTGCGCTGTTGTTGTAAAAGCTTGATGAAAATAGGCCGATAAAACGGTCTTCACCAACCACATTGCCTTCATCATCAAAGCGTTTAATACCAACGTAATCTATGTAGGCTGGGCGATGAACGCGCGATACAGAGTTTGTTTTTGTTAATACTAATAAGTTACTGCTGAGGGCTTCTTGGCGAGCAAATTCTGGTAATTCAGATAATAAACGTGTGTGCTCATCGGTTGAATTTTTCATCAGGCCGAGACTGGTGTCCATTTTACCTTTTAACTGGTAATCACCTTGTACAGGGGTAAGCTCGTACTCGCGATAGCCCATTAAAGTAAAGTTATCTTTAGCCAGCCAATCTAAAAACTCTACGGCTTCAGATACTTCGTTTTTGTTTTTATTGTGCTTACGTTTTGGTACTTCT
The DNA here is from genome assembly GCF_023161805.1 of Pseudoalteromonas sp. 1CM17D. Lineage (NCBI taxonomy): Bacteria > Pseudomonadati > Pseudomonadota > Gammaproteobacteria > Alteromonadales > Pseudoalteromonadaceae > Pseudoalteromonas > Pseudoalteromonas sp. 1CM17D. Next base: position 328,475 of record NZ_JALNTP010000001.1, on the reverse strand, counting down.
TTAGTAACAGAGACTAATTTTTCGCGAATTGGCTGCCAATCATCTACCGCAATAGAAACATCAACCAATACTGATTCGAGCTCTTTTTTGAAAGAAGCAATAACAGATGCATCGGTTTGGCGGTCAATCTCAATAAAAAACACTGTTTTAGTAGAGGTTGATTCTTGCTCTGCTTTTAAATTTGATAAACCAGAAATTTTAGCGTTATCGTCACGCTGAATTTTTAGTGGGCAGTGAAGTAATAAGTGAGAAGCTATATTTTCACGGGTCATAGCCATACGAACAGAATCGACTAAAAATGGCATATCTTTAGCAATAATTTCTACAATTGTATGTGATGACTGCCAGCCATCTTTTGCTACTTCAGGGTTGAAAACGCGAATTACTGCGTCGTCCGTGGTGTTTTTTTCTAGTGCATTCCAAAGGCTGAGTGCAGCACCGTATAGGTCACTATCATTGCGATTTGCCAAATCCTCTTTAGACATATTGCTGTACAAGGCTTTGGCGAATTTCTCAACGAGTAACACATTATCAGCGTGAACTTTTTTCTGGATAAGCTTACAGACATTATCTAGGATAACCGAGGCTTGGCCTTCATTTCGTGTCATTGTATGTTCCTTAATCTATTACTGCTTTTAGTTAAGCAGAATATTTGTACAGCCATTTATTAGCGTGGAGTCAGTTAAATTCTAACCCTTTTAGCGCTAATAAACAGCCTTTTCGATGAAAACATTTTAAGCATTTCAGCTATTTGGTCATCTATTCACAAAATATAGATATAAATGACCATTACAGGTCATTTAGGAGCACAATTATTCACTTTATTTTTTCTGGTCGGTCCACAGCAGACTACCAATTGCGGGTAATAGCAGTACCGCACCTAACATATTTACTAAAAACATGAAGGTAAGCAGTATTCCCATATCTACTTGAAACTTAAGATCAGAGAATATCCACGTACTAACACCTATCGCAAGGGTAATACCGGTAAACAATACAGCACTGCCACGCTCAACAAGTGCATTACGGTACGCCACGCTCAGCGGTACGTTTTGCTTAAGTTGGCCCATCATCGAAGAAAGTATATAAATACCGTAATCCACACCAATACCTACACCTAAGGCTATAACAGGTAAAGTAGATACCGTTAAGCCAATTTCTAATTGCACCATAAGTGCTTGTGCAAGAGTTGATACAATATACAGAGGTAATACCACTGCAATTGTCGCTTTTACGCTCTTAAAGCTTAACAAACACAAAATAATAACTGCGCCGTAAACGTAAAGCATCATCGGAATTTGCGCCGCAGACACAGACTCGTTTGTTGCCGCCATCACCCCTACAGGCCCAGACGCTAACTTAAAGGCTAACTTGTCTGTGCCTTCTTCTTGTGCAAATTGCTTAACACGTTGAATAACGGTATCGATTGTATTTGCTTTGTGATCATCTAAAAATATAATCACCGGCATGACTGAGCAATCACCATTGAGTAACCCTGTGCTTGTTTCTACACGGGCTGTTGATTGCACTAAGCTGGCTGAATTACGCGGTAAGCTTTGCCATTTTAAGTTACCTTCGTTGTAACCTGCGTTAACCGACTGCGCCACAGAGCTTAAACTAACCGCCGATTGTACCCCTGGCACGTTTTCTACCTTGTACTGAAAACGGCTAATGCGCGCCATCACATCGTGCTCTGTACACGCCGCAGGATAAGCCTCAACAATCACTTTTAAAATATCCGACGAAATAGTGTATTTGTCCGATATTAAAAAAGTATCTTGATTGTAGCGAGCATCTTGATGCAGCGAAGGCGCACCTGCATGTAAATCACCAATTCGCATTTTATCTGCTTGCCAGTAACCTAATGCAAATAACACCAGCGTAAAACCAATAATCATTTTTGCGGTTTTAGGGTCTGTGGCTTTTACCAATAAATCGCGTATCGCATCTAGCATATTTGGCTTTTGCGCATCGCCTGATTGAATATGCACAGTGTTGGCAAAATTCATATACGAGGCCCACACTGGCAATAAAATTAAATTAGTAAATATAATAACAGCAACACCTAAACTTGCTGTGATTGCAAGTTCACGAATAATACCTATATCAATAGTCAGCAGGGTTAAAAAGCCCACCGTGTCTGAAAGCAGCGCAATACCACCAGGTACAAGTAATGCTCTAAAGCTTGATTGACAACAAATGCGGGTACTTTTTCCCTCACCTACTTTTTTACCAATGGCGTTGATCATCTGCACGCCGTGGCTTACACCAATCGCAAATACTAAAAACGGCACCAATATAGACATAGGGTCGAGACCAAAACCTAAACTAGACAATAAACCCATTTGCCAGATTACGGCAATAATTGAACACGCTATAGGTAAAATGGTGAGCTTTAAACTGCCACAAAATAGCCATACCATAATAAAGGTAAAACAAATGGCAATAGCAAAAAATAGCACAACGCCTTTTGCCCCTTGAGCGATATCGCCGGCCATTTTGGCAAATCCAATAATATGAATACTGACTTTATCTGTACTTAAAGGCTCTCTTACTTGCGTTTCTAACTTATCTGCAAATGCGAGTGTATCTAGCTTTTGCTGAGTTTGCGGGTCGGTTTCTAGTAGCTGCGCGGTCACCATGGCACATGAATAATCGCTGGCAATCATTCGCCCTACTACTTTTGCTTTTTCAATGTTTTCTTTAACTACCGCTAAACCTTTTTGGTCAGCTTTAAAGTTTGCAGGAATAATTGGGCCGCCAGCAAAACCATCTTCAACCACTTCGACAAAGCGCGCACTGGGCGCAAAAATAGAGTTAACTAATGGGCGGTTTACACCGGGAATAAAATACAGTTGATCGTGTACTGCTTTTAATTGGGTGAAAAATTCGGGGTTAAAAATGTTACCACTGTCATCACACACCGAAATTAAAATGCTATTTGCGCCACCAAATTGTTTTTCGTGTTTGGTATACACTTTCATGTATTCGTGATTTAGCGGAATATTTTTGTTAAACGAGGCGTCTAATTCAATATGAGTGGCTTTATAGCCTAAAAAACATGTGATTAGCGCAAAAGCGATCAACATGATAGTACGGTGTCTAAACACCGCCTTTTCTAAAAAATCTAAAAACGTATGCATTAAGGGTTTAACTCCTTCACTTTAATGCCATCTTCTGTTGCCATGACTAATTTATTATTAATTATTACGCCATCAAGAATAGCTTTACCATCGGGGCGTTGTTCATGTGTAAGTAAGCCGTCTTTTAAATGAAAGATCACACCACTATTTGCCAGCAGTAACCAATGCTCATTATTATAATTTATGATGTTATTAACCGTGGCCGTTTTAACATTTTCAAAATGCTGCCATTGTTGTTCATTTTTATTTTTAGCAAATACATTTCCTCTGAGCCCTGCCACAATCTCTTGCTGCGGATCTGATGCTACCGCAAAAAAAGAACCCGGGTAAATTTCATCAAGGCGTTGCCATGTTTGACCATTATCACTGCTTTTGGCCATTAACCCCATTTCACCGACTAACATCAAACCACTGTCTGTTTTTTCAATACGGTTAAAATGAGGCAGTATAGATGTTGTTTCAGCTTCGTAGCCTTGAGGATCATTTTCTTTTAAATCATTCAAATACTCTCTATCTTCACTAAACAGTAAAGAGTCTAAAAAGCGTTTATGCCAGTGCTTGCCGCCATCACTGGTTTGATAAAACATGCCATAAGCGCCAACAGCAAAACCATTTGAGTCATCTTCAAAGTAAATATCTAAACACGGCTTATCAAGCTCTGGCTTTGCTTGTTGTAATTGCCAATTTAAACCACCATCGGTGGTATTAATTATTGTGGCATCGTGCCCGCACGCCCACCCGTGGGTTTCATTAGAAAAATCGACAGCCGTTAACAATACCTGTGTAGGGACGCTTTGCGCTTGCTGCCATTGCTCAGCGTTTTTGCTTGTTATTACCGTACCGTGCTTACCTACAGCCACTAAAGCAGCACCTGTATTAGTAATATCAGTTAGTAGGGTTTTATTTGCGTTGATTGCGCTAATAGCATACTGAGGTGCATCTTGTGCAATACTCGCACCGCTTATGATCAGGCTGGCATATACCAAATACTTCATAAATTTTAATCGCCTTGAACTGAAGAATTGTTTGTCTGTTTGCTGAGGAAAATCCTGCGTGTCGTATAGACAAACGCGATGAGAAAGAAAAAAGCAGCTAACGGGCTGTTAGCTGCATATTACGTTGTTATCTACCTTCACGGCGTAATGCGCTTGAAGTAAATTCGTTATCGTTAAACGACTCTGAAAAGTCGTACATTTTTTCTTGGTTATCTAAACCAATAGCTAAGTAACGGCGCGAATTTAAATCATGATACACTTCTAAGGTACTCCACTGCGTAGGTACTTCGTAGTAGTTTAAGCCATATGCCATTGCTACACGATAAAGCTGGTCGCGATTATCATAAATATCGGTCACTTGTACTTGCCAGCTATCTTCATCAATATAAAACACGCGTTTTTTATAAATATGGCGTGTATCATCTTTTAAGTTAGCTTCAACCACCCATACACGGTGCTTTTCATAACGCGTATGCTCTGGATTAATGTGGCCGGGTTTTAAAATATCATCGTACTCTAGTTTATCACTGTGTAACTTGTAGCTATTGTACGGAATATATAGCTCTTGCTTACCTTTTAACGTCCAGTTGTAACGGTTAGGTGAGCCATTAAACATATCAAAATCATCGGTAGTACGTAAGCTATCTGCGGCTGTACCTGGTGCGTCATATGCAACATTTGGTGCACGACGAACACGACGCTGACCCGAGTTATATGTCCACGCTTGGCGAGGTGTTAAAATTTGATCCATGGTTTCGTGTACAAGTAGCGCTGTACCGGCAAGGCGTGCTGGCTCTGTCACTTTTTGCTTAAATTTAAACAAAATGTTTGAGTCTTGAAGCTCTGCAGGGGTCGCTTTAGGATCTGAATATTTAACCAATAGTTGTTCATCAAAGCCTACATAATTGTACGAACCCGATGCGGTGGGTGCAGCTTGTCCACCAAAACGCTCTATTGATTGTCCACGATAGCGTAATAAGTGATTCCAAATAGCTTCTAAGCCAGATTTAGGAATAGGAAATGGAATACCAATTGCGGTATTTTTTATTCCGTTGCCACCTTCAATAAGCTCAGCCGTTGCAGCAAACTCTTTTGTTGCATCGTATACAAACTGTGGGTAAGACGCAGAGCGGCGCGTTTCATAAACAGGCATTTTAAACGTATCTGGGTATGCTTCAAATAAAGCAATTTGACCAGGGCTTAAGTTAGCTTTGTACTTATCAAGGTTTGTTTTATCAATGGTAAACAACACTTTGTCCGCAGAATACGGGTCTAAATGGTGCATGCCTGGCTCATAACCTTCTGGTGCAGATGTAATACCGCCATTCCACGCTGGAATTGACCCATCAGCATTGGCTGCTTTTTCTGCGCCAAATGGCGTTAAGTCTTGTCCTAAACGTGCAACTTCTTCAGCGCTCATTTTTGCCATTGCCGCTGAACTTAAAAACATGCTACACAAAGCGGTAGCGATGAGGGTAGGTTTTTTAATCATACTAATATTACCCCTAAATTGAATATTTTAAATTGAAAGAAACGTAGTCACGATCTGAGAAAGTATTGATATCGCCACCACCCCAAAATGAGTTGTAGCTCACATCAAGTGACCATGCATTTTGGTAATTAAAGTTCATCGTTACACCCAACGATTTACGGTCTTCAATAAACAAGAACATAGGATCAGGTGTGTTACCGTTTACATCATGAGAAAATACAAATCGTGGAGAGAAGTTAATGCCATTGTAAAGGTTAAAGTAATCACCTTTAGCAATTAGGCGGTAACCCCAAGATGATGCCGTTGCAAACGACTTTTCTTCTGGGCCATTAGAAAGGCCTAGTTGTAATGTTGTGTAGTCAGTAGTGCCTGGGCCTGTGATCACACCGCTTCGACCTGTACCCGACACATTTAAACGCATTTCGTCGTAATCAGGCATATCATGAATTTTAACAGCACCTACTTCACCTACTACAGCCCAGCTATCAGCACCTAATGACGGGCCAAATAAATGTGTTGCAGTAAACTGAATTTGTGATGTGTCGCGTTCAATATAACCTTGTGCAACTTCACCTGCCGCTACAGAGCTAATCGCATCACCAAAACTCATTTGCGAAATACCCGCAAAGTCTGGGCGAATACCGGCAAGCGCCAATTGTTCAGGCATGGCGGTATAAAGTAGCTCTACATCGTCTATTTGTAATGGTTCGTCTTTACGAAATGCAAACTCACCAGCAAACGCGGTTTCACCAATTGTGGTGTTAAAGCTTAAACCGTAAAGTTTAATATCTTCTGGGTAATCATTTTCTGCTTTTGAAAACGCAACTAAATCTGCCACGTTGTCATCTGTAATTTCTGTTGTTGCAATCATCGCTAAATCTTGTGCGATGGCAGCTTGAGAAAAGTTAGATACACGACCAGAAATTAGCGGACGTCGACTATGGTAATTAACGTGGTATAACGCCACTTCTGTGTCGTTCCACTCTGGTAAAAATACACCTAAACGTAAACCATATTGGCCGCCGTCATCTGGCTCTGTTTTACCGTTATCGCCTTTACCTTTAAGCGCAACTTTAGTTGGATGAGCTAAATACATGTTTGCAAGCAGGGCTTGGCCTTCAGCACTTGTTGGGTCAATACCCTGTGCAGCGGCTACCTGAGCAAAATTAGTATAAAGGTTATTAAGGCTGTCGGTTAAAAAGGCCATATCAATGTCAGGGTTAGAAGTAAAACCTAACTGTACATTTTGCTGATAGCCGTTTTCTGCTGCAAAGTCATTGGTAGAAAAATAAGTACCCGCAGCCGGTAGGCGTGTTTCATGCCATTGGTACTGATAAAAACCTTCTAAAGTAATATTTTCAGTGATCCCTAATGACGCCCAAAGCATACCTACAGGAATAAATGCTTCTTTAAGCTCAGCACCTGGCGCTTTTAAGCGGTCAATATCGACCGGGTTTACGTTAATACCATGAGAGATAAGTGTACTCTCACCCCAGTTAACTACTTGTTGACCTAGGCGAATTGACAGCGGGTTATTGCCATCGTTTAAGTCAAAATTTGCCCAAACGTAGGCATCTAATAAACGAATGTCGGCACAGCTTTGCTCTTTTGTGTCGTCATCATCACATGGATCTACGCCTTGTCCTGAGGTTGGGTTAACGTAGGCTCTATCACCATCCATTAACTCAAAATCGTAAAAGTACATAAAACGTGTGAATAAGCCGTAGTTATCTTTACTAATTGAAAGGTCGTGTGTTCCTTTCAATAATTTTGAAAACGAATCACCGCTATCAAAATTAAGATTACCTGCATCGCCATTATTAGAGTAAGAGCCTGGTTGAGCCCAAACATCTTGAGAAGAATAAATTGTATTTAATGAAGGATTATACCCAGTCCAATCAAATGCAGGATTATTGCTTTTACCAATAATGTCGAAATCTCTGTCTTCAACACGGACGCTTTGACCATAGGAAAAAGTTGAGTCGAAGGTGACATCAAAGCCCCCTACCTCAAAATTTGCTGCATTCGCTGCTGCAGATAAACCTAAGCTTGCGGCTGCTAAACCTATAGCTATTTTGTTTTTAACAAAAAGCGATCTTCTTATCATTGTGTATCCCCCCTGTCGTGGGTAATTATGTGTGATCAAGTTATTGTTTTTAGTGTAATCTTAACGATAGAAGCGATTATAAAAAATTACAAATGGTCGCGTTCAATCAATTATTATATTTTTTGAGCTGACGTTTACGTATTGGTAAGACGTCATACCAGATAATTTATACACGTAAATTAACAATAGAACAAATTGAATTAACAAAAAGATAATATTTTTATGTATCTATAACATAAAAACAGCAGGTTAGGCGATACGTTCGAGGCGAATAAATTTATTCTCGGGGGTAAGTAAAAGTCTAAAACGCCCTCTTATTCCTATAGATGAAATGTAAGGGCGTAAGTGCGAGGCGGCAAAACGTATTGTTTTACCGTTATCCTCAACCACTTGTACTGAGCTAAAACGACCATGGTAGTAGTCCATGCATTTGTTATAGCTCAGGTGTAAAGAGAAGTAATACTCAATCATTTAATTAAGCGCTTTTTCAACCTTTTCAAATAAATCAGCACTTAATCCTTCAAGGTTTGCTAAGCGTTGCAACTGTGCTTTCATTGCTTGAGCACGGGTGGTGTCAAAGCGTTTCCACGACATGAAAGGCGTTAACATTCTAGAGGCATTTTGCGGATTAATCGCGTTTAGCTTAATAAGTAAATCACCTAATAATGCGTAGCCTTCACTATCTTTTCGGTGAAATTGTGCGGTATTAAAATGACTAAAGCTGCCCACTAATGCCCGTACACGATTTGGGTTTGAAAAATCAAAGCTAGGATGCGCGTACAACGCTTTTATATTCTCAATAGCATCATCACCAGATTGCATAGCCTGCAGCGCAAACCATTTATCCATAACTAAAACATCATGACGCCACTGGCTATCAAAATGATCTAACAACGTTGTTCTTAACGGGTGTGATGCTTTTACTACCGCACTTAATGAAGCTAAAACATTGGTCATATTCGGTGAATCTGCCGATTTTTTAATAAAGCGGTCAACTTGCTCAGAAGGTATTTTAGCTAAGTAATGTAGACAAACACCTTTAAGCGCTCTTATAGCCACTGCATCTGCATTTATACTGCCATCATCTACTAACGAGCTGTAACAATGTAAAAGCTCATCAGATAATTGCTCGGCAATCTGTTGCTCAAACAACCTTGTGATCGTAATGATTTCGTCAACAGGAATTATGTCAAACTCAGCGGCAAAGGTGTCAAAGCTTGGCAGTTTTATAAGCTCTGCTACCAGTGCTAAATCGCCACTTTGTGCGCTTATTAACACACGGAGTGCATTAATAACGTTTTCACTTAATGTTGCGTGTTCAGGTGCGTTGACTGCTTGCTTAACTGCATTAATAAATAATTGCTGCTGCGCATCCCAACGCGAAAAATCGCTGCGCGCAAAACGCATAATATGCAGTAAATCAGGTTCTGAATTTTGCTGGCTTAAAATACAGGGCGCAGAAAAATCTTCAAGTAGTACAGCCACTGGGCGAGCAGGTATTTGATCAAAGTAAAACGTTTGCGTTGGCGCAGTTACGTTAAGCACGTGGTCGCGTTTTTCACCTTGATAAGTAAGTGCAATACTTTGCCCATTTTCATCTAATAATTCGATGGCAAATGGAATGTGAAGGCTCTTATTATCTGGCTGATTTAGCGGAGCTGATTGCTCAATTGTTAAAGTATAAAGTTGCTTATCGTGATCATAATGCTGTGTTGCATTTAATCGTGGTGTACCAGATTGGCTATACCAACGCTTAAATTGCGTTAAATCTATGCCTGAAGCATCACTCATTGCAGCAACAAAATCATCACAGGTAACCGCTTGGCCATCATGGCGTTCAAAGTAAAGCTGCATCCCTTTTTGAAAGTTAACCTCACCTAACAGGGTGTGCATCATTCTGATAACTTCAGCCCCTTTATCGTACACCGTTACGGTATAAAAGTTATTCATTTCGATAACTTTTTCTGGGCGAATTGGGTGCGCCATTGGCCCCGCATCTTCACTAAACTGATGTGTGCGCATTACCTTAACGGCATCAATGCGGTTAAGTGCGCGTGAGCCTAAATCGCTACTAAATTCTTGGTCTCTAAATACTGTGAGCCCTTCTTTTAACGATAGCTGAAACCAGTCTCTACAGGTAACACGGTTACCCGTCCAGTTATGAAAATACTCATGACCAACAATCGACTCTATCGTGTGATAATCTTTATCGGTGGCGGTTTCTTGGTTAGCCAATACGCATTTACTATTAAATACATTTAGCCCTTTGTTTTCCATTGCTCCCATATTGAAAAAATCTACGGCAACAATCATGTAAATATCTAAGTCATATTCTAAGTTAAAGCGTGTCTCATCCCAATGCATGGCTTTTTTTAATGAGTTAATTGCATGTGGTGTTTTAGATAAATTGCCTTTATCAACAAATAGCGCAAGCTCAATTTCGCGCCCACTTTTTGTTGTGTAAGTGTCTTTTAGTACATCAAAATCACCCGCTACTAATGCAAATAAGTAACTTGGCTTTTTAAATGGGTCTTGCCATTTAGCAAAATGGCGGCCATCAGCTGTTTCACCGCTGTCAATTTGGTTACCATTTGACAGTAAATGCTTAAAGCTTTTATCAGCAATAATCGTCACATCGTAAGTGCTTAGCACGTCAGGGCGGTCTAAAAAGTAGGTTATTTTTCTAAAACCTTGCGCTTCACATTGCGTACAATACGCTCCACCAGATAAATACAAGCCTTCTAAAGAGGTATTTGTATCAGGAGAAATTTCAGTAACAATTTTAAGCTGGCATGTGTGAGGTAAATCATTAATGATTAGGTGCTCACCTTCAATCTTATAATTAGTATAAGCAACATTATCTACTTGCAGCTCCACTAATTGTAAGTCTATGCCATCTAACACAAGCGCTGAGTTTTGATTTGTTGTTCTTTTAAGTGTTAGAAGCGCCGTCACTTTTGTATTTAGTGGTTGTAAGTCAAAAGTGAGTTCAGTGTGCTCTATAGAAAAATTAGGCGCAGTGTAGTCTTTTAAGTATTGCGCTTTTGGCTTTGCTGAAACAGTCATAGTTACTCCAACTAAAGCTCCTTAAAAAAGGAGCTATTTAGATTTAAGCAGGTTGCTTGGGTTCAATGCGTAAAATTTTAATGCCTACGTACGCATAAATAATAGCTAAGAAAGGGTTAATTAAATTAAAGAAAGCATACAGGGCATAGTCAAATGGGTTTATTAATAAAACACTTTGCATGTACGCACCACAGGTATTCCACGGAATTAACGGGCTTGTTATTGTGCCGCCATCTTCTAAAGTACGCGATAAATTAACGGGCTTTAAGCCACGCTTTTTATATTCTTCTTTAAACATACGACCTGGCACTACAATAGCAATGTATTGATCAGCCGCTATTAAGTTTGTGCCCACACAAGTAGCAATGGTTGATGTAATAAGCGAGCCCGTGCTTTTTGCAATTTTTAAAATGCTCTTAACAAAAATATCTAATAAGCCGGTTTTTTCCATAATGGCACCAAACATAAGAGCCGTCATGATCAGCCATGTTGTGGTTAACATCCCTGCCATACCGCCACCACTGAGCAATGAATCCATTTTGTCATCACCCGTGTCGATGCTAAAACCATCGAAAAAAGTCGTCCAAATAATTTTAAAATAACCAACCAACTCACCCTGAGAAAGGTCAATTTGTGTCGCAATTAAATCAGACTGAAACAACATTGCCCACACAGCACCGATTACAGCGCCAATTGAAATAGCCGGAAACGCTGGCATTTTTTTAATAGCTAAAACTAGCAGCACAATTAATGGAATTAACATTTCAAAGCCTATATTAAAGTTCTGCTCTAAAATCGCTGTTATTTCGTCAATCCTGCCGGCTTCGTTAGAAGCCGTTGCATTAAAGCCCATAAATATAAAAATGATTAATGCAATGACAAAGCTAGGAACAGTAGTCCATAACATGTGGTGAATATGTTCAAATAAATCAGCTCCAACAACAGCCGGTGCTAAGTTAGTAGTTTCAGAAAGCGGGCTGAGTTTGTCACCAAAGTAAGCTCCCGAAATAACCGCCCCTGCCGTCACAGTTTGATCAAGCCCTAACCCGGTGGCCACCCCTAAAAGCGCCACACCTATGGTGGCAGCTGTGGTCCAAGAGCTACCTATACTCATTGCAACAATGCCACAAATTAAGCAGCTTGCAGCGTAAAACCAGCTTGGGTTAATAACCTGTAAGCCATAATAAATAAGCGTTGGCACGGTGCCCGACAACAGCCAAGTACCAATTAAGGCACCCACCATTAATAAAATTAAAATAGCCCCCAATGATAAGGTAATACCTTCAATCATGGCTTCTTCAAGCTTTTTCCACGTATAGCCATTTTTTAGCCCTATTAGTGCCGCAGCAAAGGTGGCAAATAATAACGCTATTTGGTTAGGACCTGATGACGAATTATCGCCAAATAAATATACCGCTGCGCCTAAAAGGCAAATTAAAACAGAGATAGGAACAAGTGCATCAAAAAACGAGGCGGGTTTAATCGGTTTTTCTAAAGGCTTCAAAATAGTGACTCCTGCACACCACATATCGTGGCGTGGTTATTTATTATTTTTAGCGTATCAGTGCTTTTTTTAAGCCACAGTAATGTAACTCAATTTAGTAATTCGCGATTATAGCAATTTAGCGAAATTTAGGTAACAAAAAAGGCGCAAAAAGCGCCTTTTAAACGGGGTAAACACGTGTTTATTTTTTAGCGATACGGCCAAAGTTAATGTAATCTTGAGTGATCAGTGCTGCCTCTTCTAAGAAAGGGTCAAGCTCTTCAATTACCTCAGGTACATCATCTAGGTTTTCTATTGGCTCCTTACCTAAACGCTTTAAACGCTCATTAGTGCGCGCTAGAGTACGTGCTTCATTTTCATCTTTTTCTTTAATACGGTCTGCTTCAACTAAAGAAATAGTTTTGCGGTCTTTCTCTTCATTGTAACGGGCAATATCATCAAATACGTAACCAAACTCTGGCTCTGACTTAATACGTACTTCGTGCTGTTTTTCAAGATAAGTGATTACAGGCGTTAAATTACCCTGCCTATTATACTTAGCTCGTACTATGCTATCCCATGGCAATGCATTATCTTGCTTGCTCTCGCCCCACTCTGCTGGGTCTATCGCCGAAGGGAATGAAATATCAGGAATAACCCCTTTATGTTGAGTACTGCCGCCGTTTATACGGTAAAACTTAGCAATAGTGTATTGTACACTACCTAAGTCGTTGTCGTATAAATCGTACGCACGGCCTAAGCCTTTGTGTTGCTGAACCGTTCCCTTACCAAAGGTTTGCTCGCCTATAATTACTGCGCGGCCATAGTCTTGCATTGCAGCGGCAAAAATTTCAGAGGCTGAAGCACTGTAACGGTCAACTAAAACAGTTAATGGGCCATCGTAGTAGGTAATTCCGTCACGGTCTTTTTGCTCTTCAATACGGTTATTTAATGTATGAATTTGTACAACCGGACCTTGGTCAAAAAACAAGCCTGATAGCTGTGTAGCTTCATATAATGATCCACCGCCATTTTGGCGCAAATCAATAATAATACCGTCTACGTTTTCTTCTTTAAGTTTAGCTAATTCAACTTTAACGTCTTTTGAAAGATTGTTGTAAAAGCCTGGGATCTCAATAACACCAATTTTTGAAGTTAAATTTGAATAACTCGCTTCAAATACTTCAGATTTAGCAGCCCTATCTTCTAAACGAATTTTATCACGGGTGATTTCAACTACTTTAGGCGTGCCATGTGCATCAGAGCCTTTAAGATACTGTAAACGTACCTTAGTGCCTTTAGGGCCTTTGATTAAATCAACTACATCATCTAAACGCCAGCCAATAACATCAACAAACTCTTTTTGATCTTGGGCAACGCCAATAATTTTATCGTCAGCTTTAAGCTGCTCTGTTTTATCGGCAGGACCACCTGGAACTAAGCTACGAATAACGGTGTAATCTTCATCTGGGCTTAAAACGGCGCCAATGCCTTCAAGCTCTAGGTCCATATCCATTTTAAATTGTTCTGCGCGGCGCGGCGATAAGTACGACGTATGCGCTTCAATGCTTCGCGCTAGCGAGTTCATTACAATTTGAAATGCATCTTCTGAATTTGTTTGAACTAAACGTTTTTGTGCATTTTTATAACGCTTGGTAAGGACCTCTTTGATCCCTTCCCAATCTTTGCCTGTCATTTTTAAACGTAAGGCATCGTATTTAACGCGTTCACGCCAAATTTCATCAAGCTCAGCTTGCGATGCTGGCCATGCTGAATCTTCACGGTCAAAAAAGTATTCATCGTCTTTATCAAACGTCATTTCTTTATCTAGTAGTGATAAAGAGTAATCATAACGTTCAAAACGGCGCTTTAAGCTTAAGTTAAAAATATCAAACGTAAAGCCAAGCTTACCGGTGGTAATAGCATTATCAAAATCGTTGCGGTATTTTTCAAACGCAGCAATGTCGCTTGCTAAAAACACACTTTTGTTAAAATCAAGGGATTCGATATAACGATCGTACACTTTGCTAGAAAGCCCATCGTTAAATCGAACCGGTGTATAGTGTGAACGAGCAAATAAGTTAGCCACTCGTTTGCTGGCAGTGCCATGTTGACTTTCTTGTTTAAGTACAGGCAAGTCTTCAAGTTTTGCCGCTTCTACTGAAGCGAATAAAGAACCCGAAAACAGGGCAGCAACTAACGGAATGAGCGTAAACTTTTTACTCATACACAACTCCTTAATTTATTTACAACTTAAATAATGTATAAGCTGTCAGCTTTGGTTTTAACTTGCATGCCAGTTACTAATTCAACATGAACTTCGTCTTTGTTTACTTCAGTAATTACCGCATTTACAAGTGCTTGGCCAAGTTTAACCTTAACCTTGTTATTAACCTTGACCTCACTTGCAGGTAAAGGTTCAACTTTTCCTGAACGTTTAGCAGGGGCTGCTTTAGCTGGTTTGTTAGCTTGTGCATTGTTTTTGCTAGCGTGGGCTGGTTTTTTCTTGAAAGATTTAGAATCTGAATCTTGGCGTGGACGCTGTTGTTTTTTGCGTTTTGCCATTTTAGCACGGCTTTCTTCTAGTGCTTTTTGAGCGTGGTCAATGTGCTCTTGCTCAACTTTTTCACCTTGATTGCCATCAAGATCAATACGAAACTCTGACTTAGTCACAGCTTCTAAATAACGCCAGTTAGACGTGTATTTTCTAAGCGCTTGACGTACTTGAGTCTTACTTACTTTTTCAGACCCTTCTATACGCTCGGCAATATCTTTAAAAATACCGACTTTAAGCGGTTTAATACCGTCTTTTTGTTTAAAACATTGTGGAAATTCTTGATAAAGAAATTCCAGCACTTCATTAATATCTTTTAGCTTGTTTGTGGTTTCCATTTTAGAACCTATTTTTCACATCTTTTCATCAAGGGACGAGTCAACGTAGTGTATTACCCAGTCGATTAACTCTTCGAAGTCGGCTTCAAGTACAGCCAAATCACCTCGAAGGTGTTCCCAAATACCATTTATTATTTCATCGATTGATTCACAATCTAAATCATCTGGAAGTTTATCCCAGGCTATGTGAATCAAATCATTGAGCGTTTCCGCTACATGTTCTTCTTCCCCTTCCCAATCGCCTACATCTTGTACTGCGAATAGGTAGTCTTGAACATTTAGCAAGTCTTTCATTATAAGCTTGCCTCTAAGCATTTAACTAATGCTTCAAGACCTGCTTGGTCATCAGTATCAAATCGACCAATAGTTGGGCTATCGATATCAAGAACAGCAACTATTTTATCATTTTTCATGATAGGTACAACAATCTCAGAGTTAGACGCTGCATCGCAGGCTATGTGGCCATCAAACGCATGCACATCTTCAATTAGTTGAGTTTCTAACGTTGCTGCAGCCGTACCACATACCCCTTTACCAACAGGAATACGAATACACGCTGGATTACCTTGAAAAGGCCCAAGCACTAATTCACTTGGCGAATCCATAAAGTAAAAGCCCGCCCAATTTACATCTTCTAATGAGGTAAATAATAGCGCACTTACGTTAGCCATATTAGCAATGACATTAGATTCACCAGCAATTAGTGATTCAGTTTGCTTAACTAATGACTGGTAAAAATCGTGCTTTTGCATACCAAACTACTTCTTATTAAACAGACAGTAGCTAAAGGTACTCTTTGTCGTGAAAAATTGAAACCTTTTACAGGCAAAAAAACAGAAATAGCGCCGTTTTTCAGCACGCTTGATTAATATTTCTGCAATTATTTTTTTGATGTTTTACGCAGGCCAAATAAAAATAGTCCTGCGGCAAAAGCGGCCATTACACTATTAATTAAAAATATCTCGCCTGTTGTAGCACTGAGTAAATAACTAAATATTGCACCACCAAGCAGACCAAGTGTTAATACACCTGAATAATTCACTTTTGCATACTTAAACATAAGCAAATAACCCGGTACGACAAAAGCGGCCATAGTAAGCCCAACAATATGTGCGTTCGCGATTGCACTCATAAGTAGTTGTAAAAAAATGGTAACCGCATCGCCATTCATAGTGAGCCCATAATAAAGGCCAAGTAAACTACCAACAATCACAGGGGATAATAAAGAAAGCGCGACACTTTTGGCTAGTTGATGTTTCATATAAGTTCCTAATTACACACTACAAACATTATCTTAAGCATGCACCAAGTTCTTAAGGTTAGAAACAGAGACTATGGTCGTAATTTATGATGGGAAAACAAGCACTCTTTAAACTGCTATAACTAGGCATTTTAATTTTATAAAAATATACCTTAGCGTTTCTAGCAAAGGTATTTAACCCCCTTTGCAAGGTGTGATAATTTCAAGATTTAATTTATGTTGGGCTGTTTAGTGAGTGGGTTTAATAATGTTTTGCAAATGATTTTAATAAATGGTTTTGCTAACAAAAAACAAACACGCATTGTGCTGCCAGCCCACGCTTACTTTGAGCTGCTTAGCCGCCTATAAGACAAAGTTCACTACCTTATAGGCGCTATCGTCAATAAAACCTAACCTTTAGATTGCAATATTAAATACGTCGTAGGTATACAGCACAGTAAAGCTGCAAAAGTGATGATCTATCGTTAATTGTGTCAAAAGGTTGAAATACAAATAAAACAAACAACGTTACCAACGAGAGCATCATTGTACGATAAACAATAAGCTTTCTTGAAGGTAAATCATCCTTGAGACACAACATACTATTTTAATTAGCAACTTTAATATCTAAAAAATAAAAAGTAGTACATCAATATGTTAATAATCTATTAATAGCGGCTAATAGCAAACCGAAATGGGCAAATAAGCGAGGAAACCTAAGATGGCCTGATAATAAAGCGTAAAAACAAAAAAGCCCGCTAAAAGCGGGCTTTAATATAATGGTGGAGAGATAGGGATTTGAACCCTAGATGGGCTACAAACCCATGCCGGTTTTCAAGACCGGTGCATTCGACCACTCTGCCATCTCTCCGAAAGTGCTATAAATTACAAGTAAGAGTGTACTCATAATTATTGTAATAAGGTGGTGGAGAGATAGGGATTTGAACCCTAGATAGGCTACAAACCTATGCCGGTTTTCAAGACCGGTGCATTCGACCACTCTGCCATCTCTCCGCACGGCCTGCATAATAGGGAAACCCATTGGCTTTGTGAAGCTTTTTTTTAAAAAAATTGTTTAAGTGCTTAAAAAACAATTAATTTGTTTAAAGATAAAACAAATAATTTCTTTTTGATGCTTTAATGAACTTTAATTAAAAAATAACACTCTATTGATCTACAAAGGTTTGCCCAAACATATAAGAGTTGGTAATCTAATTTTAGTTAAATTATCGAAACAAACATGTTTCACTTAAAGGAGCTCTACAATGGCATTTAATCATTCGTACAATACCGCTAAACCGGTAATGTCGACCATTGAAACAAACAAGGTACTTAAAAACACCTATTTCTTACTGGCCATGACATTAGCATTTAGTGCTGTTACGGCGGGTATTTCAATGGCATTACAATTACCTTACTTTATGGGAATTGTGTTCACACTGGTTTCGTTTGGTTTATTATTTGTTGTAAACAAAAAAGCAGACTCAGCCTCAGGCGTGTTTTGGGTGTTTGCTTTTACAGGCTGTATGGGCGCAGGCCTTGGCCCACTACTTAACTATTATGCTGCTATGCCTAATGGCCCTATGCTTATTATGCAGGCGCTTGGTTCTACTGCATTAATATTTTTTGGTCTATCGGCTTATGCATTAAACACTAAAAAAGACTTCTCATTTATGGGTGGTTTTTTAACAGTAGGCTTACTAGTGGTTATTGTTGCAAGCATAGTTAACATCTTCATTGGCAGCTCGCTAATGTTTATGGTGCTTAACGCTGCTGTTGTGTTAATTATGTCTGGCTTAATCTTATTTGATACTAGCCGTATTATTAATGGCGGCGAAACTAACTACATTCGCGCGACGGTCGCTCTATACTTAAACGTATATAACCTATTTACTTCTTTACTGCACCTTCTTGGCGCAAGTGATGACTAATTAAATAGTTCTGTTAAAATAGCCCCTTTATTGGGGCTTTTTTATTGGAATTGTTTTGGCGCGATTTGTTCTTTCTTTACATACTCCTCCTTCAGATCATGACTCAACGCAACGTATTATAAAGTTTGCGAATGCATGTTTAGCACAAGGCCACACCATAGATGCGATATTTTTGTATCAAAATGGGATTTATCACGCATCAGCTAACTTTGAGCTAGCCTCTGACGAGCTGCAAATTCCTACGCAATGGCAACAACTTGCAGATAAAAACGTCAACTTAATGCTATGTATTACTGCAGCAGAAAAACGTGGCTTAAACACAAGCCAAACAGGTGTGTTTACTGTAGCCGGCCTTGCAGAATTTGCCATGCTAGCGAGTGATGCAGATAAATGGATACAGTTTAAATGAAAAACGTTTTAGTAATGAGCCAATCCAGCCCCTTTGATGAGCTTAATACCCGCGATGCCCTAGACATGGCACTGATATTTGCCGCAGTTGATCAAAATATTAGCTGGCTATTTAGCGGCCCTGCAGTGCTTGCTTTAAAACATAATCAATCAACACAGCAACTTGGTGTAAAAGATTTTTTTAAAAACATCAAAATGCTTGAAATCTATGAAGTAGAAAACATATATGTATGTGAAAAATCGTTACTTGATTATAACTTAAACAAATCTCAGTTAATTATTGATTCAACCAGCCTCAATTACACTGAGCAACAGCAGCTGATCGGCCAGCAAGATTTTGTGGTGAACCTATGAGTACATTACACATTTTTTCAAAGCCACTGGCTTATTACGACTCTACTCAGCTTGAAAACTTAATTAAAGACACTGATAAAGTACTCCTTGTTGGTGATGCCTGTTATGCCGCTAAGCAGTATTTTCAATTAAACGATTCATTATTGTTGCTTTTAGAGGATGCGCAGGCACGCGCAGTTAAACTAAGCCCAGGCCAAACACTTATTAATTACGATGAGTTTGTTGCCCTTACTCTATCTACTAACCAATCTATTACCTGGTAATCCATGCTTGAATTTAATAATCAACAAATCGACACTGATAAACAAGGCTACTTGCTAGATTACACCTTGTGGACAAAAGAGTTAGCCCCCATTATCGCCGAGCAAGAAAACATTATCTTGAGTGAACAACACTGGGAAGTGATTAATTTTGTGCGCAATTTTTACTTAGAATATAACACCAGCCCAGCAATAAGAATGCTTGTTAAAGCAATGGCTAAAGCGCTTGGCGAGGACAAAGGCAATAGTATTTATTTGTATAAATTATTTCCCAAGGGGCCTGCAAAACAAGCCACAAAAATTGCTGGCTTACCCAAGCCCGCTAGGTGTATTTAATGGCGAACAAACCAATGCATAATCGCGCAAGTAAAAGTACCACTAAACGAACCACGGGTAGAACTTACTCACGCAATTCACTCACTAAAAAAAGCACAACTTCGCGTGAAATTAAACCCGCTATAGCGCCTAAAGATAGAAAAATTGTTTTATTTAATAAACCTTACGATGTGCTTTGCCAATTTACAGACGATGCCAATAGAAAAACCTTGGCTGAATTTATTCCCATTAAAGATGTATACGCTGCAGGCAGACTCGACCGTGACAGTGAAGGCTTGTTACTTTTAACAAACTGCGGAAAGCTTCAAAATACCCTTACCGCACCGAATAAAAAAACCAATAAAACCTATTGGGTGCAAGTTGAAGGCGAGCCTAGCGCAGAGGCAATTAATGCCCTGTGTAAAGGTGTTGAACTAAAAGATGGGATGACCTTACCCGCAAACGTAAAAATTATTGACGAGCCAAAACTTTGGCCTCGCGTGCCGCCGGTAAGAGAGCGAAAGTCGATTCCTACAACGTGGTTAAGTATTACAATTAATGAAGGACGTAATAGGCAAGTTCGTCGTATGACCGCCCATGTTGGACACCCTACATTAAGGCTTATTCGCTACAGTATTGGCAATTACACGCTAGATGGCATAAACAGCGCACAGTACAGTGTTATAAAAGGTGAGGTAAATGCATAAACCCCATGTAACGGTGGCTGCTGTAGTAAAAAAAAGAGAGCATTTTTTACTGGTAAAAGAGCGAGATAAATTTACTTCTAATATTTGTTATAACCAACCTGCCGGCCATTTAGAACTAAACGAAACACTGGCTCAAGCAGCCAGCAGAGAGCTTTTTGAAGAAACAGGTTTGTCCCTAACGCCCACTGGCTTAATCGGTATTTATAACTTACATGCGGCTAATGGGGTGCATTACTTACGCTTTTGTTTTATGTTTGATGGCACTCAAGTCACCACTGAGCCCTGCCCAAAAGATGCAGATATAATTAGTGCCAACTGGCACAGTTTAGAAGACATAAAAGCACTGCCTCTAAGAAGCCATTTAGTTTTAAAATGTATTGAAGACAGCCTAAACCGCCCTATTCAAGACGTAGACTTTATTTACGGCGATAATTAAACATCTGCGCTTTATATAATTCTCAAAACTATATAAATAGTCCAAGGCTATAAATTAACTTAATGCTAAACAATTTCGTCCTTGCCTTTTTGAATAATAAAGTGCGCTGTCGGCGGCCTTAATAAACTCTTTTTGATCGCAACTATCCTCTTTATTAATTGCGTGAATACCTATGCTCAGGGTTAAGTAGCCGGTAAAGCTGTCTTCATGAGGGAGGTGCAGCTCTTCGATTGCTTTTTGAATATGCTCAGCAATAAATAAAGCCCCTTGTTTATCGGTTTGAGGCAGCAATACAACAAATTCTTCTCCGCCATAACGCGCCACAAAGTCCTCGGTGCGACTTACCGTACACGCTATTGCTTGCGCCACGTTATACAAACATAAATCACCTTCAACATGCCCGTAGCGGTCGTTAAATAGTTTAAAGTGATCAATATCGATTAAAATAATCGCCAAATCGTCACCACACTCAACGGCTTTTTCAAACTCTTTACTTAGCTTTTCATCAAAACGACGTCTATTTGCTATTTGTGTTAGCGAATCTAAAAATGCCATGTCGCGTAAAATATTTTGATCTTCTAAACGCTTGGTCGCATCATTAAATACAGCAATATATTCATCGCCCAAATTGATTCCAGATACTTCCATGGTAATTGTATTACCGTTTTTACAAGTAACATGGTAATCATGCGCGGGGATGTCGTGCCCTGTTTCATTGCCAATTTCTAACGCCGATTGCCACGTTTTTTTCACGGCCTCTCGATAGTGAGGATCTGGGTATGCATTAACCCACCACAGCTCTAAGTTAGGTAAGTCATCAACGGTATAACCAAATACATCTATAAAGCGCTGATTAACTCTAATAATATCACCGGTTTTGGCACACACATTAGAGATAGGCATAGGCAAAATAGTAAATAAATGGGCGTAGTGGCTCATCTCGTGGCGCTTCATAGGATGATGCATTTTTTTAGAAAGGAAACTGTATGGCGCATCTTCTTTTTCATTAGAAAGCGAATTATCCATACTTAATGCAAAATACCATTCATCCCACCAGCGTTTCATAGTCTCAAACAAGGCAGTTTCTGACTCGTCAACTAATTCAAAAGAACTTGAGACAGCATTGAAAATCTCATCAATAGGACTGTTTTGCTTGGCATCTGAGGGTAAAGTGTGCTCAAAAACTTCATGAAAAAGCGTATACGTATCACGTTTTAAGTCGCTTGTAGGCATTATGAGCAACTCATTTAGTTCATCGCGTGAGTTTGCAGCATAATATTGTATTAACGTTGAAAGCTTTTTTACCTGGAAGGCGTAATTCATATATTCATTCCGTTGAAAATATTTTTATAATAAAAAAGTGAGTCTAATAAGCTAAATCTTACTGGCAGCTGAATTTACAATCAAGAACAAGGTAATAAAAGCATTATTATCATTTAATAGAGTAAGAATGGCACCGAAATATCTTTTTACAATCGATTATTTAAATTTTTCATCATTTTTTATGTTAAATGCGTTTCAGTCTTATTTGCTATTTATTATATGAATAAAATAACTACAAAATCGTGTGTTTGCGCCACTCCTCCCTTTAAGCAAAAACAAAATGCGTGCTATAATCGCGGCCTTTCCAAGTTAACAGCAATCTGTATAAGCGAAATTATTCATGAGCGAAAATAGTCACATTAAAGTCATCGTTGGTATGTCCGGCGGTGTTGATTCTTCTGTATCTGCATATTTATTACAACAACAGGGCTACCAAGTAGAAGGCCTGTTTATGAAGAACTGGGAAGAAGACGACAATGACGAATACTGTGCAGCCGCTGAAGATTTAAAAGATGCACAAGCAGTGTGTGACAAATTAGGCATCGAGCTTCATACCGTTAACTTTGCAGCCGAATACTGGGATAACGTTTTTGAGTACTTTTTAGAAGAGTACAAAGCGGGCCGTACGCCAAACCCAGATATTATGTGTAACAAAGAAATTAAATTTAAAGCATTTTTAGAATTTGCAGCACAAGCACTTGGGGCCGATTATATTGCAACAGGCCATTATGTTCGTCGTGAACTACGAGACGACAAATACGTTATGTGCCGAGGCTTAGACGATAACAAAGATCAAAGCTATTTCTTATATACCTTAAGCCATGAACACATAGGCCAAACGCTTTTCCCAGTAGGCGATATAGCTAAACCAGACGTACGCCGTATTGCAGAAGAGCAAGACTTAATCACCCACGATAAAAAAGACAGCACCGGTATTTGTTTTATTGGTGAGCGTAAATTTAAAGACTTTTTACAAAAGTTTTTACCTGCTCAACCAGGTGTGATTGAAGATACTGACGGCAACAACGTAGGTGAGCATGAAGGGCTTATGTATCATACGCTTGGCCAGCGTAAAGGCTTGTTAATTGGTGGCATGAAAGAAGGCTCTGGCGAGCCATGGTACGTTATAGATAAAGACGTTGAGCGCAATGTGCTCGTTGTCGGACAAGGTAAAGACCACCCTCGCCTTTACAGCAATGGCCTAAACGCCAATCAATTACATTGGGTAGACCGTGTTGGTCCTCAAGGTACAACGCGCTGCACAGTTAAAACCCGTTACCGCCAAGAAGATATTAATTGTACCCTTCTCGTTGGGGAAGATGGTATGGCACGCGTATTATTTGATGAACCACAAAAAGCCGTTACACCAGGTCAATCAGCTGTATTTTATGCCGATGATGTGTGTTTAGGTGGCGGTATTATAGATTCGGTGATTAAGTAATGAATCAACACCAAGTCATGGCGCTTGCCGCCATGTGCCAAGTGGCTAAACAAGTACAAAAAATTGCGCAATACGGCAGCGCAAACGATTCAGACTTAGACGTGTTATTTACAAGTATTGTACAAACATCACCCGCATCGCCGGTTGATGTTTATCAAGGTACGCATAACTTGCGCGACGGCTATAAAACATTAATGGCGCAGCTTACTGCTGGCGCTCAAAAAGATGTTGAAATAGTTAAGTACGTAGGTGGTTTAATGCAGCTTGAACGCATTTTAAATAACGAGCCAAAAAGCTTAGCTGAACTTGGCCGTCGTATCGACGACATTCATCGTCGCTTAGATCACTTTGCCATAACCGATGACACCGTAGTTGCCGGTTTAGCAGATATATACTCGTCGGTGCTGAGCCCCCTTGGGCACCGAATTCAGGTTTATGGTAAACCCGAGTTATTAAAACAGCAGCAAACGCAAAATAAAATTCGTGCCCTTTTATTAGCAGGAATTCGCAGTGCTGTATTATGGCGACAAATGGGCGGTAAACGCCGTCACTTTTTCTTTGCAAAAAGAAAAATTCTCGCTATTGCAAAAACAAACATTTAATTATCGTTCAAAACTAAAATTTAGGAGTTATTATGGAGCTTTCAGCGTTAACCGCTATCTCTCCAGTGGATGGTCGCTACGGCAGCAAAACCACTGAACTACGCAGTATTTTCAGCGAATTTGGCTTAATCAAATACCGCGTAACCGTTGAAGTGCGTTGGTTGCAAGCCTTAGCTGCAGCAAGCGATATTAAAGAAGTACCTGCATTTAGCGAACAAGCCAATGCACTTTTAAATGCCATTGTTGATAACTTCAGCGAAGCAGACGCACAGCGTGTTAAAGACATTGAACGCACCACAAACCACGATGTTAAAGCGGTAGAATATTTACTAAAAGAAAAAGTAGCCGATAACAGCGAAATTAACGCTATTAACGAGTTCATCCATTTTGCCTGTACATCAGAAGATATTAATAACCTATCTCATGGTTTAATGCTAAGCGAAGCTCGTGATAATGTGCTCCTTCCATACTGCGACCAACTACTTAACGCTATAAAAGAAAAAGCCATTGAGTACAAAGCAGTACCTATGATGACGCGTACCCACGGCCAACCAGCTACGCCTTCAACAATGGGTAAAGAGTTTGCTAACGTATACATGCGTTTAAAACGCCAGCGCGACCAAATCGCACAGGTAGAAATGCTAGGTAAAATTAACGGTGCTGTAGGTAACTACAATGCTCACTTGAGTGCTTACCCAGATTACGATTGGCATACCCACGCAAGCAACTTTGTAACTAGCCTTGGTTTAACCTTTAACCCGTTCACTACACAAATAGAGCCGCATGACTACATTGCCGAGCTATTTGATGCTATTGCTCGCTTTAACACTATTTTACTTGATTTTGATCGTGACGTTTGGGGTTACATTGCCCTTAACCACTTTAAGCAAAAAACCATTGCTGGCGAAATCGGCTCTTCAACAATGCCGCATAAAGTAAACCCTATCGACTTTGAAAACTCAGAAGGTAACCTAGGTTTAGCAAATGCTATATTTGCTCACCTTGCACAAAAACTGCCTGTTTCTCGTTGGCAGCGTGACCTTACCGACTCAACCGTTTTACGTAACTTAGGTGTGGGTATGGGCTACACGCTTATTGCGTATCAATCTACACTTAAAGGCGTAAGCAAGCTTGAAGTAAATGAGCAACGTTTACTTGATGAGCTTGATCAAAACTGGGAATTACTTGCTGAGCCAATTCAAACGGTTATGCGTAAATACGGTATTGAAAAACCATACGAAAAACTTAAAGATTTAACACGTGGTAAACGTGTAAATCAAGAAATTATGGCCGACTTTATCGATGGTTTAGACCTGCCAGAGCACGCTAAAGTAGAAATGAAAAAACTAACACCTGCCAACTACATTGGCCGCGCTGTTGAGTTTATTGACGATTTAGTTTAAATACTAAATTGCGCATATAAAAAGCGAAAGGATAATTCCTTTCGCTTTTTTTGTACTAAAAATTATAGGCCAACTCTATGTACCAATTAAAAATAAACAACCTCTGTGAGCAAGAGTTTTTAAACCAATACTGGCAAAAAAAACCGCTATTAATTAAACAAGGCTTTACAGACTTTCAAGACCCAATAGAGGCAGAAGAGCTTGCCGGTCTTGCTATGGAAGAAAGTATAGAGTCGCGAATTGTTACCAACCACAATAACGATTGGCAAGCATACCAAGGCCCATTTGAAGACTTTGAAAAATTAACTGAGCAACACGCTACTTTATTGGTACAAGCGGTTGATCATTGGCATAGCGATGCAGCACAACTGCTTCAGCCATTTCGGTTTATACCTAACTGGCGAATAGATGATTTAATGATCAGCTACTCAACCCCTAAAGGTGGCGTAGGTCCGCACCTAGATCAGTACGATGTATTTATTATACAAGGCGAGGGTAAGCGTCATTGGCGTGTTGGCCTGCCTGATCCAACACTTAAACAATTTGCGCAAAATAAAAAACTACTGCAAGTTGAGCAATTTGAAGCCGTTATAGATTGTATTTTAGAGCCCGGCGATATTTTATACATACCACCTGGGTGCCCTCACGAAGGTTATGCAATAGAAAACGCCCTTAACTACTCGGTTGGATTTAGAGCGCCTAATCAACAAGACTTATTTTCTAGTTTTGCCGATCATGTTATTGATACCGACAGCGGCCAAAAACGCTATACCGATCATACTTTAGCCCTTAGGGACTCTAAAGGTGAGCTTTTACAGAGCGAAACCGATAAAGTTAAAACCCTTATGCAAGCGCTACTTAATAACGATGAGCTATTTAAGCATTGGCTTGGTAATACCTTAAGTCAAGCCAAGCACGAAATGGACTTAGCCCCGCTCGAAGAGCCTATAACCTGCGAGCAAATGAGTGAGTTAATAGCAAACAATGCAGAAGAATTTGAGCGTTTAGGCGGCGTACGTGCTATCTATCAACAGCTAGAAGACACCCTATTATTAAGTATTAATGGCGAAAACTACCCGTTACCACTTTGCGACTTAAATGCCGTTACACTATTAACAGATCATGATTATGTTAATACCGACGATTTAAACGCAGCGCAGCCTAGCCTAGTTTTTATTCAAACCTTTACTACACTAGTTAATGAGGGGATGTGGTTTAATTAGAGGTGCGCTATGGGCTATCAAATTAATAAAGTCGAGTGGGATAGGCAAAAAGACCAGCTACAACAAATACGTGAAAAAGTATTTGTATATGAGTTACACATACCCAAACGAGTAGAATTTGATAGCCAAGACAAACTAGCACACCATGTGCTAGTTACTCACAACAGTAACGCACCCGTAGCCACAGGTAGGCTGTGTACAGATGGCTTAATAGGCCGAATAGCCGTTTTACCCGCACACCGTAATCGCCACGTTTATACTTCATTACTTACTTTTATTGTTAATCTTGCCGCTAACGATGGGCACCAAGTTATTAGTATTAATTGTATTTTAAACGAAGTTGAACGCTTTAAACGAAACGGCTTTATACAACAAGGCGGTGTTTTTATGGAAGCAGGTATACCTAGGCAGCGAATGCAATGCCAAGTGTCTGAGTTTGTCACTAAACCATTTACATTAGTACATTAAAAAAGGGCCATTAATAGCCCTTTTTTACGTTTATACAAGCAATACCTTATTTTGGTTCATTAGCCCAAAGTTGCTCGTTTTCATGCATTTCGTATAAGCCGTGTGCACGGTTTATAAGTAAGTTAGCAAAGTCGACCTGGGTTTTATCACGCGCGCCAACACTCATTATTTGATCTGCTTTTAACTGCCATTGTAATGAAAAATAACGCATAGCATCGCGCGCATCTTTTGCTGCACTTACTTCTGCATGATCAGTAGGTAAGCGCCCTGTTATTACCCAGTAGTTCTTACCGTTTTGCGCTTTAAATTTCCACATAGCACACAATGGCGCTAAAAAGCGGCTATCTTTGTCTATTACTGATTTAGGCATAATGCCTTTTTCTGCTAAGTATTTTTGGGCGTTTTGAAAACACTCGCGTTGCCAAGCAACCCGTTGTTGCTCTATTTGTGCTTGCTCTTGCGCTGTTAATGGTTTTTTTTCTTCTTGCTGCATTTTATTAACCTTTACTGCTTTTTTTCTACACTCTAAGTGCATAACAAATAAGGTGCAAGCATAAAACACCTGCTTTGCACCTTAAATACACCATTTGATTTGTTTTTAATCACAATTGCACATAAGCAATAGTAAATCGCTGTTATTTTATATTGTGATCAAACGAGCCTACATCACCTGGGAACACCACTGGCGATTCAATCCCGTCTTTGCTTATCGCTGCAACACTGAAATAGTAATTATCTATAACAACGTTTTTAAGTGTAGCTTTACTTACATTGCCCACATCTTGGCTAAATTGCCATTGCGGCTCACTGGTATAGCGCCAATAAATACGATAACCGGCAATATTATCATCATCTGAACTTTGCCACGAAAGCGTAGTGTCGGCCTTAACCGCGCCTTCAATTTTTACCTGTTTAGGGGGAGCTGGCGCCCAAGCCATTGAAGCCATTGTTACTGCGTTCAGTGATGTAAGCTTTGCTGTGTAGTCAAAATCAACGCCATCTATGGTATCGCCATAGACCACACCATTTTCTGTACGTAAATCTTGATGTTGTCGGTCGTAATGCTCATTAGTTTCCATAATTCTGACTGCTGCAAAACCCGCATCGTTAAACGGTCTATGGTGCCCGCCCCGGCCAAACCTATCTAACCTGTAAACTAACATCGTATCTAAATTTGGAATGTACCTATCGGCAATTGTATCTATATAGCGTGCTAAATTACGACTCGCCGAATCGACTTCACCACCTGTAAAACGGCGCGTTCTTGCTTGTTGTTTCGTTTCTACTACACGCGTGCCTTCTGAGAAAATACGCGCCGTTGTATTGTCGGTAACGCCATTAATACCGGTAATATTGCCAATCATGTCGTTATTTAAAACGCCATGTACTTGCCAATTGTGCTCTTGTGCATACGCTGTGAGTATTTTACCGCCAAATAAACCCTGCTCTTCGCCAGACAACGCTGCATACACAACTGAGCCATTAAATTTATGCTTGCTTAGTACACGTGCAGCTTCAATAACCCCTGCAACCCCTGAAGCGTTATCATTAGCACCCGGTGAATCACTGGTAAAGTCCATTACATCGCTCACCCGCGAATCAATATCGCCCGACATAATAACCATTCGGTTTGGCTCAGTGCTACCACGCTGAATAGCCACTATATTCACCACTTCAACAGGATTAGGAATTCGTTTTTCACCTGATATAGTGTCTTTAACTTCAATAACTTCTAGGCAACCACCACATTGCGCTGATATTTTTTCAAACTCTTTTTTAATCCAACGCCGTGCAGCACCTATGCCCCGTGTATCTGACTTAGTTTCAGAAAGCGTATGGCGGGTACCAAAATCCACCAGCGTTTGTATGTCGCTCTCAATACGTTTAGCTGATACCTGCGCTGCAATATCATGTAGCTTTTGTTGTTCTTCATATTTTATGCTGGCATGAGCCTGTGCTGATAATCCTGCCGTACAAGCAAAGGCTAACGTACTCAATTTAATAAGTTTAGTTGTAATAGAAAAAGGGGTTTTGCGCATTATAAGCTCCTTATTTTTTACCTTACCATTACTCAACAACCTATTTAGTGCAACTATTTTGAGTTAAAGCTTTATACAAGTAAGCTCAACTGTAAAAATTAACCACACATAAGTACTCCCCTCTTTTAAGTAACCAAGCGTATTACAAACCTTGTTACATAAATACGCTATATACATAGCGTGTTTTCGTGGCAAACTAATGGGGTGTTTTATTTGTATTTGTAACCTATGCGCCAGCTTAAAGCCGACACTGTCTCTGCTAATTTAATTGCCACTAGTAACAACCAATATGGGCCTATTTGTGTTTATCAAAATACGGCCTATCGCTGGTTAACACTTGCGCAAAATGCACAAAGCGATATCACTATTCAAGGGGTGATGAGCCTTAATAAGAATGAGCAATTACTGATTGCGGTCAATCAATGTATGCTGTTATTTTTACTTAAAACAGCTGAGCCACTACGGGTTTTAAATTTAGGTTTAGGTACTGCGGGTATTGAGCGAGCCATTCATTATTTACATAACAAAACGGCTTATATAAATAACTTAGCTGTGTTTGACAGTGTAGAAATAAACCCCGCGATGATAAGCGTTGCTAAGCACCATTTTAACTTGCCCGCTAATCATACAGTGCACTTACAAAATGCAGAGCTGTTTGTTGCAACGTGCGCGCGCACATACAATGTCATTACAATTGATATTTTTAGTGGCGATGTACATCAAGACTTTTTATCTAACAGCGAATTTTGGCAAAACATACGTCGCTGCAGCGGGCTAAATGCGCAAATTATTATAAATTTAAACCCTAAAACAGGAAAAGAGCTCCAAGCTTTACTCGTCCTGTTTAGGCAACACTTTAGCTGTATTGCCCTTATAGAGTTTAACGAATACAAAAATATTGTCGTGATACTTTCTCAGCAAAGCTTAGTGCACATTAATAAAGAAGAAATAGCCCATTCGCCATTATTTAAAACGTGGGCGCCCACCCTTCACAACGACATAAACAGCATTTATCACATAGAGTAATTTAGCGCCCTGGTTCGTGTTTTTCATAGCACGGCAAATGGGTTTCTAATTGCTCCCAATTGGCTTTAGAGGTAACAAAATTATGCGATATTACCTGTTCAGTAATATCGTTATCTATCAACCCAAGGCGTATTCGCAAGCGAGATTTATCCTCTGCATTAGCACTGTAAATAGGTGAGCCACATGTTTTACAAAAAAAGCGCGCACGCCCAGGTTTGAAATTAAATTCAGTTAAATTATCTTCACCTTTGGTAAGTGTAAATTCGTGAGTGTTTACAAAACCATTCGTGGCAAAAGCAGTTCCGCTGTTTTTTCTGCATAGTGAGCAGTGACAATGAATAATTTGAGAAATAGCCCCTTTAATTTCAACACTTACCGCTTTACATAGGCACGTTCCTGTATACATATAATCCCTTTTATTATTTTTAATTGCGTGTAGTTAGGTATTTTACGCGTTTAAAATATAAACGTCAGTAGAATAGATAAAATACAATATTGGTTGACTAATTTACACTAAATTGGTTATATAAATTTTAAGTTTAAAAAATTAAAAGTCATATATTGGTTTACCAATTTATATGCTTACACTTATATTAGTAAAAGAGGGATTATGCGCGTTAAATACAGCTTACTGTTAGTGGCCTGCTCAGGATTATTAGCCTGTAGCCAAAACAATCAAAACGCTCCCTCTGCAAAGTGGCTATTAGTAGATAACTTTGAACAACCGCTAAAAGGCTGGACAAAGGTTGACACAGACAATCAAACTCAACCTTATGTCGCTAACCCACAAGTAACTAAAATAGAAGTTGAGGAGACAGCCAAAGGGATTAACCATTTTTTAATTAAAAAGCCTGCCGAAAATGGTATTGTCGGCAACCGCAAAGCCCTCAGCTATAAAAAGCTTCCAAAAACAGTACCCGTTGGCGAAACCTACACTTTTTTTACCCGTATTAACGTCGCCTCTTTTCCAAATAACCATGCTTTTGGATTAAGTAACTTAGAGCCAGAGCAAATAAACGTTCATGGCTACGACGCCTTTGAAGCCACTCTTCGGGTTACCGATAAAAC
The DNA here is from genome assembly GCF_023161805.1 of Pseudoalteromonas sp. 1CM17D. Taxonomy (NCBI): domain Bacteria; kingdom Pseudomonadati; phylum Pseudomonadota; class Gammaproteobacteria; order Alteromonadales; family Pseudoalteromonadaceae; genus Pseudoalteromonas; species Pseudoalteromonas sp. 1CM17D. The sequence goes on along the minus strand of NZ_JALNTP010000001.1, from coordinate 297,053 downwards.
CGAATCAAATGGGTTAGTCAATACCGGGGCCCTAATGGTCAAAACTGATAAGGGCTATAGTAATATCCAAAACTATGCACAAGCGCAATCGGCTAAACCACTTGATACAAACAGTTGGTACAACATTTGGTACGTTGTTAATAATGCATCGGTAAAAATGCAAGGCCAGCAATACAATGTATATGTACAAGGCGGCGAATTTAAAAACCAAACCTTAGTGTATAAAAATGCCACCTTTAGAATGAAACGCGAACGCCCACTTAGCTATTTTTTAGCTAACTGTAATACGGGCCCACATAAAAAGCCCTACGGAAATGGCGGTTTACGCTATGACGACATTTATATGATTAAAGGCGTAAATCTCACAAACCCTATTCGATAAAAGTAGCAGTGTAAATTAGTCGCTAAAGATCTACAGCGCGCCACTTAAATGGTATGATCCTTTTCTATTTTTTGTCATTTAAGTTTATAAAATGTATCGATTATTCGAAAAAATGACCAACGCATTTCCTGAGCAAAAGCCAACGCAGCCGCCCTCTACATTATTTGCGTTTTGTCGTCATTACACTAAAGGTATGGAGCTGTCGTTAGTTTTAATGTCTGTTAGTGCTGCCCTGCTTGCCATTTTAGAAGTATCGTTATTTAGCTATATGGGCCAATTGGTTGATTGGTTGGGCACCTACACACCGCAAACCCTATTTGAAGAGCAAAAAACCGAACTTATAAAAATGGCGGTAGTACTTTTAGTGATATTGCCTATTGTGGTGTTTTTTCACTCGGCTATTTTACACCAAGCATTACTGGGTAATTACCCTATGTCGATTCGTTGGTCGGCGCATAGATACTTATTACGCCAAAGTGTTAGCTTTTATCAAAACGAGTTTGCAGGGCGTATTGCCACAAAAGTAATGCAAACATCACTGGCCGTACGAGAAGCCGTAATGAAACTGCTCGATGTACTAATGTATATTGTGGTTTATTTTGGCGCTATGGTGTTTTTAGTTGCAGAAGCTGATTGGCGTTTAATGCTACCGCTTTTAGTCTGGGTAATTATTTATGCCGCCATTCAAATGTACTTTGTGCCAAAACTTAAAAAAATTGCCAGCTCGCAGGCCGATGCGCGCTCTGAAATGACCGGCCGTATAGTCGATAGCTATACAAATATATCAACCATTAAGCTTTTTTCGTACACACAACGTGAAGAGCAATACGCTAAACAAAGTATGGATGTATTTTTGCAGCCTGTTTATAAGCAAATGCGTTTAGTAACCAGCCTTAACTTTGCCATTAATAGCCTAAATTACTTATTAGTATTTAGTGTGGCCGCACTATCCCTTTATTTATGGTCGTTAAGTGCAATTAGCGCAGGCGTCATTGCAGTTGCGGTTAGTTTATCGCTTAGATTAAATGGCATGGCGCAGTGGATCATGTGGGAAATAAGCAGCTTGTTTGAAAACATTGGTACCGCCACCGATGGCATGAAAACCTTATCTACGCCCATTAAAGTAGATGACAAACCCGATGCAAAAACGCTTGCCGTTTCTAAGGGCGATATCGCTTTTTCAAATGTTCACTTTAACTACGGCAAAGCCGCTAACGAAACCAATCGCGGCCCGGTAATGAACGGCCTAAACCTACATATCAAACCCGGTGAAAAAATTGGCTTAGTGGGTCGCTCTGGCGCTGGTAAATCAACGTTAGTTAATTTACTGCTGCGCTTTTACGATACCGATTCGGGGACGATTAAAATTGATGGCCAAAACATTACCGATGTAAGCCAAGAAAGCCTTCGCCGTTATATAGCCATGGTTACGCAAGACACTTCCCTGCTTCACCGCTCTGTAAAAGATAATATTTTATACGGCCGACCCGATGCCTCAGAAGCCGAAATGCTCAGCGCTGCCAAGCAAGCTAAAGCACTCGAGTTTATAAGCGATTTAGAAGATAGCAAAGGCAATAAAGGGTTTGATGCTCAAGTAGGCGAGCGCGGTGTAACCCTCTCCGGTGGGCAGCGCCAGCGTATCGCTATAGCGCGGGTATTACTGAAAAATGCACCTATTTTAATACTCGATGAAGCCACCAGCGCGCTCGACTCAGAAGTAGAAGCCGCAATACAAGCAAGCCTAGATGATTTAATGACAGGTAAAACTGTGATTGCCATTGCTCACAGGCTATCGACCATTGCGCAAATGGACAGACTTATTGTCCTTGATGAAGGACGCGTTGTAGAGCAAGGCAGCCACGAAGCGCTCATTGCGCAAAATGGTATTTATGCTGGCCTTTGGGCACATCAAACCGGTGGGTTTATTGGTGTAGATTAGCCAAGATAAGATTATAAGCCGAAAATAGCGCGATTTTTATTGCGCATTACGCTATTAAATCAGGTATTTATAATTTGTTCCTAATTTTATCCAAGCGAATCTCTTCCCTTGATTAAGTTAAGTCAATTATATACCATCCTTACTTATAATAATTTACGGATAGTTTACTTTCACATGGAAAAAACTCTTTATCTACTCCTATTCTGTGCCTCAACGCAATGTTTTGCAGACACCGCATATATTGGTGTTGACTATGTATTACCTGAAATGGCAATTAGTAACGAAGATGTTAAGCCAAAATCAACTGCACTTCGTTTAGGGGTCAGTAACAATAATATGGCTTTTGAAGCCCAATACCTAACCGCCAACGAGAAAGATAACCTTTATCGCATTGAATTCGATATAGAAAAAAGTGCCGCATTATTTTTCGTAATGCAGTCTGATGTTGTTAATGGTTTCGGTTTAGATGTTTCAGTCGGCTATGCGCAAACAGATATTACAGTTAATGGCCCTGAAGAAACTATAAATGATGAATTTCAATATAAAGGTTTTGCTTGGGGTGTGGCAATGCACCAAGATATTCCATACTTAAACAGCACCCAAGTAAGGCTTGGCTATCAATCACTTTATGACAAAGACGATATCGAGATAACAGCTATTTCTCTTGGTTTTACTTACCAATTTTAGTCATTCTCTCATTTTAAAAGGTACAATCCTAAAATGGCAATAAAACACACCTCTCACAAACTCTCTATTATTTCGATATTATTAATAGCAGTTACTGGCTGTGGCTCTGATACTGAGTCAACCGACCTAAAAAAAGCAGTAACTCTCGAAGAGCTTCGCACTGAAGGTACAATTATAGAATCCGTTACTATTATCAATAATCAAACACGCATTAGACCTGGAGAACAATTTCAGCTTAAAGCCATGGGTATAGATAGTAACGGAGAAACGAGAGATGTAACCGATGAGCTTACTTGGAGTACAAGCGACCCAGAAGTAGCCACTGTCAATAGTCGTGGCTTAGTGACAGCCATTACTAATTCTCCACTGGATAGAGGTTTGATTACGGTTACTGGCACTACAATAAATGAAATATCCGGTGAAGGACAAATGTCAATTAGTGATGAAGCCGTTTCGAACATAGAACTAAAACAAGCCTCACCAGAAATAGGTGACATTAATACGTGTATAGAAGCAAGTATTAGTGCAGATATTACTTATTCAGATGGCTATATATCTTTAAATACAATAAAAGATATTAGTTTTACTCTTGATGATGAAACAAGCGCGTTAATCGATAACAACGGTACACTATATACCTCATCAAGTGAAATTGAGAACACTTCAATTACTGCGAATATAGGTAACATATCGGATACCTTAATTGTCACAGCCAACCCAGTTAACCTAGAGAGTATTGATATTCTTTCTGATGATACATCTAAGGATATTATCAAATTAAACTTAGGTTCTCGTATAAGCGTAGCTGCGCAAGCCAATCTAATAAACAATCCTTCTCCTTTCGATATAGACAATACTATAAAGTGGTCTACGTTAGATTCATATACTGTCGGTGTTACAAAACAGGGCGAAAATAAAGGTACTTTACTCGCATTAAAACCAGGCGTTACAGAGCTTGTTGCGAGCTGTGGTGGAGTGTATAAAACAGTAGCCGTACAAGTTGAAGGCGACGCAACCCTAGAAAGTATTCAAATTAATGGCGCTGAAAATCCATTAACTTTGAGCCCTCTGGGTACTTTAGATTTAACATTAACCGCTAACTATAGTGATACCTCTTCTAGCTTGAATGTTTCAGAATTTGCGAATTGGAGTGTAAATGGTAGCACAATTGCAAATGCTGAATTAATTAATATTGGAACCAATCAGGCTAGATATAGATTAACGAGTAATTCAAATGGTAACGGTACAGTTATCGTTTCTGTCAATTACGATGGGATAGTAACAAGTACACAAATCAATATTGAATAAAAAATAGTTAAATACGTCAAGTAAATAGCTCAGAACGAAGGCCTTAATTTACTAGGCCTTCACTTTACCCTTTCTACTCTCTTCCTCTTTACAGGTTTGTCGCTTGGTTTTTACAAGCCTCTAAAGTTGCAAAGTTTTTAAATAGCATCCAACATTTTACTTTTACTACTAAAAACTTATAGAACACTTCTTCCTCTTCATTGCACATCCCTTACTATTATTTTTGTTGATTAAATATTGTTAACCATTAACATCTATGCAATATTATACCTAGTTCGATTTTTAAGCGAATTATCGGACTTAAAAAGAATATTTTACTGACAGCCTTTTCACATATTTGCGTTATTCAAGACGAAATTATCGTGTGACTATCTAAAAAATGTGTATCGGCAAATTAAAGAAGGTTTATCTATTTCTTTAAACTTTCAACATTAATTTAAATGGAGATTTTATATGAAACAGCTAAAGCTACTAATAGGTAGCACTTTGTTTATGTCTATCACTTCAGTCCAGGCAGCTGATTGGAGCCCTTTTAGTATTCCAGCACAAGCAGGCGCAGGTAAAAGCTGGCAGTTACAAAGTGTTTCAGATGAGTTTAACTACATTGCACAACCTAATAATAAACCAGCTGCTTTTAATAATCGTTGGAACGCATCTTATATAAATGCTTGGCTAGGTCCTGGCGATACAGAATTTAGCGCTGGCCACTCATATACAACTGGCGGGGCGCTTGGTCTGCAAGCAACCGAAAAAGCAGGTACGAACAAAGTTCTCTCAGGTATTATTTCTTCTAAAGCAACCTTTACTTACCCCCTATACCTAGAGGCGATGGTAAAACCAACAAACAACACTATGGCAAATGCTGTATGGATGCTTAGTGCTGATTCTACCCAAGAAATCGATGCTATGGAGTCATATGGTAGCGACCGAATTGGCCAAGAGTGGTTTGACCAACGTATGCATGTTAGTCATCACGTATTTATTCGAGACCCATTTCAAGATTACCAGCCAAAGGACGCTGGCTCTTGGGTTTACAACAACGGAGAAACATACCGCAATAAATTTCGTAGATATGGAGTACATTGGAAGGATGCGTGGAATTTAGATTACTATATAGATGGTGTTTTGGTTCGAAGTGTCTCTGGCCCAAATATTATTGATCCTGAAAACTATACTAACGGAACAGGCTTAAACAAGCCTATGCACATAATACTGGATATGGAACATCAGCCATGGCGAGACGTTAAGCCTAATGCATCTGAGCTTGCAGATCCCAATAAAAGTATATTTTGGGTAGATTGGATACGAGTTTATAAAGCCCAGTAATATATTAAAAACTTAACTTATTAAGTGCGGAACTTATGTTTACAAACCCTCTAATGTTTGCGATATACTCACTGCATTTAATAAGTTTTAAAACACATTCGTTGAGATTTAATGCAAAGTACTTATAAGCTGATGCACTCACTAAGCTTTAAATTCCCTCACCTAACAACTAATCATTATAGTGATTTTCTAAATGGGTTATTTCACTTTCAGTCAAAACTAAACTTCTATACAGAAAATTGTAATCAATTTCATCTTGTTGCTTTACAAATGAAAATGCCGCTTCAATCAAAAGTATTCGCTCTTTTGAACTATACATACTATTCGCAATCTCTATGCTTGATGATAAGCTGCTGGCTAACATATTCTCGCCAGCCAAACGCTTAGCATAACTAGTTTCTTCACTAGGAGTTAATGAATTAAGCCATATTTTTGTTGCATCAGGGTTTTGAGCAATTAGACGCTTGGTAAGTGCAGCCAAAAGTGACTTTCTAACCGCTATAGGAAATGATAATGTGGGGATTATTTCTTTTAACGCATCTAGTCCTTTTTCAGGCGAAGTAGCGACTAAATTTGTCAATAATTTACCCTGAAGTGTTAAGTCATTTTCAGCTAAAATGATATCGAGTATACGTGAGAGTTCGACTCTCTGTGTAGCCATTACCTCTACTAGCCTGCGCAAACCAGCTTGCCTTACAGGACCACCAGGTAATGACAATACCCAGCTTTCTGATGATTCAATATCATCACTAGCAAGCTTTTGTGTGAAATACGCAACGGCGTCATATTTTATTTGTGAATCGTCTAGTAATAAAATAGTCTCTTCAGCCAAAGAAGTATCTTTATCAATTAATGCCGTTAACATAGGTAATATCAACCGCATATACATATCAGGCCTGGGTTGTTGCTCAATCCAGCTAAGCGCTTCTAGTGTGTCCTGAACGCCCCATTGCATTAGCAAATTATCTATTACTGCCATTTTGATCGAGGTATTGGAGAGGTAGCTTACTTCCTCTAGAACTGTTTCTGGTCTACTTTCCATGTAGGATAAATACCCAGCTGTAATTAGTTTTGCCTTTATATCATTATTTAATTTACTATTATCAATCCAAATGAGTAATTCTTGTAAATCTATTTGCCCTACGGTATACGCGATTTTTTTTATTAAAAAATCCTGTAGTTCCAATTTTAAACTAGTTAAATGCAATAAAGCTTCTTGCCAATTAAAGTATATCCAGGCTAAGTAAATTGGTTCGACTAACTTAGCTTGTTCTCTTAAAAGACGTTTATTTTCATTAATCAATACGCTATCAACACAAGTAGAGTAATCGTCGTTAGTTTTTAACGTTTCTAAATTATTTGAACATAACTCAAATTGCTTAGTTTGGCTGCCCAGTGATAAATTATTCAATAGCTTTAAACCCGCTTCACTGCCTTTATTCAAAGCATTACTCGAACCACTATTATTGGTTTCTTGGGGAGAATAAAACTTGTAAATTAAAAACATTGAAACGAGTAAAAACATAAATGCTATTTTAAATTTCATCCGTTGCCTTTGAAAGTTAAATATTAATTCATAAATTTTAACTATATAGCATTGCCCATTTATTATCCAATCGCCAAAAATTTAAATAATAGTGGTTGTTAACTTTATTTTCCGTTTAACTTGATTAAGCCAATAATCTTAAGCCAATTAAAATTAGCATAACAATATTGGCTATAAAACTGATTAAAAAGAAGTACGTGCGTGGGCTTGGGTTTTTCTCTGTGGCTATAACGTAATACAGCGCCATATGAATTAATCGCGCTATTACGTACACCCAAACACACATGGCAAATATAGGGCTTTGGTAATTTATAACAAATGCAAACAACACAGTACCAATAAACAGCGCGCTGTTTTCTAGTGTGTTATGAAAAGTACGATGGGCTCTAAATATAAAACTGTCGTGCGATAAATCATCGCTAATTTTACCCGGTACAGCATTAGACTGTTTAGCTTTGCTAAAGGTAGCTACCGACCACTGTACCACTAACATTATTAAGTAAAGGTAAAACGCCATATAGGCAGAAAGCGCAACTTCAGTCATTTTTATGTCCTTAAAATTGTTTTAACTTAGTAGTTACAGCAAGTTTTAAGCCTAAAATAAGTTCATTATAATTAATAACTTGTAATTTATAGGTTCAATAATAATGTAAAAGCTGCAAAGCTATTTATAAATGTTACCCACGAATTAACTCCTTAACGTTAGCGTAATTGATACCACTGCGTGATCGGTTGTTAAATCGTCTCGTTCGTATTCTGGGTTTATTAAATGCCTGTCGTATGTATGATAATCACTCACTTCATAAAAGCTATCATCGTAACTTGGGTCAAATTCACACGAGAGTAAAATATAATCAAGTACCGTACTACTCGTCCCATAGTAATGGGTAGGGCTGCGATTTAATAATGGCGCAGCGGGAGCATTACTTTGTTGAACATCTGCATTCCCAGCGTTTTGCTGTGGGTTGTGCGTCGTAAATTGGCTCATTTTTAGTGTTTTAAATAACTGCCACGCGTCATTTAAACAATATTTTGCAAGGTATGTTTTAACATCAAATGCTGGGGCAAATCGCAATGTATTCGTTAGTAAATGGCTCAACACACCATCGGCTAAGTCGTTATTAAAATCGCCCATTAACACCATAGGCTGCTGTGTAGCTTCGCGTCGGGCAATCATTTCTATCATTAGTAAAGTGGCTTCACTGCCGCGCTGAATGGTCGAGCCCCACGAGCCGGCCACATTTGCTTTTAGAGTGTCTATTATGTTTTTTTCGCTTGAGGGTGGCTCGGTTTTGGCTGAGCTAGTAGTACTTTCATCACTCTCAATCATGGCTCGTTTTGACTTAAAATGAACCACATAACAGTCTGTATTACCTACATGGGGTAATCTAATGGTGGCTCTTAACACCTTACGGCTAAACGTAAAATTACTATTAAGGCCAAGCATTTCAACAAGCTCGGTATTGTGCTTAACCGCAGCAACATCAACAATCTCAAATTTAGACGCTATAGCCACGACCGGGCGCTTAAAAATAAAATCATCAATCACCTCTGGCGTATCAACCACAGCAAAATATATATAGCCTTGCTGCGCCATTAACGCTTTTAGCGATTCAATACTAAATACTTCTTGAAAACCTATTACATCAGGCGCGTACTCATTTAAATAATCTACAATCCAGCGCTGTTTGCGTGCCCATTGCTCTGCGGTATAAATTTTTTCAAAATCGTAATATGCATTAGGCGGCTCAAGGTAGTTAAATAAATTAAACGTGGCTATTTTAAATTGCGTGTTTTTTACTACAGGCTCGTTTAAATCAGCGGCAGGTTCAGCCTCAAGCGTAGTGTGATGTAATGTCGATTCAAAATTACTGATAACAATAGCCTAGCGAATAAAAGTGCGTTAATTATACCCTAAAGGGTTTAAAGTTCTAAACCGTGAATTATTCTCAACATGCAAATAAAGCCCTTTATTTACGCTATACTGCCCTCCTCGTTATTAGCGCACACATAGGTATTATGAACTACTCAAATTTTGGTACTAAATTTACACAACCCAACGGAATAACTCAGCTTATGGAAGATTTAGGCAGCGCTAACGCAAGCAATAATCCAAATATTGTTATGCTAGGTGGCGGTAACCCCGCACACGTACCACAGGTTAATGCTGTATTTTTAGATGAATTACAAAAGCTAGTAGCCAGTAATAAAGTATCGCAAGTATTTGGTTTGTACGACGGGCCAACTGGCAATGATGAATTTAGAGCGGCCCTTGCTAAACAGCTCAATAGCGAGTTTGACTGGGGCTTAACACCACAAAACATAGCACTGGGTAACGGCAGCCAAGCTAACTTTTTTGTATTGTTTAATATGCTTGCGGGCAAAATGAGCGGTGGCACTAATAAGCGTATTTTGTTTCCGCTTGCGCCTGAATACGTAGGTTACGCCGACCAAGGTTTATCTGATGATATGTTTGTGGCAATCAAGCCCGACATCGAAATTTTAAATACACCCAGTGGCTCTAAGCAGTTTAAATATGTCATTGATTTTGATGCAGTTGAAAACGTATTAGCCAACGATACCAGTATTAGCGCACTGTGCGTATCGCGCCCTACCAACCCAACTGGTAATGTCATTACCGATGAGGAAGTACGCCACCTAGACGCCCTAGCACACAAGTACAATATTCCCCTAATTATTGATAACGCCTACGGCGACCCTTTCCCGGGCTGTATTTACACCGATGCAAACCTTACGTGGAACTCAAACATTATATTGTGTATGTCGCTTTCAAAATTGGGCTTGCCAGGCCTGCGCACTGGTATTGTGGTTGCCAATAACGAAATAATTAAAGCCATTGGCCGTGTTAACGGCTCTATGGTGTTATCGCCTAACGCTATTGGCCCAAGCTTAGTAACCCGCTTAATTAACGAAGGCGAATTACTGCCTTTGTGTAAAAATACGGTATTGCCTTTTTATAAAAATAAAGCAGAGATAGCCATAAACCTGTTTGATGAAATTTTTGCAGACTTACCTGTCTATTTGCATAAACTCGAAGGCGCGTTTTTTATGTGGCTATGGTTTAAAGACTCAAAAATAACCAGCGAAATGCTTTATCAAAAACTCAAAGAGCAAGATGTATATATAATTCCTGGGCATAACTTTTTTATTGGCATTGAAGATAGCTGGGAGCATAAACACCAGTGCGTACGCATTAACTACGCTAACGATGAAGCTACACTCAGAAAAGGCCTAGAGGCAATTAAAGCGCTTATTATGTAGCGCTTTAATTAACCGTTTTACATCGTATTTTAACGAGGAGGTTAACGCTTAGCGTTAGCCACTGAGTTTTTTATTTAACCTACTGTTTAGGGGCTAACGCCTTGGTTAATAAGGCAAACAGCAAGCCACCTAAAGCACCTGCTAGTAACTGAAAATAAAACCCCCATCCACGTGCGCCCGCTATAATATGAATATTCATAATCGACTCAATGGCCACTAGCACCACGGCAAAAGCAGTGATACCCGATGCCACAAATAACACCATGCTGTATTTTTCAAACTTTTTAACAAGTAACACAACAGCAAAAAAAGCGATAGCTAAAGCAATGGCAATAATAGCGCCATAGGTAGGTAATAGCCCTAACCAATCATCTAGCGTTAAATTAATACGGTCGCTTAAGCTGACCACAACGCCCACATCAACTAATTGATTGACAACGTATTGGCTATGAAACAAGCTAGCAAGCGTAAAGGTAAATAACCAAGAAACTAAAAATATAGGGAGTAAACGTGTTAAAAATGGCATGGTTATCTCAACTTAAAGTAAAGCTTTTTTCTTACAGTAGCAAAGGCTTGCAATGTAAACAACGACTCTCTCTATTAGCGCTATGGCTGTTTGTAGGGCTTTTTGCATCTACCGCCAGTGCAGCTACATTACCTAAAGAGCAATACAGCACTCACACACTCGCAGCACAATTAAATTCGCCGTGGAGCATGGTTAAGCTACCAAACGGGTCATGGCTAATTACAGAGCGCGACGGCCACGTTGTTATTGTAAAAAACAATCAGCAAACTAGAGTAAATTTAAACCTTGAAGGTTTATACGTTGCAGGCCAAGGCGGCTTACTCGATATAGTGCTCTCGCCTAATTTTAACACCAGCAAAGAAGTTATATTTACCTACGCACAAGGCACAGCTGAGGCTAATCGCCTAGTAATTGCAAAAGCTACCTTTAATGGCACCGGCTTTTCAACGCCTGTTATTATTTACACAGTAGCGACTGATAAAAATACCCCACAACACTACGCTGGCCGCGCCCTCTTTTTACCCGACAACACTCTACTGTTTTCAACTGGTGATGGCTTTGATTTTAGAGAGCAAGCACAACTAATAACCAGCCAACTTGGCAAACTATTACGCATAAACCTAGATGGCACTATCCCAAAAGATAACCCATTTATTAATCACAAAAACCCCAATGCACACGCTGTTTACTCGCTCGGTCACCGAAACCCACAGGGCTTAGTGTATGATTACGATACCGAGCAAATTGTTAGCCACGAGCACGGCCCCGCAGGTGGCGATGAGCTAAATTACTTAACGCCAGCTACCAACTACGGCTGGCCGGTGATCACCTACGGTGACGATTACTCGCAAGCGCGCATATCTCCTTTTAGAGATTACCCCGGCATGCAAAAGCCAAGCGTAGATTGGACGCCATCAATCGCCCCGTCAGGTATGGCGTATTACGGCACTAAACACGCCGCATTCCCTTCACTTCAAAAACATGCGCTCATTACCACGCTTGTAGATAAAAAGCTCTACAGCGTTAATCTGGCTAATGGAAAATTCACACAATCACACGTATTCCCAGAAACAACTGGACGATTAAGGGATGTGTATGTAACCACTGAGGGTAATGTAGCGATATTAATGGATGGAAAAGATGCTGAGCTGATGTTGTTTAAAGCCAAAGTAGTTCACAAAGAGGATTAGAGGCGCTTCGCTTTTAGAGAAATATAATGGGTTATATTAGGACGCTTTAGCTGTAGTGGCTCATATCTGATCTGACACATTACATCTGTAGTTCCGATCTAACCTGACAGGCGGATTTGCGCGAGAAGCGGTTACTTGATCTCCTTCGAATGAAGGTTCGCTGAAGACAAGGAGCGGTCGGTCAACGTGTCTTTTCCATTTGAGCCGGTCAGCGATAGCTGTTTTTTCACCGGCTCACGCGTTTTATTTCAGTATACCGAAGGGTCTTCCCCGTCCCACAACTCTAAATCAGCCAATATCTCAAAGGTTGTATAAGTAAAATCATTTACACTCAGTGACACCGAATTGCACATTCCAACAACAGACGTTTGGGTGTCTGGTCTTCGAATGTAACTGGTGTCTGTACCAACCCAACCTCCGTTGTGGAAAAAATAACGACCATCGGTATTTTGCCCGTTTGCGTAATACCACTTTTCTTCGTCACTCTCTGGCACATTCACATTTGGCGTGTTCATTAGCGCAATTAACGCCTCAGGATCTTTGCCTAATTTAGGCGCATGGAAGTGATTATCCCATATAAGCATGTCATCTATGGTACTGAATAAGCCACCATCACCAATTGTGTGTAAGGCCGTCAAATGATTGAGTTGTTTTCCTGCTTCAGACGAACGATATCCTGATGCGCGGTTAGGAATAATCTCTTCGGCGCTATCTGAAAAAAACGTATGCCTCATACCAAGGGGCTTAAATATACGCTTATGGGTGAATTCGCGTATCGTCATTCCGCTTATTCGTTCAACCAATTTTGCCAGAATGATATACCCGTGATTGCTGTATTCCATAGTGGTGTCAGGCTCATGCACAAGCGGGAGGTCTTTGATAACAGAATAGTATTCGGCATTTGATACGAACTTTTCACTTCCAATTATAAAGCCGCTCAAAGTAGACTCACGAAGCGTATCTAGGTGATCTTCAAAGTCGCCTAAACCGCTGAAATGGCCGAGTATTGAGTTAATGGAGATTTTTCTTCCATAGTCTTTTAGTTCTGGTAGATGCTGACGAATATCGTCGGTTAGTTTGATGACGCCATCATCAGCTAATAGCAAAACAGCAAAAGCTGTAAATTGCTTTGATACCGACGCCATTCTGAATACCGATTGACTATTGAGTGGTATTTGGTGTTCTACATTGGCTAGACCATAGCTTTTTTTGAAAATAAACTCTTTGTTTTGGATTATACCTATGGAACAGCCCGGCCCATCTAGCCTAATGCTCTTTTCGGCAATAGCGTCCATTCTTTTTTCTAAAAGCATTATCTGATTATTTTGTGCAACAGCTTTACCTGAATTTAGTAGTAGGCCAATCGTGAACGCCTGAACTAATCTGTGCATGAGTTTTCCTTATCTAATTGTTTTCGCGCAGAAACGTTTGCCTTCCATATGAACTGATATGTGAGCTAAATTAGTATTTCAGATTTCTCGTATCTCACTATCAATATTTTCAGCTTAATAACAATACACGGTATTTGTATGGTAGAGAATGCGAAATGTCCGCTTCACGTACAGAGCTGACTGTCCGAATTAGTTAAGCTCTGTGATGAAAAATGTCAGATGGAGTTGTGTCTAATCCACTTTAGCTATTTGCAATTTGATGTCTGAAGTCAAGATTTGACCCCTTTATCATTCAGCGAACGGAGTGAGCGAGCTTGACTGGTTTGTTAGGTGACATAAGCGCTCCGGACATTCCTGTAACGCATAGCAAGAATTGTAAGAATGCCACATAAAATACCGGTGCTAATTGCTCCATTTAGACCAAAAGAAACTACAAGCGGGCGCAAGATAAACAAATGAATAATAAGCGCTGGTATTATTGCAATAGCGAATACTTTGAGCTTAACCGTTGATTCAAAAGGTGAGTTGCAGTGTGGACATACTTTTTTCTTTCCCCACTTATTGGCAGTTTTAGAGAAGAAACCTATTTTCTCTTCACAGGTTGGACACTTAAAGAACTGTTCGTTCGGTTCAAAATTAACTTCAAGCGTCTCTGGGCTGCTTTTCTCTAATGGTTGTCGCGAAATTAATTCGCCTTTTATTCGCTCAGCTCGGTCTGGAAAGGCTTCTTTATCTATATTGGCTAGTGCATCTTCTAGCTCTGTAATCGAATACTCTGAATAATTTGGTTCCATCTATTAAATTCTCCTTGTCACCTAACGCCCTGCGCATGCGCGCGAACTTGTGAGCGTCGCAGGGGCCGAAGGCCCCGAATGACGCGGATTGTTAGGCTAGACTACTGCGGTTTCGCCCTAACAACTCGAAAAACTAATGGCTTTATACATACGTGAGAAAACCATGAAATCCCCGTCATTACCAATATACCTATGAGCGGTATTATTGCTCCAGTAAAAACTATTGAGCCAAACACATAACCAAAAATACACTCTGCTCTGTATATAGGCAGGAATAAACCGACTACTACCAAACCTAAAGACAAGTAAATTGCAACGTTTTCGTAGCCGACACTAAAGCTGAATGACTGCACAAAACTTAAAATCAGCATGCCAAAAAAACCAACGCGCACGACTCGTAAAGTCTTTGCCCTTACTGGCGCGTCATTAGGTTGGAGAGTTACACGCTTCTCTATCCGTTCTGTAGAAAGCCAAGCCAAAAATGGGAGGATTAATAATCCCCACCAGTTTGATATTGAAGGATAATCAGGATGGTGCATCAAGTGGTGGCTCAATATTCCACCATTCAAATGCTCCCACAACAGATGTCCAACGACGAATAATATGGTAATTGAAATCACGTAGTATTTTAATTTTTCGAACTGCTTTTCAGTCATGTTTATCCTCGGAGTGCGGTGGTCGAAATATGTAGCCTAACGCCCACAATAAGGGGCTGATTAATAGTTTGCTAAAATGTGAAGCGGAGCGGAACTGAGCAAACTGTTAGCAGTCCCGCTTTATTTGCCTTGTTAGGTAGTTTTTACACTAAGTTTTCCGAATGCTACCTGTGCCAGCCTCAACTATTTTTTGCCATTGAGGATTTTGCAATAAGTCATCAATTTGTTGGTTTTGGCTATCAATATTTTGATCAAAGAGTTTGGTGAACTCCCAGAGAATAAGCCTCTCACTTTCGTTGAAACTCTGGAAAATTAAGCCAGTACCTTTTGGCAGTGACTCCATTACCAAATCGTCAAACCACCAACAAACGAATTCACTTTTATAGTCGATATATTCAACTTTTCGGGCAAACTCTTTTTGTTCAGAGGTAGATGATATGAACTTTAGTATTCCTAGACACAAATCCCTGAATTCTATTGCCGTACTATCCATAGCTACCTAACGCCTCAATCACGCGCTTGTCGCTTGCATTGAATTGTTAGCCGAAAACTGCCGCGAACCTAGCATGTAAGCTGCAATACCGAACCAACCCATTGTCGGGATGGCCCATACACGCTGTACCAACCCATTAATTTCTGACGGGATGAAGCCAGCATAGATCAGCCAAAACATGAACACATGCAGGAACGACGCTGCTGCTGAAAAAAGTTCAAACGAAGGCGACTTGATGATATTTTTAAACTCAAGCGAATACGCAAGAGGTGCGATAATCATGAAGATTGACAGGTTGTAGAGCAAGTGCAGGGGCGTCTCTAACGTCCAAACTCCCGCACTGATCATGCTAAGACCAAGCAATAAAACAGATGCCATGGAAAAAGAAACACGACTAGGTGTGGTCAGCTGTATTCCAAGGGCAAAAAGGCACATGGAGATGCCGATCACGATATCCGCAACCCTGTGTGTATATGCAAATACAGGCGCTTCAAGTGCGACATGACTGATGCTCTTGGCAAAAACATCGAATCCAGGGATAACAAAGCCAAGGCCAATGTTGATAATCGAAGCGATCCAAATCAGGTGCGCCTGCTTTACTAAAGCTCTTACAAAAAAACTCACTGAATCTCCTTATCAGCTAACTTTTCAATAACGGGCGCAGGCACGTAGGGCATAATGGCGAAGCCGCCCTGCGTGTATGCGTCCCAGCGAACGAAGTGAGCGAGTTTATTGACTTGTTAGCAGTCATGCCGTTTTAAACCGCCATTTTTCAATTTTTGGAGGTATGAAAGCGACTGCAAAAAACAAAAGGGCAGAAACGTACCAAAGTGAACTATCTTCGGATACGCCAAAGCCTAGTTCAGGTAGTACAACTTGCGTAAACAAACCCACAACAACACCTAGAAAAAGCAAAGTTTCCCAATGAATTTTCGTAGTTTTAGATAAACGCCTTCCAAGCACATAGCCCAAGGTTGGTGGAAAATCTAAGCATATAGAAAAGGCGATGAGAAATATGTATTGGCCAGTAGAAAGCTTATCTTCAATTGGTATGCCAAGAAGAATGAACAAGCCAACAATTACATTTCCTAAAAACAAATAAAGCATAAAATTCCTTTTGACTGCTAACGCTTCATTAAGAAGCGAGTTTAGGCTTGCTATACTGAGTGACGAAGGAACTCGAGCAAGCCGTGACGAGTCTTTCTTTAATGACTTGTTATATAGCATTGTACTCATGATTAAGTAACCCTAACTTTAAATCATTACACCAACTACCACCTAATTTAAAGTTATCTCGAATTGTACCTTCATGAGTAAAACCCAACGCTTTTAGTAAATTAAATGATGGGGAATTACCTTCAGTGACAGTTGCGATCACTTTATGGAAGTTACATTGATTAAAGGCATATTCAATAACGGCAATAGTTGACTCTTTACCATACCCTTTGCCCTGAAACTCAGGACTTAGTAAAAAGCCAAGTTCAGCTTGTTGATATGGCTCCCATTCGGGATAAAAACCAGTTACGCCTACTTTAATCCCAGTAGCTTTTTCAATGATTGTTAAAGTTAACCAATGATTAGAAGTTTTTTTCCATTCGCCTAAGCGACAATTAAAACGTTCATTTATTTCAGATTTGGTAAATGGATCACTAACATACTTGAGTACATCGCTTGATTGATGAAGCTGCTCAAAAAGCTCCCTGTCATCTTTACAAATTGGCTTTAAAATGAGCCTTTGGGTTTCAATTTGCACAGGCTTTCCTTTGCTATATAACGCCTTGCTAAGAGGCGCGCGTTAGCGCGTCCTGTGGAGCGAAGCGGAACGTACTTAAGTAACTTGTTATAAGGCATTTCTCTGCCACGCTAATTTACTAATTTTGTATAGCACATGCTCACATTGAGGATGTGAAACTTCAATGTCTGGGTGCATAAAATTTTGGTTGCTGTTATGCATACCAATTTTTTGCATAATAGCTTTAGAACGATCATTGGCTAATGTGGTAAATGAGACCACCTCATTTAGATTTAGCGTATTGAACGCATATTTTAGAGCTTCTTCGGCAGCCTCGGTTGCGTAGCCTTTACCCCAGTAATGTTTTGATAATCGCCACCCAATTTCTACACAAGGTGAAAACGGCATTTTATTTGTAGGAGTATGCAAACCCACAAAGCCAATAAATTTATGCTGATTAGGAATTTCTATTGCCCATAAACCCCATCCTCGCTCATTGATAAGGGATAGGATTTTTCTCCCCATCTCAAAACTTTCTTCTTGGGTCTGAAGTTTTGGAAAAAATTCCATTACTTCTTTATCGTTACACATTTCAGCGAATGGAAGAAAATCATCCTCTGTCCATTGACGAAGCAGTAATCTTTCCGTTTTCAACATTCTTCGACTATGCCTTATAACGCCCCGTTAAGAGGCAATAAAATAGTTGGCTAAAATTAGCGACGAAGGAGCAAAAGCCAACTGTTTTTTGTCCTTTTAAACGACTTGTTATATGGCGATAAGAGCAACAACTAGAATAAATTGAAGTACAAAAGCAATGTATATCAATTTTGTTAGCTTAGATACCTGGCCGGATAATTTTATCGTTTCTTTTCTGGAGCTTACACACTCACATTTACTTACTTGCGATGTGTTTTTTTCATCTGTTGTATAGCGCTCTGCAGATATTGCAAATAGACTTCCAGCACAACCAGCGGATGAAAACAATGCAATGTTCTTTAGGATTTCTACGTAAAATGGAATTGCAGGATTTACATTTTTAAATAGAGGCAGCAATACTTCAGGAATTAAAAAACCAAAAGCCAAACCAACAAAGATAAGGATAAATGCTTTGGTATCTCGATCATTTTTCCACATTATCGCAAATGAAAAAGCTAGAATAAAACTCGTTAGTAAAAACAAAAAGCCTATAAGGTTTGCAATTACTATTGTTTTTTGGGAAAACTCATAACTATTCAGTAGATCATTAGTGCCATTTAACAAAAAAAAACATGAAGAATAAAAGTATCGATACTGCGAGATGTTTCAAAGGCTGACTCCTTAGCCATATAACAATTTTGTCTACGACATTTGTCGTTTTATAAACCGACAAATGTCCATATATTACAATGCATTTATCTTAACCATCAAATAAACACCTGTAAACAATTAGTTAACTGAAAATTATTTTTAATCAGTGCGAAAATACACCGAAATGGTGGAGATCAGTAATATTGGACAAAACAATATGCACTGTCTATATATACAGTAAAATTTTACTAGAGATTCATTTCATGAAATCACCTTTTTTAACTATGATAGCCGAACAAATGTATCTAAAGCGTTATGCTAAAAGTACCATTAAAGCGTATTTATACTGGATAGCTTCGTTTATTCGTTTTAACTCTATGAGGCACCCAACAACGATGGGAGATAATGAGGTCGAACTTTTTTTAAATCATTTAGTCAACCAACAAAATGTTGCTCCTAATACTCAAACACAAGCCTTAAATGCGTTGAGCTTTTTATTTAAAGAAGTGATTAAAAAGCCACTCTCATTATCATTAGGTTTTATTAAGAGCAAACGAGCAACTAAACTACCGGTAGTTTTAACGCAGCAGGAAATAAATAATTTTTTTAAAGTGTGCTCTGCGAAGCATTATTTACCCTGTGGACTACTTTATGGCAGTGGTATGCGATTAATGGAGGTACTGCGTTTACGAGTACACGATATTGACTTTGACTATAACTGCATTCGAATTTGGGATGGCAAAGGAGGTAAAAATCGTGTTGTAACGCTTGCAGTAGAGCTCATGCCGCAATTACGTGCTCAAATACAATTAGTTGATAGTTACCTACAATTAGATCTGAAAAACCCCTTATATAGCGGCGCTTACATGCCGCATTTGTTACGTAAAAAATATCCAAACTATAACAAACAATTAGGGTGGCAATATTTATTTTCATCACATAAATTAAGCATTGATCCTGAGAGTAAGCAGCTGAGGCGTCATCATATTGATGAAAAGCAATTACAACGCGCTGTTAAATAGGCTGCTGACGATGCAAAAATTAGGAAACACGTTACACCACATACCTTACGCCATTCATTTGCAACGCACCTATTGCAAAGTGGCGCTGATATTCGCACGGTTCAGGCACAATTAGGCCATAGTGATGTGCGAACAACCCAAATATATACTCATGTTTTACAACAAGGAGCCAATGGTGTTGTAAGCCCATTTTCGAGATTATAAAACCAGCAAAAGTTTTTAATTGTGTGTCACGCGTTAAAGTACGCCTTATACAAAAATAGCGCCGATATGTATGAAGCCGATTCTTACACAATGAATTTCACTGCGAATTAATATCTCAGCTTTTACCTTTAACCTCGAACCTTTTCCTAAAACAAAAAAACCGCTGTTCGTTAAAACAGCGGCTTTCTTTCTAAAGCTTACAGCTAAAAAATGACAGCTAGTACTTTAAACTTTCCCAATCACTTCAAGTCCACCCATGTATGGGCGTAATACTTCTGGTACAACTACTGAACCATCGGCTTGTTGGTAGTTTTCTAGTATGGCTACGAGTGTACGGCCAACGGCTAAACCTGAGCCATTTAGTGTATGTAGTAACTCTGGCTTTTTAGCACCTTCACGGCGAAAACGTGCTTGCATACGGCGCGCTTGGAAATCGACCATATTTGAACAAGACGAAATTTCGCGGTAGGTATCTTGGGCCGGTAACCATACTTCTAAGTCGTATGTTTTAGCTGCGCCAAAGCCCATGTCGCCCATACATAAAATTACTTTACGGTATGGTAGTTCTAGTGCTTGTAAAATTTGCTCTGCGTGGCCTGTTAGCTCTTCAAGCGCTTGCATTGAATCTTCTGGTTTTACTAGTTGAACTAGTTCAACTTTATCAAACTGATGCTGGCGAATTAAGCCGCGTGTATCACGACCGTAGCTGCCCGCTTCACTTCTAAAACACGGCGTGTGCGCAGTTAAGCGAATCGGTAAATCGCTTTCTTCGTAAATTTCGTCACGTGCGCTATTAGTCAGCGGTACTTCTGCTGTTGGGATTAAGCTAAAGCCAGCTTGTTGTTCACCGTCGTCGTTTACTAGGCCTAATGTATGGAATAAATCGCCTGCAAACTTAGGTAATTGGGTTGTACCGAAAAGGCTTGCGCTATTTACTAAGTACGGTACATACATTTCTGTATAGCCGTTTTTATCTGTGTGGGTATCTAGCATGTATTGCGTAAGTGCACGGTGCATACGCGCTACTTGGCCGCGCATTACTGTAAAACGTGCGCCACTAATTTTAACGCCCATTTCAAAGTCTAGGCCGTTTAGGTCTTGCCCTACGTCTACGTGATCTTTTACTTCAAAGTCGTACTTTTTAGGCGTGCCCCAGGTAAGTATTTCAACGTTGTCCTCTTCATCAGCGCCTTCTGGTACTGATTCGTCTGGCAAGTTTGGAATTGCTAAAGCAATTTCGTTAATGGCGTTGAGTACTTCGTCTTGCGCTTTTTTAGTTGCGTCTAATTCGCTGCCTAAATTTGCCACTGCGTCTAGTAGTGGTTGTGCGTCTTCGCCTTTTGCTTTTGCTTGGCCAATGGCTTTAGCACTGGCGTTACGTTGACTTTGAAGCTCTTGCGTTTTTACTTGTAATGTTTTGCGTTGTTCTTCAAGTTCTGTCACTTTTGCAACATCAAGCTCGTAGCCACGAGCCGCTAAGCGTGCTGCAGTTTGCTCAACGTCTTGTCGTAAATATTTAGAATCTAACATGTTAGTTTTTTAACCTTTTTGCATTACCAGCTGAAGGCCCAGCCAAGCCATAAAAATACAGATCATCACATTTAAGATGATATTGAGGGCCATTTTAATAAAGTGACCTTGTTGTAATAACAACAACGAGTCCATTGAGAATGTTGAAAAGGTGGTTAACGCACCTAAAAAGCCAATACCAATAAGGGTTTTAGCGGGGCTTGTGGCGATAATTTCTTTCTCTATCAAACCGTACAAAATGCCCATTAACAATGAACCCAGAATATTAACCGTCAACGTGCCAAAAGGGAATCCCCTACCAAGGAGTTTTAGCATGGTTTCGCTAATAAAAAATCGTAAACATGCTCCTGAGGCGCCGCCAAGGGCGATCATCATATAAAGTTTAATCATTTTCGTATCGTTTAAGTGGGCTTTGCGCGTCGCGTTCTTTTAAGTAATCAAGCTTTTGCTTAATTTTTTGCTCAAGGCCACGATCGCTCGGTAAATAATAGTGTTTGTCTTGAATTTCTGGCGGTAAATATTTTTCACCAGCGGCAAAGGCACCCTCTTCGTTATGTGCGTAGCGATACTCGGCACCATAGCCTAAATCTTTCATTAGGTTTGTAGGCGCGTTTCGTAAATGCTCTGGCACTGGGTAGCTTGGCTCGTTTTTGGCATCAGCCTTTGCTTGGTTAAATGCCATATAAACCGCATTACTTTTAGGTGCGCTGGCTAAATATAAAGTGGCTTGAGCAATGGCGCGTTCGCCCTCGCTTGGGCCTACACGCTGAAAAATATCCCATGCGTTTAAGGCCACTTCCATCGCACGCGGATCGGCATTACCTATGTCTTCTGTGGCAATGGCAAGTAAACGCCTTGCTACATAAAGTGGGTCGCCGCCGCCGGCTAAAATACGGCAATACCAATACAGCGCACCATCGGGTGAGCTGCCTCGTACTGATTTATGAAAAGCCGATATTAAATCGTAAAATTCATCGCCGCCTTTATCGTATTTAGCTAAATGGGTTGGCAGTACTTGGCTTAATACGTGCTCATCTACGTTGTATGTGCCGTTTTGCTCACTCGTTAAATCAACCGCTTGCTCAAGCAAGTTTAATACTTTACGGGCATCGCCGCCGCTTGCTTGGCAAAGCGCCTGTTTGGCGTTATCGGCAATAAGAATGTTTTTTTGGTTTAGTTGCTCATCTTGCTTAAGTGCGCGCTCTATCACGGTGTATAGGTCGGTATCGGCTAGCGACTTTAAAACATACACGCGTGCACGCGACAAAATAGCGTTGTTAAGTGCAAATGAAGGGTTTTCGGTTGTCGCGCCTACAAATATAAAAGTGCCGTCTTCTATGTGAGGTAAAAATGCATCTTGCTGCGATTTATTAAAACGGTGTACTTCATCCACAAACATTAAGGTGCGTTGCCCGCGGCTTTGTAGGTTATCGTGCGCTTGCGTTACGCTGTCGCGAATATCTTTTACGCCTGCAGTCACAGCCGACATTTGTATAAGTTCGGCATCGGCGTGATTTGCAATAATTTGCGCAAGGGTGGTTTTACCTACCCCAGGCGGCCCCCACAAAATTAAGCTGTGGCAACGCCCTGCAACAATGGCTTGGTGCAAGGGCTTGTCGCTACTTAGTAAATGCTGCTGACCTATGTATTCGTCAAGCGTTGTTGGGCGCATGCGCGCCGCAAGTGGGCGTACATCGGGCCCAAAGTTAAAGCCTAAATTATTCACCGTTACTCTGATCGTCTATTTCTACACCCTCTGGTGGGGTAAATTCAAAGGTGCTTGTATCAAGCGCGGTATTTACTTGTGCATTGTTAAAACTAAACGATGAAAGCTGACCAGAATTATCAGTCACAACTAACTTAGCAAGGCCTTGCTCGTTACCTGCAAAGGTAATATCAAGTTGCTCTACTTGGCTCTCTACGCCTTTATTTGGCGTTACACTAAAGCCAGACTCTGTGGCTTGAACGCTGTATTTTTCCCATTGTGCGGGATCTTTTGAAGTAAGCAGTACAAACGGTGTTGAATCTATAAGGCTATGGGTATCCATAATAGTTACTTGCTCAGCAAAGCTGTCGAAGTAATAGGTTTTGTCACCATTGGATACAAATAAGGTATCGTCTGGGTTTGTTTGCTGCCAGCGGATCATCATAGGTTGTTTAAGGGCAATTGTGCCCTCGCCTTGCATAACCGCTTGGCCTTGCGGATCGGTTACGTTTTGAGAAAACTGCGCTTTAAAACTTTTAAGGGTTGCGAGTTTGTCTTGCAGTGCTTGGCTGTCATCAGCAAAGCTAGGCGTGGCAATTAAACTGCCAAGCATTAATAATAAACTGTTTAACTTTTTCATTAATTTGCTCCATTAGGTACTAATACATCGCGAGCGCCGTTATGGCCTGGTGAACTCACGATACCCGATGTTTCCATTTGTTCTACTAGTCGTGCTGCGCGGTTATAGCCAACACGTAATTTACGTTGTACTGATGATACCGATACTTTGCCGGTTTCGATTACAAACGCAACGGCTTCGTCGTATAGCGGATCTGACTCTTCATCTGCATTTTCACTGGTTTCACCTGGTAATAAAACATCTTCTGTTGCATCACCATTTAAAATTTCATCAATGTAATTAGGTTTACCGCGTGCTTTCCAATCGTTTACTACCGCATGTACTTCATGGTCGTCTACAAATGCGCCATGCACACGCTCTGGTACGCTTGTGCCTGGCGGTAAGTAAAGCATATCACCCATACCGAGTAAGTTTTCTGCGCCTTGTTGATCCAATATGGTACGCGAGTCTATTTTACTCGACACCTGAAACGCCATACGCGTAGGTATATTGGCTTTAATTAAGCCGGTAATTACATCTACCGATGGGCGCTGTGTTGCAAGTACTAAATGTATACCTGCGGCACGTGCTTTTTGCGCAATACGGGCAATTAGCTCTTCAACTTTTTTACCTACAATCATCATCATGTCGGCAAATTCGTCTATTACTACCACTATGCTCGGTAGTTTATCTAACTCGTCTGGGCCTTCTTTCATGCCGTCGGTGTCTTTAAATAATGGGTCAAGAATTGGGTAACCCGCTTCTTTGGCCTCAAGTACTTTTTGGTTGTAACCTTTTAAGTTACGTACACCCAACGCCGACATTAATTTATAACGGCGTTCCATTTCGCCTACACACCAACGTAGTGCGTTAGCGGCTTCTTTCATGTCGGTAACTACTTCACACAATAGGTGCGGAATACCTTCGTAAACCGAAAGCTCAAGCATTTTCGGGTCAATCATGATCATACGAACATCATCAGGGCCCGATTTGTACAGTAAGCTTAATATCATTACATTAACGCCCACTGACTTACCCGAACCTGTGGTACCCGCTACCAGTAAATGGGGCATTTTACCTAAATCGGCACACACAGGTTGCCCTGCAATATCTTTACCTAACACCATGGTTAGTGGCGATGGATTTTGCTCAAATTTAGGGGCGTTAATTACCTCAGATAAACGTACAATTTCACGGTACTTATTAGGCAGCTCTATCCCTATGTAAGTTTTACCTGGGATCACCTCAACCACACGTACACTAATTGCCGACAACGAACGGGCTAAATCTTTTGATAAACCAGTAATTTTAGACACTTTTATACCCGGTGCTAAATCAAGCTCAAAACGTGTTACAACTGGGCCTGGGTATACGCCAACCACTTTTGCTTGTACGTTAAAGTCGAGTAATTTTGTTTCAACAAGGCGCGATACACTTTCAAGCTCTTCTTCCGATATCGGGTTTTTGGCTTTATCCGGTCTGTCGAGTAAATCAAGCGACGGTAATGGCCCTGGCGGTGGCTCTTTATCAAGTAACTCTTCAAACTTTTCTTTTGCTGTTGGCGGAGGCTGATATGCAGGTTTTGGCTTAGGCATAGGCCTTGCTGGCGATACCACCGTGGTAACCGGTTTTTCAGGCTCAACAACTTGGCTTTGATCAAGCGCATTAAGTGCAGCCGCTGTATCCATTGGCTCATCGTCTATGGCGCTAAAGCCAATTTCTTGGTCGAGTATATCGTCTAGCTCATCAAATGGGCTGTAGTCATCACTAATTTGCGGCTCGCTAAAGGTAGGCTGCTCTTTAGTAATGGCTTTTTGTTTAGCTGGTTTTTTACTTTTAGCTGGTTCTTGTTCAAATTCTGATGATTGCTCGAATCTGGTATCGCTTTGCTCATAATCGTCAGGGTCATCATTAAATTGCGCATCGGCTTGCACCGGATTTGCCGCAATACGCTCTCGTTGCATCCAACCTTGGGCGTAATTAGCAGTGTAACGGTAGCCTCTAACCACTAAATCGCCGAGGTAGTCTACAAATTCAACCCACGACACACCGGTTAATAAAGTAAGCCCAGCAAAAAAGAAGCACAATAATAAAATTGATGTACCGGTAAAGTTAAATGCTGGCATCATGGCCGATGCAATCACATCGCCCACTACCCCGCCGGATGAAAAGTTATAAATATCATCAAAGTTAATGCTGCTGATTGCCGTTGCTGAGGTAATAAATAAAGCAAAGCCAATAACACGCAAGGCAAGAGTGGTGTAATCGAGCTGTAAAATACGATGAGGTTGTTTAAATAATAAATAGCCAAACAGCTGAATAGCGGCTGGCACTAAATAAGCAAGCCAACCAAATGACAGTAATAATATATCGGCTACCCAAGCACCGGCAGTGCCTGTAATATTTTTTACGTTTCTAAATTCACCCGTTTGCGACCACGCAGGGTCAGCGGGATCAAAGCTGATTAAAGCACATAAAATGAATATTGCCGCAAAGGTACTGATGATCAGCCCTGTTTCTAATAGTCTTTGCACACCGTTTAGGCGCATAACTTCCTATCCCTCTTTATTGTTCTATTGGCACTTGCTTGCAATCAAATACCTTAGCAGGAAATGCAATTTGATGCACTTTATCTTAATGTGTATGGCCTGATTATGAACAAGTTTTTATAAATTAGAGTGTGTTTATCTTTTGCGGTTAAATTTAGGCAATGTAAGGGCGAATTATTACGCCATCTTCACCTTTTACTTCTTCCATTACTACATAGGTGCGGCTTTCACTCACGTTTGGCAGCTTTAAAAGAATGTCGCCTAGTACACCGCGGTATTCTGACATATCGTTTACGCGTGTTTTTAATAAAAAATCAAAATTACCCGATACCAAGTGACACTCTATTATCTCTTCGTGCTGTTTAACCGCCGCACTAAACTCATCAAATACGTCGGGCGATGTTTTGGTAATGGTTACCTCAACATACACAGATAAGCCTTGGCCAAGCTTTGCTGGATCAACCACCGCTTTGTAGCCAAGTATATAACCTTCACGTTCTAACTTTTTTACGCGCTCCAGACAGGGCGTGGCGCTCAGGCCAACTCGTCGGGCCAGTTCTACATTAGAAAGGCGTCCATCGTGCTGTAATTCCATTAAAATTTTACGGTCAATTCTATCTAATAACTGATGCATACACCCAACTAGTTTAATATTCTGTTTATTTTTATTATTTAGATAATAACACTGGCTAGCCTTTTAAAAAAGGTGAGACACACTGCCTTATGATGAATATAATAGTGAAAAATGTTAATCCGTTCTTAATAAGGCAAATTTTATGATTATTGGTGTACCTAAAGAAATTAAAAACCATGAATACCGTGTAGGTATGGTTCCTGCGAGTGTTCGTGAATTAGTAAATCACGGCCACCAAGTGATTGTTGAAACAGATGCAGGTATGGGCATTGGTTTTACTAACGAAGACTACACACAAGCTGGCGCTGAAATTTTAGCAACTGCAGCTGATGTTTTTGCAAAAGCAGACATGATCGTAAAAGTAAAAGAGCCACAAGCTGTTGAGCGTGCAATGCTACGCGAAGATCAAATTTTATTTACTTACCTTCACCTTGCACCTGATCTTCCACAAACTGAAGACCTTGTTAAAAGCAAAGCGATTTGTATTGCTTACGAAACAGTTACCGATGCACGTGGCGGCTTACCGCTTCTTGCACCAATGAGTGAAGTAGCAGGTCGTATGTCTATTCAGGCCGGTGCACAAGCGCTTGAAAAATCTAACCACGGCCGTGGCATGTTACTAGGTGGCGTACCAGGCGTTGAAGCAGCTAAAGTAGTTGTTATTGGCGGCGGCATGGTGGGTCGTAGCGCAGCGCAAATGGCTGTTGGCATGGGCGCAGACGTTGTAGTACTTGACCGCAACATAGATGTACTTCGTGCACTAGACGCGCAATTTGGTAACAAAGTTAAAGCGATTTACTCAACGGCTGACGCACTAGAAAAACACGTACTAGAAGCTGACTTAGTAATTGGTGGCGTACTAATTCCAGGTGCAGCAGCGCCTAAACTAGTAACAGCCGATCACATTAAAGCAATGAAGCCAGGCTCTGCAATTGTTGATGTTGCTATTGACCAAGGTGGTTGTATTGCAACTTCTAAAGCAACAACACACGCTGATCCTACATACATTGTTGATGAAGTTGTTCACTACTGTGTTGCTAACATGCCAGGTGCTGTACCACGTACGTCTACCTTTGCACTTAACAATGCAACATTGCCGTTTATTATTAACCTTGCAAACAAAGGTTACAAAAAAGCACTACTAGATGACGCGCACTTCTTAAAAGGCTTAAACGTAATTAAAGGCCAAGTAACTTACAAAGAAGTAGCTGAAGCGTTCAACATGGAATATGTTGACCCTCGCACTGCAGTAGAAAACGCGTAATTTTGCGTTTAGTTGTTAGGTGTTATTGAATAAAATAGTTACCTAACTACAAGCAATAAAAAAGCAGCTAATTAGCTGCTTTTTTTGTATCTAAATTTTGACTATATAAATTAATTTATATAAAACGCTTAATTATAAAATCTACTTTTACGCGTTTAGCCTGACCAAGTAGCTTTTTAACCGGTTGCGGGTAATTTTCTACTGTTTCTAAATCATTTGGCCCAGTTAAACGGCGGCAGTGTTTTAAAATTTCCTGCTTTTCGTTATCTATGGCTTGCATAATACTTTGCTGTGGGTCTTCAATTAAAATACCGTTTTCGATATCAAGGCCCCACGCTCGTGGATTAAGGTTATGGCCGCTTAATAAGTGGCGTTGTCGGTCGGCGCAAATACCTTTTAAGTGAAACGAGTTACTCTCGTGCTTCCATAAATACACGTTTAAATTGCCGTTATCTATATGGAGCTTTTGCGATTTTACAAATTTATGCAAAATAGTTTCGTATAAATACGGGAGTGCACCAATTTTACTAAATGGCTCACTTGGCGGCAGATAAAAATCGTTTGCGGTTTTATCACCTACTACAATGGTTACTTGCTTACCTTGTTTTAATAATCGACGTAGTGAGCGCATAAGCGGCGCCGGAAAATTAAAATACGGTGTGTAAAGTACGAGCTCTTGTTCTGTGGTATCAAACAAGTTTTTAATTAATCGGTTAAGGCTATTATTACGACGCCCTAAACCTAAAAACAAACGCACACCGAGTGGGTCGGTATTGTGCGTAGTTGGGTTTGCATAACTGGCCGACTTGAGCTCGCGCATTAATTGCTTTTGTTCAAACTTAAAGTCTATTAAGCGCTTAAGCGGGCGTGTATCAATACGTGGCACGGCTTGCGAGCCTATTAGCTTAGACTCAATAAAATCAACCACAGAGTCGCACAGCGATGCTTGGTCAACTAAAAAGTAACGGTCGAGCCTGTAGCGTTCGTTGTATTGTAAGTACACGTTATTTAAGCTGGCGCCGCTGTATAATAAAGTATCATCTACAACAAAACCTTTAAGGTGTAACACACCAAACAACTCTTTGGCTTTAACTGGCACACCGTAAACTTGTACGTTTGATTTAAATTTTTCTAAATAGTCACAATATAAACTTGCGTTACCGTCTGATTTTTTTGCACCAATAAGACCACGTTGTGCACGATGAAAATCAACCAACACTTTTATTTCAAGGTTGGGGTTTGCCAACGACACACGATGCAGTGCTTCAAGTATTTCGCGCCCTGCTTCGTCATCTTGTAAATAAAGTGCCGTAATGTAGATTCTTTTTTTTGCATTGCTAATTAAACGTAGCAATTGCGTACGGTACTCTTGTGCGTTGGTTAAGACGTTAACGTCTTTTGAAGTCAACCCAAATGCGGGTTTTTCCTGCCAAAATAACATAGTTGCCTATTCACTAAGGTCACATAATCTATCAGTGACAAATAAAATTAGGTAAAACATATCAAAAAAATACTAACGGGTCATGAATTAACGAAGCTTTGTTGCTCATCTGTTTGTTTTTTAGCCTTTACGCGGGCTTTTTTATCGTTCAAGGCAAAGTCAGTACATAAAATTGCACAGCTTTTAATTTTGTCAGAAAAAAATATTCACATAATTTGTTTACTTGTGCCTTGTTTTTCTTAGAATCGAAGCCATTAAGTTCAGTATTAAACGTTTAGGAAAAGATCATGACTGAAGCAAAACACTCTAAGTTACTAATTTTAGGCTCTGGCCCTGCGGGTTACACTGCCGCAGTATACGCCGCACGTGCAAATTTAAACCCCGTTTTAATTACCGGCATTCAACAAGGTGGCCAATTAACGACCACAACTGAAGTTGAAAACTGGCCAGGCGATGCGCACGGTTTAACAGGCCCTGCATTAATGGACCGTATGAAAGAGCACGCTGAGCGCTTTGAAACGGAAATTGTGTTTGACCACATTAATAAAGTAGATGTGTCTAAGCGGCCTTTCACGCTTACTGGCGACCAAGGTACTTACACATGTGATGCATTAATTATTGCCACTGGTGCATCGGCTAAATACTTAGGCTTAGAGTCTGAAACTAATTTTCAAGGTCGTGGTGTATCTGCATGTGCTACATGTGATGGTTTTTTCTATAAAGGGCGTAAAGTTGCCGTTGTAGGTGGTGGTAACACTGCTGTAGAAGAAGCGCTTTACTTATCTAACATTGCGGATGAAGTACACGTTATTCACCGTCGTGATAGCTTCCGCAGTGAAAAAATTCTTGCTGATCGCCTTAACGAAAAAGCACAAAATGGTAACGTAGTAATGCACTACAACCGTACGCTAGACGAAGTACTTGGCGATGACATGGGTGTAACTGGCGTACGCATTAAAGATACACAATCTGATGCTACCGAAGAGCTTGATTTAGCGGGTGTGTTTATTGCTATCGGCCATAAGCCAAACACCGACATGTTTGAAGGCCAACTAGAAATGAAAGACGGCTATTTAGTGGTTGAGTCTGGTCTTAACGGTAACGCTACACAAACAAGCGTACCTGGCGTATTTGCCGCAGGTGATGTGTCTGATCATATTTACCGTCAAGCAATTACGTCTGCAGGTACAGGCTGTATGGCAGCCCTAGATGCAGAGCGTTTCTTAGATAACCTATAAACGCTACAAAATTAATAAAGGCTGTTAGTTCAGCCTTTTTTTATGCCTAAAATATAGTTACACTTTTATGATAATTAATAAGTTAAGCCCTCTATGAGAAACCAGCTATACCAACTAAGTGAAACCGATATAGCATTTCCAAATCCCGAATATGCACTTACCTCCCCCGATGGACTGCTTGCCATAGGCGGCGATTTATCTGTAAAGCGCTTAAGTAATGCCTATAAAATGGGTATTTTCCCATGGTTTAGCGAAGGTGAGCCCATTATGTGGTGGTCGCCAAGTGAACGCGGCATTGTAGAGCTAAATGACTTTCATATAAGTAAAAGCTTGCGTAAACATTTAAAAAAGCACCCTGTTAAAGTAACTATTAACAATGCCTTTGCTGAGGTGATAGAAGCGTGCTGTGAGCAACGTATAGACACCGAAGGCACATGGATAACAAACGATATGTTAAGCGCTTATATTGCTGCACATGACGCTAATATTGCGCATAGTGTTGAGGTATGGCAAAACGGCGAACTTGCCGGTGGGCTGTATGGCATTATGCAAAATGGCGTTTTTTGTGGCGAGTCGATGTTTCATCATCAAACTAATTGCTCAAAACTGGCCATGTGGGCGTTAGTTAATTGGTTAAAACGCCATAACGCACATTTTATTGACTGCCAACTAGAAAACCCATATTTAACCTCTTTAGGCGCAAAAGTGATCCCTCGCTCAGAATTTTTGACTAAACTTAAACGAGCAAATGCTTACACCCTCAACTCAACCATGTGGCAACCACAGGAGTTAACAGCAATTTATGAGTGAACACATTCCTGCACGCGTTGGCCTTAGCCAAGAGTTTGCTTGTAGCTATTTACCTGACAGGCAAGAGCAATTATTGGTAATACTTGACCCGACCTGTTACAGCACGCATAAATTTGAGATGCTTTTATCGCTCGGTTTTAGGCGCAGTGGTAACCAAATTTATCGACCGCACTGCCCTTCGTGTAGCGCCTGTAACTCGGTGCGCGTGTTAGCCCAAGAGTTCCTCCCTTCAAAGTCACAAAAAAGAAAACTAAATAAAGTAAAAGCAAACTTTGAAGTTAAATACACACACGCTAAGCGCGAAGAATATTATCCACTTTATAGTAAATACATTTCAATGCGCCACAGCGACGGCACTATGTTTCCGCCTAACTTAGAACAGTTTCAAAGCTTTTTATTTTGTAGCTGGTTAGAAATAACGTTTATTGAGCTTTGGCACCAAGACACTTTAGTTGCAGTGGCCGTAACAGATTGCATGGATAACGCTGTCTCGGCTATTTATACGTTTTTCGATCCCGACTTTGAGCACTACAGTTTAGGGACTGTGATGATTTTACAGCAGCTCGAATTTGCCAAACAGCAAAATAAAGAATTTGTGTATTTGGGCTACCAAATCGATGAATGCACCAAAATGAAATACAAAACTCAGTTTTTACCCGCGCAAAAACACGTTAATGACCAGTGGTTGGCTATTTAATTTGCAAAAATGCCCGCTGCGCCTTTACTTATTGGCGTATTTTGGGCAAAATCTGCAGCGTTTAACTATTAAAGAGGTGTTACGCTAAACATGGCGAAAGAAGACGTAATCGAAATGCAAGGGACAGTCCTTGATACTTTACCAAATACAATGTTCCGAGTTGAGCTAGAAAATGGTCACGTAGTTGTGGCTCATATTTCAGGTAAAATGCGCAAAAACTATATCCGTATTTTAACCGGCGATAAAGTAACGGTAGAAATGACTCCTTACGATTTATCGAAAGGACGTATCGTATTCCGTGCTCGCTAAGTGCGTAAACGAGATTTAGTTTTTGGCTAGTGAATAACTAGCTTAAAGCGTTTATTAAATGTAATTGATGGTACTGACTAGCAATTACATTTAATAAACAAAAAACCCAGCTTTTGCTGGGTTTTTTGTTGCCTATAAAAAAGCACAAAAAAGCCCACGCGTATCGCGCAGGCTAGTTTATATACCCATTCGCATAATTTGCGCATTGGTATGATAAGTGAATACACTTATTTAAGCGGGTGTTAAATTACTTTCATAGTCAAAGTTAATTTTCTTATCTTTAACTGATACTTTAACAGTACCGCCATCAACCAGTTCACCAAAGAGTATTTCGTTAGCCAATGGCTTTTTAAGCTCATCTTGAATAACACGTGCCATTGGACGTGCACCCATTGCTTTATCGTAGCCTTTATCTGCTAACCACTCTCGGGCCTTAGAGGTCAGCTCAAGGTTAACTGACTTCTTATCTAATTGCGCTTGCAGCTCAACTACAAATTTATCGACCACTTGCAAGATAACGTCTTTTTCAAGGTGGTTAAACCAAATAATATTATCTAAGCGGTTTCTAAACTCAGGTGAAAATACCTTGTTAATTTCACTCATTGCATCGTGCGTATGATCTTGCTCGGTAAAGCCAATCGATTTACGTGTGGTTTCTTGTACGCCGGCATTGGTTGTCATAACCACCACCACGTTTCTAAAGTCAGCTTTACGACCATTGTTATCGGTTAACGTACCGTGATCCATTACTTGCAGTAATATGTTGTAAATATCTGGATGGGCTTTTTCAATTTCATCCAATAATACAACTGCATGCGGGTTTTTAATAACGGCTTCGGTAAGTAAACCACCTTGTTCAAAGCCAACATACCCAGGAGGCGCACCAATTAAACGGCTTACTGCATGGCGCTCAACATACTCTGACATGTCAAAGCGAATAAACTCAACGCCCATACATTTAGCAAGCTGTTTAGTAACCTCGGTTTTACCTACACCCGTTGGCCCCGCAAATAAGAACGAGCCCACTGGCTTATCTTCGTTTGCAAGCCCAGAGCGAGATAAACGAATCGCAGATGTTAGCGCGTCGATAGACTGATCTTGCCCAAACACTAACATTTTAAGATTACGATCAAGATTTTTAAGCGTTTCTTTATCGGTCGATGACACGCTTTGAGCTGGAATACGCGCCATTTTAGCAATAATCGATTCAATATCTGATACACCAATGGTTTTTTTGCGTTTAGAGCTTGGCTGCAAACGTTGGTTGGCACCAGCTTCATCTATTACATCAATAGCTTTATCAGGTAAGTGACGCTCATTAATGTATTTAGCACTTAGCTCTGCAGCTGCTTTTAATGCTTTTTGCGTGTAACGAATACCATGGTGTTCTTCATAACGCTCTTTTAAACCATTTAAAATTTTAGTGGTATCGGCCACACTTGGTTCAAGTACATCAATTTTTTGGAAACGGCGCACTAACGCACGGTCTTTTTCAAAAATATTTTTGTATTCATTGTAAGTGGTTGAGCCCATACAACGTAACTGCCCGCTTGAAAGCAGCGGTTTAAGTAAGTTAGAGGCATCCATAACACCACCCGATGCAGCACCTGCACCAATAATAGTGTGTATTTCATCAATAAATAAAATTGAATTAGGTTTTGCTTGTAACTCTTTTAATAAGCTCTTAAAGCGTTTTTCAAAGTCGCCGCGGTACTTAGTACCGGCAAGCAATGCGCCCATATCAAGCGAGTAAACAACAGCATCGGCAATTACTTCAGGCACTTGTTCATTAACAATGCGGTACGCAAGGCCCTCTGCAATGGCTGTTTTACCTACCCCTGCTTCACCAACAAGCAGTGGGTTATTCTTTTTACGGCGACATAAAACCTGCACGGTGCGCTCTACTTCGCTGTCGCGCCCTACTAATGGGTCAATGTTACCGTCTTTGGCTTGGGCATTTAAATTAGTGGTAAAGCTATCTAACTTACTTGCCTCTTCGTTTTGAACCTCTTGTACTTCTTCATGAATATCGTCAGTGTCATCTCCTAACTCATCATCCGTTTTAGAAATACCATGAGAAATAAAATTCACTACATCTAAGCGAGAAATATCGCTTTTCTTAAGTAAATAAACCGCTTGGCTTTCTTGTTCAGAAAAAATAGCAACGAGCACGTTAACGCCTGTAACTTCGTTTTTACCAGATGATTGAACATGAAAAACCGCACGTTGAAGCACGCGCTGAAAGCCCAGTGTTGGTTGGGTTTCGCGTTCTTCTTCTAAATCGGGAATAACCGGTGTGGTTTCGTCTATGAATTCTAATAGTTCGGTTTTTAAACCAGAAATATCAACACCGCAGGCGTTTAGCGCTTCGCCTGCTGAAGGGTTATCTAAAAGCGCAAGTAAAAGGTGTTCTACCGTCATAAACTCATGGCGGCGTGTACGCGCTTCACGAAACGCGGCATTTAACGTTAGTTCTAAGTCTTTGTTTAGCATTGGCAACCCCTTACTGAGATAATTATTTTATACCACAACAATGAGATGATTGATCACCTAATTGGTATTTATTCCTGCTCACAACTACAAAGCAGTGGATGCTCGTTATCCCGTGCATAACGGTTAACTTGTTCCGCTTTGGTATGGGCTACATCGGCGCTAAATACACCGCATATCCCTTTACCTTTTTCGTGAACTTGTAGCATCACATCAGTTGCTCTATCGCTATCCATATTGAAAAACGTCATTAAAACTTCTATTACAAAGTCCATTGGCGTGTAGTCGTCGTTATTTAAAACAACTTTGTATTTTCGCGGTGGCTGCAGCTTTTGCTTTTCACTATCGCGAACTGTGTCGATGACACCTGAATCTTTCATACCACTCATAATTAAATATAGTCTTGTCTTTAGAACTCAAGCAAACTTGAATAAAAAATAAATTAAATGTTAAAAAAATACCACAAAACACTTGACTGACTGGCCAAATAAACTACAGTCAGAAGTAGATTGATTAATCCTTAGTCAGTCTAGCAAATTATACGGTTTAGAATAACTAAATTAGTCAACTTATAGAAGGATGTAGAAGTATGGCTTGTGGTAAAGTCAAATGGTTCAACAACGCCAAAGGTTTTGGTTTCATCGTAGAAGACGGCTGCGAGAATGATATTTTCGCTCATTACTCAACGATTGTAATGGACGGTTATAAGACACTTAAAGCTGGTCAGGATGTAACATTCGAGCTAGAACAAGGCCCTAAGGGCTTACACGCTAAAAACATTGCGCCTAACGGCGACATTTTAGAGTGATCAAAAATTTGTTCGACTAAAGCGAGCGACCTAATTTAGATCCTCGCTTAATTCCCCACTTACCACTCAACTCTCTTCTTATTACTAAATTGCTCCTGTACACGCTAAATTCAACCCTTTTCCTTGATTTTATTTTATATACCCCAATGTTCTAACAGTTACCTGCTAATTAAGGCTGTTCAAAAGCGCAAGCGCTAGCCCTTTTTAAACAAGCTTGTTACACTCTTGTTGCTAAATTACGCGGTTACATTTTAGCTTATGCTTTTACGCGGCTAAAATACGTGTACTTTGCAACCTATAAAAATCAGTTAGTCAGGTGTGACTATTCTGCCTTTTGGCATATTAAGAGTACCGACACCTAACAAACTGCTTATTAACGCAACCATGCGCTAATGAGTTTCTTTGCATTGTTGAATACGGCCACTGCGGCCTACTATCTAGGAATGATGATGACATCAAAAATTATCTACACTAAAACGGACGAAGCTCCGGCGCTAGCAACCTACTCGTTGCTACCAATTATCCAAGCCTATACAAATGCGGCAGGTGTTGAAGTTGAAACTCGCGATATCTCATTAGCAGGTCGTGTAATTGCAAACTTCGCTGATTACCTTACTGAAGAGCAACGCATTGGCGATGCGCTTGCAGAGCTTGGCGAACTTGCAAAAACACCAGAAGCAAACATCATCAAATTACCAAATATCAGTGCGTCTGTACCGCAGTTACGCGCTGTAATTAAAGAGCTTCAAGAAAAAGGCTACGCACTACCAGAGTACCCAGCTGAGCCTAAAAATGATGAAGAAGCTAAAATTAAAGCAACTTACGACAAAATCAAAGGCAGTGCTGTAAACCCAGTATTGCGTGAAGGTAATTCAGATCGTCGTGCACCAGGTTCTGTTAAAGAATATGCACGCAATAACCCTCATTCAATGGGTGCGTGGAGCAAAGACTCACAATCATACGTTGCAAGCATGAGCGAAGGTGACTTCTTTGGTTCTGAGCAATCTGTAACTGTTGATGCAGCAACTGATGTACGTATTGAGCACGTAGCGACTAATGGCGATGTGACTGTACTTAAACAAAGCACGCCGCTAATTGCTGGCGAAGTAATTGATGCATCGCGCATTAGCGCAGCTAAACTACAAGCGTTTTTAGCAGCAGAAATTGATGCAGCTAAAGAAAAAGGCGTATTATTTTCGCTTCACATGAAAGCGACAATGATGAAAGTATCTGACCCTATTATTTTTGGTCATGCGGTAAAAGTTTTCTACAAAGACGTATTTACTAAACACGGCGAGCTTTTTGAAGAGCTAGGTGTTGATGTAAATAACGGTTTAGGCGACGTTTATTCTAAAATTCAAACATTAGATGATGCTAAGCGCGAAGAAATTGAAGCAGACATTCAAGCGGTTTACGCTGAGCGTCCTGCTATTGCAATGGTTGATTCTGACCGTGGTATTACTAACTTACACGTTCCAAGCGATGTGATCATTGATGCGTCTATGCCTGCTGCCATTCGTTCAAGCGGTCAAATGTGGAACAACGACGGTAAACTACAAGACACTAGCTTTGTGATCCCAGATCGTAGCTACTCAAGCGTTTACCAAGCTACAATTGATTTTTGTAAAGAAAACGGCGCGTTCGATCCTACCACTATGGGTAGCGTACCAAACGTAGGCCTAATGGCTCAAAAAGCAGAAGAATACGGTTCTCACGATAAAACGTTTGAAGCAAAAGCGGATGGTTCTATTCGTGTTGTTGATGCAAATGGCACAACATTACTTGAGCACACTGTTGAGCAAGGCGATATTTGGAGAATGTGTCAGGTTAAAGATGCACCAATCCAAGATTGGGTTAAGCTTGCTGTAAACCGCGCACGTGCTACGGGCGTGCCTGCTATTTTCTGGTTAGATGAAAACCGTGCTCACGATGCAGAGCTAATTAAAAAGGTAAACAAATACTTACCAGATCACGATACTGATGGCCTAGACATTCAAATTTTAGCACCGCTTGAAGCAACTTTGTTCTCATTAGCGCGTATTAAAGAAGGTAAAGACACTATCTCTGTAACGGGTAACGTATTACGTGACTACCTAACAGATTTATTCCCAATTTTAGAGCTGGGTACCAGTGCTAAAATGCTTTCTATTGTGCCACTAATGAACGGTGGTGGCTTATTTGAAACTGGCGCAGGTGGTTCAGCACCTAAGCATGTTCAACAGTTCGAAAAAGAAAACCACTTACGTTGGGATTCGTTAGGCGAGTTTTTAGCACTAGCGGCTTCGCTTGAGCACCTAAGCTTGAATACAGGCAACAAAAAAGCACAAGTACTTGCTGACACACTAGATAAAGCAACAGGTACGTTCTTAGCTGAAAACAAGTCGCCTTCACGTAAAGTAAAAGAAATTGATAACCGTGGTTCTCACTTCTTCTTATCTTTATTCTGGGCACAAGAGCTGGCTAAGCAAGACGAAGACAGCGAGC
This sequence comes from Pseudoalteromonas sp. 1CM17D, assembly GCF_023161805.1. NCBI lineage: Bacteria > Pseudomonadati > Pseudomonadota > Gammaproteobacteria > Alteromonadales > Pseudoalteromonadaceae > Pseudoalteromonas > Pseudoalteromonas sp. 1CM17D. The sequence goes on along the minus strand of NZ_JALNTP010000001.1, from coordinate 258,710 downwards.
TTAAAGCGCAATTTACACAAATTGCGAGCGATTTAGAAACGCAAAAAGAGCAAATCGTAAGCGAGCTTAACGATGCACAAGGTCCTTCAATGGATATTGGTGGTTATTTCCAACCAAATGATGATGCAGCGTTTAAAGCAATGCGCCCAAGTGCAACGTTTAACGAAATTTTATCTAAATTAGTATAATTTTAGATTAAATTAAAAAACCGCTTACGTTTAAAGTAAGCGGTTTTTTTGTGCCTTTAATAATTAACCTGAATTTTGGATAATTAAAGCTATATTAATTATTTTGTATATGCACGCGGCATAGATGATTCACTGGTATAGCGCTCACGCAGTTTATCTTGGCGCGACTGCGTAGATACTTCTTCACCGTTAATAATCATTTTACTTACATGGCTACTTAGCTCAAATGGGTCGTTACTCCATACAACCACATCGGCAGCTTTACCTACTTCAAGGCTACCTGCATTTATGCCAAATACGTCGGCTACATTGGATGTAACAGCATTAAGTGCACCTTGCTGGCTCATGCCGTACGAAACTGCATTGCCTGCATCAAATCGAAGTTGATAAATATTATGACTGGCATCGCCGCCCACTGTTAAAATAACTTTTACCCCAGCTTTTTCAAGCGCGGCTGCGTTATCTAAACTGGCATGTAAAGAGTCAAAGCTTGAAGGTAAGCTATCCATAGCACTCATAATTACTGGTACTTGCGCTTTAGCAATCTGCTCTTTAACAACAACAGCATCTTGTGCACCATTGAGCACTAAATTAATACCAAATTGCTCTTTAACTTTAAGTAGCTCAATAATATCAGCCGCACGAGATACACCCACTACAAGTGGCATATCGCCGCTAAGTACTTTAACCATTACTTTATCTTCAGTACTTGGGGTGCTGTCGTCGTCTTTTTTAGGCTTTTTAGCTGCTTTTGTTTGGTGCTCTTCAAGCTTATTAATTAGCGTTTGCAATGTAAATGCGCGCGAGCCCTTACTGCGCTCACCTAAATAAACCACTAATGCAGCTTGTTTTTGTATGTCGCCTTGTAAATCACCGCTTAAATCAACAACGCTTGCTAAGCCCGAAAAAATACTATCGCCACCATGCGGGGTAATTACATCGCGGGTTACACCGCCTTTACGTGCATACGGGATAAGGCTTGAGTGAGCGTTATAAGCAAGGCTTACATCAAAATCAATGCCTGCTTTTTCTTCGCCTGCATCGCGTGAGCCTGCAACTGCACTTACTTCCACTAAGCCAAGTTGATTAATGCTAGCAATAAAACCTGGGGTTACAATTTGCCCATTTGCATCAATAACTTTATCTGCTTGTACTTGCTGTGGATTAATAGCGGTAATTTTACCGTTATCCATAACAATGCTGGCGTTTTCTAAAACGCCTTGCTCGGTTGCCGTATGCAGCGTGGCATTAATAATAGCAAGCGATTGTGCATTGGCTGCACCTGAGGCTAATAGTCCGGCAGCAACCAGAGATAGCGAAAACGAACGTGATAAATTTTTCATTCTGGGCTCCTTATTGTTGGCCTAACATAAAATCACTTTGTGCTTGAAATGCGCTATCGTTTCTATCGTAAACTTTTGCGCCATCAATAAATACTTGTTCAGCTTTTGCGTAAACGCTAAATGGGTTTTGGTTCCAAATAACCACATCGCCTTGTTTACCTGCTTCAAGCGAACCAGTTTTATCTTCAATACCTAATGATTTAGCCGCGTTTGAGGTGATCCACTTAATCGCGTGCTGCTCCGAAATATCAAACCCATTTTCGTTTGCACGGTACATTACTTTACCCGCTTCTTGGTTTAAGCGCTGAATAGTGGTGTCTGAGTCAGAATGCACAATGGCACACGAATTTTTTACCGCATCAACAATAGCTACGTTTTCTTGAACCATGTCGTAGGCTTCCATTTTAAAGCCCCACCAATCTGGCCAAAGTGCAGCACACGAACCATTTTCAGCTAATAAATCTGCAATTTTATAAGCTTCTACACCGTGATGGAACGTACCTGCGTGATAGCCAAATTCTTTTGAAAGGTCGATCATCATCGCCATTTCTTCAGCTTTATAACAGTGATTATGAATTAACACTTCACCTTCAATTACCGCGCGAAGAGTATCGTGCTTAATATCGCGAACTGGTGCTTCTGGGTTTAAACCTGCTTCGTAATCGGCGTCGTACTTATCCCATGCACGTTTGTACTCTTGTGCTTCTGCCCATGCCATACGGTAACCGGCCATGTTACCCATACGGGTTGAAGGCAAAGTACCTTGGCGACCATATACGCGTTTTGGGTTTTCACCACAGGCCATTTTTAAACCATTAGGCGCATCAGGGAATTTCATTGCTTGCATGGTATGCGCAGGAATGTTTTTAAGTGTTACGCCACGGCCACCAAATAAGTTAGCTGAGCCTGGTAAAATTTGTAGTGAAGTAATACCGCCTTCGCGCGCGCGGTTAAAGCCAGGATCTTGAGGCCATACAGAATGCTCTACCCACACCTCAGCAGTATTTGGGCTGGTCATTTCGTTTCCGTCTTGATGAGACTCAACTGATGGGCTTGGGTAAGCACCTAAATGAGAATGTACGTCAATAATACCTGGGGTAACCCATTTTCCCTGTGCATCAATGGTTGCATCTGCATTAGTCGATAAGTCTTTACCTACTTGTTGTACTTTACCATCAACAAGTAACACATCGGCGTCATCTAAGCGCTCGCCAGTGCCAGTAAGTACTGTTGCATTGGTAATTAATGTGCTTTTACTTGCAAGCGGTGTGTAGGTGCTTGGGTATGGGTTTTTATTGATGGTGATTTTTGCATCTTGTGGGCCGTTTTCTTGGCAGCCAACAAGGGCAGCAGCTAAACCAACTGCTAACAATGAGGGAGCAAATTTTTGCATGTTGTTAGGTTCTCCTGTTTTTTTGCTACTTTAGCTAAAGCGGCGTAATAAAGCTAAAAAAACAGGTAAAAAAGCGATTAAATGAGTTAAACAGCTGTAATTATTTTTTTATATAATTGTTATACAGCTTTTCAAGTGCGCCTTCGGTTGTAAGCGATGGGTCTTTGTTTATAAAGTGTTTTACGGTGCGAGTTACAAAGTCTGAGTTTTGCTTATGTTGCTTAGCAAAATCCTTAATTAATGTATTGCCATCGCTTGCTGCTGTTACTTTATCATGGCGATGACGATACTGGCTAAGTGCTCTATTAAAGTCGCCGTTATAATCCTCTACCAATATTTTATAAAAGTCACTTTTATGAACTTTAAGTACGTTAATACAGTAATTTAATGCCTCTTTAAAGTCGGTAAAAACGCTCCCTTCTACATCAAACTCTTTGGTTTTTTCGCGTACGGTCACGCGGGCTTCTTCGGTGGCATATGTAAAGCCTGTAAACGCTAAACGCTCAGATGCCTCTTTACCTAATTTCATACCCGCTTGAATGCTGTGCGCAAATTCGTCACTCATTTCGCTTAATTCGTTTTCTTCCCACATGTTATAAACACGCAGCGCCTTAGCGTACTTATTAGAGAGCTTTTTTTTAAGTTTTGTAAAACGCTCATCTATCGTCATTAGCCTTTCATTATGTAATAAGGCATGGCACTCATAACACGCGGCAATAGAGACAAAGTCGGCCTCTTCGCCTAAATCAATAATGCTCTGTAGCATATGTAACGGCGGGCAATGATCGCGCTCTGTGGCTTCGCATCCACAATAAAAACATTGGTTAAAATGCTTGTGCTCGCAGGCATACGCTTGCTGGTAATAGCTGGCTAACGTTTTGCTCACTGGTTCTCCTAAAAATTAAGCGCGTAAATAATGGGGCGATAATAGCAGGCTGAGAAAATATGTCAGTAGCTATAAAATAATTTTGCCTAAGTGTGTCAAAAAACACATTTATTAGGGCTTAAATTCAGTCACCTAGCTTAAGTGTGTATTTTTAAACATACCTGCTTACACCTTGTTGCGTTTGGTTAACAGCTTTTTAGTTTAAATCGCTCAATAATAAAGCTGAACCACAAACAATGAGGACTAATTATGAACACGTTAAAAGCTACTTTATGCACAACTATGGTACTAGGCGCAACTTTACTAATTGCAAAACCAGCATTAGCCACCCAATTTGTCGCGGCCGATTCATCGCCAGGTACACAGGCTTGTATGGCTGTTGCAGCTAATAAATCGTACGTAGTACGTAAAGCGTCACGGGATTTAAATATAAGCAAAGCGGTAATGAGCAAAAAGCTGCACTGTAATAACTTATCAATGGGCGACTTTGTTACTTTGTATAACCTTGATAAAAGCGCAAATTATTTAAATATTGATACCAGTACTCGCACATCAATTAAAGATTTAGCTAAATCGTACAACCCAGAAAAAGTAATCATCACAGGGCCAAAATAGTATGGCGTTAACACAAAATTAAGCCTGCTTTGTAAGCAGGCTTAGTTATTAAATAATGGCCGCAATTAAGCCAAATAAACCGCCAAACACACCGCCCCATACTACTAGCCAACCTAAATGCTCACGTATCATAGTTTGAATAATGTCTTTAACCATTTTAGGGGTGAGTTCATTTAAGCGCTCATCAACTAATTTAAGTACCGTAGCATGTAAGCTTTGTGCGCTATTCCCTTGCGATAACGTATCGTTTACTAGCGCTTTAAAATCGTCTGTTTGGCTAATTTGCGCAAGTGATAGCTGCATTTTTTCAATAAACTTTTCTCGCATTGGCTCTATAGCCGCTGTGCCACCAAACATACCTAACATACTGCCAAACTGTGATTGCTCTATTACTTGAAGTAGGTTGTCGAATGCAGGGTTTAAATCAACTTTAGTAATAATGCCCTCAAAATCGATATTAGGTTGCGCTTTGCTAAGTAGGTTATTAATTTTTTGCTCAGAGAAAAACTCAGTCAAAATTAAATTACGAATAGCCACTTTAAAACTTTCAAATTTTAGAGCAATAACACCCGAGCCATATAACAAAGGTACTTTTTCAAATAACATATGAACAGCCAATAAGTTTGTGACAGCACCAGATAGCGCAAATAACCCCACCGATAACACAATAGCGTGGTTAAAAAAGTAGCCTATAACTACACACAAGACAGCAAGCAAATTGGTGATAAAACTTTTGTTCATTGTTACTCCATTAGCATTTTTTATATCGTTAATTTTACAACGATTAGTTTGTTAAATTAATACTTTTTTGCCATAGTTTAAGTATCTGTTTAAAAGGCGAGCAATTGATATGTGGAAAACAGTAAACGAGCACATTAGCCAAGCCATTCATTATGACTTTAAACATACTTACAAACGTCAGCTGCAAAGTACAAATACCGATAAACTCTATCAACTCACCGATGGAAAACACAATTACCTGGTTAAAATTGCCCTTAAAAGCGAACTAGATCGTCTAGAAAGCGAAGCAATAGGACTTAAGCAGCTCACCCAAAATAGTGTTTTTATGGTGCCCGACTGCATTGTAACAGGTGCTAATATTGAATTTTCGTTTATTGTACTTGAATGGTTAGTACTTGATAAACAGCCCCACACGCATTGGCACGATATGGGTAAACAACTGGCTATGCTGCACCAAAAGCACGACCAAGCAATGTTTGGCTTTGATGTAGATAATTACCTAGCCACTACCGTGCAACCAAACCAATGGCATAAAAAATGGGACTTATTTTACGCAGAAGAGCGCATCGGCTGGCAACTGCAACTATTAGCCGAAAAAGGCATCCAGCTTGTAGAGCCTGAGCTATTAATTAATTTGGTAAAAGAGCAATTGCACAGCCATATTGTGGAGCCCTCTTTAGTACATGGCGACTTTTGGCGAGGAAATATGGGCTTTATTAAAAATGTACCGACCTTATTTAATCCCGCATGTTATTACGGAGACCGTGAGGTAGATATTGCAATGAGCGAGCTATTTGCCCCCTTACCTGATGATTTTTATAACGCCTATAACGCGCAATACCCATTAAGCGAAAACTATAAAAAGCGCAAAGCAATATACCAACTTTACCCTATTTTAAATCACGCAAATATATTTGCAGGGCACTACCTTACTCAGGCTAAGCAGCATATTGATGAGCTGCTATCGCTTTAAATAATAACGCCTTATAAGGCGTAAAATAACTGTCATAATCGTTGCTTCAGCACTATATTTAAAAAGGATGTTATTTAGGCTCAATACCTTGTTGTTTGGTTCAGTTTTGAGCCATCAAGTTGTTGCTAGTATAACTGCACAACTTAATTAATGCGTATCAACAAGTTAATTCTAACCTTGGTACTATTGGAGTGATTATGAAAGATTTTTTATCACAACGTATCACGTGCCCACACTGTGGCAACCACATACACCTAGACATTGACGCAAGTATGGGGGATCAAGACTACGTAGAAGAATGCAGTGCCTGTTGTAACCCTATTCATTTAAACATGCACATAGACCATGCTCATAAAAAATTAGAGTTACACATAGACAGCGACGATGAACAAATTTTTTAGCCTTGGTGGCGTAAGTAATTTTCTACCGTGTTAATAATGGTATAAGTTTGCTGATCAACTTCTATATTTAGTTCATCACCCACTTGAGCGTTACCTAAATTTGTAATGGCCAGCGTTTCGGGGATCAGGTGTAACCAAAACCCCTGCTCGTCAATTTCGCCCACGGTTAAACTTGCGCCATTTATTGCTACAAAGCCTTTGTACAAAACATACTTTTGCCATTTAGTAGGTAAGCTTAACTGAATTTTACAGTTATTTTGTTGCTTAACTATTTGCCCGATTTGGGCAGTGCAGTGTATGTGCCCCGACACAATATGCCCACCTAATTCAGTACCAAAGGTTACTGAGCGCTCATAATTAACTAAGCTACCTAGTGCAAGCTTGCCTAAATTCGTTAGTAATAGTGTTTCATCAATTACATCAAAATGTACTTGTGCCACTACATCGTGGTTACTTAATTCAACTTTAACCACTGTTAAACAACAGCCATTAATTGCAATGCTGGCGCCTAAATCTAAATGTTTAACGTATTCATCACCTACCGATACAACTAAACGTAAAACCCCTTCTGTGTGCGTGGTAGATACAACAGTAGCTTGAGTTTGAACGATTCCTGTAAACATAAAATCACTTAAAATTATTACAAAGTGCTAGTTTAACGTATCAACTCGTAAAATCATTCACAACAGTGATTTTTATTTGAAACACAATCGATTACAATTGCGCCCTGTTTTATCAAATAGCTGTTTTTATGACCTTTAGTAGCTGGGAAGCCAAACGTTTAATCACCCTTGCCGTACCTGTATTTTTAGCACAAGTAACACTCGTTTTAATGTCGGTGGTCGACACCATTATGGCAGGCCAAGTAAGTCCAACAGATTTAGCTGCGCTGTCGATTGCAACCGGTATATGGAACCCGTTATTACTGGCACTGCAAGGTATTTTGCTCGCGTTAACCGGTATTATTGCCCAATTTGCGGGCGCTAATGATAAAAAAGGCATTAGCCACTATTTTCAGCAAGCTCTGTATTTAACCGCTATTTTAAGCGCAATTGGTTTTGGTATAGCCAACCTAGCCGATATAGTGATTTTAAAACTCGATACAACCCCCGCTATCGCAAACCTTGCGTACGACTATATCCATTTTGTGAAATGGGGAGCCTTTGGCTTTTTAATTTTTACCGTTTATCGAAATATGACCGAAGGCATGGGGATGACAAAACCCGCTTTTTATATCAGTTTACTGGGCCTTGGCGTTAATATTCCGGCTAACTATATTTTTATAAATGGTTTATTTGGCTTACCAGCCTACGGCGGTGCAGGTTGTGGTATTGCTACGGCATTGGTACTAACTGTAATGGCTGTTGCACAAGTAACGTATTGCCAGTTTAGTAAAAAAATCGATGCAAAAGCCCTGCTGGCAAATTTTGAAAAGCCCAATATTAAAACCATTGGGATTATTACTAAATTAGGTATACCCATTTCGTTGGCTACCTTTTTTGAAATTACGCTATTTGCGTGTATACCTTTATTTATTGCACACTTAGGTGCTGTTGCAGTGTCGGGCCATCAAATTGCGGGAAGCGTGACCGCGTTATTATTTATGATGCCACTGAGCTTATCTATCGCCATTAGTATTCGTATTGGTAATTTATTTGGTCAAAACCATTTAAGCCAATTAAAAACTGCTATATCAACCAGCTACATATTAGCCATTGCTATTGCGTTATTTTTAGCTTTTATAACCTTTATTGGCCGCGATTTAATAAGCCAACTATACACCGACAGCCCAGCCGTTATTGCATTAGCGACCTCAATTATGATTTTGGCATGTATTTATCAAATTCCTGATGCACTTCAAGTCGCTGCGAACGGCATTTTAAGAGGTTTAAAACACACGCAGCCTATATCGTATATAACGTTTATATCTTACTGGTTAATCGGTTTTGCTTTAGGCTACGTATTGGGAAGAACAGATTTAATTGTGCCCGCCATGGGGCCGCACGGTTTTTGGATAGGTATTATTTTTGGTTTAACCGTTGCTGCTGTATGGCTTATGTTCACCGTTAATAAGCGATTAAAGCAGGCGCCATTTGTATAAAAAAGCACTAACATTAATACCAAGCAAAACATGGTTAAGTTGTTTATTAGCTGTGTGTTGCGCCGTGCTTGCTGGGTGTTCAAAAGCGCCCAGCAACACTTATCAAACATACATAGCACGCCTAAGTAATACCCTTGAAACTCAAGCCCCTGGTTTAAGTAAACCTGTAGCAATTAGTCCGCTTTTACCCCCTAACACGCTTTTAAACACCACCACCATTAGTTTGATTGAACTTGCCAGCTTAAGCCATTGTAAGCTCAGCTTACTTATTAGTGAGCACAACAATCAGCTAGGTAAAACGGCCGGACATGCCGGTGTTTTAAAGTATCAAATAGAGTTTGTGCAAAATGCACAGCAGTGCTTAAGCACGCTTAAGCCTGACTCAGCAGTTTATAAAACCCTATTAAAAGCAAAAACACATAAAGAGCAAACACTAAACCACTACTTTAATTTAATGTTGTATAACGAATTTGAGCTAAAAAACACGTGGCAAGCTAGCAGCGCAGAGCTTTCTGTCTCGCCGGCAGGGTTTAGCGACACGGTAGCGGCCATGCAGCAGCTTGCACTCATAAAACAACACATACTCAATAAACACTACTTAAAAATTAACTCCGCAGACATTTTTAACGCGTTAGAGCAGCTTAATAAGTACCGTTTTAACCAATTACTTATTTATTCTGCAAGGCTGCAAATAGCGTTTAATAATTCAGCCACGCAATTTATTGAATCGCAATCCATTGATGAAATATGCCCAGCAGGAAAAAATTAAAAAGTAGCCACTATCGTCAGTAACGTGTTTCAAAAGTATTTCCTTAAAGAAATACAGCCTTATCAGGCTACTTTAGCAGGCTACCTTGAAACACTTTTACCTTTGTATAACCAACTGTGGTTTAACCAAGCCATAACAAATAAGCAAATAAATACTTTAATAGCGCTGGATTCACAAAACAATCTACTAAACCAGCTTAAAGGCTCAGCCAAAAAACACATTACCTGGTGGCAAAACTTTTATAAAACGTGTGAAATCAGCCCAATATGAATAAAAAAACGGCAAATAAACGTAAAAGCAACAAACTTGCTTGATTCACCACTCACCACGCTATATATTAGCGGCCGCTGATAATTAAATTTATCGCATCTTAATTAGGTAATACGACCGTAGCTCAGTTGGTTAGAGCGCTACCTTGACATGGTAGAGGTCGGTGGTTCGAATCCACTCGGTCGTACCAAATTTATTCCTCCCTCTGAATAAATATAATTAAGATACTATTTGTACGACTGTAGCTCAGTTGGTTAGAGCGCTACCTTGACATGGTAGAGGTCGGTGGTTCGAATCCACTCAGTCGTACCAAAACTATTCTTCCCACTGAATAAATATAATTAAGATACTATTTGTACGACTGTAGCTCAGTTAGTTACAGCGCTACCTACTCTCTATGCCCACGCCGAAATCACTGATTCGAATCCACTCGGTCGTACCAAATTTATTCTTCCCTTTGAATAAATATAATTAAGATACTATATGTACGAATGTAGCTCAGTTGGTTAGAGCGCTACCTACTCTCTATGCCCACGCCGAAATCACTGATTCGAATCCACTCGGTCGTACCAAAACTATTCTCCCCTCTGAATAAATATACTTTAGATACTATTTGTGGGACTTTAGCTCAGTTGGTTAGCGCGCTACCTACTCTTTATGCCCCGCGCCGAAATCGCTGGTTCGAATCCACTCAGTCGTACCAAAATTATTCATTCCACTGAATCAATTTAATTAACCTATTCCTATAAATAGTTAAACCATAACTCAATTGATTAGCGCGCTTCCTACTCTTTATGCCCACGCCGAATTCAGAACCGAATTACTGAAAGAGCTAAGGCATTATTTTTTACTTAAAATTGCGTCAATAAAAACGGCGATGGAATATATCAACTGCCGTTTTAAAAAGTACACTAGTAATTTTAACCTGAATTAACTTAACAGGTTGTTACCTTTGTTCTCTTGCTGATGAATGGTTACAGGCCAGCCCGGGAACTGATTACTTGCTTTACCATCGTTAACATCGACTAAAAATCGATAGGCATCCATTGTGTAAGTGAGATTGTCACAATCAAACGTAATAAAACCAAAACCACTGCCTTTTTCATGCGCTTTCACATAGCGGTTATTTGATTTTCCAACCTCTGGATTACCAACCGCATAGACATAAATCTTGTTGCCAAAGGTGTCATTATATTCGCCTGTTTCGGCAAGTCCGTGTGCAGGGCGGTTTTGGTAAGGCATATTCATCGAGTCAGGTTTCCACCACCTTGGCCAACCTGCTGAAATGGCAGGCGTACAAAAAGCCCAATTACTATCTCTTTGTTGATTTACACCATATTGCGATAAAGAACCTAAATGGGTATCGCCACAAATATGTAACGCCATAGAGTCACGCATTGCATCAATTGCACGATTACGCGCAGCGGCAGGCCAACCACTTGAGTCAAAATCATATTTTAAGAAACGATCTGGCAAAGGCTGATGAGTAGAAATAGCAGCGAATACGGTTTGGCTTAATACCGCCTTTAATTTATGCCCGCGCCAGTCATTACCCCACGCTTTAAGAAAATTCTCTTGGCGATTTCCTAGCAGATCCAAACCAGGAGGATTGAATAACGGGTTATAATAAAGCGGATCTTTGTCTTGCCCTGTTTCTCCTACCGAAACATTAATACGCTCCGGGCCACTTTTCCATTGCCTATCGGCAAGAATGGCAAAACCAACACCGCCGTATAGCATCGCCCCATAATAAGAAGTAATGCCATTCGTTGGTGTAGAGTCATAAGGATCTGGATGATGGTTAAGCGTTGTTTTATGTACCATATTAACCACCCGCGCAGAATCTATGTAACCGCCTAAAACACTTGCTGAAGGGTCTTTTGCAATATTTTGCATTTTTGCGCCCCCCTCACCCCACAAATTCCCTTGCAGTACATCGTGATCATCAGGTAAACAAATTGTCGGTTGATTACGCATGACTTCTTTAAAAGCCCAACCAAATTGATAAAATTTGCGTAAATAGTTTAAAATTGCCAAATCATCCGGCGTACGAATAACACCAAATCCCCCATGGCTTTCATAAATTTGATCGCCAGAGAAAAACACTAAATCGGGGTTTAATTTTTCGACATTTTGCGCAACAGGTTGGTACGGAAAGCCATAATCATTTTGACAGGTCAATGCAGCCATTCGTAGCGTATTATTGCTTGGGTTTGCTTTTATAATCCCTGAATATATATCTGGTGTGTGTGTACCATCGCTGAATTTCTCATGATATACAACTCGAAAAGGCGTATCTTGTTTCTCATCCCAATTGGCAATACGAAAAGTCGCCAACCAGCCATCATGGTCAATACGCTGTGAGTCGATAGCAATCCATTGATTGTCACGTTGTACTTGCAGCTCTAATTGTTGATTGTCTTGCTCACCTATTGGTCCTGTGTAAGCACTCAATTTCATCACAAAATCTTCATGACTTAATGTATCGCTCAACGAATACATAGTCCAAAGAATAGGGCCAAATGTCTGTTCATTAGTAACAGAGAACGCTTCACCTTGCATAGCCCAGTGGCTAAATTTATAACGTGCGCCTAATTTATCTTCTGGCACATTTTCATAAGTAACAGATTGAATTGAGAAATTACTCACTAGCGCGACATTACCTAATAGCTCTGATGCAGGTACCAAATGGGTAACCGTACCGATTATATTTTCAGTTGATGTTAAACGAGCCGTTAGCTCTAACGCCATAGCACCTGATTGAGGAGTCCCAGAAAGTGTTAAAGTAACGGATTGATTCTCTAACGGAATTTTTAAAGGCACAGTGTTGTTACCCAACACTAAATTGTTATTTTTGATACCGAGGTCGTATCCCTGTTGAACAAAACAGTTACTGCGGTATTCATTGAGCTCACTTTTAGCGCCAAGACGAATACCCGCGCCTCCATCGTTATTATTTTGCTCTAAACGCGTAACCTCCACTGACATGGAAAAAGCTTGATCAATATTCGTTATTTGATGTGTTAGAGAATGAACACTGCGATTCCCCCCACGAGTTATACATTCAGCCGCACCGTTATTCACACGCCAATCTTCCATCGGATTAGCCCAATACTGTTTGCCAAGCCAAACTCTATTATACGTTTTATACCAGTTATCACGGTGAGCCTTGTTACCGCAAGTAAAGGTTGAAGTCATAGCACCTAAATGACGAGTACAACCAGAGACGCCAGTTGCAACAACCCCAGCAGCAAACATTTTGAGAACTGAGCGACGAGATATATTTTTATTCATATTTTCAATCTCACACATTGAATATTGTTAACAGTAAACAAACGATATATGTTTTCGTTAAAAATATCAGCATTTGTTTTCATAAAAACATTAAGAAATTATAAAAACTTCATTCAAATGTAAGATTACATGTTTTGAAGACCCCTATTTAACCCGGAATAACACACGGTTCAACATTGATTTAGGCCCTTATATTTAACACGTTTGCCATTTACTCACGCACCAAGATATAACGTTTAACTAAACGCTGAGCACCCAACTTTATGCTTTGCTTTATTATTGCACTAATTAATGGTTGCTATTTAGACACAAAAAAATGTAACCTAAGCAAATTGTTGACAATTAACATAAAACTTAGCTTGTTATGTCATTCCTAAATAACTATAAAATAAAGACACGAATTTTAATGCTAGTGCTTATTCCATTACTAATTACAGGGCTTATATCAGTTGAAAAAGTACGATCTTCTTTGGCGCAGCAGCAGAGGCTCGCTTATCGACAAAACGCGCTAACAAATACTAATCAGTTTAAACAATTCATTACTGAGAACCAGCAGCCAGTTAAGCAATTTCCGAACTTGAATAACCACGTAGAAATAATCGATAAACAATTAAGCGATCTGCAAATAGTCTGACAAGTAGCTGATGAAAAAAATCACCTAAGTAAAGCATACATAACGCAATTTGGTCGAGAAGTTGACACGATGTATGAAATTAACAATCTCATCCGCAAACTATTAATGACATTGAGTGAAATTGTGGTCATCACCAGTAGTGTCGAACGCTCATTTCACGATAGCGTTATAAATACTGCAAGCAATACACAATTAGATGTATACATATACGGCGAAATTTTCAGAAGCGCGACCGCAGTGCAAACTTATAATGGCCTATTTTATAATTTTGCCACTTAAAATGCACAATGTGCGTTTATTCAAATGACGCAAAACGTGAGCTATTTAAAGTCTGAAGAAGTGACGCTACAACCCCGTGAAAACATCTATCAAAAAATCAATAAACCGCTAAATATCGCTGGCACTTATTGGCCAGAGCTTGTTAAAAATGTGTCAGCCATACAACAGCGCACCATTGAAATGTACTTAAAGAGCTGATCGACATGGCTCTGCAAATTGCCACAGCCACAGAAGAACAAACATCAGTGTCTAATTTCATCAATGAGCAAATAACCTTAATCAACACTGATGCTCAATCTGTAACAAGTACTACCCTAAGCAACCAACAAACGGTCGATAACTTAGCTGATATTGTTGAAAACTTAGAAAGCTACATTTATGAGTTTACTTTGGCTACGCCTACACCAACACCTTATAAGGAGTATTTCTATGAGCAATACAGTATTTAAACTCAGTGCTATATCTATTGCACTTTGCATCACAGCTTGCAGTAATCAACACACCAGCATGCAAGCTAAACCTAAAATAATGTTCGACGATGTCTCTGTTGAAGTGGGATTAACAACTGATAAAAATTGGAAGTACGGCGGCCCATCCCTATCTGATTTAAATAATGATGGCCTGTATGATTTATTACTAACTAATCATGACTCTACGCCTGTTCAGTTATTCTTATCAAATAGTGATTTTAGTTTTACCAAGCAAGCTGATATTTACCCACGAGTTGACTTACGCGGCATGGCCAGTGGCGATTACGATAATGATGGCGATAATGACATTTTATTATCATTAGGCGGCGGTAATGGCCTTAGCCCGCAACCACAGCGGTTATTACAAAACAACCAAGGTCAATTTACTGATGTTACAGCGCAAGCTGGCTTATCAGAAATGGGAGCGCGAGGACGTTCTGTTCGGTGGATTGATCTAGATAACGATGGCGACTTGGACTTTATGCAAGTTAACGCTGAAAAAATGGTGACAGAGCAGAGCCCCCGTAACATTTTATTTGAAAATAACGGCAATGGTACATTCGATTATCACCCTTCCCCCGTCTTTGAAAATTTAAATAGCGAGCGCGTGCTGATCACTGATTTTAATAACGATAACATTCCTGATATTTTCGGCTTTAATGGTTACAGCCCGTTAGTAATTTTACAAGGCAACAATGATTTTAGTTTTACCGATGTCACAGCTAAGGTGTTGCCACAATCACTCGATACAACGGGTACTTTAACTCTTGCCCATGCCGATATCGATAATGATAGAGATTTGGACTACTACCTTGCTAGGGGCAAGTTACATTACACCATCGCCAATAATAGTATTTCATACAATGACCAACTAAAGCGTTTAGACTTACGAGACGAAGGCAATAAAAGTCATGATGGCTTGAGCCTAACAACACAGGGGGATTTGATTCTAAGTGATTTTTATCATTTTCCTCGGGGCAAAAAAATGAAAGCTATGCCGGTCTTTTTAGGTGCCGAACAGGTACCCATAAACACGCCAGTCTCAGAGCAAAGCATCGCTGCAGATCAAGCCCAAGGATTTGCAAAAAATATCAATAAAACAGGCTGGTATATTGGTCATTTAGGTAACAACAAATGGCGGGTAGAATGGTATTTAGCGGATAATTTAGCATGGGATGTGCGCGCTTCGTTCAAAAATGTCACTAGCTATAACACAGATTGGACACCACAAGATCTGGCATTAAGTGATATTTTACTACGTAACGATAAAGATCAACTTACGGATATATCAGCGCAATTACCAAAACAAACTATTGATAATAACTGGGGCGTGGTGCCGGGTGATTTTAATAATGACACTTTAATTGATTTCGTGGTGTATCGATTTGGCTATTTAAAACAACGCGTGGCCGATGTGATGCTCATTAACCAAGGCAATAACCAATTTACTAGCCAGCTATTAAATTCAGCCACCAGCGAGTTAAATCAAGATTCTCATGGCGATATGGGCGCAGCATTTGATTACAACCATGACGGTAAGCTTGATCTGCTCAGTGGCGATGACGACAACGGTCGTTGGCACTTGTATAAAAACACCTCAGCGATGCTTAATAACCATTACAGCTTAGTGCGTATCGGATATTCGCCATCAGGGATTGATGCAATGGGGGCAAAGGTTGAAATAAAAACGGCTCAAACGACCCAATATCAAGTTGTCGGTTCGCACAGTGCAAACCACTCACAGAGTTTAATGAACATTGCCCATTTTGGCTTAGGGAATGATTCTAACATAAAAGAGATTAGTGTCACTTGGCGTGATGGCAGCCATATTGAGCTCTACGATCAACCCGCTGATAGTTTGGTAAATATAGGGTCTATTCAACACTAGTTTAATAGTTCCAGCCTTGGGAGTTTTTTAATTAATCACCTACAATTCCCCATACTTTGCCAATACTTTATTTTCCCGTTTCAATGGGTCATCCCTTGATTTACAATTCAACTTTTTCAGTAAAACAAGGTGTTAAGAAATTTTTCATGCAACGCTTCGCTTAAAGCCCTAGTGCATAAAGTTACTAAATTGATATAGAATCAAACGTGCCCTGGCTTTACTGTGCTCAAACTGAACTAGATCAGTAATTAACCTACTTTAATATATGCCACTCACTTCATCTGCACGGTATAAAAAAGCTTGTACAATTATCAGACAAAAAAAAGCCCGCAACGATGTTGCGGGCTTTTTCTCGATAAACGTGCTAGAAATTAATACGCGTATTAAGTCTAAATGTACGTCCGGTATGGTATTGATAAACCGTGCGTGACTTAGTTGCATCCCCTTCTAGTGGGCTACCTTCATTAAAGGTCACACCGCCTGCTTCAAGAAACCTGCTCGTGAAGTACTGGCGTACTCCTTCATCTGTTAAGTTAGCCGCTTGGAATGATACAGACATCATATCTGTTACTTGATAAGTAGCTGAGAAATCGAGTGTTTGACGACCATCTTCCCACAGCGAGCCATTCTCCCAAGAACGTTGTACTAACTGATCAGTCGTACCTTGGTATGATAAACGCAACTGGTGACCATTTTTCTCCCAGAAACCAGTCAAGTTGTAACTATGCTCAGGGGTATACGCCACCGCAAGTGATGGAGCTTTGATATTACTGTCAATTGACGACACTTCTTGCTCATATTCACTGTCTTGATATGTATAGTTAGCCTGTAGACCTAAACCAGACCAAATACCCGGTAAGTTATCATAGGTTTGCATGTACTGTAGTTCAAGACCTTTTATTGACGCTCCTTTACCGTTTTTAATACGCGTGGTATTAAACTTAGCACACATTTGCTCTAAATCACCCGAGTACATCCAGTCCTTTAAGTAGTCTTCGCCGCCTTGGAAGCGCTTAGGCATACACCCTTCTAAGCTATCTTGTCCTGCAATAAGCACTAAGTCACTTGGATCATATGATTCACCTTCTGTGAGTCCTACGTCACGTAAGTCATCCATATAGGTCACGATTGTTTCTGACTCTTCAAAGTTAGTCATATCTTTGTAAAACAGTGTCGCAGCTAATAAACCTGACTTATTGAAATACCACTCATACGATAAATCTAGATTAAATGATTCAAGTGGATCTAATTTCGGGTTAGTCAGTGTAATAGAATTATTCCTGTTTTCTCCGCCCCATTGTGTCTCACTTACTTTAAAGCCTGGGCGAAGCGAATCTATTTGTGGGCGCGCCATAGTTTTAGATGCAGCAAATCGAATAATTGTATCTTCATCATGCAGATAATTGATATTTAAGCTTGGTAAAAACACATCATATTCATGCTCATCTGTTACAGCAAATGTGCGAACACTGCGATCTTCTGTTGGTAACAAATTCCCGTTTTCATCAAACTTACGTTCGCCGTATACATAATTTTTTTCAGTTGAGACATCAGAGTGACGCCATAACCACCACTCTGTTTCATTAGGATTGCCTTGAATAGCATTTGGATCATGACATGCACCTTGGTCAGCAATAACAACATCATCTGTTTTGTCATTAGTACCTAATGTATCATAGCCTAAACCATCAACCCGTGACCAACGCGCTTCTTCGTCATAATTAGTTCCGTAAAAACGCGTGGCCTCACATAATGGTAAGCTGGTATCACGTAACTCCTCAAGCTTAAATGGGTCCATTAAACGTGCCGCATTTGAAGGGTCATAAGCAAATTGCACGCCGGATGATCCCTGTACTTCAACTGTCGTTTTAACATAACGAACACCCACATCACCAGTAATTTTGCCATCCATTACTTCGAAATTTAACTTAGTGTATAAAGCTAAGTTATCAAGTTCCGTATTACGTGTATTTGAATCATTAATATCAAACGCAACCTCTGAACTACCTTGCGCGACTTCAAAGGCTTTAAATGCAGAAAAACTAGACCAACCATCAGTAATACTATCGCGACCGTAACCAAGACCAGCCATAAAGTCATCGACTGGGAATTCGTCACCACTTGTCACCATATCGCCTGATATATCACGTAAGCCACTGCCTAATACGGTTGGTTGTCCTGTATAAGGATTTAACACAACAACACCTTCGCCCACTGTGTTAAATGTACCCTGTTGCGCATCTACGTACTTAGTCCGGTTAGACCATTTCGCGCCAAACTCAATTGAACGGAAGTTATTTGAATCAAGTGCATAATCAAAGTCAACAAATAGCGATTTTTGCTCATCTTCTACTGTATTTAACGTACGATTCATATAATTCAAATGTTGCGCACTTAAATCATCAGGGTTAAATCCTGTCGTGCCATAGTTATCCCATACATTGAGTGGATCACCAAATGTATTGTTTTCGCCATAATCAATCTCACCACTTCCAGAGATCAACTGACATTGACTACTTAGCGTACAGTCGTAGCCTACTGGTTCAACATCTTCTGGCGAGACATTATTAATGATCCATGCATTAATATTCCCATAGTTTTGCATACCAACATACACAGAATTATTAGGAACTTGCTCTGATTTTGAATAACCAACACCAGCATCCATTTGCAACAAATCACTAAATTGATGATTAATATCTAACGAATAAACAGCGCTTTTGTTATCAAAATCAGCTTCAGATTGCAGCAAGTCACCAGTACCAAAGCGGTTTACAAACTTAGTGAAGGTGTTGGTTTCTAGATCAATGGTACGCCAATCAGCTTCTGGATCTGTATAAATTGAAGGTCCCGTTGATAGACCAGGATCTTCACCTTCAACTAAGTTTTTATAATCAACAGAACGTGTACGAATACCGTGCATTGAGTTTTGGATTGATTGGTTACTCAAATTGGCATTAAAATTTACTTCCGTAGTTTCTGACGCTAACCATTGCAAACCTAGGTTAAAATTAGTGCGGTCATTTTGGCTTTCATGGTATTCATAATCAGTAAGGCGAGGTGAAATACCTACCGCATTTTCTACTACATTACCATTTGTATCTTTGGCCAGAGGCGATTCTAGTGCAAACCACTGCGTTGCTGAATACTGATCTTTTCTGTAGGCATTTGTTTCTTTTACTGCAGTTACAACTACACCAAAAGTGTCTTCAAAAAACTTCTTCGACATAGTGCCTGATACTTTATAGTTATCTTCTTCAGATAAATCATTATATCGACCTTCAAGTGTTACGGTTGCAATTTCATAATTTAAATCGAGTGGTTTTGTAGTGGTTAAATTTATATTCGCACCAAGAGAACCTTCTTCATGATCGGCACTTGGTGTTTTTACCACCTCAATTTTCGATAAAATATCTGATGAATATTGCGATAAATCAACACCTTGACTATAACCTGTTGAGCCAAGCTGAACTCCATTCATGCTGATGTTATTTTGCTGTGAATTTGCACCACGAACAGAGATGCGAGAACCTTCACCATCTACTGACTGAACAGAAACACCCGTTACACGTGATAATGCATCAGCGATGTTTTGGTCTGTCGATTTACCGATATCCTCAGCGTTAATTGAATCAACCACGTTTTCAGCGAAGCGTTTATCGTTAATTGATTTTTTAACACTAGCAGCTAGGCCACTTACTTCTATAACTTCTATGTCTTCTTCAGCTTTTTTAGTTTCTTCTTGCTGAGCGTAAGCCAGTTGAGTAGTCATAAGTGCTGCAGTTATTGCACTGAGTTTAAATATACTGTTGATGGTTTTCATGTGTGTTCCCCATTGAAGGTTTTATTATGTTGTCAGGTTATTATTTTGTAAACAATAGTATGAGCAGCAATTCATTGTCAACTGTATTTTGTTAACAATACAGTGTTAATTCAAAAAAAGCGAAGCTGCTTTCACGCTTACTTCGCACTCTTTATCACGGTTTCGCTAAATTAAAGGGATTCAACGTTATTTATAAAAGTCAGTTAAATTATTTGTTAAACTTTTTAACATAAGGCCAACTGGTAAATTGTTTGCATTTAGCTAGAGCCAATTAACCCTGCACTTAATTTAAGAAAGTTTCTCCGTTTCATATCGGCTTACCTTATTTTTGATTATTTTTATTGTGGGAAATGGATCTCAAATTTTATTTGTTGGTAATACGGTTTCTCTGGTGCATAAAGCGTACTGAGAAAATGTGGATGATTGACAGCATTGGGAAGTTCATGTGGCTCAATACACAGCCCCATGTAAGGGCCAAATTGTTGGCCATCAAGATGCTTAAATTGCGGGTCAAGGTAAAACCCAGTATAAAACTTACAACCCGTTGCCGTTGAATGTATATCAACTTGGTAGCCCGTTATTTTATTTACAATAGAGCCATGAAGCTGTAATTGCCCTGCCCCCTTTGGGTCTAATAAATAGTAATCATCAAAACCGTTGCCAGTTAGAACTTAATCAAGCTTGGTGATTTCACTTGGCTCACCCTGCATTGTGATCACTAGCTGGTTATCACTAAGCTTATAGCTAAAAATAAATTCAACACGACCAGAAAAACCTTGATCATTGCTAGGGCTAACGCAGTGAAAAGCCACCTTATTAATGCTGATATCGTGCTGGATTACTGCGCCAATCTGCTTTATTTTCATAACACAAAGCAAGGTGATCGCCGTTAGGCGCCTCAATTGTTCGAATAGTGGCGCCATAGCTACTTAAAGTCACTTTTAAGCCATCATGCCGCTTAAGCGTTATTGTCTGCATCACGGTTACTTGCTTAAAAAGCCTTGGGGGTTATTACTTTGCCATCGCCATGTGTCTTTCATCATGTCTGCGAGGGTATATTTGCATTGCCAGCCTAAAACAGACTGGGCTTTAGATGAGTCAGCCCAAAAAGATGCTAAGTCGCCATCGCGGCGCTTTCCGATCTCAAAGTTTATATCAACTCCGGTATGTTCAATAAACGCTTTTACTATGCCAAGCACAGAATAAGGAATACCAGTGCCTAAGTTAAACGCTTCATATAAGCTGTGGTGTTGCTCGCCAAGCCACTTAAGAGCTTTAATATGACCATTAGCTAAATCACTAACGTGTATATAGTCACGTTCACATGTACCATCTTCTGTAGGATAATCACCACCAAAAATAGCGAGTTTATCAAGTTTACCTACAGCTACCTGAGCAATAAAAGGCATTAAGTTATTGGGAATGCCTAATGGGTCTTCTCCTATTTGGCCGCTAACATCTGCACCTATAGGATTAAAATATCGCAAACTTGCCACTTGGAGAGCTGTGTTAGAGGCAACGATTTCTTGCAAAATTTGTTCGATCATTACTTTGGTTTGCCCATATGGGCTTGCCGCGCGCCCAAGCGGTAAATCTTCGGTATACGGGACAGAAGCACCTTGACCATAAACCGTAGCTGAAGAGCTAAAAACTAGCTTATTAACGTTATATTTAAGCATGCACTGGCATAAGTTTAAGGTAGATACCAAGTTGGTATAGTAATATTCAAGTGGTTTTTTTATTGATTCGCCAACCGCTTTTAAGCCAGCAAAGTGAATAACGGAATCAAACTTGTGCTCGCAAAACGTGGCAGATAACTTGTCAGTATCGAGTAAACTAGCATGAATAAATTCTACTTTGCGCTTTGCTAAGGCCTCTACGCGAGTAAGCGCTTCACGACTTGAGTTACTTAAATCATCTATTACAACTACATCAAAACCATCTCTTAATAAGCTTAAAACAGTGTGGCTGCCAATATAGCCCGCCCCACCTGTTACCAGTACTTTGTCCATTTGGCTCTCCTTATGCACTAATAAGTGATACACCTGTTGAAGGTACGCTTGTGTATATTGTTTCTTTTAATCCAGTTTGCTGCTCGTACTGCGATTCAATAGCGTAAATTACATCCTTTACTAAAACCTTAGGAACAAATGCAACCACACACCCACCAAAACCACCGCCCGTCATTCTTACGCCGCCATGTGTATTAATTACATTTGCAATAATATCCACAAGAAAATCAATTTCTGGTGTCGTGATTTCGAACAAATCACGCATGGATTCATGGCTTTGCATCATCAGTTTGCTTAATGCTGTGGTGTCGTTATTACTAAACGCGTCCATTGCCTCTAGAGTTCGCGCATTTTCATACACTATATGCTCAACACGTTTTGCAACATCTGCTTTTAAGGTATGCTTTTGCGCCTCAAACTCCTCAATACTAACCTCACGTAAGCTTGATTTAGCTAAGGCCTCAGCACCTTCATAACACTGCTCGCGGCGTAAGTTGTATTCGCTATCTAGCAAGCCACGCTTAACGTTAGAGTTAATCATCAAAATGCTCATGCTTGGGTCAATACCCACTTCAATTAAATCAAGTGAGCGGCAGTCAATACCCAGTGCTAGCCCCCGCTTACCACATGCTGAAATAAGCTGATCCATTATCCCGCAGTTGCATCCCACAAAATTGTTTTCTGCAGCTTGCGCAATTTTGGCTATCTCTTTTCGCTCAATAGACAAATCACATAAATGATTAAACGCATAGGTAATACCCACCTCAAGGGAGGCCGAAGAACTAAGGCCTGCGCCCTGGGGTACATCACCGCTGATACAGATATCGCTACCACTTAGTGTATAGCCGCTTTTTTGTAATTCATTTACTACACCGCGCACGTAGTTACTCCACGTTTGAGTGCTGTGGCTATTAAGCTCAGTATTAATAACAAACGAATCTGTTTGATTATTACAATCTAGTGCAAGTACATTTACTTTATCGTCATCTCGCGCCGACACCGCAATAAAAGTGGCGTATTCAATAGCGCAAGGTAGTACAAACCCGTCATTATAATCTGTATGTTCACCAATTAAATTGACACGCCCAGGAGCTTTAACTATAAAGTCTGCTTCGCGTCCATAGTGATTAATAAAAGCTAAACGTACGCTATGCTCAACATTCATTTCTTGTTCTCTTTATAATGAGTGAGTGATTGTTTTTTTAATATAGTTGCGGCTTGCTCTGGGGTTATATCGCGCTGCGCTTCAGCCATCATTTCATAACCCACCATAAACTTTTTAACAGTTGCAGAGCGTAACAGTGGCGGGAAGAACTGGCCGTGTAATTGCCAACATGAGTCATCTTGGTCATCATATGGCGCACCATGCCAACCCATTGAATAAGCAAATGAACATTGAAACAAATTGTCATATTTGACTGTGATTTGTTTGATCACCTCAGCTAAACTCGCTTGCTGGACTGTTGTTAAATCAGTCATTCTGGTTATCGCAAAGCGCGGTAATAGAAGCGTTTCAAATGGCCACGCAGCCCAATAAGGCACAACCACTAGCCAGTCATCATTGATGCAGACAACGCGCTCCTGTAATTCCACTTCTCGTTTGGCATAATCAAGCAATAAGTTTGACCCATGCTGATGGGTGTATTGTTGTAAGTTAACCTGCTTACGCTCGACTAAGCTAGGTAGCTGGTGTTGCGCCCAAATTTGGCCATGCGGGTGCGGATTAGAGCAACCCATTACAGCGCCTTTGTTTTCAAACACTTGTACCCAGCGGTAGGTCTGTGATAGCTCTTTACATTGCTGCTGCCACGTTGCCACCACATTGGTAATTTCAGCCAAAGACAATTCAGGCAAGGTTTTCGAATGATCCGGCGAAAAGCAGATTACTCGTGCAGTACCGCGCTCAGTTTGCATACTAAATAATGGATCATTAAACGCAACATCAGGTACATCTTCACGCAGTGCAGCAAAGTCATTGGTAAAAACAAACGTCCCTTCATAATCAGGGTTTACTTCACCATTGATCCGAGTATTGCCTTTACATAAAAAACAGTTTTCGTCATAGGCAGGTTTGATTTCATGATCGACACTCTCTTCTTGGCCCTGCCAAGGGCGTTTAGCTCTATGCGGTGAGACCAATACGGATTCCCCTAATAAAGGGTTAAATCGGCGGTGTGGGTGTTCAGTAGGGTCAAATTGGCTGTTTTGATTATTCATTACTGAAAGCCTTAATTACTATTTTGAAATGTGCCGGCATCAAGCACTTGCTTACGCGGTGTAAAACGGCAAATATAATTCCAATTCCAACTAGCATCATATTTATGACACAGCCCCCAGCTAAGACCTGGCGCAGGGTTTTCATCAAAACCTTTGCTTGGGCGGTATAAACCAATGGCTTCAGGCCCGCCTTTAATATGCGCCATTATTTCAAAGTTAATACCGTCTTTTGCAAATTGAATGGTATTTTTTTCAGGGCCGTCGGTTGTCAACAGGCTGGCAATTCCGCCTCTGAAGTTCCATACCACCACTTCATGACCACTGTTAGAGATAGGGTTAAACTCTGATTTTACATACGGGCCCATTACGTCATCAGCAATTGCAACACCATGTTTGATTTCACGCCCGCCAAAGTTCATCCCCTCTCCTTGCGTTTCACCTTTGTAATACAAGTAAAATTTATTTTGGAAAAACACTAAACATGGATCGTGTACTTTATGGCTATCAAAACTGCCTTTTTTACTAACGGCAAAGCGGTTGTCTTCATACCCAGACCACACACCATCTTTACTTGGGCTAACGATTGGCGCAGCTGACTTGTACCATGGGCCAAAAGGAGAATCGGCCTGAGCAATGGCAATATGCTCGTATTGACGGTTGGTATAAGGTGTTTCAACTGTTTGATAAACCAAATAATACTTACCTAGATGAGCAAATACTTCAGGTGTAAATACGGCACGATCATCATATTCACCGGCTTTACCACGTGCAATAGCAACGCCTTGCTCTTGCCACGTAATACTGTCTTTCGATGTGGCATGCCACACTTGTGTTAAATCCCACGGAAATACTTTTGCCTCGGGATCATTTGCATTAAAACCTAACGTTTCGCCTTCGCCTTTGGTGTACCAACAATGGTAAAGCCCATCTATATATAAAACTGATGACGGATCACGGCGAATAACCCCTTCTTGATAAGCAAAATCACCTTTTAATGGTGTTACATCAAACTCTGTTAACCATTGAGGACCTCGGCTGTCATAGCCTCTTTCGATTGCTCGGCGGCTCGCTAAACTTAATTTTTGTTGATTATCAGACATGTCTATTCCTTACTTTGCACTGTTTAATTTAAGCGCTTGGTAAACCTCAAAAGGTAAAATGGCGCCTTGATGTTGCACAACGTGTGAGGCAACTTTATCAGCCATGTGTAATGCGGTTTGTGGTTCATGAAGAGTCATTCTGGCCGCTAAGTAAGTGCCGGCAAAAGAGTCGCCTGCCGCGGTGCTGTCAACTTGCTGTGGCGCAGGATTAAATGAGCACTGTGCCGTTAAGCTATTTTGGCAAAACACCTGCATGCCTTTATCACCGGCTTTTACTATCACTTCATTAACAGCAAATTGTTGGCAATACTGGACTATTTCGCCAATATCCGTGTGGCCAAATAAGGTGTGGTGGTCATCAAGCCCAGGCAATACGAGATCACTGATTTGGTATGCGCGCTCTAACCAGTCAATTGCATGCTCTTTTGATTGCCACATACGGGCACGGTAATTAGGGTCAAACGCAATGGTGCAGCCTTGTCGTTTTAAACTAGCTAATAAATCGAGCAATGCTTGTTTAGATTCATCATCAAGAATGGCTAAACTAATACCACTAAAAAACACCCAATCATTCGCGCCTAAACCTAAATCAAATGGCTTGGCAGCAAACAGTTGCATCATATGTTTAGCAGCAGATTGATTGCGCCAATAATCAAAACCACGCTCACCTTGTTGATCTGTTGAAATCGCGTAGATCCCCACATTATGCGTAGCCGTTTTTATTACTTGCTGAGCGCTAATGCCTTCTTGTTGCCATTTTTTCAGCATGTTGACACTTAATACGTCTTCACCAACCGCTGTAAATAATTCACAATTTAGCTGCTGTGCAAAACGCTTGGCGTAAACTAAAGCGTTATACGTATCTCCGGCAAACGATTGCTTGCATTCACTGATCCCTTGAGGAACCAGCTCCACCATACATTCGCCGATCGCTAATAAAGTACTCACACACCCTCCAATACTTTTTTAGTTGATACACCGGCTAATTGCGCTTCAATTTCTTCAATCGACTTGTTTTTCGTCTCTGGCATAATTTTATAAAGTAAGACAAAACCAATCACGCCACTAATGCTATAAAACAAAAAGATATTCGCCGCACCAAAGTTATTTAATTGCCAAGGGAAAAACTGCTGAACTAAGTAGCTCACAACACTGGCAATAAAGGCAAACGTTGGAATGGCAACACCACGGATACGGGTTGGGAATATTTCAGAAAAAATCACCCACATTATAGGCCCGATTGAAAAATGAAACGCGGCAATAAAACCTGCAATACCGAGTGAAATAAGCGGTGCATTAATTGTTGCCGCACGTTGTATTAAATCACTTTCAAAACCTTGTAATTGGGTTGCGGAGAACACCGTGGCCAAAGCACGTTTAAACTCAACATCACTGTGATATACCTGACCAATTAATTGCTCTAACCCAGTCACTGTATTTAAGCTTGAAAATTCAGCAATATGCTCTGCTGATAAGCTGTATTCTGCCTGACTAAAGCCGATATAACACATAAATAAGCTCAACGTTGCTGTTGCTAAACCGCCAATCACTAAAGGTCGACGGCCAAGCTTATCAATCAAAACAATTGCCACCACTGTAAACACAATACTAACCAAACCAATTAACACCGCATTTAAAAATGCCGCATCAGTCCCCACACCCAACTGCTCAAACACGGTTGGCGCATAAAACATAATGGCGTTAATCCCAGTGACTTGCTGTACCAATGCTATTGTTAACGCAATAATCACAGCGGCACGAACACGACTATCAAGTAACTGTTTGAATGAAGCTAGATAGCTACCGCTATCTGAGTAGTCGGTTAAACTCGACTTTATAGTCTGCAGTTGTTCAGCGGCCAGCGTACTACATTTGGTTAAGCGTAATAACACTGCTTTTGCACGTGTTTCGTTGCCTTTCATTACTAACCAGCGAGGGCTTTGCGGAATGGTAAATAACAATAAAAACCAAATAACAGCAGGAATAACTTCAACACCCAGCATCCAACGCCATAAGTTATCTTGCATTGCATAAGTGCTGACCCATTGGTAACTACTTTGCGAAAGTTCAACGAGTAAGTAATTTGCGAAATAGGCTGCTGATAAACCGACAACAATATTTATTTGGATCATAGAAACCAGCTTGCCACGATACTTAGCTGGGGCTACTTCGCCAATATACATTGCAGCCACTGATAAAGACGTAAATGCCAACCCTCCAATAAAACGTGCAATCACTAACGCTTCGTAACTTTGCGCTAATACCGAAGAAATAGCTGAAAATATATAAATGAATGCAATGCCAATCAGTGTATTTTTACGACCAAATACGTTACATATGTACCCGGTGATCAATAAAGCGAATAACACGCCAAAACCAGGAGCGCTTACCACAGTGCCTATTTGTATATCAGTTAAATTAAACTCAGCAGAGACAAAACGAACCGTTCCTGAGATCAAAGCAGCATCTAAGCCAAAAATAAAACCGCCAAAGGCGACCACCAAGGCGAAAAAGAACACATTACGGTTGCTACCATTCATACATCTTTATCCAATTTTGTTGTTATCATTGTGTGTGTATTAATTGAGAAATTAACAATCAAAGTATGCCACCCTTAAAATTGTTAACAATTAACCATGAGCGATTCATTTGAGGTTATTTCATAATTAACTCGTATGCAACATATATTTTGAAAAAACTAGCAAATTCGATTTGTGCTTATATTTTTTTGAAACTTTTAAATCATTTAAAATCAATAAATTATAATAGAATAACGGCAACACAATAAATTGCACTTTGTTAACAATTTTCAATTTGTTGTTTTTCGTGTATGGTGTGTTAAATACTTAAATAAGGTTGGACAACAATGAAACATAACAAAAATCTAGCTGTAACTGCACTCCTACTCGCTCTCACAGGATGTAATCAGCAGACAAACAGCGTGTCAGAGCCCGTGGCAGCCCAAGCAACAAACACCAGCAAAACCCTACTGCAGCTGTTAGATGATGCCCAACATACTGCTAACACCGCCGTACAAATAAAAACCAGCGGCGCAAGAGTCACCAATGATGCCGATGTGATTAATGTTGCATTTGATTCAGAGCAAAACCTCTATTCAGGTATCACATTAACCCCAGATACCCCATGGGATTGGAGCCAATTTAAAGATTTCAATATTGCCTTTGAGCTTGCAAACCCTGGCCAACATTCAGTACAAATTTACTTAGATATCTCAGATATTGATGGTGCTAATTATACCCGCACAGTGAATGTACCTATCGGTGGCTTTAATACTTATTATGCCAAACTTGATGGCCATGATTTAGCCACTCCTGAGGGAGAACAAAGTGAAGAGCTTAACTTTACCTCAGGCTTACGCTCTAACCCTGCAACATGGCAATCCGATGAAACTCAGTTTATCTCTATGTGGGGCAAAAAGAATTTAAACCTAAAAGGGATCACTAAGATTTCTTTGAGTGTACAAAGCGCATTACATGATAAAGCATTACAGATAAAATCAATCGATTTACGTAGCAACCCTGAATTCGATACTGAATTTTTAACCCACATTGTTGATAAGTTCGGCCAAAATGCAAAACAAGACTTTGCCTACAAAGTAGAGTCTGAAGCCGAGTTAATCGCAGATAAAAAACAAGAAGCGCAACAGCTGCTATCACAGCGTCCAGCAGATCGCTCACGCTTTGGCGGTTGGGCACAAGGGCCAAAACTTGAAGGAACAGGCTACTTCAAAACAGCAAAATACAAGGGTAAATGGTCGCTGGTTGACCCAGACGGTTACCTTTATTTGGCAACGGGTTTAGATATTATTCGTCTTGCCAATTCCACTACCTTAACTGGCTATGATTTTGACCAATCCCTATTCAAAAGTGCCAATGAATCAGGTTTAACACCGGAAGATTCTAAAGGCTTAAACCAAGTGAATAAAGAAGCCCTAGCAAGTCGCTTTGTCGCATCAAAAGTACGTAAAGACCTGTTTGAATGGTTGCCCAGTTACGATGAGCCAATGGGTAAACACTATGGTTACCGTAAGAGTGCTCACTCTGGTCCACTCGCTCATGGTGAAACTTACAGCTTTTATTCTGCCAACCTTGAGCGTAAATATGGTCAAAACAATAACGACTATATGCAAAAATGGCGTGAAGTAACCTTAAAACGCATGATCACATGGGGCTTTACTTCACTAGGTAACTGGACAGATCCAAGCTACTACGATAATCAGCAAGTTCCCTACTTTGCCAATGGCTGGATCATCGGCGACTTTAAAACCGTTTCGAGCGGTAATGACTTTTGGGGTGCAATGCCTGACGTATTCGACCCGCATTTTACAGAGCGTGCCAATATTACAGTAGAAAATGTGGCTAAAGAGGTAAAAAACTCTCCTTGGGCAGTAGGCGTGTTTATTGATAACGAAAAAAGCTTTGGTCGCCCTGATTCAGTGCAAAGCCATTATGGTATCGTGATCAACACCCTAGGCAGAGACGCCGCCACAGTGCCAACTAAAGCTGAATTCTCACGTTTAATGAAACAAAAATACACTGACATAAACGAACTCAATAAAGTGTGGCATTTAAATTTAGCCTCATGGCAAGAGTTTGATAAAGGCGTGAAAGTGGATGTTAAAAACAGCGACCAACTGGCTGACTTTTCAATTATGCTAAGCGCTTACGCCGATAAATATTTTAGCGTTGTTGATGCAGCTATGGATAAATACTTACCTAATCACTTGTACTTAGGCGCACGTTTTCCTGATTGGGGAATGCCCATTGAAGTCGTTAGAGCATCAGCAAAGCATGTTGATGTGATAAGCTTTAATGCATACAAAGAAGGCATTAAACCTAAAAAATGGGAATTCTTAAGCGAATTCGACAAGCCAACTATTATTGGTGAGTTCCATGTAGGCGCATCAGATTCTGGCCTATTCCACCCAGGTCTTATCCATGCGTCAAATCAACAAGACCGTGCTAAAATGTACAAAGATTACATGCGTTCAGTGATTGATAACCCATACTTTATTGGTGCTCACTGGTTCCAATACATAGACTCACCTATTACAGGACGAGCTTATGATGGAGAAAACTATAACGTTGGCTTTATTACAGTCACAGATCGCCCCTATACTGAAATGGTCGAAGCGGCAAAAACTATAAACAACGAAATGTACGAGCGTCGATTTAAAAAATAAGCTTAAATAGTGGTCTATTGTAATGTGTTGACAATAGACCATTCGCTTTTTTTTATATACACTAAGTAAAGAAAAACAAAGCATAAAATAAACGTAGGAAAAAATATGGCCGCAACTAAACCAACAAAAATTTTATCTGTAAAAGATCAGATAGCTGAGCAGCTACGTTCAGATATTATTTCTGGTGAGATGCCCCCACAAACTAAATTAAATGAAAAAGAATTAGCAGAACGATTTGGCCTATCTCGTGGCCCTATCCGCGATGTTATACTGCAATTAACGAAAGAAGGTTTATTGATTTCACGTAATAACTGTGGCGCATCAGTAAACAGTGTACTCGACCCTAAACTGCAAAAGCTAATGATCAAACTTCGCCGCAGTATCGAAGAATATGCCGTAACCGAGTTAAACGGCAGTTTAAATGAGCAACACTTTGCAGATTTAGAAGATATCTTAGCTTCGTTACAAGATGCCTTGGAACGTGAAGATTACACTGAAGTCACAAAAATCGATATCTCGTTTCACCAATATTTAATTTACCAAGCCGGTGGTGAAGAGCTGGTTAATATTTGGTATCCGTATGTCATGCGTATGCGTTTAAATTACAAACGTATTACCTCAAGTTCTGAGTGTGTTAACGAACACCGTGCAATTCTTGAAGCCCTAAAAGCCCAAGATAGCGCCACTGCAATCAAAGCGATTAAACACAATATCAAGTAATGAAATAAATTTTATGCTGAATTAAAGCCGCTGCAAAGTGGCTTTTTTAGTTTTAAAGCCAATAAAACCCCTTTAAGTTATTATTCACAAAGAGATTATGAGGCGCTGCGCTTAAAAGAAGACATTTAAACCCACCATATAATTCATTCGCCATCACTACTCATGGTTATAGCATCCGCCAATAAAACCTGAATCTCATAATATTGATTTATCGTTTCGCTCAAAGCTAAGTAGCGTCAAACATTCTGAGCAGTAACCAAATGCTGGTAACCATTGGCTATCAACGCTTGCTCCATTATCTCAATGACTGCGCGACTGTTAGCATGAGGTATCACATCAGATTCTAACTTGTTCGTTAAGATAAGCGTTGAAATATGCTCTATCTCAAACTCAAAGCTTTCCCCTGTACTATCAATTTCAATTTTTTGTTTGGCTCCATAGTGTGTGATCTCAATAATTTGCGGGTTCCACCATTTCTCATGGATGATAATCTCAACATTTGGGCCTGATAAAACAGCTTTACTTGGTAAGTTTCTGGTTATTGAAGCTGATAGATTACCTTGTACCTTGGTGTTAAATACAAAGGAGACCATTTCATCAACGGCTGATATTGGATTATCTCGCGTAATATTTACTAAGGGTTTCTGTAGAGGAATATTTAACTGGCGACAAATATCGACATATAGCCATAGAGGATATACCCCAACGTCTAATGTGGCACCTCCACACTGTTTTGGATCAAATAGACGATTAGTATTATTAAACTCATTCTTAGTACCAAATGAAGCCTCAATACGAGTAATTGCCAGATTATGACTTTTAATAAATTTAAGCAGTTCACGATAAGCAGGAAAAGTAACTGATTTCATTGCCTCAATAAGCAAAAGGTTTTTACTCTTTGCTAAATTGAGCATTTCATCCCAATCTTCGACATTAGTAAAGGCTGGCTTCTCTACAAAAACATGCTTATTATGGGCTAAAAATAAAGCTACCAACTCTTTGTGGCATGGATGAATAGTCGCCACATAAACAACATCGACGTGTGGATTTTCTGCAAGCGATTTATAATCACCATACGCAGCCTGACAAGCGAACTCATTGGCAAATTTATCTGCTCTTTCTTGAGAGCGCGATGACACAGCATATAACTCGGCATTATTTACATTATTTTTTAAATCGAAAGCAAAACGCTGCGCAATGCTACCAAGCCCGGCAATTCCCCAACATACTGTTTTATTTTTATTCATCTAGTCCTATTGCCTTTAGCTATAGATTATTAATAGGCTGAAACTTCAATTAATTTAACAAGCCATCAATTGAGCTTTCACCACTATATGATCGGTTGTTTTAAGGTGTTTCGTTAAGCCAGCCGATTAACTTTTGTATATGCCCTGTTGAAGCGATAATCATATAACAGGCTTGGAGATAGCCCATTTCGTGTAATGACTTAAGCGCGTGTGCGTCAAGCTGTGCCAATGCTTGTTCGTTAATGGCGTATAAGCCACTATACGTTTGCTTTTCGCCCTGTTGTTTGAGGCTCAGTTGTACGGCTTCAAGCAATTCATGCTCTAGCAAGGTTGTAATAAACGCGCTAGTGCGCTTATTACCGTGCATTAATGTCATTAACTGCTCACAAACAGCATTCAAGTAAGCTGTGGGCTCTCCTTGCTGATCAAAAATCCGCTCTCCAGTGTTTTCATTAACCCGTGGGTGATCTTGGTGAATAAGCACCGCTAAATCGTTATCCGTAGGCTCGGTTATCGTGGCATCACGTAGACCTAGTTTAAACGGCTGGCGCTTGATGTGCAGCGGAATGTATTGCGCTCGCCAACGTCCTTGCTGCAAAAATAGGTTCTCTCCCGCTGTAAAGCCGGTTAAAACAAACAGTTCAAACTGGCCTGTCTGTGGGTTTTTCATAAAATACACAGGGTAATCTAGCACCAATTGTTTTAGCTCATCAGCCACTATGGGAATGTAATTAATATTGTCACCAAATTCAGCACTTGGCGCATTGTTTATGTATAAGTTTACGTGTGTTTTTTTATCTAATAATGTTGCGTTTGTCATCGTAAAGTTGCTCATTTAAATGCGGTGATTTAGCTAAATTTTTTGTAAACCATACTGCTTGATTTGTTTTAATAATGTGCGGTTATCCGGTAATTTACTCACTAATTCAGCCGTGTCTTTGGTATTTATAGCTGCTAGATTGCGCGCTTTTTTAATCGCGCGAGGATGATTACCATAATGGGTCGTCGCCGTTTTAAAGCCCATGCCATACAGTACGTATTGGTAGCTTGCTGCCGGAAATACCTCGACAGAATAATCAAAGTGGTTGTCATTAGGGATATGTGTTCGCCATAATGCTAGGTTACCTTGTAAGCTTTGCGGGATACTTTGCTCAGCGCAATGTTGCTGCCAAAAAAGGCTATCGGTTCGCTCACTTAACATGTAGTGCAGCTTTAAAAAATCGATAATACGCTGCCAACGATAGCTAAAGGTGCGATTAAATCGTGCGGCAGTTATATCCATGACTTGCCGGTTAGCTGGTAATTGCTCTGCTATAAAGTTAGCGGATATTTCCACCAGCAATAAGGCCGACGCCTCTAATGGCTCTATAAATCCAGCCGACAAACCAATTGCCACACAGTTTTTGTGCCAAAACTTTTCTCTGTGTCCTGGTTCAAAACTAATTTTTTTCACATTAAAGTCAGCCCGCTTAGCGGGCGAGATGTTTAAGTAACCAAAAAGCTGCTCTTTGGCCTCTTGCTCACTGATATGGCGGCTTGAGTAAACGTGCCCTACTCCACGACGTGTCTGCAAGCCAATATCCCATATCCAACCTGCTGTTTGTGCTGTAGAGATGGTGTGTGAACTAATCACCTGAGTTTCATCGTCATACGGCATGTGTACTGCTAATGCGCTATCAGCAAACAAAATGTCTTTGCATGATTTAAAGCCGATTTTTAAATTTTCACCTAATAGTAAAGATTTAAACCCTGAGCAATCTATATATAAATCGCCGCAAAGCGCCGTGTTATTATCCAAACTTAAGGAGTGTATATCGCCATTAGCGTTATTATTTACCGATAAAACACTGGCCACTACATGTGTTACGTTTAAGTGGTTAATGCAATGATTTTTTAAAAATGTGGCAAATAGGCCTGCATCTAAATGATATGCGTAATTTGCCACACCACTGTATTGTGGAGTTGTTAGGGCTTTAGGCGCTAGGTTGTGCTCACACAATGCGTGTTGTGGGCAAACAAAATTTGCAAAATGGTTATGCGGTGCTGCTGAGTCAGTGTCTTGGCGAAGCCAAGCTGCCGCTAAATCATTATCTGCAAACCCTTGTGGCATCATTAACGGGTGGTAGTAAAAGTCGTTTTCTTTTGTGCTATGCCAGTTGGCAAATTTGGCACCTTGTTTAAATGATACATTACATTGATTAATAAACTGTGCTTCATCAACCCCCATATTTTGTAACGTTCTGCGCATGGTCGGCCATGTGCCCTCACCGACGCCAACCGTTGCTATATCAGCTGATTCAACTAATGTAATGTGATAATTAAGACTGTGATGTTTTTTTAAATAGGCTGCAATAATCCCTGCACTTAACCAACCAGCGGTTCCACCACCGACTATTACAATTGATTTTAATGTGTCATTCATAGCAACCTCTATTATTGCTATATAGCCGATAAAAAGAGCAAGACTAGCAGTGCCTTGCTCTTTAAATTTAGCTTATTACCACTTAGCCGTGAAACCAATGCTATAACGTGGACCATATTGCTCAGCAGAGATCAATTGCTCGCTAAAGCGACCATGACGACGAACGGTTTCGTCAGTCAAGTTCAACGCATCGAAATTAACTGAGTACGATTCATTAATGGTGTAATTAAAGTTGAAGTCTAGCTGACCATAGGCTTCAGTAAACGTAGGCTCTGTGCCAAGCGAAAGTAAAAACTCGTCGCGCCAGTTATAAGCAAGACGCACTTCGAAGTCGTCATTCTCATAAAAACCAACAAGATTACCAGAGTCACTCAAGCCTGCCAGTGCAATAGTTTGATCAAAGTTATACGGATCAAACTCTTCATCACTATTAACTATGGTATAGTTAGCAACAACACCAAAACCTGTATCTTCAATCATGTACTGACCATTTAATTCCCAACCATCTACTTCACGATTTTGTAGGTTATCAGGTGTTGAGATATCAAAGGTAACAACCGGATCAGACGGTTGGCTCAAACAATCTGGGTTAGGCTCATCGCTGCTGTCAGGGCAGCCAGGACGCGGGTTTACACTTGGGTCGCGCAGCGGCTCACCGTTAATGTCATCAAGTGTGCCTTGTACCACCCCTGCGCCTATAAAGTTTTCAACAAACTTTTTAAAGTAACCTACAGATGCATAGCTGCCATCATCACCATACCACTCAAACGAGAAGTCAAAGTTATCTGAGGTAATAGGTAATAGATTTGGATTACCCTGTGAGGCATCAAATGGACCTCCAGGACGTGCATTAATTGTGGTAGATGGGAACATAGCATCAATACCTGCACGAGCTAACGTTCTACTGTATGAAAAACGTGCTTTATAGCCGTTATCTAGATCAGCACTTAAATCAAGGTTTGGTAAAATACGCGTGTATTCACCTTCCAGCTCTTGGGGTGTGGCTTCATCTGCATACACAGGGCGTAGCTCTTCAGCATGGCGATAGTTAAGCGCGATGATCGCTGGTTTCACAGAATAACCGGTTACATCCGTGCTTTCATAACGTACCCCAACATTCATATCAATTGGAATATTATTAAACTCAGTACTTACATCTAATGACACATAAAACGCCATTGTTTGTTCTTGTACACCATTAGTAGAAACATTAGGCTCTAAAAATAAACCTTCGTTTTTAACAATATCCACAAAGTCATGGGCACTGTATCTTGGCATATAAGGAAATAGTTGATCAGAGCCTGAAAAACCATCAGCAAAACCTGCTGCGTCATCAAACGTCAACCCTAAGCTATCTAACGGAATATCTACAAATGAGAATTGCTCGGATAAATAAGTATCAATTTGATAATCCGTGTACATAGCACCAAAATGAATCGCTGAAATTGCACCGCTGTTTAAGTTTTCCCACATACCACTGGCGTGATATTGCTTGATGTTATTTTTCATCTCGTAGCCGCGACGCTGATATAAATCAGATACGATATTATCAGGATTATAAGCACCGCCCGATAATGATGAGTCATCAATAGTAATACTGGGCACTTCAGTTGCGAAGTTAGCACCAATCAAATCAACTGAACCAGGCACATTTTTTAAATTTGCAATTGTTTCGGCCGTTGTACCGTCAGGGTTCGAATGAGAGGTTGAATCATGGGTATCAAAGCTTAATTTAAGCGAATCAGATGCTTGCCACGCTAAGTTTAAACCAAAAGAGTCGTTTTCTTTTTTCTCATAAAGCTCCCATGCCCAAAAGTTAAGCTCATCATTGGCATTGGTGATATCCACTAAAGTACCATTTTGATCTGCTGTACCGCCTGGATTATCAAACCAAAACGACATTTTATTGGTTTCACTGATCTCTTCAAAACGCGATAAAGTGTAGTCAAACGTAGCAGTTATATTATGTGTAGGGGCAAATTGTAATACTAATTGAGCGTTATCACGGGTACGCTCCGTTTCAAAGCGCTCCATTTCTGGGGTCCAAGGCACCCAATAGGTCCCAGTGGGGTTTGCTGATGTATCAATAGCGCTGCTATCTACACCATCTGGTTTAGCGCGATTTTTAACCCACCCCTGCGACGTACCAACGCGTTCACGACCACTTTCACGCTCTGAGTGAGAAACTGACAACAATACCCCAAACATATCATCAGCAAATGTTTGGCTGATCATGCCGGATATTTCAGGTGTAACATTGGATTTTTCTGAACTGGTGTCTTTTATCGCTTTAACATTCGCGAACGCTTTAAAGCCGTCGTAATCAAATGGTTTGGCGGTATTAATGTCAATGGTTGCACCAATACCACCCGATGCGACATTCGCTTTACCTGTTTTATAAACAGTTACACCAGAGACACTTTCAGCTGCAATTTCTCTAAAATTAAAACTACGTGACACGCCGGCTTCTTGTAATACCGACGAATTCGGCATTTGGCGGCCATTTAAAGTCACTAAGTTAAAGCTAGGACCAAAGCCACGCACTGTTACTTGGTTACCTTCGTTATTGGCTCTATCAATAGATACGCCGCTAATACGCTGTAATGATTCTGCTAAATTAGTATCAGGTAATTTACCGATATCCTCTGCCGAAATGGCATCAACCACACCCGATGAAGTTTGTTTGATTGATGCAGATTTACTAAGAGCACTTCTGATACCGGTTACTTGTATAACTTCTAAATCATTTTGCGCTGCTGTATCGTTTTGTTGCTCAGCATTAGCCAATGTGGATGTGAGTAGCATAGCTGCGCAAATCGCATTTAATTTAAATTGTGTGTGAGTCATTTTTGCACCTAAATAATGTGTTTGTAGAGTGTAATTGTTGTTTAATATTTAACGAGATGCCTTATTGTTACCATAATATTGTTAACAATTAACTTTACAGTAAAGTAACTTTGCTACATAAGTCAAATAAATTGCGTATTTATTTTACAATTTATGGGCATTTTTTAATCATCGTGAATTAAGAGCAAATACGGGGACTGGAGGTATAAAAATAAGAAGTTGAGCGCCCAGTAATATTAATAGCGCTAAAAATTAGTGATATAAGCTAGGATTTTTTAATTGAGTAACAAATACTCTTTATAGAGCATGGGTGCTTAATGCTTATGTTTTATTGTTACACAATAAGTAATGAAATAACTTTGCCAAACTGCTTATCACAAAAGGTGTGATATAAGTTAATCGCTTTATCTTATTAATATAGAAGTAATGCTATTAGCGGCCGCTTTTAGCTCAGTAATAATACTTTGCTGGTTAAGCGCATCGTAAAAGGGGGTTTCGAATGACGATATTGTGAGTGCTGCTATTAACGTTGCTTCAGGCTTCCCTATTAAAAAGCTGTAGTCGTTAACACCATTAATAAGTGGGTTGCGTTGTATTATGTATCCTTGTTCTTGGATTATATTTAAATCGTTTAAGATTTCATTTTGCTTTTTGTATTCCCTGTAAACGTCATCATGATCAATAAGCATCTCTCGTACTGCACTATTACTATTTGCTAACAGCAGTTTGCCAGGTGTTGATTGATACAACTTAAATAGTGATCCCTCAGCAATGCTCAAATGCATCGCACTGTGGCTGCGAGCTTGTACTACCGTCATAGCTTGGCTTTGATACAACATAGTTAAGTAGCACGACTGCCCTAAACTGACTGCTAGGTCTTCCATATATGGAATAGCACATTGGCGCACTTGATCTATAGGTGAAATAGAACGGGATAAGTTATAAAGCTTTAAAGATAAGCTATACCGGCCAGAAAATTCATCCCGAATTAAATAACCTCTAGACTCTAAGCCGACCAAAACCCGATAAATTTCATTTGCACTGCGATCAAGCCCAGCCGCTATTTCACTTTGTGAGCATGCACTGCCCTTGAGCGCCAAATACTCAAGGATATCGAGACCTTTATCTAACGCGGGAACTGCGTATTTATTTTTTACTTTTGTGTTCATAAGCCACCATCAGCGCAAAAATTAATCAATTTGCCATCTTCATATATGAATTAAAAAATAATTTTTCTACCGTATTTACAATGAATTTATGTAGAAACAATTAGTTAATTAATTTCACCATCATTCATATATAAATACCATATTTTTATATAAATTACAGCTTGACCGGTTAAATAAACCGATACATCATTGTCAACAATTTACAACAAATAGTCACTAACAGGACACCCAGTTATGAACAACAGACAACTCACACCACAACAAATTGCTGACTTTCATAGAGACGGCTACGTTATTTCAAAAGGCTATTACAATGAGCAAGAAATTGCGCGCCTACAACAAACCGCCTTTAACGACGATTCGTTATACGAGCGAGCATGGCATAAAAAAGATGCCGATGGTGCAGTAAGTAAAGTGTGTTTATGGCAAAAAACGGGAGATGACTTTTACAGTATGTTTTCCCGTGGCCGTCGTTTAGTTGATGTCTGTGAAACCCTCATCGGCGAAGAGGTTTACCATACCAGCACCAAAATTATGATGAAAGAACCCTTTGTAGGCGGTGCTTGGGAATGGCACCAAGACTTTGGTTACTGGCATCGTGATAACTATATGCTTTACCCTAAAGCAATCAGTTGTATGGTGGCGATTAATAAAGCAACGATTGAAAATGGCTGCTTACAAGTTTTAAAAGGCTCTCATCATTTAGGGCGTTTAGATCACAGTAAAACTGGCGATCAAAAAGGCGCGTGCTTAGAGTTTGTCGAAGAGGCCATGAAATATCATGAGCTGGTTAACGTTGAGCTTGAGCCTGGCGATGTGTTGTTTTTCCACTGTAATTTGCTACATAAATCTAACCAAAATAGAGCGTCTGAGCCACGTTGGTCAATGATTTGTGCCTATAATGCCGTCAGCAATCAATCATTTAAAGAAAATGAAGCGATTTACTATCCTCTCGATAGGGTTGATGAGGATGCGATTTTAAATCACCCAGGATAGCCACCCTTTTCTAGCCAAACCAACTCAAAGATTGTTAGCCCTTACTTTGAGTTGGTTTTTTTTATTTGGAAATTACAATGATCCAACAGTTAACTTTACAACAAAAACAACAAATTGCTCACGCAATACCAAAAAACGGACAAGACCCGCATGGCAAAATAGTGGGTCATGGTAACTACCAATACAAGATAGATGCGCACTGGGGTAAATTAGACCCCGAAGACTACCCCATCGAAAATTGTCACGCCATGGTGATGGACTCGCAAGGGCGTATTTTTATGATCACTGATAACACGCGCAATAACATTTTAGTTTACTCGCAACAAGGTGAGTTACTGGATGCATTTGGTACCCTGTTCCCAGGTGGCCATGCCATTAAAATTGTGCAAGAAGGCGAGCAAGAGTATTTATATGTGGTCGATAGTGGCTGGGTCGTAAACCGACATTGGGATGGTCACAGCAAAGAACAATGGGATAGCCCTACCAACAATGTAATACCACAAGCTGGTTTTATTGCCAAAATGACCCTAGACGGCAAGCTCATTTACACAATTGGCCACCCACAAACTTATGGCGCTTATTCACCTGAGCAACCTTTTCGCCCTACTGATATCGCCATTGCCCCGAATGGCGATTTGTATGTAACCGACGGCTACGGTAGCGACTTTTTACTTCATTTTGATAAACAAGGCCGCTATATAAAACACTGGGGAGGACACGATAACAGCGATAGCCACTACAACTTACAAAATACGCACGGGATTGAAATTGACTTACGTGATGAAAATAACCCGACTTTGCTCGTAAGCTCTCGGTTTGAGCAATGTTTAAAAGTATTTTCTTTAGATGGCCAATACCTTAAAAAAATCAGTGCTAATGGCGCCTACATTGGTGGTCCCGTATTCAAGGGATCCGTTTTTTATGCGCCGGTGTGTTGGTCACACGTTGATAATCGCAATGCCGATGATTCAGGTTTTATTAGTATTTTTGACGAAACAAATAAAATCATCGCTAACTTGGGTGCACCACAACCTGTTTATCAGGACGGTCAACTACAACCGATGCAAACTGATTGGCAAGTATTTAATCATGTGCACTGTATTTGTGTAGATCAAGATGACAATTTATATGTTGGCCAATGGAATTCGTCCAACAGCTACCCAATGAAGTTAATAAAACAGAATTAATAGTGATAAATATGCATACGATCATTGTTTATTGTTAACAATGATCGTATGTTATTCATTCTAGTTTACAACAGGACCAAACTATAATGACAACACCTCGCCCTTCAATGACACTTAATTTAATTGCGCTAAGCTTAGCCTGTGTGTTTGCCAATGGTTGCAGCGATACACATAAAGCGCCTGTGCAAGAGCCATCAGTTAACTCACAAGCAGATCCATTTACTGAGGTAGAAACACTGACCAAGCTGGTTGATTTTTCAGATCAACAACAGCAAAGTTGGCTTTTTGATAGTCACACATCTCATCAATTGATTGAATCAGCAAATAATAAACAATTAGCGTTAAATTTTTCAGCTCAGGGAAATATTTCTGAGCTAAAAATAGCTCCACCGAGCCCGTGGGACGTGTCGGCATATAATAACTATAATTTGGCATTTGATGTACAAAACACCAGCTCAGACTCTATACATGTTTACTTGTCATTAGAAAACCCACACGGTCAACTACAAAGTCGCTCAGTGAGTTTACCTGCTAATTACCAAGGGACGGTGTATTTTCCTTTAGCTGGCAAAGAAGCACAAACAAATGCCGGTATGTGGGGAGATGCGCCACCTTGGCAAACAAAAGATCGCTTAATGGTGTGGCGCTCTTGGCGTGATGATGGTGGCGACTTTACTAAAATTAGCGCAATGAACCTGTTCACTATCGGCGTGTTAGAAGATAAGTCAATATTAATTGGCGATATCAAACTAAGAGAAAACCCACCATCTGATCCAAATTGGATGGTTAATATCATCGACAAATATGGTCAATACAGTAAACAAACCAATGCACTGACAATCACATCAGATGAGCAGCTTAAACGTTTGGCTGATATTGAACTAGCTGAACTTGCAAAATCCAAAGGCATGAGCGACCGCTCACGATTTGGTGGTTACGCCAACGGTCCTAAGTTAGAGGCTACAGGCTATTTCAGAACTGAAAAAGTAGACGGTAAATGGTGGATGGTCGACCCTGAAGGGTATTTATTTTTCTCTCATGGTCCCGCTAATGTCCGTATGGCTAACCTAACAACAATTACCGGGGTAGACTTTAAAGACGACTCAGTACGTAATCGCAGCAGTGATGAAATCACCCCCGAAGATTCTATGGGCATTGTTAAAGTCTCAGAGCAAGCTCGCCAGAGCCGCTTTATTACTTCTGAGCTGCGTCATAATATGTTCCAATGGCTGCCGGATTACAATGAGCCACTGAGCGAGCATTACAGCTACCGACGCTCAACCCATAAAGGCCCCGTGGCACATGGCGAAACATACAGCTTTTATCGTGCAAATTTACAACGTCGCTACGGCGAAACATCACCTAAATCGTACATAGATAAATGGCATGATGTAACACTTGACCGCATGAAGGATTGGGGGTTCACATCGTTTGGTAACTGGGTCGACCCAGCTTTTTATGATAAAGAATCAGTGCCCTATTTTGCTAACGGTTGGATTATTGGTGATTTTAAAACCCTTTCTGGCCACACCAACCACTGGGGTTTAATGCCTGACGTATACGACCCTGAATTTAAAAAACGCGCCGAAATAACAATCGATGCTATAGCACAAAAAATTAAAGCATCACCTTGGTGTATCGGTATTTTTATAGATAACGAGAAAAGTTGGGGCGAGCGTGAAGGCAGTGTTGAAAAGCGTTATGGGATCATACTCGATGCACTTTCTAAAAATGCAGCGAATAGCCCTGCTAAGCATGCTTTTACTACGCACCTTAAACAAAAATACAGCTCAATTACTGCATTAAATAAAGCATGGCAAAGTGATATCGCTAACTGGGATGAGTTCGACAAGGGCGTAACATTTACCACTTACAGCGATGCACAAATAGCTGATATTTCTAAAATGCTAGAAATGCTCGGCGAGCAATACTTTAAAGTGGTTAATGGCACCTTAGCTAAAAAGCTCCCTAATCATTTATATATGGGTGCTCGCATGGCTAATTGGGGTATGCCCGATGAAATTATTAAAGCCTCTGTAAAATACTCAGATGTGTTAAGCTTTAATATTTACGAAGAAGGCATGCAAGATCATTATTGGCAATTTTTAGAAGATGTTGATTTACCCGTTGTTATTGGCGAGTTTCATATCGGAACTGCAACCGACTCTGGCTTGTTCAATCCAGGCATTGTCCATGCAGCGAATCAAACTGACCGTGCAGCCATGTATAAAAAATACATGCAAAGCGTTCTCGAAAAACCTTATATGGTAGGCGCGCATTGGTTTCAGTATGTTGATGAACCGGTATCTGGGCGAGCCTTTGATGGTGAAAATGCCAATATCGGCTTTGTCACGGGCACCGATATTCCTTACCCTAAAATGATTGAGGCGGTAAAAGACGTCACATCGACCATGTACGAAAAACGCTACGGGAAATAGTACAAACGCTGATATAACCGGCTTTTTTAATTAAAGCCGGTTATAAAATATACCCTCTAGTTACACAACCAAGTGCTGCTTTAGGTAATCTTTCATAGCAACATTCAGTTGCCATTGCTCTGTTATTGGTTTATTAGAATTGAGTTCATTCGGCATATAAGGCCAAGGACCAAACTCTGGGCAAATATAAAATGTTTGCTGACCTCGTGCTTTTGCTAAGTCGATGAGCGTTTGCCACCATTGTACATACAGGTTTAATGTTTCTCGCCATTGGCTACTTAAGGGATCATTTACTTGCGCGGATTGAGTATGCCCGACTCTTGCGTGAATATAGTAGCTCTGCTGTTGCGCTGCTAATAGGGCATCTTGTTGCTCTTCAAGCAAGCTTTCACTTACATTAGTCCAATGGGAGAAGTCTGCGTTTAATTTTAGCTCTGGAAATTGTTGAAGGTAAGGCTTAGTAGCAAAAGCGGCATAGTTAAAGCGCCCTCTGTGAGTCTCGTGCGTAATTGTCACTGCTAAAGTACGTTCTAACGCTAACGCATCTTTTATTAATAAGCTGTTTTGCGCAAAACTATAAAAGTCTTTCCCTGTATGTGAATTTATAAACACAGGGTTAAGTGTAGCAAGAAAGCGTAGTCGCGCATTAAACCTAGCTCGGTACTGTGCAAACGATTCTGCTTTAGCAGCCAGCCA
This sequence comes from Pseudoalteromonas sp. 1CM17D, assembly GCF_023161805.1. Taxonomy (NCBI): domain Bacteria; kingdom Pseudomonadati; phylum Pseudomonadota; class Gammaproteobacteria; order Alteromonadales; family Pseudoalteromonadaceae; genus Pseudoalteromonas; species Pseudoalteromonas sp. 1CM17D. The sequence goes on along the minus strand of NZ_JALNTP010000001.1, from coordinate 214,388 downwards.
CTGTTGAGCAACCACAACAAAGTTATCTTCACGAGCTGCACGTTTAATGGTTGCAATAAACTCATCGTCATCAGGGAAGTTAATTTCAGCCCCATCAAAACCCGCAGCGAGTACGCGGGCAAGAAACTGCTCTGCGGCTATTCCTTCACAACCCCAGTAAGGGCATAAAAACTTTAATTCCATATTTTCTACTTCAGGGTATCTAATATTCAATTTGGCTTATCAGACATTGCAGCTTTTAATAAGGCGCGATACACTTCAACTAAGTTTTGTTAACAATAAACCATATGTCTAAGCCTGCAATCTATTGCGAGCCATTTACCATAAAGGATGGCTACGATTTTGAAATTCATCATGTCAGTTACTTGCAGCACGATGCTTATTCCTGTTTTATGCACTTTCATCAGGTCCATGAATTCATCTTTTTTGAGCGCATCGATGGCACTTATTTCTATCATCAGGGCGAGTCAAAGCTATCTGATTATGAGGCCGTATTTACACCAGCAATGGAAACCCATGACTTTGAGTTAAACCCGCGGTCTAAATCTTGGTATATAGTGCAATTTATGCCTGAGCAACTAAATGACCCGGCTTTAAACGAATTTACCGAGCTGCTTAAATCGGGTATGCATCTTAGTTTCTGTGTCGAAATACAACAAAGGCTGCACTGCTTATTAGCCTGGATGCTAAGCGAATACAACCAAAACCCTAAAAGCAAAACCTGTAAGCAGTTGTTTAATAGCCTTATAACACTCGTTTGCGAGTACGGTAAAAATGGCGCGGCAACGCTCAATAAACCGCGCTCTGGCTTAGCAAGCTTTAAAAAGTTAACGCCGATTATTGAACAATTGAAGACCCATAACGGTATTAACGTTTCGTTAGAGCAAGCCGCTGATATGTGTCATTTATCGCCGTCGTATTTTTCTCGGGTTTTTAAAAAGCACTTTCGTGTTCCCTACTCCGATTACCTTATTCAACATAAGTTATATAACGCTGCGCGATTATTGGGTCAAACTGATATATCAGTCACAGATATTGCTTATGATTTAGGCTTTTCCAGTCCTTCTTACTTCATTAAACAGTTTAAGTTTCACTTCAAAGTCACGCCGCTACAGTATCGTCAACAACTGCGCTAATAAGCGCAATTATGTGCTCTGTAATAAGGTTTTACTTAATGCTGTTGTGATCCTTAATAACGCCTTATTGACTGATAGCCCTTGTTTTAGCGCTTGCGTCCCTAGTACATAAGCTTTGCTACTATTAACTGCTTCAACACATAACAAGGTGTCATCATGAAAATACCAAACAGAAAACTGCTCTGGTGTTTCTTTGTGCACTATTAGCTTATTATATCCATTTGCTAAGCCCACAATTTGTAACTTGTATTGATATTGATCAGACCAAAACCAAGGCACAGCCGCGGGCGTGTATTGTTGCTTAGCAATAAACATGGCCGCCGATTTGGCTTGATCAACCGCATTTTGGACTGATTCTAAACGGATCCATCGCTGATAAATTTTGCTAAAATGACGAGTACAATCACCGATAGCAAATATATCAGGATGGGATGTTTGGCACGCTTCATTTACTTTAATTCCCTGATCGGCCTCTATCCCCGCAGCACTTGCCAATTGGGTATTTAGCTTTACACCCACACCCACTAGAATAAAATCAGCGGGGTATTGACTGCCATCGCTGCATACCACGATGTGTTTATTGCTTTGGTGTTTTATTTCGACTACATCCTTGCTGGTTTGTAAATTTACCCCTTTGCTTTTATGTAAATCAGTTAAAAAGTCAGACATCACCGCAGAGGTCACCCGGGATAATATTTTGTCTTGCTTTTCAATCACAGTGACATTGGCACCTAATGCAACAAATGACGATGCTGACTCAAGCCCAATATACCCGCCGCCAATAATCACGACTTGTTTATCGCGACTGTTATTAAGCGCAGCTTTTATCGCCTTTGCGTCAGCAAAGGTTCGCATAGCAAAATACTGACGACTTCCTTGAGCATCAACAGTTTCATTTAAGCCTTTAATCGCAGGAATAAACGCCGAGCAGCCCGTGGCAATAACAAGTTTGTCAAAGGTAATTAACCGCCAACATGCTAATGTGATTGTTTTTGTTTCACTGTTGATGGCTGTAACCGTTTGCCCTAAATACAGCGATAAATTGTTATCTTTATAAGCTTTTTCTGCTTTCAATGGGCTGGCAATTGTGTCACTTGCTTGCAAGTTTTTTTTTGATAACGGCGGTCTGTGATAAGGTAATTCAGGGTCGCTATCAATCAGTGTAATAGCGCCAAGCCAGCCCTGTTGGCGTAAATTAAACGCAAAGTTAACACCTGCGTAGCTGGCACCTATGACGACTACATTTAAATCAATGTCGTTTTGCTCTGTATTTATATGTTGCATAAGAATTTACCGATTAATTTGCCACCACAAATGTCATGCCATCGATGACATCCGATACCTCAATTTGACAGCATAACCGACTATATTCAGTCACGTTATCGTCAAGTTCGAGCATGTCGCTTTCAATTTCATCCGCGGCTCCCACTTTCTCAAAATCTTCAGGGGCAACATAAACATGACAGGTTGCACAAGAGCACACTCCGCCACAATCACCATCAATGCCTGATACACCATTTGCCACCGCAAGTTCCATTAACGAACCACCGTTTCCTTCCACTGCAATTGCGCCATTACTTTGGGTCATAAAAATTACTTTAGCCATGATTATTCCTCTACTTTTTACTGACACTTGCTACAGTGCGCTTTGTTATCGATTAATTATTTAGCGGTTAAACGAACGTGAAGGCTGTTAAAGCCGACTTTTCTTGAAAATTCACCAAGCTGTTCAATATTTTCGTCGGCTTTAACTGTCTCTATGCTGGCAACTTTTTTAGCCAGAGATAACACCAATTGACGTAATATTTGTCGCGCATGAGTGGCTCCTAAACAGCTGTGATGACTAAAGCCAAAACTGACGTGAGGGTTTACTTTACGGTCAAAATCTACATGGTTTGGATTTTTAAAGATGTTTTCATCACGGTTTGCTGATGCCCAGCACAAAGAGATACGGCTATCAGCTTTTATCGCATGCTCACAAACCTGTGTATCTTGTGTGGATACTCGCCCCATATGCGTTAAGGGTGAAAAATAACGAAGCAACTCCTCCACCGCACGATTAAGGATTTCTGGTTCATTGCAAATACGCTGTAAATCGCTACTGTGTTCGCTAAAGTAAGCCATTGAGTTAGTGATAGCATTGATGACGGTATCGCGGCCACCTGCAAAAGTTAGGATCATGACCCCTTTAACTTGCTCCTTGGTCATGGTTTGACCATTGACCTTGGCTGCCAGTAATACTGAGTACAGATCATCACTAGGTTGCGCCACTGCTTTATCAATTTGTTGATCTATGTAGTCGTACAGAATGTTGGCTTTATCGCCATCTAGATTACTGTCTTCACTGCGAAATACATGTGTTCCCCAATCAATCCATGTTTGTGCTGTATCCATTGGGGTATTAAGTAACAATGTCAGTGCCTTCGATTGCAGTGGCAGTGCAAATTCACTGACAATTTCAATCGTCTCGGTATTCAGAGCATGTTCAATAGTGTCATCTATGATTTGTTGTAAACGCGCTTGGTATTGCTCTTCTAACGGACGTTTGAACCACGGGTTTAATAACTCACGAACACCGCCATGCTCAGGTGGGTCAACTTCAAAGGGAATTTGCCGGGTTTCTCTAATTGCAACTTCAGAAGGAATAACAATGCGGCCAGGTTTGGCACCTGATTGAAACACGGTACAATTATGCGCGGCTTTTCGTACTTCTTTTAAACCTAATATCATATTTACGGGATCATTTTGGTCATCCATTTGGCCTATGCCTGTTGCGGTACGTTGCCCTTTAAATGCATCGGCAAATTCACTCACCTTTGTGTTTTTTGTTGTCATGACTTAATACCTTCACCGTAAAATATAAATTTGATGAACCATACTAGTCCGTTATTTTTGCTCAAAATACACAACTAACGCTTAAAAATGGTAATTTCATGTCCTATTTGTTTTTTGTTAAAAAACACACAAGCACAAAAAAGCCGATGCACTGCATCGGCTTTAGGTGGGCAAATGTGAGAGAATCCACCCTGCCTAATTACTTCTCATTTAAATACACTGTTTTCTTCTCAAGGTATTGCTCTAACCCGTACTGGCCGTCTTCACCGCCCATACCGCTTAGTTTCCAACCATTGTGAAAACCTTGATGCTGCTCACCTAAACCACGGTTTACATACACTTCGCCTACTTCCATTTCAGCAATAGAGCGGTGAATGTAATCCAATGTTTTTGTGTATAAATAAGCTGATAGACCGTATTCACTGTCATTCGTGTATGCAATCGCTTCATCAATACTATTGATTTTAATAATAGGTAATATTGGGCCAAAGGTTTCTTCGTGCACTAAAATATTATCTTGGTCAACATCCACAAGTACCGTGGGTTCGTACCAGTTTCCGCCTTCAAATCCTGCCACCGTCGCGACTTTGCCGCCAGTGGCAAGCTTCGCGCCTTGAGCAATGCCTTTTTCAACAATTGAGTGAATATTATTAATTTCACTCTGGTTTACTTTAGGACCCATCTCTGATGTTGGATCCATCGGGTCCCCCACTTTTAAGGCTTTAACCTTAGGGATGAACTTTTCAATAAAGCTGTCGTATACATCACTGTGCACATATAAACGCTCTGCACAGGTGCACACTTGACCACAGTTTGCAAATCGTGCTGTAACAGCATCGTCAACAGCTTTATCTAGATCTGCATCTTCCATTACGATAAACGGTGCTTTGCCGCCAAGCTCAAGCATAACAGGAGTTAAATGCTTACCGCTGGCTTGATGAATAATTTGCCCTGCACGGGTACTTCCGGTCATGGTGATCAGTTTTGTCAGCGGGCTTTCACATAAATGTTGACCCACCACAGAGCCAGTACCATTAACAATGTTAAGTACGCCAGCAGGAACACCCGCTTGGTTAGCAATTTCACCGAGTTCCATAGTTGCTAATGGCGTTTCTTGCGTTGGTTTAATAACGATAGAATTACCGGTGATTAGTGCAGGGCCAATTTTACGACCAGCTAACGCCAGCGGAAAATTCCACGCTGTGATTGCCACAACCACACCACGTGGCACTTTATGAATATAGATTTTTTCGTTTTCGTGATCTGAAGGAATGATATCCCCTTTGATTGTTAAGGCATTATCACATGCATATTCAATAAACGTTGCTGTGACATTGGCTTCCATACGAGCCACATCAATCAGCTTACCTTGCTCTTGTACTAATAACTCAGCTAGGCGCTCATTATTATCACGAATACCTTGTGCAAAACGGCGTAGGATTGTGGCACGTTCACGTGCCGTTTTTTGTGCCCATGCAGTTTGTGCAACAGTCGCTGTTTCAAGGGCTGTTTGTGCATCTTCAACACTGCCTTTAGGAATAACACCCACCTGCTCGCCGGTACTTGGCGAGAGCACGCTGATGGTGTCGCTATTTGATGAGCTTACATACTCACCATTGATAAAGTTTACGTTATTTTTAATTGTCATTTTTTATCGTCCCATCCAGCCGCCATCAACTAGCAATACACTGCCGTTCATGTAGTTTGAGGCGTCTGATGCTAAAAATACAGTTGGCCCTTTAAAGTCATCCGGTGTTCCCCAACGACCTTGCGGAATACGCTCTAAAATCGATTTTGCACGCTCTGGGTCATTTCTGAGTGCTTCGGTATTATCTGTTGCAATGTAACCCGGTGCAATAGCGTTTACATTAACACCTTTACTCGCCCACTCATTGGCAAGTGCTTTAGTTAATTGGCCTATTGCCCCTTTACTTGCCGCATAGCCAGGTACGGTGATCCCGCCCTGAAAGGTTAATAATGACGCAGTAAAGATAATTTTACCTTGGCCACGCGAGACCATTTCTTTTCCTAGTTCGCGACTTAAGATAAATTGTGAGTTTAAGTTAATCTCAATGATTTTATCCCAATATTCATCGCTGTGCTCAACCGCTGGATCGCGCAAGATTGAGCCAGCGTTATTCACTAAAATATCTATTTTAGGGTGCTCACTTTTCACTTGCTCAATAAAAGTATACAAGCTTTCTCGTGATGAAAAGTCACATTGATAAGCATGAAATAGCTGACCGCGCTCCAAGACTTGGGTTTCAACATCTGAGCCAGACTTTGCTAGACTTGCTGATACGCCGATGATATCAGCGCCCGCTTCTGCTAATGCCAGTGCCATTGCTTTACCAATACCACGACTACACCCTGTGACTAACGCTGTTTTACCTTTTAGGCTAAATTTATCTAACATAATTTGTTCCATTACTTAGTTTGGCAAGAGACAAGTGCTTTCATACCCGTTGGATTGTTATCCATACTGGCAAATGCAGAGCTAATATCAGCAAGTTCACTCACAGATGTAATAAATGGTGCTAAGTCAATCTTGCCACTGGCTACCAAATCAATTGCCATTTCAAAGTCAGCATCTTCGTATACACGTGCACCAACCAGCTCTAACTCACGCCAGAAAAACTGAAATAGATCGACTGGCGGTTTTTGTGAGTGGATAGCAACCATACAGATACGGCCACGCACAGCTGCAATTTGGGTCATGGCTTCAACTGCAGGCTGCACACCAGATACTTCAAACACAACATCAGCGCCTTTTCCATCGCTCCATTTAGACACATATTCTTGTAAATCTTGTTCCAGCGGATTAATTGTTTCAATATCGTAACGTGACGAAAATTTACGTCGTTCGTTATTAACCTCTGAGATCAATACCTCTGCACCCACACTTTTTGCCACTAATGCGACAAGCTGACCAATTGGGCCACCCCCAATCACTACAGCTTTTTCGCCTGCTTTTAAACGAGAACGCGAAATATCGTGGCATGCAACCGATAACGGTTCAATCAGTGCACCCTGCTCAAGTGATACATTCTCTGGTAGTTTATGGATAGTGCGGGCTTTTACGGTCCATGAATTTTGGAATGCGCCAACTGAATCAATCCCCATAAATTTAAGGTTATGGCACACGTGGCTATGGCCTGCATTACAGGCTGGGCAGTCACCACAATAATCAAGTGGACGTACAACAACACGAGCACCTACTTGTAGGTTAGTAACCTCACTGCCAAGCTCGGCGACAACACCTGAAATCTCATGTCCTATGGTGTGTGGTGGGTTTACACGTTGATCCATTACACCGTGGTAAATGTGCATGTCGGTACCACAAATACCAACAAAACCAACATCTAAACGAACTTCATCTGCTTGTGGCTTTATCGCTTGACCTGCAACGATACGAAACGATTTATTACCAATATATTCTGCTGCTTGCATAGTGATACCTTATGATTGTTTTACTAAATGTGGTTTAACTAATTGCGCGTCAAACTCTACGCCAGTACCGATAATATCTGGGGCGCAGGCTTTACCGTTATCATCAAGTTGTAACGGTCGCGTTGTGTATTCATCAATCGGGAACGAGTGAACTTCTAAAAATCCCGCATGAGGTTGTGAAGCCAGAAGCGATACATGTAATTCATGCATACCATGGCTACAAATAGGTAAGTTGTGGGTATAAGCTTGACTTGCTACGTGCAGCCAGCCAGTGATACCGCCAATATTAGAGGCATCAGGTTGTAAAAAGCCTAATTTGGCTTGATCAATTGCATAGCCAAATTCATGTAAAGTGTGCAGGTTTTCGCCCATCGCTAAAGGAATAGATGTCGCCTGTGCTATACGAGCAAAACCTTTGTAGTCATCAGGGATGGTTGGTTCTTCAAACCACGTAATATCAAATTTTTCAATCGCTTTGGCAAAACGAATTGCATGCTCTACGTTCATTGAGTAATTAGCATCGACCATTAACGTTCTATCATCACCAATCAACTGCCTGACAGCTTCAACACGAGCTACGTCTTCTTTATTGTCTGCTTTACCAACTTTAATTTTAACGGCGTTAAAGCCACGATCTAGATAGCCTTGAATATTCGCCAGCAGCTTTTTCTCATCAAAGTTAAGGTCGATTCCGCCAGCGTAGCACGCTGTTTTATCGCTATGACCACCAGCGACTTGCCACAGTGGTGCTGATAACCGCTTACATTTGATATCCCACAGCGCAATATCAACTGCAGAAATAGCAAAGCTTAATAAACCACCGCGACCAACATAATGCAGATCCCACTGTAATTTATCCCAAATTGACATGATGGCTGATGAGTCGACGCCAATTAAGCCAGGTTTAATTTCATCATTTAATAATGAATAAATAGCACGGCCACCTTTGCCACCGGTGTAGGTATAACCCATGCCTTCATAGCCGTCGTTTGTCATGATGCGCACAGCAATCACTTCAAAATGGGTATGATCTCCATGTTTAGCATCACTTAACACCTCAGCCAGAGGAATTTGATAATACTCCACCTTTACGCTTTTTATTTTTAGTAATGAATTTCTCATCTAGCCACCAAATTAGTTTACATGATACTGTCTATTGTTAACAATTTACAATAACGCAAATTTATTGTAAAGGATATATAGTTAATAAAATGAAAATAACTTAACGCGGAAATTTGCTTTGAAGTAAAGCGCGAGCAAGTTAATCAACTGATTTGACTTGCTCGATGAGTTGTAATGGTGAACCTTACTAGCTTAATTCTTTAGTGAGAGCGCCAGCAAGTGTTGATGTGCAGTGATATACACCCGATTTTGCTGAGCATTAAAGGCTAAATTGGCACTGATGTGAGGCAGCCTTACCCGTGCCAATAACGTGCCTTGTTCATCAAATAGCCAGAGCCCGTTAGGCCCGGTTGCAAAAATAATCCCGCTATCTGTATGTATTTTTAAGCCATCTGGCAAACCATGGCTATCCGATGTAACAGCAGGCAATTGATGCAGTAACGTTTTATTTATTACCGTCCCGTCTTTATGCAATTTGTATTGATACCATGCAGGCTTTTGCGGGTTGGATGCGGCCACATACAAGGTGCTTTCATCCTTTGATAACGCAATGCCATTTGGGTAAATCAGTGTCTTGTCTAATAGCTGTAACTGCCCTGCCGCTGTTAGGCTATAAACACCTTGAAAGTTTAGCTCTTTAGCGGGATCGTCCAATTGCTTGGCTAAACCATAAGGAGGGTCGGTAAAAAACAACTGGCCTTGGCGATTAAATACGCCGTCATTAGGGCTATTTAACCGCTGGCCTTTATATTGGCTAGCAAGTTGTTGATAGTTTGCCTTAGCTGATGTTAATGGCGCGGCCATTTTAACTACTTGACGTGAGCGCGATTGCAACAACACCAGCTCGTTCTGCTGATTCAGCAATAGACCATTTGAATAACCACTGTGTGCTAAATATAGCTGCACTCCTTCGCCTTCTTGATACCGATACACACGGTGCGTGGGAATATCTGAAAACAACAAGTACTGGCCATCATTCACCCACACAGGCCCTTCTAACCAATCAAAGCCAGATGCCAGTGTCTCAATCGCTGCATCTAAATCTAAAACCTGTAACGCTTTTTTATTGCATATCTCATAAGGGCCTTGCTTTATAAGCGGCTTAACCTCGTGTTGCTCTGCATATACAGATAAAGTAATCACTAAAAATAAGCTAAAGGCCAAGCTTTTAGTTATCTTCATGACTAAACCTGCGTTGATATAGTTGCTGATTAACTTCTTTAGCGGCGTTGACAAGCGGCTGATACGGAATGTCTGCGACATTAACAAAGCCAACATTATAGTTTTCGCCATCATAAGCGCGCCCAGTTAACGGCGAATCTATATATTGAAACCAATGTGCGCCAACAAAGTATGGGTTATCGATCACACTCTTCATGTATTGTTGATATTTAACGCCACGCTCATGTTGTGACTGAGTATGAATAAGGCCTGGGTTTAATAGCCCTGAATCTAACGCCCCATTATGAAACTCTCCAATAATACTGGGCTTATCAAGTGCGGCTAAAAAATCCCAAAAATCATCATTTAAGCCTTCACGGTAATAATTATAACTCATTACATCTGCGTGCTCACTCGCAGCTTGGCGAATTTCAGGTGTCATGCCCCAATCAGCAAATCGCGCGCCCATGTATAGATGATTAGGCAAGTGCTTGGCTGTCGCTTGCTCAACAACGGCAAAGTATTGTTTTGCGTAGTGGTATAACATCACGGAAAAATCAGCTTGTACTGCCTCGTTGATATCATGGATAACCACCCCTGAGGCAAATTCCTGCCAAGATGAAATATTAGTTTTCCAGTTTACATTTAATACTGATATGTCTTGATACTTTTCTTTCATCAGGGACACAAATTCAGCTTTTGTGGGGCTTTGTTTTGCATTGACAGTTAATGTGTTAATCACTAAACCATATTGCGAATTAACTGAGCCCATCATGCCCCAGCTCTTTTCGTTATCTATAAATACACCAACACACCATGGGTTATTTTTAACTTGTGCGGCTAGCGTTGCTAACGTCGCATCAGCGCGTTTAATAAAGGCGGGATCAAAGGGGTCTGGTAGTGGGCTCCAGTAATCGTTGCCACTGCTAACGGTTTTAAAGTTACCAATGATCCACGCATTCGCAAAATAGGGTATGCGGTCTTCTTGGTAAAAACCCTCATCAATCCAGTTACCGAACGAGGTAAAACCCCAAGTGAGCATACGGTCAATGGTGGTATCTCGCCATTTTTGCATCAATACCTGTTCGTTTTGGGTTTCATATTTGCGTTGTAAATTAGCTCTATAAAAACTGAATGTTTCGCCTTTTTTTAACGCACCACTGTGAACTTCACGGCGATATCCATAATTATCTGCGACCGGATCATCAACAGCGGGTAGCCAATTAAACATATTTGCTCTTAATTCTGAGCTAATATAACGTGATGGCCATGCCGATTTCGGTGCAGGGTTTAAACCAATCGAATCTTCAGGGGTTAAATCACCGGGCTCTCTTTGTACTATGTATTTTTGATCAAAATCGTAACCTGTAATGGTAGTGGTATTGGCTAAGCGTACATTGGCGATACCGGTTGAAAAAAATAAATAGCCTTGTGGGTCAACTAGGCTCCATTTTCCATTGTACTTGTCGGTTCTAAAGTAGCCTGTAGCCTTAAGTTTTGGCCCATCCTGCCATCCACCAAACTTAGAGCGACCAGCTAAAGGGACTTTGCTAAGATTGGCTTGCTCTTGTTTTGAAACCGCAATTAACTGCTCAGTTGAAGATACTTTATTGGCAAAGTCACGCTTGGCGTTTTGGCCAAACTTATCCACTAAGCCTGCTAGGTACTCAGTATCAAAGTTTGTCGGTTTTATTAGCCTTACATTATCAATGAGTAAGTGTTTGTCTTCTAATAAGCCCTTTGTGCCAAAGCTCACTTTTGTTACTCGGCTGACATCAATATTTTTTGCACCACCTCGATACAATACCGGTGTGTAGCTGCTTTTCCAACTTGGAGGATTAGAGCGTATACCCGACTCTATATTTAAATCAGCGCCTTTTAATTCAATATAATAAGTATTAGTTGATTCGCTGGGTACCACTACACTGCGGCTTTGTGCTTTGCCAGTTTTATCAATTGTTTTTATATATAACTGGGTAGACACTTTATCAGGGTTTTCAATATCTAAAGCAAAAGCGAAATTACCTAAAGCTTGCCAATTCCAAGTTTGGTTATTTACAAATTCAATATCACTTTCGTGATGCGTTTTTGCAGCAAATGTAACCTTTAATTTATGGTTGCCTTGCTGTTCAATTAGACTTGTAGTGGCATTGTGGCTTTTTAAAAAAGGTTGGTAGTCAGCTTTTTCAAAATCCCACAGCATGTGTTCTTTTTGTGTAGTATTACTAAGCTGTATGCTTTGTTCTGGTTGATTATTAGTACAGCCGACAAGCCCAGTGCCTAACAATAGAGCTATTGGGATATAAATGGTTTTATGTGTGTGTTTCATAGCAAGCCTATTCTTTTATTATTAAAGAACCGCTTTTGTAAAAAAGCGGTTAGGTACTATGTTGAATAATTACACAACACAAAATAAATAACAATTAATTGTCAACAATTTAAATTAGTGTAAAAAACTTTGCTAATTGTATTATTCAATAAATTGAAAACGTTGATTGTCGCCGTTATAACACTGCCACTGTACAATATCAGCACCATATGTTTGCAGTTTACCTGCGATATCAACACATTTATTACTTAAACTTGATTTGAGCTCGAAGTAGTCATCACCCGTGCTATTGAGAGTAAAGCGTTGACTGGCTTTTGCATGATCACAAACCCACTGCTCCAACTTAGCGCCATTACTTGTACTGGCGTTTTCAATCTGCATGCACAAACCACTTAACTGCGAGCTAATTGCATATTCATTATTACTTATTTATTAATGCAGTTTGTTATTTAAAGCCAAATTAAGCCATTACTTAAAGGCGATAATTTTGTTTGATTTATATACTATTTGTTTACAATTTGATTATAATCGCTTAGTCGGTTTTTAAAGTGAGTTTAGGTATGGTGCGGGTTGGTATATTAACAGTATTCTTTTTCTGTGCTTTGTTTAGCCCGCTAACACCTGCTTATACACTTAATAACAACATTACCCTAGAGGATGATAACCTATGGCGCCCTATCTTAGCATTCAATACGCCTCCTTCTGGACAGCAAGTAATTACATCTTATAAAAACGCTAGTGAAACGAGTAACCTGCTCGGTAAAAGTGGCGCTGTAGTAACAAAAATTGCGCTAAATAACCCCACCACTGGAGATTGGTATGTGCTGCCGCAAGCCAATTTTATCGACGTTGGTTTAGCCTATTGGCAAACCGAACAGGGGGATATAGTTAAGCTTGCTGATTTTTCGCAGTCTCACGTTAATCAACCGGCAATTTTAATGCATGGACAAGCATTTAAACTGCCCTTCTATGCGCCAAGCAGTGGCTATTTATGGATATATTTAGAAGCCAAACACTATCCAACGCCGGTTGATTTAAGTATTTTAAGCGAAGGTGTATTTTTGCATCATCAGTTTTATATAAACTCATTAAGCCTTATTACTATTTCTGTCATGCTCACTTTAGCAATGATGGCCTTTGTAATGTTTTTAAGAGTAAAGCAAAAAGTGGCTTTGTTTTGTGCTGGGTATGTCGGTTTGCACGGTCTAGGCTGGGCGTTTGCTTCGGGCGCTGTAAATACAATTTATGCCAGCCCCTCTTTTAATAAGCATTACTTAGGTATTTATTTATTTTCCTTTGCTGTGAGTTGCGCAGCAGCATTTACCTACTACCTGTTTAATTTCGATAAAGAAAAAGCCAATAAGCTTGGGAGTGCTTTAAAATACTTTACCGTTAGCGCATTTGTATGCGGTATCTGCAGCCTATTTATGCCCTTTTATTTAGTGTTTTATATCACGCACTTTTTAGCAGCCGTATGGGTTATGCTTAGCTTAACCACTGGGTTTGCCATGCTTAGCCTGAACGATTTTAGAGCCAAGTATTTTTTATTTGGAAATATGCTCTATAGCCTGTCATTAGTAGTATTCGTTGCGTTTCATTTTGATTTAATAAATGCGACCTCATCAGAAATACTTGTGCTGTTAGCCTTAGCAATAGATTGTGTGTGTATTGTGCTGTCTTTGTCTGAGTGGCTAAAGTTAAAACAGCACGAATTTAGTACCTTGTTACATGAATCTCGCTTTGATCCTCTAACCCAAGTTGGCAACCGACTACTATTAAATGATGAGCTGATTAAACTTGCACATAGTGCTTACATCATTGTGTTTATAGATTGTGATGGAATAAAAAAAATAAACGATGCGCTTGGGCACGCCAAAGGTGATGCGTTTTTAATTAATGCAGCAAAATTAATGACACAGCATCTAGCGCAAGACGGCACCGTATTTAGAACCGGGGGCGATGAATTTATTTGGTTATGTAAAGTTAAAAACAAATCACACCTTCCCCAACTAAAAACCACACTTACCCAAAAGCTCACCGCATTACATCGCACTATTCAACAGCAATGGCCCCAATCAGGTATTAGTTATGGCATAGCATCTAGCGATGAGTGCCAAAGCCATACTGAGTGTTTAACCTTAGCGGATCAGCGCATGTATAACTTAAAATCAGCCCATAAACTTAAAGCAAGTTAAGCTACTAACTTCCTCAACCACCTTTTTCGCCACTTAACGCCTTTTATTTTACTCGAAGTCTCTGCTAGCTACGCTTATGTATACGCTAATCACTGCATGTACGTGTGTCGCCCTTTGATCGTGCGCATGAAATTTATTAAACAGTGTAATAGTACAAAACAAACAAGAACAAAGTTATAATGGCGCTAATTTGTCAGGCGAATAAAGCTATAAATAACACGATTAAATTACACCAATAGGAGTTGTACATGGAACATATTATTTCGGGCGTGGCTAAGTTTCAAAAAGAAGTTTACCCATCAAAAAAAGCAGCGTTTCAAAAACTAGCCAATGGTCAAAACCCAGAAGTGTTATTTATCACCTGTGCCGACTCGCGTATCGATCCTAACTTAGTGACTCAAACTGAACCCGGTGAATTATTTATTTGTCGTAACGCGGGCAATATTATCCCGCCACATAGTAATCAAACCGGCGGTATGACAGCCTCAATTGAATTTGCGGTGGCTGCACTGGGCGTATCGCACATTATTATTTGTGGGCACTCGGATTGTGGCGCAATGAAAGGCGCTATAAATACTGAAGGTTTATCAAGCTTACCGCACGTTAAAGAGTGGCTTGGCCACAGCCGCGTAGCAACTGAAGTTGTAAAAGAAAAATGCGGTTGCGCAGAGCTAAACAATAACGACCACCTAGGCTTAGTAATTGAAGAAAACGTAGTACAACAATTACAGCATATAAAAACACACCCTGCTGTGGCTGCAAAAATTGCAACTGGTCAAGTTAAGCTACACGGTTGGGTATATGATATAGAATCTGCAGAAATTAAAACCTACGATGAAGCAACGGGCAGCTTTAAACCTGTTGAAGATACCGATGTAGAAACCCTAGCAAAACAAAGCAAGTAAAGCCGCTTTACAGAATTAATGCGCTTACTGTTATTTTTATCTCAAAATAACAAAGCGCATTTTTTATTTATAGCCTAAACGCTTACCCCTCGTTTTTAGTTAACGGCACAAATGCACTTTTGCTGACTAAACACCACATTGTAGACTCATTTTGTGCACTCCCATAGTGCTGGCACCGCACCAAAACAACTCAAATATGCGTAAGTAAAACCATTTAAAAGTAATGTAGCTATTAAAAAACAAACACTTATAAAAGTGGCCGTGTTTTTGCTTATATGATAACCATACCGTTCGTTATTAAAACGACACACATTTAGGTTGTTATGACCACAGGCAAAGAAGCCCGCTCGCAGTTGCATTAATTTGTAACTGTGGCGGGCTTTTTTGTTTTTAAATTAAACCGTCATTGAGGGGATACCAATGCAAACACCAACAAAAATACTCATTATTGGTAATGGGATGGTTGGGCACCATTTTGTAGAGCAAATGCGCCAAAGCGACGCTGACGCGCACATTACCGTACTGTGTGGAGAAGCAAATTTAGCTTATGACCGTGTTTACTTATCCAGCGTGTTTGATGGTAAAACAGCCGCCGATTTAGCCCTAACCACCTTTGATAATTATCAGCAGTTAAATATAAATGTGCATACTAACCAGTGGGTTAATGAAATAGATAAAACAAACAAGGTAGTTAGCACTCAAACCGGTGATAAATTTAATTACGATAAACTTATTTTAGCAACAGGGTCGTACCCGTTTGTGCCGCCAATTAAAGGGAATGAGCAACCCCATTGCTTGGTTTACCGTACCCTAGAAGATTTAGAGAAAATAAAAGCAAGCGCTGCACAAAGTAAAAGTGGCGTAGTGATAGGTGGCGGCTTATTAGGGCTTGAAGCAGCTAATGCAATTAAGCAACTTGGGCTTGATACTCATGTAGTTGAGTTTGCACCCCAACTCATGGCGGTACAACTTGATGAACAAGGTGGCACGCTGTTAAAAAACAAAATTGAAAAATTGGGCGTAAGCGTGCATACCGCTAAAGCCACCAGCGAAATAGTAAAAGGCGAAACGAGCCGTTACAGACTAAATTTTTCAGATGACACGTTTTTAGAAACCGACTTAATTTTGTTCTCGGCCGGTATTCGCCCATACGATGAGCTTGGCAAAGTGGCCGAACTTGAATTAGGGCAACGTGGCGGCATTGTAATAAATAACCAATGCCAGACATCAAACCCAGATATATATGCTATTGGCGAATGTGCCTTGTGGGACAAAAAGCTTTTTGGCCTAGTCGCTCCGGGTTATAACATGGCTCGCGTGGTTGCAAGCCAACTTACAGGCGGCGAACTTGAGTTTTTAGGTGCCGATATGAGCACAAAATTAAAACTACTCGGGGTAGAGGTAGGCTCAATTGGCGATGCCCACGCTAAAACCCCCGATTGCAAAGAGTTAATTTATCAAGATCCTATTCGTGATTGTTATAAAAAAATTATTTTAAATGAGGCAGGTAACAAGTTATTAGGCGCAGTACTTGTTGGCGATACTAGCGATTACGACACACTGTTGCAGTACATGTTAAACGACATGGAATTACCCGCACACCCTGAGTGCCTCATTTTACCTGATAGCGAAGGAGCGCCTGTTTTAGCGGGAAATGCCCTGCCCGATACTGCCACTATTTGTTCGTGCCACAATGTAAGCAAAGGCGACATTGTGGGTGCAATTGATGGCGGCTCATGCGATTTATCTGCAGTTAAAGCTTGCACCAAAGCCGCCAGCGGCTGTGGTGGTTGTGCCGCATTATTAAAATCGGTAGTCGACAGTGAACTTCAAAGCCGTGGGGTTGAAGTTAACAACCATGTGTGTGAACACTTTGCTTTTTCGCGCCAAGAGTTACTGCATTTAGTAAAAGTAGAAAGCATTAAAACTTTTGATGATTTGCTCGCTAAACATGGCAGCGGTCATCACGGCTGCGAAATATGCAAACCTGCCGTGGCCTCTATTTTAGCTTCAACGTGGAATGAGTTTATTTTAGAACCCGCTCATGTTGGCCTGCAAGACACCAACGACACTTACCTTGCAAATATGCAAAAAGAAGGCTCTTACTCTGTCGTTCCCCGTATAGCGGGTGGCGAAATTACGCCCGACAAACTTATTGTTATTGGCCAAGTTGCCAAAGACTTTAACCTGTACTGTAAAGTAACCGGTGGGCAGCGTATCGACTTATTTGGCGCACGCCTTGAAGAGCTCCCTATTATTTGGGAAAGACTTATTGCAGCCGGTTTTGAAACCGGTCACGCTTATGGTAAATCGCTCAGAACCGTTAAATCGTGTGTTGGCAGTACGTGGTGTCGCTATGGCGTACAAGACAGTGTTGGCCACGCGATTGCGATTGAAAACCGCTACAAAGGTTTACGCGCCCCGCATAAATTTAAAATGGCCGTATCGGGTTGTACTCGCGAATGCGCTGAGGCACAAAGCAAAGATATAGGCGTAATAGCAACCGAAAATGGCTGGAACTTATACGTATGTGGAAATGGCGGTATGCGCCCGCGCCATGCTGATTTATTTGCTACCGATTTAGATACCGAAACACTCATTAAATACATTGACCGCGTGATCATGTTTTACATTAAAACCGCCGATAAACTGCAGCGCACCTCAGTGTGGATGGAAAATTTAGAGGGTGGGTTAGAGTATTTAAAAAGCGTAGTAATAGACGACAGCCTAGGTATTTGCCATGAGCTTGAAACCCAAATGGCGCTTATAACTAAAACTTATGCCTGCGAATGGAAAAAAGCAGTCGAAAGTCCAGAGGCATCAAAACGGTTCCGCCAATTTATTAATAGCCCAGATGCCGATAGCAATATTTTATTTGTACAAGAGCGCAACCAAATTCGCCCCGCCACTGAGTCTGAAAAACGTAACCAGCAAAATTCGACAAACCGTATCCCCGTAATGGAAATTGAGCAGGAGCAAGCTGATGTATTGGCATAAAATTGGAACAATCGACGACCTAGTTGCTAATAGTGGCGTATGCGCATTAGTAAACAACCAGCAAGTGGCCATATTTTATGTTCCACAAAATAGTGAGCCTGTGTTAGCCATTAGCAACTACGACCCGATAGGCAAAGCCAATGTACTATCGCGCGGCATTATTGGCTCTATTGATGGAAAATTAGTAGTGGCCTCCCCTTTGTATAAGCAACATTTTTGTTTAAATACCGGCGAGTGCCTAGAAGCAGAGGCAATACAGCTCCCCGTATTTGAAGCCAAAATAGACAATGGCAATGTCTTTGTTAGCGCTGAGCCAAAAGCCATTACAGCGTTAGCATAAGGAGCAATAAAATGAGTGTTCTTTCGTATTTTTCGGGTATTGAAAGCCCATGGCTAAACAAGTTTGTTAATAAACTCACTCAAGATACAAAGCACAAAGCCAAACATCAAAAAAACGGCCAAGTGTATTTAATAGGGGCAGGCCCGGGCGATGCTGAGCTTATAACGGTGAAAGCGCAGCGCCTGATTGCAGAAGCCGACGTGGTATTGTACGACAGCCTAGTTAGTGAAGCGCTGTTAAATACACTGCCTAAACATGCGCAGCGAGTGTATGTAGGTAAACGCGCAGGCAAGCACTCTATGCCACAAGCTGCCATTAGTGCCTTATTAGTAAAATACGCACAACAAGGGTTTAAAGTTGTTCGTTTAAAAGGTGGCGATCCGAGTATTTTTGCGCGTATTAATGAAGAAGCCAACGCCCTATCAGAGCACAATATTAATTTTGCTATTGTCCCGGGCGTTACCACCGCGTGTGCAGCCTCGGCTTATACTGGTATACCGCTTACTGCTCGCGATGTGGCCCGAAGTGTTACATTTTTAACGGCGCAATTTGCCGATCCTAATAAACTCCCTAATTGGCACAACTACACCTATGTACAAGGCTCTAACAACCCCACGCTAGTCGTCTATATGGGTTTAGGACGTTTAAACGCATTAAGTACTGGTTTGCAATCGGTTGGCTGGCCTAAAACAACCCCTATCGCATTGATAGAAAATGCCACCACCAACCAGCAAAAAATAATAACCAGCACGCTTGGGCAAATTATTAGCGAAAGTGCAGTGCATACATTAACAGGCCCTACGCTAATTATGGTTGGCGAGGTAATAAATCATCAAATGGCTATCAGCCCTGCGTTGCTGCAATGTAGCAACGTATAAATTCCCCCTCTGGTGTTTGCTCTGTGCAGTTTACAGAGTAAACACTTTTTTCCCCTAATTCATGAAGGGCGCAATCGAGTGCAAAAACAACTATTTTTGCACCAAAAAGGTTTATTCCTGTAATAAGGACAGATAAGTTAAAATGGGAACAAATAACAAGTATGGCTTTAAGCAGCTGTTTTAATTTAATTTTAAATTCAATCGAAAATTTTTTAAATGATTGGAACAGTGGTTGCACTTTATATACAAAAAAGTGTGGAACAAGTC
Source organism: Pseudoalteromonas sp. 1CM17D (assembly GCF_023161805.1). Classification (NCBI taxonomy): domain Bacteria; kingdom Pseudomonadati; phylum Pseudomonadota; class Gammaproteobacteria; order Alteromonadales; family Pseudoalteromonadaceae; genus Pseudoalteromonas; species Pseudoalteromonas sp. 1CM17D. The sequence goes on along the minus strand of NZ_JALNTP010000001.1, from coordinate 194,773 downwards.
CTATGTTATCGAGCAATCCTCTCACAAAACAGTTTTTATTAGCAGCAAAATACCAAGAAATTCATGCCTTAAAACAGCTTCAAAAAAGCTGTGCATCGCTTACTAAACTGGGCGATTTTATACACCAGTTACAAAAAGAGCGTGGCATGAGCAATATTTACTTAGCCTCTAACCGCAAACGTTTTGCTTCGCAGTTAAAACAACAAATTAGCTTAACAGAGCAAACACAAACGCAGTTTTACCACTCAATTAAAACGACCTTTATTACCGATAACGCCGACACGGGCCACACCCGTTTGTACAATTTAATTACCCATAGTTTGCAAACGTTAGAGGCGCTGCCAGATCTGCGACAACAAATAGCAAATCAAAAAATTACCCCAGTGCATGCAACTCAATCGTATACGCAGCTTATTTCGTGTTTGCTAAATATAATTTTAGAAGCCGCCGATGGCGCCAGCGACCCGCGCGTTACACGATTGCTAGTGGCTTATTTTAATTTTATGCAAGGTAAAGAATACGCCGGACAAGAACGTGCCTGTGGCGCGCAAGCGTTTGCATCAAGTAAGTTTACCGTGGAGCAAAAACAACAGCTTGCTCATTTTGTTCAACAACAGCATCACAGCTTTACGTTTTTTAACGAATACGCCGACGAACACGTATTAAAATGCTATCGCTCGTTAACTGATCACCCCGTAAATAAGCAAGTGGATCAGCTACGCGGGCTTTTACAAAATTTAGATGACGAAAATGCGCAGCCGCTTTCTCAGCTTAGTGAGGTGTGGTACGAGGTAACAACAACGCGTATCGATATTATGCACAAAATTGAGCAAAACCTCAGTGACTACCTTATTGACTCTGCAGCAATGCAAATTGCTCAGGCGCAGCGCACTTTAAATTCAAATAAACAGGTTATAAGCAGTCTTGAAGAACAATACATGCCAATGACCGACGGGCAACTCGCGTTTAAACAAAATACCCCCCAAAATACCGCTGCTAATAAACTCAATAGTAATAAAAGCATGTACGACCTAATCATGGAGCAAAGCCAACATATTAAGCAAATAAACCAGGCTTTAGTTGATGCTAAACGAGTAATAACAGAGCAAAAAATAATACATCAGGCAAAGTATATTTTAATAGAGCAGCTAAGCCTTAGCGAAGAGCAAGCTCATAAAAAGTTGCAAAAGCAAGCAATGGACTCGCACTGCTCGCTTTATAATATTGCGCAAAAAATTGTAGAGCTAAGCGATTAACATCGGCGTATGGTTAGCGCCCAAAACCGCCTTAAAGTAAGGGTTTTAAAAAGCGGTTTTTACGAGGTAAGTAATAATCGTCGTAATCAAGCGACACAATAATACGCTCTGCTTTGCCAAGTAGTTCGCTGCGGGGGATTAAACCAATAACACGCGAGTCAGCACTGTGGTCGCGGTTATCACCCATTGCTAAATAATAATCTTCAGGAATAGTTATTTTATTAAAACCCGATAGCTGTGAAGGCGTATGCGCAACACGAATCGTATGCTTGTGGCCATTTAAATCTTCTATTTTATCTAAAGAATCAATATTGCTTTGCAAGTTATTGTATTTAAGTTTAACGCCATTAATTTCTAGCTCGTTGTTATAAAGCGCTACCGTATCGCCTGGCACACCAATTACGCGTTTAATTAACCGGTTATCAGCAGCTTGTGAGTCAAATACAATAATATCGCCTGTTTGTGGGTCGGCTAATTTAACTAAAGGAATATGCGTAAAAGGGATGCGTATATCATAAGCCATTTTATCGGTTAAGATTCTGTCGCCTTCTAATATGGTGGGTTTCATCGAGCCTGTCGGTACTTCATACCAATCGGCAACTGCGCTTCTAAACACGCTCATCAGCGCAATAAATAAAATTAATGAACGGTTATTTTTCCAAAATTTATAAAGTGGCTTCATACCTAGTCCCTACCTATCATAAGTAATAGTATGACTAGCTTAATAGCAAGCAGTTCAATGAATAATGTAACAAAAAGTGTGGTGATTTTAGGTAGAATTACCAAGGCTTATGCCTTGGTAAGGGATAATTTGTGAAGCTTATTGCTGGTTTAGCTTGTCTTTCGCTTCTTTTACTTTTTCAAAGTCTAGGCCGAGTTCGTCGGTGGCTTCTTTAATTAAGTGCGGCTGAGTCATAACCACGGCCATTAACTGCTGTAGTTTTTCAGGCGGAATACCAAGTTCTTGTACTAATGCCATTGCCATCATTGGGTTTTGTGTAAAGGCTTCGAACAATGCTTTTACTTTTTCGTCGCTTACATTGTGCTCTTTAAGTATTGCTAGTATTGGGTTCATTTTTAACCTTGTGTGTTTTGTACGTATTTTATATTTACTAAATTATATTAGCTGAGCCATGCATTAACAACGCCAACACACGCCTCAGTGTTACATTGGGTGGTTATTCTACAAGTAATACCACTTTACCGGCATTTTCATTACGCTCTAAAATAGCATGCGCTTCGTTAGCATCGCTCCACGGTAGTGTTTTATACACGTTAAAGTCGTACTTTTTAGTAGCAATATCATTGTAAAAACGCGCAACTAAGTCATCGCGTAATTGGCGTTTAAACTCAATGCTACGGTTTCTAAGTGTTGATGCATGAAACGAAATACGTTTGCGTAATAGCGCTGCAAAATCAACCTCAGCAAAACGCCCATCTAAAAAAGCGAGCATAATAATTTGGCAATCCATGGCAGCAATAGCCGCATTTTTATTTAAATAACTGCCCGAAACAGGATCTACAATTGCATTTGCTAAAAGCTCATTTGCTTGCATATATACTACAAAATCAGTTGTTTTGTAGTTAATGGCATGATCGGCGCCAAGGGCTTTTGCATGCTTGCATTTTTCATCTGAGCCGGCAGTAATAGCCACCGTTGCACCTGCACTTTTAGCCATTTGAATAGCCGCACCGCCTACACCACTTGCCCCTGCATGAATAAGCGCTGTTTGGCCTTGTTGTAATTTACCAAGTTCAAAAAGCGCACCAAATGCTGTTAGGTACACTTCGCTAATAGCTGCACCTTCAACCATGGTTAAATCATCTGGCAATACCATTAATTGTTTAGCATCTATGGCAACGTATTCGCTGTAAGCCCCGCCTGCGCACAAGCTAAAAATACGTTTATTAAGCCAGCTTTTATCAACATCAAAACCAAGCTCAACCACTGTGCCTGCGCACTCTAAACCTAAAATGGGGCTATCCCCAGCTGGCGCTGGGTATTTACCTTGGCGCTGCATGCAATCAGCGCGATTTACACCTATAGCAGACACTTTTACTAGCACTTCGTGGCTTTTTAAAACCGGTTTATCGGTTTCACTAAATGCAAGGGTGCCACCCTCATGAGAAATATATTTCATTAATGCTCCGTATTTAGCCTTTTAATTAGGGCCTGTTAACCTTTCAGGATTAAAATTTGTTCAATCTAGGGGCCATTTAATCGCGGCGCGAGGTTTGTAACCTAGTGGGCTAAGTAAAAACCGAGCAAAGCTTCCGCGTCCTGCTCACGCCCCTTACCTACATCCATGTAGGCAACAAAGAGTAAATGGCCCCTAGGCAGAAACCCTTCGGGCAGCGCCTGTTTGGCATTTATGCTACGTTATCGCCTATTTATGGGGAACAACCACACTACATAGGCTCTGCCTTGCCTAATTACCAAACAGACGGCTGCAAATTTAACCTCGAAAGATAAACAGGCCCTAGCTAGACATGGGGTTAGTTATTTTTATTTAAACCGCCAGCTTTGTTTATACGGGTATACGTCAGGTAAAAAGCCTGATTTAATTTGTTGTTGGCAAGTTTGCCAAAAATCGGCTAAAAACAGATCGTTATGTTCGCAGTTAAAATAGTTAAATGCTGTTTCGTTTGCGCTAAAAAACACCTTAAACTGACTGGGGAAAATGTCGTTTTCTGCTATATCAAAATAACTGTTGGCGCTTAGCTCCTCTAGGTCGTTTTGTGCACTAGGTACATCCCTAAAGTGGCAATCAGTCAATGGGCAAATTTCATCAAAGTCGTAAAAAACAACGCGCCCCCAACGGGTTACGCCAAAGTTTTTCATTAGCATATCGCCTGGGAATATATTTGCGCCGGCTAAGTCTTTAATCGCTTTACCGTAATCGGTCATAACCTGTTGTAATGCTTTGTTAGAGCAGTGATTAATGTATAAATTAAGCGGCGTCATTTTTCGCTCAACATACACATGCTTTAAAATAAGCGCCTTACCCGATATAACCATGCTGCTGCCAATTTGTGATTTCATTTGCTTAAGTAACTCGTCGCTAAAGCGGCTGAGGTCGAACGCTAAATACCTAAATTCGTGTGTATCTACTAAGCGCCCTACGCGGTCGGCTTGCTTTACAAAGTTGTATTTGGCTTTTACTTGCGCTTTGGTGGCTGTTTTTGGTGCACTAAATTTATCTTTTATTACTTTATAAACGTAGTCTAGCCCTTCAATGGTAAATACCAGCATAACCATGCCGGGTGTACCTGGGGCTGTCACGTATTTAAAATTAGTAGGGCTATTTTTAGTAGTATCAACTTTGTAACGATAAAACTCTGTTTTAGCGTGCTTAATAAAACCAATGGCGTTAAATAACTCAAAGCGTTTTTTATGTGGCATCAGCACGCTTAAGTAATCTACATAGCGCGCGGGTTGGTCGGTATCAACCATAAAATAGGTACGAGCAAAACCAAACAGCAAACTTAACTGATCGGCGCCCATCATTACGGCATCAAGCTTTAACCCTTTATTAGTATTTAATATGGCGATAGCAAAAGGCATATTATCGCCATTTTTAGCGATACAGCGCCCTATTAAGTAGCAGGCTTTGTTTCTAAAAAATAATGAATTTGCGTATTCTATAAACCCGTCGTTTAAATTTATAAGCTCATACACTTGTTTACATTGTTGCTTTGCACCGGCCATTAACGTTGTTTGCAAGGCCTGTAAATCTGCGTCTAAATGACCAAAAGGCACTCTAAATGCTTGGCGGGTAATGAGCGTTTTTACAGCATGGTTAAACCCATCTTTAAACGATATTCGCCTTACTAAATTTTCATACGAACGCGGCTCGCTTCTGTATTTTGCTTTTAATACAAACAAATGTACGGTTCGAATTTTTTTATCGTCCCAAATTGCACCAAAGGTAGAATTAAAAAAGGTATGCGCTATGGGTTTGTTTTCATGATTTTGCACCATATCGCCGTATATATTTTTAGCTAGCTGCCATGTTTGCGGGCAACTCAGTTCAGCGTAAGCAATAACTCTCACAGCTTCACTGACATTTTTTACTTCCCGTTCGTACACTTGTAAGCGTTCGCGCATGGCAGTTTGCACATCGTGATATTTTTGTTGTTCAAACCGGCTTTGCGCACCTAGGGTAATATTTAAAAACTGCGCAAACATTGCTTCAAAGCCTGCAAAAACAGCGCGGGCCAACTTAGTAGCAATAACTTGCTGTAGCGCATTATTGGATTGATTAGTTAACGATTTTGACATGATTGCAGCACTTTTATTTTTACCACTTATAGCGGTTATTTTTTATTAATTGTTTACACCTTAGCAAGCAGGCTTTAATTTAGGTAATTAATAAAGCATATAAATAAAATTGATCATATGAATATACGTAACGTCGATCTCAACTTATTAGTGTACTTAAATGTGCTCATTGATGAAAAAAGTGTTTCAAAAGCGGCTAATAAACTCGCACTAACACAACCTGCCATGAGTAACGCACTTAAACGATTACGTGACTTATTTGACGACCCACTACTTGTGCGTGCCGCAGGCTCTATGACCCCCACCAGCAAAGCACTTAGCTTAAAGCCTGAAATAGAGTCTCTTTTAAAAATGGCAGAGGCGATTACTCAGCCCAGTGAGCAATTTAACCCGGCAACGGCAGAGGTGACTTTTAGAATAATGGCAAACGACTACATGGAGTCGACCTTAATTGCCCCCTTTATTACTGAGCAGTTAACTAAAAACCCGGGGGTTAATTTTGATGTACTGTGTCCAAGCGATGTAAACCTGCAAGATATGGAAAAAGGCACTATTGATTTAGCCATAAACCGGTTTAATGGCTTGCCCCGCTCGTTTCATCAAGCCAGTGTTTGGCGCGATAATTACTGCTGTTTAACCCACCCTAAAAATACCTTTTTACAGCACTCAAGCCTTGATGATTACCTACAAAAAGAACATGTTTGGGTAAACCGCGCTGGCTGGGGGCCAGAAGCTGCCGTTACCAATAAGTCAGGCAAGCAAAAACTAGGCTGGGTAGATGAAGCACTTTGGCAGCTAGAGCAAACGCGTAAAATACGGGTGTTTACACGCCACTACATGATTGCAAGTTTGCTATGCCAATCAGAGCAACTTATTGCTACTTTACCGCGCAGGCAGGCTAAATTATTAACCACACATACCGATTTAGTCATTAGCCCAGTACCGTTTCAAATAGTCCCTATTGAGGTAAAAATGATATGGAGCCCACTACTTCACCATGCTCCCGCACACCAGTGGTTACGCCGTGAGTTGCTTGAGTTTGCTAAAACAATTGCTGATAGGTAATTAGTAATTTTCTTTAATTTAAAATTCTGATTACAGCTCAAAATGTATTAAAAAAGATTTAAGGAAAATCACTATCAACATTGATTACTCTAATTATTCACTTAAAGAATTACATGAAGCACTTGAAACTATTGATGCAAACAAATACCCGCAAAGATACAAACGTCTAATAGAAGAGCTAAACAACCCAAAGAGAGTGGATCCTAAGGTTATAAAGCAATTAGAAATAACAGAGCAAAACTCAAAGAAAGAAGCCAAAGCATACGTAACTATTTTACTAGGCTTGTTTTTCATTCTATGGAGCTACTTTACTTATAATGATGGCGTTATACATAATAAAGGAGGGGAACGAGTAATTGCTTCTATCGAATCGAGCCCTAAAAAATTCTATTTTTTTATTTTTGGTGCAATAGGCTTAGGGTGTATAACCGTCGCGCACGGTATAGAAACGATAGTAAAACAAAAAAAAGCGCTCAAAAATAACAATTATGAAAAATAAAAAAGAATATCCTTACCTATGCGAAAGCCGCCTTAGCTATATTTATAGATGTATAAAATGTGGCGCATTTATTAAAAAGGGAATGCACGTGTGCTATCGGTGTGAACATGTTTTTTCTGAAGAAGATGTTGATATTATGATCAAACAGTATCGTAAAAATTATAAGAAAAACTGGCATCATAAACTTTATTTTGTCGTTTTTATCACAACTATTATATGCGCATTGCTCTTTTAAAAATAAAAAAGCGCCATGGTATTCAACTTTGGGAAAATACCACGGCGCTTTTTTAAAATCGTAGAAATAGGAGTGAACCCTACCCTTTATATTTAGCAACCTTGATGCCAACCCACCACAAAAATAAAACAGATTTAAAATCAATCACCTAACTAAGTTATGCTTTTAATTATTATTTAGTGTGTCCCAGTTTTGTGCATTTTTATAGGTTTTTGCACCACTTTAATTAAACATGCTCAGTGGTTTTTGGTTAGTTGTCATTTACTATTGATAAAATCAATGTCAGTTATTGAAAACAACAATTTCATTAATAATACACTTAGCGCTAAAGTGAAGTTAAGCCAACAAACTAAGAGTAATGATTATGACAACATCAAGCTTCACACAACAAGACGGGTTATTTATTGACGCTAATTTACATCAGTTTATTACCCAGCAGTTATGCACTAAAACCAATGCCGCTGAGACATACCAAGCACTTGCTACCTTGGTTGATGAGTTTGGTTGTAAGTGCCGTAAAACAAAGCACCAACCCGATGACATTTTAGAAGTAGATACACTACTGCATGCGTATCAGCGTAAAAACCACCCGCTTTGCCATGTAGATGCACAAACAACCGAGGCAGTACTTGATGAATACTGCTGCCAAGTACCGGCTATTATTGTAGTTGCATTAATGGATACGCTTAGCGGTACTCAGTGCGATGAACCTAATGCACACGATATTTACCACCGCGCTGCACAGCTTACTAATCGCCCATGTGTACACAAGGCAAAAACAGCCACAGCGGCCTAATAATGGAGTTGCTTAAAAATACTCGATAACCTTTTGTGCAAAATCACTGCAGCTTAGGGTTGTCGAGTTATTAATATTTTGCGCTAAATCAAAGGTTACATTACTGCTTTTGAGTGCTTGTTCGAGCGCTTGTTCAATCAGCGTTGCTGCCTCATCCCAGCCCATAAACTTAAGCATTAAAACGGCACTTAAAATACTGCTACTTGGATTTGCTTTGTTTTGCCCTGCTATTCTCTCAAACGTACCATGAGTTGGTTCAAAAAATGCCACATCGTTATTTAAATTAGCAGCCGGCATAATGCCCACTCCGCCAACTTGTGCGCTGAGCATATCTGCTAAAAAATCGCCATTTTGGTTTGTGGTTGCTACCACATCAAATTGCTCTGGGTTCATTAAACATTGTTGCAGCATGTTATCGGCTATCACTTCTTTAATAATTAAAGGCGATTTATTAGCGCGTGCTATTTCAAGCCAGCGCCCGTTTTCGTGTGGGGTAGCGTTAAACTCATTTTGGGCTAAGGCAAACCCCCAACGTTTAAAGGCACCATCGGTAAATTTAAGTACATTTCCTTTATGCACAAGCGTTAACGATTCGCTGTTATTTTTAAGGGCGTAATTAATTGCATAGCGTACTAGGCGCTCAGAGCCTTCTTTAGATATATTTTTTATACCTATGCCACACTCTTGAGAAAACCTTAGGCGCGTTACTCCCATTTCTTCACATAAAAAGTCGAGCATTTTCTCGCTCTCTACGCTGCCCGCTTGCCACTCTATTCCTGAATATACATCTTCGCTGCTATCACGCAGCACTGTTATGTTAGTTAAAAATGGATTTTTTAACGGCGATGGCAATGCACTTAACCCTTTAACAGTGCGCATATTTACAAATAAATCCATTTCGTGCCTTAGCGCCACATTTAATGAGCGAAAACCGCCGCCAAGAGGTGTAGTTAGCGGCCCTTTAATTGCTATTTTACACGCACGTACTGCGTTAATCGTCTCCTCTGGGAACCAATCGCCATCATATAACTTTGCTGCTTGCTCGCCGTTATATACTTGCATCCAGTGAATTTTTCGCTCCTTTGCATAACAGTGTGTAATGGCATTATTCACCACATGCTGCATGGCCGGTGTGACCTCTTGCCCAACCCCGTCACCATTAATATAAGCAATAATAGGATTTACAGGCACATGCCATTGGCCTTTAGCATCAATAGTAATATTTTGTCCGTGCTCAGGGATTTTAATATGCTGATAAGCCATGGTTAATACCTATACTAAAAATAGTGTTACCTGATTAAATCATGCTTGATTGAGCATGTATGCAATTTGCTTTTTATAATTGATATTAGTTAAAAAAATAACGAATAACATGTGCTTAATTACGTAAATAGTGGGTCTAGTATTAAGCGCGTATTTAGGAGGTATAAATGAAGTTATTTTGGCTGTTATTGCTATTAATGTGCTCTTTAAAAGCCTCAGCTGTTGATGTGGTTATTCATAATTTAGACGCACTGACTACTAAGGGTCAAAAAACGGTAGCTACTTGGGTAAATCAAAGCCTTAAAAAAACACAAAATACCTTAGGCCCATTACAACAAAGCACCCTCCCTATTAATTTAAAGCCACAATATTTTGCTTTTGAACCCGTGCCATGGGCTAGCGTAAAACGAAATAATCCCGATGGATTAGAGCTGCATATTGACCGCTACGCAAGTTTAAATGCATTTACAAAAGATTGGACGCTTTACCATGAGCTTTCACATTTATATTTACCACTACTGCCTTACTCTGGCTTTTGGTTAAGCGAGGGGTTTGCCAGTTACATGCAAAACGTAATAATGCGCAACAGCGGTGTCATTAGCCAAGCGCAATTTGTTCAGCGCCTAAACGCAGGGTTTGAGCGAGCACGCTTACAAACTAAAACAAAGCAGCAGCCACTTAATAAACTTTCAAGTGATATGTGGAAGCAACGTGCACAACAGCGGGTTTATTGGACAGGGGCAGCATTTTTTGTAGAAGCCGATCTAGCCCTTCAAAAACAAGGTAAAAGCGTTGCCGCTATAATAAAACAATACCAACTATGCTGCAGAGCTGCACGCACAAGTGCTAAAACGCTCATAAAAGAGCTAGATAAGCTCTCACGCAGTAGTATTTTTACTACCTTGTACGCGCAATATAATACGCGTACCGACTTTCCTGTTATTACTAAAACGCAGTTAAATACACTTTAAATGCTTTTAATAAGTGCGCAATACTCATCATATGCTTTTACATTGTAATTAGTTGAGTAAGCATTCATAAAACCATGCAAAAACGGTGTTTTGTTACACGTAACTTGGCTTTTACTGGCTAAAGCACTTATCACTTCATCTACATTAAAATGCATTTCGGTATGTGGAAAAATAAACGTACAAGGTACTTTTGCCGCAATATCTAAATGATTTCTAATTTGTGAAGGGTAAAAGCCAATCAGCTTTTTTAGGTGTGGATTGCCTGTTAATAACTGTGCGCGCCACGCGGCACTTGCGCCTGCACTAAACCCTATACAGGCTGTTGGCTCTGTAAGGTTATTAAATACATTTAAGAGCTTAGCTACGTAATTGTCATGGCCACAGTCATTTATAAATTTATTATAATAATACTTTTCACTATCAATGGGTTGCAGTTCTCCTTTGTAGGGGTCTATAACCTCTGTATTGGCTTGCATAATATCTAACAACCTCATTAAAGGTGCTGTTAAACCATAAATATCGCTGACTATTATGTAATTCATACTTACCCTTTTAAGGTTAGAATCCATGCGTTTAAGCAGTTGATAAAATTAAGTATAAATAATTTTTAAATAAATAGCTTGCACACATTTTTTATTTAGGTTACCTTTCTTCTCTGGTCTTAAAAAAACCACCGCGGTTAACCTTTTTACCCTGATCCAGTAAGCCCCGCAAAACGTATATTTTAAAGCTAAGTTATTGTACGGCGAGAACCCCTATTAATACCTTGATGATTTTTTTAATATCATCGCAAAAGTGTCATAAAGATCGTCAACACTGTAATGAAGCTAAACACAACATCGTTAATTTATTAACTGCATTTGGCTATAAAAAATAGCGCAGAGTAAATAACAAGAATAAAGTGAGTTTTATTATGTCTTATAAATACAATGGATCTATGATCCAAATTGCCCATCCGGTGCAATCAATTTCTGTAAACAAACAACGTGTTATTTTTAGTGATACACAAGGTTTGAAAAACGCAATGTTCCAAAAAGCAAGCGAAGCGCGCGAATTTGTAAAATGGTTAAAAGCCAACTAAACATTGCGAGCAATTAACTGATTAAGCAGTTAATGTTAATAAAATGTGCCAGCTTTGTAGCTGGCATTTTACTTTGTTGCACTTAATTGACTACAATAGCGATACTTTCATTGTTTTAGGTAGTTGTAGTAATGCTCCGTGCATTTTTGTGTATCACCTTATATTTAAGCATTTCTTCAGTCAGTTACGCCCACACGATTAACTGGCTAACGCACGACTTTGCGCCCTATTACATTTTAAATGGAAAATACCAACACCAGGGGCGTGATGAAAGCGTTATAACCTTACTCGAGCAACAACTTGAGCACATCACGTTTAATCGCCTTGTTATCCCCTCAGGCAAAGTAACGCAAGAACTAGCCAATAAATCAGCCACACATTGCGCCCTATCACTTTATAAAAATGCATTTAGAGAAAAGTTTATTCACTTTAGTGAGCAAAGCTCAACCACGGGCCTTTCACCTTCCATTGCTATGCATAAAGGTTTGGCGCATTCACTAGAAGTGCCTAACTCAGAGCCAGTGTCGTTGCAGGATTTACTAGCAGAAAAAAAGCTCACATTAGGTGTATCTATGAACCGCTCATACGGCGAGCAACTCGACAGCGTAATAAATAACACCCCCGATGTTGATATTGTTATTCGCCCAACGCGAAATAGTTTAGCCAGCCTTACCTATATGCTTAATTTAAAGCGCTTAGATATTTTATTAGGTTACCCAAGTGAGCACCATTACTTAGCTAAATCTATGTACTTTGAAGAAAACCTAACTCAGCGAGCGATTGTTGAAGCGCCACCGCTCAGTTATGGCTACATTGGCTGCACTAAAAATGAGCAAGGTGCTAAAAATATTCAACTATTAGATGAGCAATTAAAAAAAATTAAGCAAACCGAGCAATACCACCAAGTAATGTTACGCTGGTTGCCCCCACATTTAAAACCCTTATTAGAATCAAGAATTCACGCTACAAAAAACAAAAACGCCACTAACTAAAGTGGCGTTTTAATTTAATCTACACTTTATTATTTACGCACACCTTCAATAGACAGCCCAATATCAACATGGGTAGACGCCGGGCCTAAATTATAATCAATACCGTAATCGGTGAGTTTTAAACTGGTTTCGCCCTCAAAACCAGCACGGTAGCCACCCCAAGGGTCTTGCCCTTCACCTACTTTATCCATTTCAAACGTAATGCGTTTAGTTACGCCATGTAAAGTAAAGTCGCCCGTTACTGTGGCTGTATCATCATCGGTAAATTTCACATTGGTGCTTTTAAATGTTGCTGTTGGGTATTTATCCACATTTAAAAAGTCTTTACCGCGTAAGTGTTTATCACGCTCAGCATGGTTAGAGTCTAAACTTGCTGTATCTATATTTACTAAAATATTAGACCCTGTTTGCGCTTTAGCGTCGTAACTGAAGCTGCCATCAAAACGGTTAAATCGCCCGTGCAACCAGCTGTAGCCTAAATGCTTAATTTTAAAGGTAACAAATGCATGCGCCCCTTGCGTATCAATTACATAATCTGCTGCATTTGCAGTGGCCGATAACATCATTACACCCGATAGAGCTGCACTTACTAGTCGTTTTTTCATGTTAGTATTCCTTTGGTTTGATCATTCTTGTTAAGGTTTTATCTTTATCAATAAAGTGGTGCTTTAATGCCCCCAGTGCATGCAAAACAGCCAAGCCAATTAATGTACACGCACCGTAGTAATGAATTTTTCCGGCAATATCGGCTTGTCCATCAAAGCTATAATCCAAAGCAGGTACATTAAATATCGAAAAAACGGCGATTGCTCTGCCATCGGCGGTAGAAATCAAATATCCCGCCACTACAATGACTGCTAAAATTAGGTACATAACAATATGCGCGGTATGTGCAATGTGGTTTACTGTTTTATTTTGACTAAGGGGGCGAGGTTTGGGGCTGAATACGCGCCACAATATTCTAAAAATAAGCACTGCGGCGAGCGTTATACCTATACTTTTATGTAAATCCAGTGAGCCTTTATACCAGCTGTCGTAATAGGTTAGCTCAACCATGTATAAGCCCAAGCCAAATAAACCAAACACGGTAAAAGCCATCAACCAGTGTAAAGTAATGGCAATAAGGCCATAAGATGTGGGCGTATTTTTAAACATGTGGGTTCCTCTAAATTCAATAATTTAAGAATATAGAGGGTGAAGGAAAACTAAAATAGCGTATACAAACAGCATCTGTGCATATACGCACATACAACTTGAGCTACAGTTTTACTAATTAGCTATTTGGTGTGTCAGTAAGGTTTATGTAAATTAGGCTATCAGGTGAGACTTGCAAACAGCTAATTAAGCCTTCTTTTATAAGCTCAAGCATAGCAATAAAGCTAACCACTACACCGCTTCGCCCTTCACTAAGGGTGAATAAATCGTTAAACGGCAGCGCTTTTTTTGCGTTACTCAGCTGGGCTAAAATTTGGCTCATCCGTTCACGGGTAGAGAGGATTTCTGCGGTCACTTGGTGATGCTCAAATGTTTTGGCGCGCGCCATCACGTCGCTCAGTGCTAACATTAAATCTTTTAACTCAAGCTCTGGCAGGTTTTGAGCGGTATTTTCAATGACCGGCATAGTTGCATGTGCAACAAAAATATCACGGCCTACACGGGGGATGGAATCTATATTTTCGGCTGCTTTTTTAAACTGCTCGTATTCTTGTAAACGCTTGATCAGTTCTGCGCGGGGGTCTTCCTCTTCTTCGAGCTCCTCGTGCACAGGCAATAACAGACGCGATTTTATTTGTGCCAATAACGCTGCCATTACTAAGTACTCACCGGCAAGTTCTAACTGAAACTCACTCATCATTTCTACATAACTGACATATTGCTCAGTAATGCTAAAAATAGAGAGTTCGAGCACATCTAACTTGTGCTTTTTTATTAAATACAGCAGTAAATCAAGCGGGCCTTCAAAGGTTTCCAAAATAATTTCAAGTGCATCGGGCGGAATGTATAAATCTTCAGGTTTATCTACAACGGCTTTGCCATGCAAAAAAGCCAGTGGCAGCTTTTGCTGCACTGGCTCACTTTGAGTATTTTTTTCGCCCAGTGTTGTATCACTCACCAAGGTTACTCAAACGGGCTGGTATCGCCACACCCTACACGCAAAATGTGAATATCATCTTCTGATAGGTCAATAACCGTGGTTGCTTGCTCTGCAAGGTGCCCGCCGTCAATAATTAAATCTACGTGTTTATCTAAACGCGTTAAAATTTCATCTGGATCTGATTCTGTAAACTCTTCTCCAGGTAAAATTAACGAACACGACATTAACGGCTCCCCAAGCTCTGCAAGTAATGCACATGCAATTGGATGCTCTATAACGCGCATACCAATGGTTTTTTTCTTATCGTTTAATAACCGCTTTGGCACCTCTTTTGTGCCTTTAAAAATAAAGGTGTATGGCCCTGGCGTATTATTTTTAATAAGTCTAAACATTTGGTTATCTACACGGGCATAAGTTGCCAGCTCAGATAAATCACGACATACCAGCGTAAAGTTATGGTGTTTTTCTATTCCACGAATGCGCTCAATGCGCTCTTTTGCTTGCTTATTACCGAGGTTACACCCTATTGCGTAGCCCGAATCTGTTGGGTATACAACAACCCCGCCCTGTTTAATAATATCAACCGCTTGGCTAATAAGTCGTGGCTGTGGGTTTGCTGGGTGAATATGAATTAATTGACTCATGATAATGCTCCTTCTTGCCCTTCCCACACTTGCCAAACCCCTTGGCAGTCTTTGGGTAAGTATAAGTTTTTACCTAGCTCTAAATAACTAGTTGGAAAATGAAAGTCAGAACCTTGCGAGCACAGTAAACCGTACTCTTGGCTCAATTGCCCTAAAAATTGGCGTTCAGTGGGCGCTTGTTGCGGCTGCGCAACTTCCATGGCATCGCCCCCGTCACTTTTATATTGCACAAGCAACTTACGTAACCATTTATTAGACATTTGATAACGCCCTGGGTGTGCAAGTACTGCAACCCCGCCCGCAGCATGAATGGCGCTAATAGCTGTTTGCATATCACACCAATTGCTTGGAACATAACCTGTTTTGCTGCGCCCTAAGTATTTTTTAAATACCCCAGGAAAATTTTTAGCTACGCCTCTTTCAATCAATGCACGCGCAAAATGAGCACGGGTTATTTGGGCGTTTTCTGCCAGCGCCTTGGCTTGTTCGTAAATGCCATCAAAACCGTTTTTTGCCAGCCTTTTGCCAATTTCAATGGCGCGTTCATCACGCTTTTGCTGCTGCGCCGATAACAATGATGTAAGGGCATTGTTATTTATATCAATATTTAGCCCAACAATATGTATTTCAAAGCTTTCCCACTTGGTAGAAATTTCTACGCCAGATATAAGCTTAAGCGGTAGGTTTTCTGTTTCGATAAACGCTTTTGCCGGCGTAATAGCAGCCACAGTGTCGTGATCGGTTATCGCAAACACATCAATGTTTTTTTCTACGGCGCGGTTTAATAATTGCTCAACTGTTAAATGTCCGTCTGAATGCGTTGTATGGCTGTGTAAATCGTATTTTATCAAAAGAAAACTGCTTAAATTTAAGGGTAATAGATGTTTATATAAGTATAACAACTTTTTTGACTAAATTGTTTTAAATAAACACTTGACACAAAAGCGCTAAATACGTTTTACTGTAGCCACTTTAAGACACATTAAGAATTAATAAAAATGATCAATTCAATTCAACACACTATTTGGTGGTGGCACTCATAATTTTTGGGTGATGAATTGTCGTGTCTAGCAAATATTCAAAACCCGCAACTATGCGGGTTTTTTTATAACTAAATTTTACGTATTTAATTTTTATTTTGAGGCAAAAAAACATGAATAACGGTCTTACTCTTACACATCGTTGGTGGTGGCGCCTGATATAGCGGGACGGTAATGATCTGTTTGTAATTTAGATATCGTTATTCAAACCCCGCATTGCAAAAGCATTGCGGGGTTTTATTTTTTGAGGGAATGAGGTTTGATTTTTAGTCATATAACTACCACACCAGGCGAAGTTACTAGCATAACGCAAGTGCGCGACTACATTAGTAGCCCACTTGCACTTTATGCAGCACTTGATAAGCCTAATTCGCTACTGCTTGAATCAGCCGAAATTGATTCTAAAGACAGTGTTAAAAGCTTAATTTTAGTTGACTGCGCGCTGCGCATTGTTTGCCAAGGTAAAACCGTCACGGTAAGTGCTCAATCTAATAACGGTAAACAGTTACTGCCATATTTAAGAGCCAATGTACAAAGCTGCGATGCAACCTTAACTGACACAAGCCTAACTCTTGTTTATAAAGGCGGCTCTAATGACATTGACGAGGCAAGTAAACTGGTTGCCGATAATGCATTTAGCGCACTACGCACCTGTATAAACAGTATCAAAAGCACCACCGAAAACCCGTTTTCGGTATTTTTAGGCGGTGTATTTGCCTACGACATGGTGGCTAATTTTGAGCAGCTAAGCGACGTACCCGATGGCGAAAACACCTGCCCAGACTACGTATTTTACTTAGCCGAAACCTTAGTGGTTATCGACCATCAAAAACAAACCACCGAGCTTATTGGTAATGTGTTTAATGGCCCAGACGTACACGCTAATTGTTTTGAGGTAGGTAAAGAGCTAGAACGATTAAATGCCTTATGCGACAAAGCAGAAGAGTTTAGTGCGCCTATGCAAACTGGCACCTGCGATGTAAGTGTTGATATAAGCGATGAAACTTACTGCGAGCAAGTGGTTAAACTTAAAAAGAACATCGTTGATGGTGATATTTTTCAGGTTGTGCCTTCGCGTACGTTTTCACTGCCCTGCCCTGATTCATTGCACGCATATAGCCAGCTTAAAAAGCAAAACCCAAGCCCTTATATGTTTTATATGCGCGATGAAGAATTTGCTTTATTTGGCGCCTCACCTGAGTCTGCACTTAAATACGAAGTACAAAGCAAACAAGTTGAAGTTTACCCTATTGCCGGTACTCGCCCACGTGGAAAATTTGCCAATGGCACAATCAACCCAGATTTAGACAGCCGTATTGAGCTTGAACTAAGAAACGATCAAAAAGAGCGTGCTGAGCATTTAATGCTGGTTGATTTAGCTCGTAACGATGTGGCACGCATTAGTGTAGCCGGCACGCGCCATGCAAAAGAGCTATTAAAAGTAGACCGCTACTCGCAAGTAATGCACTTGGTTTCTCGCGTGGTGGGCACATTAAAGCCTGAGCTTGATGCACTACACGCTTACCAAGCGTGTATGAACATGGGCACGCTGGTAGGCGCTCCTAAAGTACGCGCTGCCGAACTTGTACGCCAAACCGAAGGCAAACGCCGTGGCAGCTACGGTGGCGCAGTAGGCTATTTAACAGGCGATGGTGCAATGGATAGCTGCATTGTTATTCGCTCAGCGTTTGTTAAAAATAATACCGCGTATGTGCAAGCAGGTGCAGGTGTCGTTTACGATTCTGATCCGCAAGCCGAAGCTAACGAAACCCGCGCTAAAGCCCAAGCGGTGATCACCGCCATAAAATCGACTTATGAGGCGGTATAAAATGAGCACAGCAAACCCAATGAAAATATACTTTTTAGATAACTTTGATTCGTTTAGCTACAACCTTGTTGATGAACTAACCATGCTGGGCTGTGAGCTTGTGGTATACAGAAATAACATACGTGCAGAGGTTATTTTTAATAAAATGCGCCAAGAGCCTGGGCAAGTATTATTAGTGCTTTCGCCAGGACCTGGTGCACCCAGTGATGCAGGTTGCTTAATGGAATTAATCGAACTGGCTAAAGGTCACTTCCCCATGCTGGGCATTTGCCTAGGGCAACAAGCACTTACACAAAGTTATGGCGGAGTAATCGGCCACGCTGGCGAAACCGTACATGGTAAGTCATCAATCATTAATTTAAACCCGCATCCGGTGTTTGAAGGAATGGGCAACACCATGCCCGTAGCCCGTTACCATTCATTAATGGCAACCAAGGTACCTGAAAATATTGAGGTAATTGCACAATTTGACGATATTCCTATGGCCATATATCACCACGACGATAAAGCGTTAGGTTATCAATTTCATCCTGAGTCAATACTTACGCCAAATGGGGCAATGCTACTTCAACAAAGTGTTGCGTACTTAACGCGCACCAACTAATAGAGGACATTATGAGTACCCAAGCACAAGAGACCATAAATGTTCAATACGCTATTGAGCAACTTATTCAAGGCAAGTCGTTAAACTATGCCCAATCAAACGCATTATTTAACCAAATAATGCAAGGTAACATGAGCGAAATAGAGCTCACTGCATTGCTAATCAGCCTTAAAATAAAAGGCGAAGTAAGCGATGAAATTGCCGGCGCTGCAGCGTCAATGCGAGAAAACGCCGTTGCCTTTACAACCGCTAGCACGCAACTTGCCGATAGCTGCGGCACCGGGGGCGATGGCTCAAACACGATTAATATTAGTACTACCGCGGCTATTGTTGCAGCTGCCGCGGGTATTAATATGGTAAAACATGGTAATCGCAGTGTATCGAGTAATTCGGGCTCTGCTGATTTATTAAAAGCACTGGGCATTAATATTGATATGAGTCCAGCACAGGCTGCACAGTGCCTTGAACAAACCCATTTTACCTTTTTGTTTGCACCGCATTACCACAGTGGTGTACGCCACGCAATGGGCGTACGTACTGCGCTTAAAACACGTACCATTTTTAATATTTTAGGCCCACTTGCTAACCCTGCTGCACCACACGTGCAATTACTGGGTGTTTACGATGAGTCTTTATGTATGCCAATGGCGCAAACCCTTAAAACATTAGGCACTAAGCGCGCGATGATAGTGCATGGTTCTGGCACTGATGAAATAGCCCTGCACGGCCCAACTAACGTAGTTGAGCTAAACAATGGCGAAATAACGCAGTACACATTGAACCCAAGCGACTTTGACCTTGCAAACTATTCACTTGAACAACTAGCCGGTGAAGGCCCACAATACAACGCAAATGCGAGCCTTGCTATTTTACAAGGTAAAGGCAGTGATGCGCACAATGCTGCAATCGTGGTCAATGTGGCTGCACTTTTATACCTAAGCGGTAAAGTACAGTCATTAAAAGAAGGCGCACAACAGGTACAAACATTACTAAGTTCAGGCAAAGCCATGAACACATTAAATGCAATTATTGAGGTAAGTCATGGCTAATGTATTAGACAAAATTGTTGCTGATAAAAAACAAGAGCTAATAGAGCGTAAAGCCGCGCGCCCACTAGAGAGCTTTAAACACCTAGCAGTGCCAACCAGCCGCAGCTTTTATAAAGCGTTAGCAAAGCCGGGTACGCAGTTTATTTTAGAATGTAAAAAAGCATCTCCTTCAAAAGGACTAATAAGAGAGCCGTTTGATTTAACCGAGATCACCTCTGTTTATAAAAAATATGCTAGCTGCATGAGCGTACTTACAGATACTAAATACTTTCAAGGTAGCTTTGATTATTTAGAGTTTGTACGTAGCCAAGTAGAGCAACCACTTATTTGTAAAGACTTTTTTATTGATGAGTACCAAGTTTACATGGCACGTATTTATGGCGGCGATGCTATATTACTAATGCTTTCAGTACTTGATGATGAACAATATAAAGCGCTACATGCAGTTGCCGACTCGCTTAACATGTCGGTATTAACCGAAGTAAGTAACGAAGAAGAAGTGCACCGCGCCCTTGCACTTGATGCACAAATTATTGGTATTAATAACCGTGACCTTCGCGATTTAAGCACTGATTTAGCCACCACCGAAAAGCTACGTACGCTTATCCCACAAGATAAAGTGGTTATCTCAGAGTCAGGTATTTACACTCATCAAGATGTTAAACGCCTAGCGCCATTTTGTGACGGCTTTTTAATTGGCAGTTCTTTAATGGCTGAGCGCGATTTAGAACAAGCCTGCAAAAAAGTGATTTTAGGTGATAACAAAGTGTGCGGTTTAACCCGAGCACAAGACGTACAGGCCGCTTACAACAACGGCGCAGTGTACGGTGGACTCATTTTTTACCCTAAATCGCCTCGTTATGTTGATTTAGATTGTGCGATTGAGCTGAGCCAAAGTGCGCCACTTAAATTTGTAGGCGTTTTTGTTAATGCAAGCCCGCAGCAAGTGGTACAATACGCGCACGAACTAAAACTTGCCGCAGTACAATTACACGGTCAAGAAAGTGACGATTACATTGCCGCATTACGTACACAGTTACCTAAAGGTTGTGAAATTTGGAAAGCACAGGCAATTAAAGATACATTGCCAACCCCAGCAGCTACGGGCGTAGACCGCCATCTTTATGATACCCACAGCGATACACAAGCCGGTGGTACAGGTAAAGCATTTGATTGGGCAGTACTGCGCGACGCAACAACCCCCTTTATGTTAGCGGGTGGCTTAAATCCAGACAATATAAAAGACGCGCTGTTTCAAGGTGCCCTAGGCCTTGATTTAAATTCAGGCGTTGAAGAATCTGCGGGTAAAAAGTGCCCTATCAAATTACAAAATGCTTTTACAAGCATCAGAAATTATTGAGGTTATAATGCAAAATCCAGCTTATTTTGGCGAGTTTGGCGGTATGTTTGTACCTGAGCTACTTGTCCCTGCGCTTAAGCAGTTAGAGAACGAATTTAACAAAGCACAAAAAGACCCTGAGTTTCAGGCTGAGTTTACAAAATTATTAAACGAGTATGCCGGTCGCCCTACGCCGCTTACATTAACGCGTAATTTAATTAAAAACCCTAAAGTAAAGCTTTACCTAAAACGTGAAGATTTACTGCACGGCGGCGCACACAAAACCAACCAAGTACTTGGTCAAGCGTTGCTAACTAAACGTATGGGTAAAAAAGAAGTTATTGCCGAAACTGGAGCGGGCCAACACGGCGTGGCAACAGCCCTAGCCTGTGCATTACTTGGCTTAAAATGCCGCATTTATATGGGGGCTAAAGACGTTGAGCGCCAACAGCCTAACGTATTTAGAATGAAATTAATGGGCGCAGAGGTTATTCCGGTAACCGCCGGCTCTGGCACATTAAAAGATGCGGTAAACGAAGCGCTACGCGACTGGTCTGCAAACTACCAAGACGCTCATTACTTACTTGGTACCGCTGCGGGTCCTCATCCATTCCCAACAATTGTACGAGAGTATCAAAAAATCATTGGTGAAGAAGCTAAACAACAAGTATTAAAAGCAGAAGGACGCTTACCGGATGCCGTACTAGCCTGTGTTGGCGGTGGCTCTAATGCCATTGGTATGTTTACTGACTTTATTGACGAGCCAAGTGTAAAACTTATTGGTGTAGAGCCTGCAGGTAAAGGCCTAGATACCCACGAGCACGGCGCTACAATTTGTAAAGGTACTAAAGGTATTTTGCACGGTACCTATACGTACATTATGCAAAATGACGATGGCCAAATTGAAGAGTCATACTCAGTATCTGCCGGTCTTGATTACCCAGCAGTAGGCCCACAGCACGCGTTTTTACACGAAACAGGCCGTGCTCAATATGTGGGGATTACCGATACAGAAGCCCTTGACGCGTTCCAAGCACTGGCTAAAAACGAAGGTATTATTCCAGCTCTTGAATCAAGCCATGCCCTTGCTTATGCGCTTAAATACGCCGAAGAGCAAACAGAAGAAAGCATTTTAGTGGTTAACTTAAGTGGCCGTGGCGATAAAGATTTAACCCACGTACACAGTGTTTTATCACAAGGAGGTCAACTATGAGCCAGTTAAATACAGATCGTTACGGTAAAACCTTTGCTGCACTTAATGAGCAAAAACAAGGCGCATTTGTGCCATTTGTTACCATTGGTGACCCAGGTAAAGAGCAAAGTGTTGCCATTATTAAAAGCTTAATTGATGGCGGCGCGGATGCACTGGAGCTAGGTATTCCGTTTTCGGACCCAATCGCCGATGGCCCAGTTATTCAAGCGGCGAATATTCGCGCTCTCGATGTAAACATTAACACGCAAGATTGCTTTGATATTATTAAAGAAATACGCGATTACAATTCAGATATTCCAATTGGCTTATTATTGTATTCTAACCTTGTGTTTAAACGCGGTTTAGAAACATTTTATAAAGATGCAAAAGCGGCGGGCGTAGACTCTATTTTAGTTGCTGATGTACCACTTCATGAGTCTAAAATGTTTAGAAAAGCAGCCATGGCAAACGGTGTAGACCCAATATTTATTGCCACACCCAATGCCGATGACGATACTCTGCGCCAATGTGCATCTTACGGCCGTGGCTACACGTATTTATTATCGCGTGCGGGTGTTACCGGCACCGATACTAAAGCGCAAATGCCAGCGGGTAACATAGTAACTAAGCTAAAAGAATACCATGCAGCCCCTGCTTTATTAGGCTTTGGTATTTCTACGCCCGATGATGTAAAAGCCGCTCTAAACGCCGGCGCAGCTGGTGCTATTTCAGGCTCGGCCGTTGTTAAAATTATTGAAGCAAACCTTAATGATTTAGACGCGATGACAACGCAGTTAAAAGCGTTTGTAGCTGATATGAAAGCGGCCACCGCACTGTAAAAAATTAAAATTTACGCATTAAAAAAGGGCATTTAAAATGCCCTTTTTTATTAAGCTCTAAACTTAGTGAGCTTGATGCTTACCTTCTAAAATTTCTTCAATAAATTTTGCATTAAATGCTTCTAAATCAGCAGGACTGCGGCTTGTTACTAAGCCTTGGTCTACACTCACCTCTTCATCAACCCAATTGGCACCAGCATTAATCAAATCACTTTTAATGCTTGGGAATGATGTAACGGTACGGTCGCGTAATTTATTAATTTCGGCAAGTAACCAAGGAGCATGGCAAATAGCTGCGACGGGTTTGTTTTTCTCGGCGCCAAAAAAACCGTCTATAAACGCTTTTGCGTGCTTATCTTGGCGTAACGTATCTGGGTTAAATAAGCCACCTGGCAGCATAAGCGCATCGTAATCGCTGGCATTGGCATTTGTAACAAGTTTATCTACGCTTACTTTGTCGCCCCATTTATCTTCATCCCAGCCGGTGATTTCACCCTCTTTTACCGACACAATATCGATATCGCCGCCGGCATTAAGTAAAGCATCACGTGGAGATAATAGCTCACTTTGCTCAAAGCCATCGGTGGCTAAAATAGCAATTTTTTTGCCTTGTAAACGAGTGCTTGTTTGTAATGTAGACATATAGATCTCCTTATTGCGTTTAATAAAATGTTTCAATCACCCTCTTAAAAGCATAACCGATGCCAAATTTAACCTATTGAAAATAATGGATAATATAAATTAAAGCTGTCAAAGCTATGTAAATCATTTAGAGGGTTTGAACAATCTACATAGCTTAATTTAAAGTGCGTATTAAAAACCAGCACACAAGCTTTGCTTATAAGATGAAGTAGTTAGGCATTAACTAAAAACTGGGTATTTATTTTGTAGACGCACCCTATTAGCGGGGTGCGCCGAACTATAATTTTATGATTAATAGCGCTAACTAAACCTAAAAAGGTAACCGGGCTTAGCAAGTATTGGTTGCAGGAACTAGTCGCTGGTACTGGTCACTGGTACCGGTCACTGGTACCGGTCAATGCAAGTTGCTATTTAAAGGAGATCTTTTAATGCTTTGGCTGGTTTAAATACGGGCTTGTTAGCGCCTTCTATTTCAATGCTTTCGCCTGTTTGTGGGTTACGGCCAGTGCGCGCTGGGTAGTAGCTTAAAGCGAATGTACCAAATCCATTAATTTGCACTTGGTCGCCTTCAGATAACGATTTAGTAATTACTTTTTGTAAGCTAGTAAGGGCTGCTTGTGTGTCTTTTTTTGTTAGTTCACTGTGTTTTGCTATTTGGGCAACAAGTTGTGCTTTGTTCATTGTAGGCTCCTAAATGCACACTTAATCAGTGTTGGTTAAGCGTGGGAATATGATGATGGATAATTAAAGCCACGCAGGCTAAGGCTTACAGGGCAACAAGTCAACCTTGTAGTTGCCTAGTGTTATGTGGTAAAAACTTCCCTGACTTCTTTTTGTATAATTTAGGTAGTATATGCACGCATTGATTGAATACATCCCGCTAATATTATTTTTTGCGGTATTTAAATTAGTTGATATTTACTGGGCAACAGGCCTTTTAATGGTCACTACGCTTATTCAAGTTGCGTATAGCTACTTTAAGCACGGCCATGTACCTGCCCGCCAATGGCTATTTTTTGCTATTGCAGCGGTGTTTGGCACATTAACCTTAGTACTCCACGATGAGCAGTATATAAAATGGAAAGCCACGTTAATTTACGCCGGCTTAAGCCTTACCTTATTAATTAGCCGCTACGTGCTGAATAAAAATCTTGTTAAAAAAGCCCTTAACTCAATCCTCGAAAACGCCAACGACTCTAAACAGGCGATTGAAGTACCTGAGCCGGTGTGGAATAAGCTTAACTTAATGTGGGTTGCCATTACCGCAGGTATTGCAGTGCTGAATATTTACATTGCGTATAATTTCTCACTCGATTTTTGGGTTAACTTTAAAGTGTTTGGCTTAATGGCCATTACTTTTGTGAGTATTTTGATCACTATTTTTGCTTTGTATAAATACTTCCCTGATGAAGAAGAACCCGCAAAGTAAAACACCTTCGTCATAAAAATGTCGTCTTTGCTTGATAGCGTGTAAAAAAAATCAATCAGAGACGACCTTGAACGCCAATCAATACCGCTGGTTTGAATTTACCCTAATATTTGTTTTATTGCCTTTAATAGGCTTTACCCTTCGTAGTTACCTAGCGAACTGGCTAATACCCGCACTGATTGTTTTAATGAGTGTGTGCTGCATGTTATTACTGAACGACCCTCACTTTAAGCGATTTAGACTCACAAGCCTGGGGCAGTTTTCTGCGGTAAAGCGACGTTTATTTAGTTTCTTTTTTTTAGGAGCGCTTTTTTCAGGCGTGTTTTACGGCATTATTCACCAAGAAAATTGGTTTAGTATGCCGCTGCACTCATTTTATAACTGGTTACTTTTACTGCTTCTATACCCGCTGCTGTCGGTATTACCACAAGAGCTAATTTTCAGGACCTACTTTTTTCATCGCTATAAACGCATTATGCCCAAAAAAAGAGTGCGTATAGTGGTAAGCGCAACGGTGTTTGCCCTTGCCCATATTGTGTATGCCAATTGGGTGGCTGTAGGCTTAGCATTTTTAGGCGGGTTATTATTTTCGTTTACTTACGCGCAAAGCCGCTCAACCATAGTGTGTGTAATTGAGCATAGCTTATGGGGATTGTGGATGTTTACACTGGGGATTGGCAGTTCATTAGACTCAGGAGCTATCAGCTAACAAGCTAAGCCGCTATTTTAAACACAAAAAAGCCGCGTTAATACGCGGCTTTTGAAAACTTTCTTTTAGCCTAAAAACCAAATAACTTAAAGGCAAAAAACTTAGTCGCTACTGTGTTAATAAATATGGCTAATAAAATAACCGGAATAAACGTAGAAAGCGAAAAGTTAACGTATTTCTCCATAAAGCTACCGGCGTAATTTGGTGAGCCTTGGCTTAGCTCATCTGTTAGGCGCGCTTTTTTCCAGCGGTACATAACAAATAAACACACCATTAAACCATTCAGTGGCAATATAGTGTCGTAAAATACATCATAAACAATATCAAAAAAGCTTTTATTACCGCTGCCGTAACTAGTAAACGACGTTAGGCTATCAACCATACCAAACGACATAGTACATAATATAGTTAACACACCTGTGGCTAGCGTTAAAATACCTAAGGCTTTTTTACGGCTGATCCCTTTGCGGTCGCTAAGGGTCGCTGTAGGTACTTCTACAATTGATACAAGCGAAGTAATCGCTGCAAAAAACACTAATAAAAAGAACGAAAACGCTACTGCAGACGCGCCAAAGTAACCAATATCATTTTGTAGTGCTAATAAAATTTTAGGTAAGTATACAAATATCATCGATACAGACGAGTCAGAAAGCGCGGCTGGGTCGGTATTTGGATCAAAACTAAATATTGCCGGTAACACCATTAAACCGGCAACAAATGCCACTAATGAGTCGGTAATAGCTACCAT
Source organism: Pseudoalteromonas sp. 1CM17D (assembly GCF_023161805.1). Classification (NCBI taxonomy): domain Bacteria; kingdom Pseudomonadati; phylum Pseudomonadota; class Gammaproteobacteria; order Alteromonadales; family Pseudoalteromonadaceae; genus Pseudoalteromonas; species Pseudoalteromonas sp. 1CM17D. Next base: position 168,175 of record NZ_JALNTP010000001.1, on the reverse strand, counting down.
TTTAGCACTGCCAACAATGTCATCTTTTTTAGATATGTAAGAGGCGTACGTCATTAAAATACCCATACCTAGCGATAGTGAGAAAAACGCTTGGCTTAGTGCACCATTAAGCACGCTGGCGCTCATTTTAGAAAAATCAGGAATAACATAATATTTAACACCAGCCATGGCGTTATCAAGCGTTAATACATACGCTACAAGGGCAAGCAACATAACAAATAAAGCCGGCATTAAAAACTTAGCGGCTTTTTCTATGCCTTGTTTAACCCCACCCAATAAAATAAGGTTAACAATAATAACCACCACAGCCATGTAGCCAAAAACAGTGTAGCTATTTATAAAGCTGCCAAAATGGCTCGGATCTGCCAATGCATCTAAATTACCCATGGCGGTTTGGCTTAAGTAGCCAAAAATCCACACGGTAATAACCATGTAAAATACGGCAATCATAAACGGCGTTAATACAGCCAAAAACCCTGCAAACTTCCATTTTTTGTCGTTATTTGCCAGCGTTTTGTACGAACCAAGTGGATCTTTTTGCGCGTTACGACCCATGGCCATTTCAGCCATCATTACCGGTAAACAAATAAAAGCAACAAACAAAGCGTATACAAGTAAAAATGCACCACCACCATTTTTAGTTGCCGACACAGGAAAACCTACTAAGTTGCCAATACCCACTGCCGAACCTGCTGCAGCCAGTATAAAGCCAAGACGGGAGCTAAAATGCTCTCTATTATTGCTCATGTATTAACCTTGTTATTTTTAAGTTATTCAAGCGACTCTACCAGTGTTGTGCCGCGCTTTTCAAGCAATTACACACTAAAAATAATTAATAACTGTAAACCTAGCTTTAACGGTAATTTGTTCACCAACTATCAACGTTGTGCTAGTATTTGCGTTATTAAACTTAACATTTTTTTGAGAATTACTATGTTGTACATGATTTATTCAACCGACGTTGAAAACAGCTTACCGCTTAGAAAAGAAGCCCGCCCCGCCCACTTAGCACGTTTAAGCGAACTTGACTCTCAAAACCGTTTATTTGTTGCCGGCCCACTGCCAGCAATCGACAGTGAAGATCCGCAAGATGCTGGATTTACAGGTTCATTAGTCATTGCCGAATTTGATTCACTTGAAAAAGCACGTGAATGGGCAGCAGCTGATCCATACGTTGCAGCCGGCGTTTACGCAAACACCGTTGTAAAACCATATAAAAAAGTATTACCAGCGTAACGAACACCCTGAATTTAAAACGTTATTTAATTCAGGGTTGGTTCACTGCTAATTAATTAAGCTGGCGAACGTAAAAGCGCATATTGGACGTTTTTACTTGAGTTTTAGTAGCTTAGTTAATTAGAATAGCTGGGTTTGATCTAGGAGTTCCCGTCATGCGTGTATTATTAACCCTTGGTTTAATTGCCTGTATTAGCGTCAGTGGCGCCGTACACGCAAGTTCGACTGCTACCAATGCAGTTAAAAAAACTGAGATCAGCAAAAAGAAAGCCGTAATACTTGCAAAAGAAGAAACTGACGGTAAAACCTTAAAAATTACAGAACAAGCAAAGTTTTATACTGTACGTATACTCAAATCTGACGGCCACGTCGTTGATTTACATATAAATAAAAAAACCGGCGAAGTGAAAAAGGATTAGCAAATGCGAATTTTAGTTATAGAAGATGATTTACACTTAGCAGACAACCTACGTAATGCTTTAGAGAAAGAACGTTACAGTGTTGATTTATGTCACGATGGCGAAGCTGGCCTATTCCATATTACAGAATACCCGCTAGATATGGCGGTGGTTGATTTAGGCTTACCAAAAATTGACGGTATTGAGCTAATCAATAAAGCACGTGCGCAAGGCGTGACAATCCCTATTTTAATCTTAACGGCGCGCGACCGCTGGCAAGACAAAGTTGAAGGCCTAGATGCAGGTGCAGACGACTACTTAACCAAGCCGTTTCATGTTGAAGAATTAATTGCGCGTTGTAACGCACTTATTCGCCGCAGTGCTGGTAAAGCAAACCCTGAAATGACAGCGGGTCCAATTAAAATTCATACTCGCTCACAACAAGTTTGGGTTAACGACAAAGAACTTAGCCTTACGGCTTATGAGTACAAAGTACTTGAGTATTTAATGGTTAACCCGCAAAAAGTAATTTCTAAATCAGAACTTACTGAGCACATTTACGACCAAGATTTCGATCTTGATTCTAACGTTATCGAAGTATTTGTACTTCGTCTGCGTAAAAAATTAGACCCTGAAGGCACATTAAACCCAGTAGAAACACTACGTGGGCGTGGTTACAGGCTTAAAAGTCAGTGGTAGCATCGCAAATATCGCTTAAAATAAGGCAAGGATTTATCCTTGTCTTTGTTTTATTGGTGGCACTGCCTATTTTGTTTTACTCGATTGGTAAAGCGTATTACGCCTCATTAGTCGAAACCACCGAAAAAAATCTAGAAGCCCACTTATACTCCCTTATTTCTGAAGTCGACTTTACTGAGCGCGGCATTATTATGCCCAGCACAATTTTAACGCCTGAGCTTAATAACTTAAATTCAGATACCTACGCCATGATTTACCGCGATGATGTACCTGTTTGGCACTCAGAGTCGGCTGTAAACGTAAACTTTAAACCCGAGTACATAGAGCCTAAAGCAGGTGCGGCCGACTTTAGACGTGTGGTTTACAACAATGCGGTTTACTGGCAATTAAGCCTAACGGTCATTTTAAATAATATTGACCAATCTGAGCAGGCACGTTTTATATTACTCAAACGAAACGATGCACTGCTAAGGTTAATGGATGGCTTTAAGCAAACCTTAGTCGATTGGATGTTTATAATGGGTATTGCGATTGCCGGTTTAATGGCAATTGGATTTATTTGGAGCGGCCGGCCGTTACAACGTCTTGATAAAGAAATAAAAGCCATTGAGTCGGGCGATATTCAAGAAATTAAAGGCTTATACCCTGTAGAGCTACAAACAATTAAATCAGACCTAAACTTATTACTAGAGTCGCAGCAACGTCAAAAAGAGCGCTACAGAGCCTCTTTAAGTGACCTAGCACATGCATTAAAAACGCCCCTTGCGGTATTAAAATCAAGCCCGCTTGCTAATGATGCCGATGCCCAAGAGCAACTTGATAGAATAAATGTGATGATCGAGCATCAGTTAAAGCGTGCAGCTACTGGCGCCTCAGATACATGGAAAAAACAAACCCCAGTTAAACCTGTGGTTGATTCTATTTTAAGTGCAATGGCCAAGGTATACCGCGATAAAGACATTATATTTAATTGTACCGTGACCGATAAAGATTACTTTTTAGGTGACCAAACAGATTTAATGGAATTACTGGGTAATTTAATTGATAACGCCTGTAAAGCGTGTCGCTCACAAGTAGAAATACAAGTCATTCAAAGTAAAACACTGTGCATAGGCATTAGTGACGATGGACCCGGTGTACCCGAGGATAAACGCGAGTCTTTATTAACCCGTGGTACCCGCCTTGATACTTACGAAAGCGGCCACGGTGTTGGCATGGCGATAGTCTCTGATTTGGTTAAATCTTATAACGGTCACTTAACGATTAATAAGTCGGACACCTTGGGCGGCGCACAATTTATTTTAGAGTTTAATTACAATGATAAAAAATAGCCTTTTAATTACACTTGCGAGCCTATTAGCACTAAGTGCTAATGTCAGTGCGCAAGCACAGTGTACGCTTGAGCAAAACGCAACGCCAAGCCAAACTAAACGCTATACGCAGTGTTTAGACACCCAAATAAATCAGGCTAAATACAATCAGGGTACTTGGGTTCAAAAACGTAAATATGAACTCACTAAATTAGAAGAGCAAAGCGGAAATACGCAAATACTGATGTTGTTTAAGCGCAGCGTCGACAACCACCAAAAGTATATTGAAGCAAGCTGCCAATGGCGCTACATATTAAAACTGCCAAATGCCAGCCAAGCCGCTATTGATTACAAATTATGTGAACTTGCACTTATTGAACAGTTTACTCAAGTGCTTAAAAAGCCACTTTAAACGGGGATTAACCCCTACAAAAAAAGCGATTAATACTGTGTATTAATCGCTTTTTTTTGTATCAAATATTTAATCAAATACGCAATTTTAAGCTATGAAAACCAATTGATATTATTTATCGTCTATCGACTCTCCAGTACCAAGTAGCGTGGCAACCCAGCGCCCTTCATCACTTGCCTCTAGGGCTATTTTAACAATCATGGTAAGCGGTACCGATAGCAACATGCCTACAGTGCCTAATAACCACCCCCAAAATATTAACGACAAAAACACCACCAAGGTAGAAAGCCCAAGCCCTTTACCCATAAATTTAGGCTCTACAATGTTACCCATTACCGTATTAATAATTAAATACCCTGCACCTACAAGCCCGGCTGTTAATGGTCCTTGTGTGATCAGTGCTAACAATACAGCTGGTACTGCGGCAATAATAGAACCTATATTAGGAATATAATTAAACATAAAGGCCAACACGCCCCACAGCACAAAGTAGTCAACATCTAAAATCCATAAATAAAATGCTGCAATAATACCGGTGGCTAAACTCACTAATGTTTTAATTGCTAAATACGAATTAATAGAAACCAAAAAGCGGTCAATTTGCTCCATTTTTCTATCTGGGTCGGCAAGTGCCATATGAATTTTTTTGCTTAATGCAGGCCCTTCAAAAAGCATAAACACCACAGTTAAAATTATTAAAAACATGTTTGCCATTACGCCACCTAAGCCGGTAAGCATATTCGTGGCTACATCGACCATTTTACCTGGGTCAAACATAGAGAGAATTTGATCTCTATCGATTAAGATATTGTATTGCGATGCAAGATCGACCAGCCAAACAAACTCTTCTTGTAACTGGGCTTTATATTCAGGAAGTTGCTGAGAAAAGTCGTTAACTGATTGTCCTACGAGGCCGCCTAAGCTTACACCTAAGCCCACAATGATAAGCACCACAATAACAACAGAAACCCCTTTAGGGATCCGATAGCGACCAAAAAATGTGATCAGCGGATTGCATACAATGGCAATAAACGCCGCCAAAATAAAGGGAATAATAATAACACTTGCGGCCTTAATACCGGCTAATACAACCACCAGGGCTGCAAATATTATTAAGCTTTTATTTACGCCAGTTAAACTTGCCAACGCGCCAATCCTTTTCTTATGAAATTCGCTTTAGTGTAAGGCAAAAACTAATTAAATGAAATATTTACAAAGTGATCGTTGTTTTTTAGTTAACGTAATAATTTGCATTAAGATAGTTTAAATAGTATACATTTTAAACAAATCGTACACTTAAAATTGGTAAGATTTTTATGCATATTTTTTTTACAGGCGCTACAGGCCTAATAGGTAAACACTTAACGCCTTTTTTGCTGCATCATCATAAAGTAACCGTACTGAGCCGAAATAAAACCAAAGCCCATGTATTGCTTGGTCATAATATTGATGTAGTAAGCAGCGTTGATGAGGTTAATTTTAACCATGTAGATACTGTGATTAATTTAGCCGGCGAACCTATCGTCAACAAACGCTGGACGCAAGCACAAAAACAAACAATTAAAAACAGCAGAATAAACCTTACCACGCAAATCAGCGATGCTATTTTAAATTGCAGCACGCCCCCTGCTACATTTATATCTGGCAGTGCCATTGGCTATTATGGCCGCCAAGGCGATACTCCCGTAGACGAGGACACCGACGATGTAAATGATGAATTTAGCCATCAGCTATGTAAAGAGTGGGAGCATGCGGCACTAAAAGCGCAAAGTGATAAAACACGGGTGTGCTTATTACGCACGGGAATTGTACTTAGCAAAAACGGCGGCGCTTTAAGTAAAATGCTTCCTGCGTTTAAAATTTTTGCAGGTGGCCCCATTGGTGATGGGAAACAAGGTATGTCGTGGATTCATATTGATGACATGATTCAACTGATTTTATTTATTATAAAACACACGTCGCTTTGCGGGCCAATTAACGCTACTGCACCCACCCCTGTTAGCAATAAAGTATTTAGCAAAAGTTTAGGTAAAGCATTGTCACGCCCTGCGGCCCTAACCATGCCAAGCCCTGTGTTAAAAGTGTTAATGGGTGAAATGTCTGATTTGCTCACTACTGGGCAATATGTAATACCCAAAAAAGCGTTAGCGCACAATTACCGTTTTCATTTTACGGATATAGATTCAGCTCTGAGAAGTTTAATAAAGTAGGTGTATTCAGCATAGATACACCTACTAAAGGTTATAAAAATACTACTTTAAGCTAGGTTGCTGTAATTAATATAAGCTTTAGTATCTAATCTCCATTAAAATAGTCGTTTTATAATAAAAGAACCTTTCTATGCTGCACTTACCAACCGTTATAAGCCTTTCTTTTATTTTAAACCTTATAATTGGGCTGTATTTTATCTCTATTTATCAATATAAAAAACAAACTAGTTTTTTATATTTTGGCCTAGCTTGTACCACCTTTACATTCGCCATACTATGCGCAAGCTTACGAGTGATCATTGCATGGCCGTTTATTACCCATTACTTTGCCAGTCTATTTATTATTGCTTGCCCACTTTTTTTAATTATGGGATTAAAAGCACTCAGTCCTTTAAATAAAAGCATATGCAGGCAAGTTAGCTCTTTACTCATCATGGCTGCGGTTTTTTTGCTCGTAGTTTACAACACCGCTGTAGAGCAAGTATTGGTTAGTTTAACTGTGGCAGGGTTATTTTTGTATGCTTCGTATATTGTTTTAAACACCCGCTTTATAGCAAAATTACAGCAACGTATGCTATTGCTTTGCCTATTACTGCACGCACTCGTTATGCTAATACAGGGAGTTTTATTACTGTTGCCATTTTTTACTGCGCTCAACTTTAATTTTGCCTCTGTTTTGCAATTTACTTTGGCTGTACACTTAATACTTGCCACTAGCGCCGCCCTATTGCTGCCTTTTTTAGTGTTTGCCAATACAGAGCATACGCTCAACTCCCTTGCTAAACGCGACCCATTAACCCAGCTATTAAATAAACGCGGTTTAAATGCAGTGGCCAATACGTTATTTAATAAAAATAATGCCGAGCATCCCCTTAGCATTATTATGGTCGATATAGACTTTTTTAAGCGCGTTAACGATGAATACGGACACGATGCAGGTGATGAGGCAATTAAATGGGTTTCGCAGCATATTGCCGCGCTTTTTTCTAACAGCGCGGTTACCGCGCGTGTTGGCGGCGAAGAGTTTGCAATTTTACTTAACCACTGCACTTTAAATGAGGCACAGTGCGCGGCAAACACCCTCAGAAAAAACATTAAAAACAAGCCTTTTAGCTATTACGGCAACACCATTTATTTAAGAATAAGCGCTGGAGTGGCATGCAGCGATACTCAAACAAGCTCTTTCAAATCGCTACTTAGTGCGGCAGATAAGCGCTTGTATATTGCTAAAACCACAGGACGCGACAAAGTTATATATGAATCTGCACAAAACCCTTTTATAAAGAACAAACCGGTTTGCACATAAAAAAAGCCCTTCAATTGAAGGGCTTTGACATACACACTAAAACAAAATGATTACTGACATTTAAGCCCAGCAGAGTCTGCCTTATTAGGCACAAACTGAATGTTTGCTACCGACACTGAGGTTTTACTGCTTGCATGTAAACTAAACGGGCTTGTAATGCTTGCAAAGTCTACGCCTTGGTTAGCAAAACAACGTAAGTCTACCGACACCGACTGCCATTTATTTTTGATGGATTGATCAACCATTTTACTCAAGGCAATCGCACCACCACACTCACCTGAACAAGTCATAGCAAGGTTTACGTCATCGGTTAGTGGCTCATTGAGTTTAATATCAAAACTAATAACGCCATTAGCCTCTAAATACGTAATGGTATCTTCTGCAAAGCTTGTGACTATTTCAGCACTTGCCTTTTGCTCGCCACTAAAATTAAATTGGCGCGCGTCTTCTTGAACTGTTTTATCCTCAGTACGGTATTTAAGTGCACCTAGTTGATGAGTACTGCTTGATACATCTAATAGCTCATCGCCAGATTTAAGTAATAAACGCCACGGAGCAACCGGTGCGCCAACTAAAATATCCATACTAGTGAGTGCTGAGTTATCTAATTTAGAGTCTTCGTCTAAATTATCAGCCAATACATTTTTATCGCCATAAGTTAAACCAAAGCCGTACGGTAATAATGGGCTGTAATCGTCATCGCCTTTATTAACCGTTGCTTGTACTGCTGTTTTAGGCCATGAAAACGAAAGCTTGCCGCTAAAGTCATGTTGAATACTGCCATCTTTGCCTTTTAAAATAACATCGGCAATACCGCCGCCCTCTGTACCTGGCAGCCATGCTGCAACAAATGCATCTGAGGCATTTAATTCACTGTTAACCCACATAGGGCGACCCGAAATAAATACCGATACAACCGTAATACCCTGCTCTTTTAACGACTTTAATAACGCGAGCGATTTTTTATTACCACGCTCAAATTCAAGGTTATCTCTATCGCCATGGCCTTCTGCATAAGGCTCTTCACCAAATACCACAACGGCTACATCTGGGCGCTGCTCATATGAGCCATCCACACTTAAAATGGCACGTCCACCCGCCTGCGTAACTTGTTTTTCAAGGCCTGCGTAAATAGACGTGGCACCAGGAAAATCAGCATTTTTGTTATTCGTCCCTTGCCAAGTAATACTCCAACCACCCGACTGCTTACCTATGTTATCGGCTCCATCGCCGGCAATTAGTACAGTTTGGTTAGCATCAAGAGGCAAAATATTGTTTTTGTTTTTAAGTAAAACAAGTGATTCACGAACTGCTTGACGCGCAACTTCGCGGTGCTGCTGCGCACCAATTAGCTCAGTTTTACCCGAAAACTGACGCTTAGCTGGGCTTGGTTTATCAAATAAACCGGCACGCAATTTAACGCGTAAAATTCTACTTACTGCATCATCAATGCGCGACATGCTGATTTCGCCAGCTTTGACTTGCGCTATGGTGTTTTCGTACAGCGGCTTCCAAGCGCCCGTTGGCACCATAAAAATATCAAGCCCCGCGTTAACAGCCTGTGCACAGCTTTCGTTTGTACAGCCTTCAATTTGACCGTGGCCGTTCCAATCCCCTACCACAAAACCATCAAAGCCCATGCGGGTTTTAAGCACATCGGTTAACAGGTATTTGTTGCCGTGGTTTTTAACTCCATGCCAGCTATTAAACGATGCCATAACCGACTGACTTCCCGCCGATAAGCCGCCTACATAACCTTGGGCATGTATATCAAACAAATCTTGCTCACTGTCGATATTATTACCTTGGTCATCGCCATCGACTGTGCCGCCATCACCTAAAAAGTGCTTAACGGTACTAATAACACGTTTATCACTTAAAAAGTCGCCATCGGCCTTGCCCTGTAAACCATTTACAATTGCGGCTGAATAATCACGTACTATTTGAGGATCTTCTGAATAACCTTCATAGGTTCTGCCCCAGCGGTCGTCACGCACAACAGCCACTGTAGGTGCAAATACCCAATCAATACCCGTTGCCATTACTTCAACCGCAGTGATAGCTGCTATTTGCTCAATCAATGCAGGGTTGTTTGCCGCACCTAAACCAATATTATGCGGAAATAAGGTCGCGCCAATTACATTATTGTGACCATGCACCGCATCGGTGCCCCACATTGTGGGTATTTTACTGCCATCAATAGAGTCATCTACCGACGCCTGATAAAAATCTTCAGCCAATTTTACCCAGTCCATTGGTGTTGCGTGTTTATCACCGTTAGGAAACGCACCGCCCCCGTTTAGGTATGAGCCAAAGCCATATTTGCGCATATCTTCAACGGTAATGTCACGAATTTCTGGTTGAATCATTTGAGCTACTTTTTGCTCAAGTGTCATCGTTTTTAAATAATCAGCTATTTTAGCTTCAATTTTTGGGTCTTGTTTTACGGCAATATTAAGTTTTGGCCAAATTTTCTCTGTTTTAGACAGCGCATTATTAGCTTCAGGAGTGGTGGTCCCGTCATTTGAACAAGCCGCTAAAATGCCTAGTGATGCAATTAATGAGGCACGTGCTATTTTATTAAGTGAAAAAAGGGTTTTCATTATAGAGTCTCCTGAGCTTGAACTGGTTTGCTTCCGCTTAAACCATAAAACGCGATAAATAAGTAACAAAAAATAGGTAAAACATACGAAAGTTGAACACCCACACTATCAGCAAGTGCACCTTGTAAAAGAGGCACTATTGCACCCCCTACAATCGCCAAGCACAAAATACCAGAGCCCTGCGCGGTATGCTTACCCAGGCCATTTAACGCTAAACTAAAAATAGTTGGGAACATAATAGAATTGAATAAACCAACCAGTAGTATTGACCACATTGCTAATTGACCCGACGTGCTCATGGCAATAACCACCAAAATAATAGCCATACTTGCGTTAAAGCCAAGTACTTTACCAGCGGGTAATTTTTGCATTACCGCTGCACCAATAAAACGCCCCACCATAGCTCCGCCAAAATAATATGTGATGTAGTGAGCGGCAACATGCTCTTTTAATCCAGCAATATTTTCTTGGGCTAAAAAGCTAACTAAAAAACTGCCAATCGCAACCTCTGCACCTACATACATAAATATACCCACAGCACCGAGTGTTAGGTGGCGGTATTGCCATGCACTACCTTCAATTGTCTCTGACTTTTCAGCGGCTTCTTTTTGCTCATTCATTATGTCTGGCAATTTAAGCCACGCAAAAATACCGGCTAATAAAATAAGCATGCCTGCTAATAGTAAATAAGGAAGTTGTACCGACTCTGCATTTTGTGCCGGTGTTAAAAACGCTTCAGAAGCAGAGTCAAGAATCAAAAATGCACCAAATGTAGGGGCAACCGTCGTGCCTAGCGCATTAAATGCTTGCGTTAAGGTAAGGCGAGAAGACGCTGTTTTAGGGGCGCCCAATAAACTTACATAAGGGTTTGCAGAAACCTGCAACAAGGTAATACCGCTTGCCAGAACAAATAAAGCAAACAAAAATACCGGGTAATTATGTAGTGCCGCGGCTGGGTAAAAAAGTACACAACCACATGCCGCTATAAGTAACCCCACTACAATGCCTTTTTTATACCCTAATTTTTTAACTATATAGCCACTTGGCAGTGACATTAAAAAATAAGCCCCAAAAAAACAAAACTGAACCAGCATTGCCTGAACATAAGTTAGGTTAAACACCGCTTTTAAATGCGGGATTAAAATATCATTTAAGCAGGTAATAAATCCCCACATAAAAAATAAAGTAGTTAAAGATGTTAATGCAAAACCATAGTTTTTATCTTGGTAGTTTTGCGACTGTGTGTGTGTCGTCAGTGGTGCTGAACTGGCCATGGGCTCTCCGCAATTTATTATTATAAATTAATGCAAAAGTCGTTATTAAAAATTGCCGTGTAACCCAGCAACATTAAAGAGTTGACCTTCGTATCAATTAACACTAATCTAAAAATGTAAGCGCTTTCACGTGTAATTAAATACGAACATGTAACATATTTCAACAAGTTTTATTTTTTTATAAACGCGCCCTTACGCTTCATCGCAGTAAATACAGTGGCTATTTATGCATTTAAGGTTTAAAAAGGTTTGTTACTAATGACAAAATTATCGTTACCATCTCATTCACCTCTATTAACAAAAAACTTTGTTTATGGTGTGGCTACGGCATCATTTCAAATTGAAGGCGGGTATGAGCATCGCCTGCCCTGTATATGGGATACCTTTTGCGATACACCCAACAAAATAGCCGACAGCTCAAATGGGCATGTTGCCTGCGATCATTACAACCAGTGGCAAAACGACATTGAATTAATAGACTCGCTTGGCGTAGATGCGTATCGACTTTCTATCTCTTGGCCGCGCGTTATTACCTTATCGGGCGAGCTAAACCCTGAGGGCGTAAAGTTTTATACTAATATTCTTGATGAGCTCAATAAGCGCAACATTAAAGCGTTTGTAACGCTATATCACTGGGATTTACCTCAACATTTAGAAGACAAAGGCGGCTGGTTAAATCGCGACACAGCTTATGAATTTGCTCGCTATGTAAAGCTTATTAGCCAAGCATTTGGCGAGCGGGTATTTTCGTACGCGACCCTAAATGAGCCATTTTGCAGTGCCTTTTTAGGCTATGAAGTAGGAATACATGCCCCAGGTTTAGTGGGCAAAGAGTACGGTAAAAAAGCAGCGCACCATTTATTGCTTGCCCATGGTTTGGCAATGGATGTGTTAAAGCAAACCTCGCCTAATACTCAAAATGGTATTGTGCTTAATTTTACACCTTGCTACCCATTAACGCAGTCAGCCGAGGATATACACGCAGCTCGTTACGCCGATGATTATTTAAATCAATGGTATATGAAACCAATAATGGACGGCCAATACCCAGAAATTATAAAACAGCTTCCTAGCAATCAGCAGCCTGAAATCCACCCTGGCGATATGGACATAATTTCACAATCTATTGATTACTTGGGCATTAATTTTTATACGCGCCAAGTATACAAAGCACACCCTAGCGATATATACGAGCCACTTGCACCACAAGGGCCTTTAACCGACATGGGCTGGGAAATTTACCCGCAGTCGTTTACCGATTTACTTGTAACGCTTAACAACACCTACACCTTACCGCCTATTTATATAACCGAGAACGGCGCGGCTATGCCCGACACCATAAAAAATGGCGAGGTAAACGATGTAGATCGCCTAAACTATTATCATAGCCACTTAAATGCCGTTCACGATGCCACAGCGCAAGGGGTTAATATTATTGGTTACTTTGCGTGGAGCTTAATGGATAATTTTGAATGGGCTGAGGGCTACTTAAAACGCTTTGGTATTGTTTACGTTGATTATAAAACTCAGCAACGTACTATAAAAGCCAGTGGCCAAGCTTTTAAAAGCTTGATACAAAGCCGTAAATAGCCAATAAAAGCTATTCGATTAATCGCATAAATAAAAATCAAAAAGCGAGAACCTAACATCATGATAAGTGTAAAAGAAAAAATAGCCTATGGCCTTGGCGATACGGCAAGTAATATTATTTTTCAAACAGTTATGATGTTTTTAATGCTTTACTACACAGATGTAGTAGGGCTTTCTCCAGCGGTGGTAGGCACCATGTTTTTAGTGGTTAGGTTGTTTGATGCCATCACCGACCCAGTGATGGGCAACTTAGCCGATAAAACCCAGTCGCGCTTTGGCCATTTTAGGCCCTATTTATTGTGGCTTGCCCTGCCCTTTGCGCTTATTAGTATTTTAGCTTTTACCACGCCAGAGCTTGAAGGCACTGATAAAATTATTTACGCCTTTACTACCTACACCTTGCTTATGGTGGCGTATACCGCCATAAATATTCCTTATTGCGCATTAGGTGGCGTGCTCACTAACGATGTAAAAGAGCGTGTTAGCGTGCAATCGTATCGTTTTGTGTTTGGTATGTTAGGCGGCGTTATTGTTGCGGGCTGTACAATGCCAATGGTTGAATACTTTGGCCAAGGCGATAATGCAAAAGGGTACCAATACACCATGACGGCAATGAGCTTGCTTGGCTTAGTGTTATTTTTACTGTGTTTTTTTGGTACCAAAGAGCGTGTAGAGCAACCGCCTGAGCAAAACCTGTCGTTGTTTAAAAGCTTAAAAACCTTGATTAAAAACGATCAATGGCGAGTCCTATGCGCGGCCGCGCTATTTTTACTCACTGGCCAAGTATTACGTTTAACCTTAGGTGTTTATTACGTTAAATACTATTTAGGGCAAGATGATTTAATTACCTCCTTTATGACCCTAGGAGTGGTTGCCAGTATGGTTGGGTGTGCGTGTGCTCAGCCGTTGGCTAAGCGATTTTGTAAAATAAAAGCCTATATTAGTTTGCAGTTAATCGCTGCGGGCATATGTATTGTGAGCTATTTTATCTCCCCTGATAACATTACCTTGGCATTTGCCGCCTTTATTTTGTGGAAGTTTTTTTTAGATATGGCCACCCCGCTACTGTGGGCAAAAATGGCTGACACCATAGACTACGGGCACCACAAAACTGGGGTAAGAATTACTGGTCTTGTGTATTCGGGCGTTATATTTTTTATAAAAATGGGTGTGGCGTTAGGCGGTGCAATTGCGGGCTGGCTGCTCTCTTTTTATAATTATCAGGCGCAAACAATGCAGAGCCTTGATACGCAGCAGGGTATTTTATTATCGTTTACTATTATACCGGCGTTTGGTTCTTTGTTTGTTGCATTTATTATGCGTAAATACACGCTCAATAACGCACAGTTAGCCTCTATACAGGCATCGCTAAAAACTAGTGCTAGTTAACATTTGGTGGGTACGGTATTATTTGCCCGCCAAAATAAAGGATATAAGTGAGTTAACAATAACATGGCCACAATTTATGAAGTGTCGGAGCTTGCTGGCGTATCGTTAGCTACAGTGTCACGGGTAATGAATAAAAACACCCGCGTAAGTGAAAAAACCACTAAAAAAGTACTCGATGCAATGCAGCAGCTGGGCTATAAGCCCAACTCTATTGCGCAATCGCTTGCCTCAAACAGAACCAACAGCGTGGGTATTTTGGTCTCAGAGCTTCATGGTCCTTTCTTTGCTCAAATGATGGCAGGCATAGAGTCAGCCCTGCGCGCTGCGGGTAAGCACGTTATTATTACCACCGGTCACAGTGAAGACGATAAAGAAAAAGACGGCATTGAATTTTTAATTAGCCGCAAATGCGATGCACTAATTTTACATGTAGAGTCAGTCAGTGATGACTACCTAATTGAGCTAAGTAAAGGTAAAACCCCTATTTACCTTATTAACCGATACGTACATTCACTTGAAAGTAACTGCATTAGCCTAGATAACGAACTCGGCGGCTACTTAGCCAGTAAATCTATTGTTGAACAAGGCCACACAAATATAGCTTATATCGCGGGGCCGCAAGTTAAAGCCGATGCCAGAAACCGTTTAAAAGGCCATAAAAAAGCGCTGCACGAAAAAAACATTCCCTTTAATGAGGCGCTGTTTTACGAAGGTGATTTTAACGAAATTGGCGGCAGCAAAGGCCTTGAAAAACTACTCAACACGCGTATTCCGTTTAGTGCTTTAGTGTGTGCCAACGATGAAATGGCATCAGGTGCTATGAAATACGCCCGTGAGCATGGCTTTAATTTACCAGACGATTTGTCGGTTATTGGCTTTGATAACGTTATATTTGCCAATTATCTTTACCCTACACTTACCACCATAGATAACCCAGTAGAAGAAATGGGTGAAATGGCTGCAAAAATGGTGCTACAAGATGTGTATCAGTATAAAAACTTACACATAAACCGCGTGTTTGAACCCACCCTTATAAAACGTGATTCAACACAACCACTGCCAAAATAACGCATAAAAAAACGGCGCTATATTAAGCGCCGTTTTTATTAACCCCCTGCAACTTATTTTGCTATCCAGGGGGTTACTTTAACTACGTTTTCTATATCACCAAGCAGATTTACGTCATCTTCCCAGTTATCCTGTACTGCAAAGTAGCAGATTGATTTTTCGCACTGTATATGTGGGTTATTAAAGGTCACAGGCTCTTTAAACGTTACAGCAACGCCTTTTTGCTCAGGCAATAAAAACCACATGAGCTTACTAACAAAAAAGCCCGATAAATCGGTTAAAAGTTCATCTAACTCGTTATTAATTGTATACAACGAATCTTTAGTTAAGCTAAGCCCTTCAAATTCGCTGGCCTCAATTTGCAATTTTAACTGACAATCGTGATCAGGATTTTGTGGCTCTACAACAATAACGGCTTTATCCGTATCGAGCTGCTTATCAAACGGTAAAAGTAACTGTGCTTTATCGGTAAAATTAAGCGGGTATTCGTTATTTTCAGTTAAAATTGTGCCGCTTTTAATAGCGCATGCCTCGTTTGTGGCAATATCGCTAATGTAAAAGTTAACCCTTGCATACTGAAAGTCGCCCTTGTTAACCACTTTTAATCTATCGTAAAAGCCATCGTACGACATAACAAACTCTTTGGCATTGACGGTACTTGCCGCCAAACTTAATAAAATGAGTATGGCGTTAATATTTATGAGTCGTTTTTTATTCATCAAAGTAAGCTCTGTTTTGGTTAATCATGGTGTTTAGCTCTTCTATGTAGGCCTCGCCGCGCTCTGAGTACGACATTAAACCATGGGTTAGTGCCGTTGCCGCAATGGGCTTTTGCTGTTGTCGTAAATCTTCGCGTATAAGCCGTAAATCTTTGTAGGCATTATGCGTGTTTATATTTCTAAAATACGAGCTTACTGCTGCGCGTACCGACTTAAATGCAGCAACTTCGTGCGCCGCTCCGCTATTGCGGCGTCTTGGCACCATACCGCACCCTTTTGAATAACACCATTGGCCAAAAAAGTTGAGCCCTATGCGTGCAAAGCGTGATGTACCCCAGGCCGACTCATTCGCCGCTTGCATTAGCGCAAGCTCTTTAGGAATAATATCAACACGGCGCAGCGCTTGGCTTAAAATTAGGGTGTTTACTGTTTCAGGTAAGCCATAGGCTTTTAAAATATTAACGATGTCGCGCTGTTGTTTTTTCTCGAGCGGTTCGTTGTATTCAAGCATCATACGCGCAATTTCTAACTTAGCGCGTTGCTGTAATATTTTTTTATTTTCAGCCTCAACATGTGGGCGAATAAAATCAAAAAATGCCTGTTTTTTCTCTTTTACATCAGCAAATTCAGAAAATTTAGGTAAGGTAACATTGTGCAGGGGTTTTTCTTTTTTCTTTACTTTTTTAGGTTGTTCACCTGTGGTTTGTTCTTCAACCTCGTGCTCATTACTTTGCATAAACGGATATGCAAGCGCCCATAAAAAAAATACGCTTAGTAACAGCTTTAAAATGGTTTTTAGCATGTAGTCTCTCTTTCAAACAACAATTATGCATGGGTAATACACACACATACGAAACCCCATTATACCTAAGCCACTATATAAACGCGAATAACACCCTGTGTGTAACCCTTTAAGGGCCACGCTTTGCTAAAAAATGCTAAAGTGGCTGCTTGCGATAAATATATTATCCACCAGCTAAGGTTATGTACTTGTTCATTCGCAATTTATTAGGGCATGGGTATACTGAGCTTATACCGTGTATAACAACGTTTTGTGAGTAAGCAGTATGGATAAGCAATGGCAAAGCCGAATAATAGAACAGTATAAAAATCGCCCTAACGATAATCGCTCCCCCTGGCAGGTAGACCGCTCTCGTATAATTCATGCTGCAGCTTTTAGGCGCTTACAAGCAAAAACCCAAATTATGGGGATAGGCTTAAACGACTTTTATCGCACACGCTTAACGCATTCTTTGGAGGTATCGCAAATTGGTACCGGCATATTGCGGCATTTAAAAGCACAACACAGCGATTTTGAACACTTCCCCTCTACCGGTTTATTAGAAACCTTATGTTTAGCCCACGATATAGGCCATCCCCCGTTTGGCCATGGCGGCGAAATTGCCTTAAATTATATGATGCGTGAGCACGGTGGATTTGAAGGCAACGCACAAACATTACGTATAGTCGCTAAACTTGAGCCATACTCTAACGGCCACGGCATGAACCTAACGCGCCGCACGTTGCTTGGCTTTATTAAATACCCCGCATTTATAGACGATTTATGGCACACCATTCCGAAGGTAAATAACACACGCTCATTTATAAAAGCAGATGATTGGCGCCCCGCTAAAGGCTTATACAAAGACGATGCACAAATATTTGAATGGATCATTGCCCCTTTAAGCGACAACGACAAAGCCCTATTAACAAGCCATACGCCAGTAGATCAGTACCGTGCAAAAACCCGTTATAAATCGTTAGATAGCGCCATAATGGAACATGCCGATGACATAGCATATGCAGTGCACGACCTAGAAGATGCCATAGCCACTAAAGTGCTCACACTAGATGATTGGCAAACACATGCATTACCCCACTTAAACGCGCTTAATTACGATTGGTTAAACACTAAATTAGACTCGCTTACCCAACGCTTGTTTTCAAAAAACGATTTTGAGCGTAAAGACGCCATTGGCGAGCTGGTAAATATGTTTATTATTCATATTCATTTAGATGTTCAGCATGGTGATTTTGAGTGCCCTATTTTAAAGTACACTGCAAAGCTAGACCCACAGTACGAGCACGTTTTACAAATACTTAAGCATTTTGTATTTAATCGCTTAATACGCGACCCAGAAATGCAGCAAATAGAGTTTAAAGGTCAAAACTTACTGATTGAATTATTTACCGCTTTTGCCAGTGACCCTCTGCGTTTATTACCCGAAACAACGCAAGCGCTTTATCTAGACGCTGAAAAACAAAACCAAGGGATGCGCATAATATGCGACTACCTAAGCGGCATGAGCGATGAGTACGCCTATAAAACCTATCAGCGGTTATTCTCACCAGTACAGTAAAAAGCCAAGAGCACATCCTGCTAAGCGTTTAGGTAAAGGTAGAGCCTATGTAAGGGGTTATTGCAAATAAATAGGCGTTTGCAAAAGCCGTTATCGAGCCCACTCGGTTACAAACTTAGCGCCGCGATTAAATAACCTATTGTTTGCAAAAATTTTTCCTGCAAAATCTAGCAGGCCCTTGTATATTTAATAAACTATAAAAATAAGAGCATTGACTATGAACACACCACACACTTTTAACTCCTTTAAAGCGTTTTACCCGTATTACTTAAAAGAGCACCGCAATGTAACCTGCAGAAGGCTTCACTTTATTGGCAGCACGCTGGTACTTGCTGTCATCTTTATTGCATTAATCAAGCAGCAATATAGCTTGCTGTGGTTATTACCGGTTATTGGCTACGGATTTGCTTGGATTGGGCATTTCTTTTTTGAAAAAAACCGCCCCGCTACATTTAAGCACCCCCTTTATAGCTTATGGGGAGATTGGGTCATGTTTAAAGATATACTTATCGGTAAAATAAAATTTTAATTTTTATATTATTTTATTATAAAAATCACTGGCAACCTTTTTAAACGCTATACAAATTTCAGCTTAAATAATCTGCTCTTTATATGTTAATTTATTTAACATATAAAAGGTGGGTTATACACTTAATTTAAAAAACGCTTAGCAACAGCCATTATTAAAGGCGTACACACTGCTCTTACCTGTTAATCAAAAGTAAACCTCATGGTTGCCAATTATTTTAAGCTCCATCAGTTACTTACAAATCATAGCCTATTTCTAGCTTTTACCTCATTTAGTCTTATTAATTAAACCTTGTAACTATATACCCTTTAATTTTAATTGAATGTTATTCAATTGACTCATTTTGTTAATGCGGTTTATGTTCTCAAAGCAGCTCCACTAAAAAGTAGCAGCTATAAAAACAAAAACTTTAAATCAATGGGTGATCAGATGAGGATTAACAACATGAATAAAAGCCTACCGTTTAGGTTAAATAACTTAAAAGTGAGTACAGCAGTGGCTGTGGGTGCATCGCTTTCGCTATTTGGTGCGTTTTCTGCACACGCGGCACAGCAAACACCTCAAGCACAAGAAGATATAGAGCAAATTAGCGTAATTGGCTCACGCCGTTTAGGGCGCACAGTCGAAGACAGCGCCGTACCTATTGATATTATTGGCGCTGAGGCGCTTACCAGTTCAGGCCTTACGGAAACAAACGCGCTACTGAGCAATTTGTTACCAAGTTTTAACTTTCCACAGGCATCACTTACCGATGGCAGTGATCATGTACGCCCTGCACAACTTCGAGGTTTAGCACCCGATCATACCTTAGTGCTGGTTAATGGGAAGCGTCGTCATAGTAGCGCACTGCTTAATTTAAATGGTTCAACGGGGCGTGGCTCATCTTCTGTAGATTTAAATGCAATACCAGCTAATGCAATTGAACGCATTGAAGTTTTACGCGATGGCGCTGCGGCGCAATACGGCTCTGATGCTATAGCGGGTGTGATTAATATTGTACTTAAAAGCGCAAGCAGTGGCGGCTCCCTTGCGGCTATTTATGGGGCTAATATCACCGAAATGGATGGTGTACCTCAGCTTGAATCGGTATCTGAGGGTAGCGATGGCAACCTAGCATTTACCGAAGGCGGCGAGCGCTCTTTAACCGATGGGCAAACGCTCACTTTGCAAGGTAATATTGGTTTAGAGCTTGGTGATAATGGCTTTTTAAACATTTCGACCGAATACCGCGACCGCCACTCAACTAACCGTGCCGATTACGATCAACGCGAAAACTACAACCGATTAGAAGATGGCTCGCTCGACCCCCGCGAGTTTACAGTTAACCGTTATAACCATAACTTTGGTAATGGGGATGTAGAAGACCTATCGGTTTTTTATAATGCAGGGTATCAACTAGCTAACGATGCAGATTTGTATTCATTTGGCTCTTACTCTAAACGTGAAGGTGAAGGCGCTGGTTTTTATAGACGCGCAAGCGATAGCCGTAATATAGAAGAAATATACCCTGACGGTTTTTTACCTGTGATCACCTCAGATATAAACGACTACTCACTCGCGTTAGGTGTTAAAGGCTTTATAAGTGATTGGAACTACGATGTATCGGCTGTGTATGGTGAAGATGCGTTCGAATTTGGTGTAACCAATAGTTTAAATACGTCATATGGCCCCACTAGCCAAACACGCTTTGATGCAGGTACGCTTACATACGATCAACTTACTTTAAATGTTGATTTAAGCCGCGAAGTGGATGTCAGCTTTTTAGAAAGCGCGGTAAGTGTTGCCATTGGGGCTGAGTACCGCACAGAAGGCTATCAAATAGAAGCTGGCGAAGAAGCCTCATACGCACAAGGCTCATTTGGCCCAGGTGGCGTAGTCACAGGCGAAGATGGCCCATTTGGTGCAGCAGGTGCGCAAGTATTTCCAGGCTTTACCCCCGAATCAGAAGGTGACAACAGCCGCCACAATGTAAGCTTTTACATAGACTTAGAAACCTACCTGACAGATGATTGGAACATAGCTGTGGCAGCCCGTTATGAGGATTACTCAGATTTTGGCGATACACTTAACGGCAAAATTGCAACGCGCTATTCGTTAACCGAAGATTTAGCCATACGCGCTTCAGCCTCAACAGGATTTAGAGCACCTTCATTACAACAGCAATATTTTACCTCGGTTGCTACCGTATTTGTTGATAGCGTTCCGACCGAAACCGGCACCTTTGCACCAAGCAGCGATGTAGCCAAAGCGCTTGGCTCACCGGGCCTTGATGCCGAAGAAGCCACTAACTACGGGGTTGGCTTTACTTGGTCTACCGATTTTAATTTCAGCTTATCGGTTGATTACTATCAAATACTAATTGATGACCGTATTGTTTTATCTAATAATTTATCGGGCGCAGCAATAGAAGAGTTGCTAGCAGGTACGGGCGCTAACCAAGGCCGCTTTTTCTTAAACGCTATAGATAGTAAAACGCGCGGTGTTGATGTGGTTGCCTCGTACAACTTAATCACCGATGGCTATGGCGATATTGCCTTTAACTTAGGGTATAACTACGGAAAAAATGAAGTCACTGATATTATTGACCCGCCCGCTGAACTGCAAGGTGCTGGGTTTGATCAAGACAACTTGTTCTCAGGTACAGAGCTGCGCCGCTTTGAAGTAAGCACCCCGCGCAATAAATACAATTTAAGTGCTACATGGACCCATGATGCGCTGCGTACCACACTAAGAACTACGCGTTATGGTGAAACCCAAGACCCTTCATCAACGCCTGAGCTAAACGAGGTATTAAAGCCTAAGTGGCTCACTGATTTAGATGTAGCCTATGCCGCTACCGATAACCTAACGCTTAGTTTAGGTGCCAATAACATTTTTGATGTATACCCAGATCCTACCCGCGAAAATGTAGAAGAAGTCTCTACTTTTTCTCGCTTGTTTGCTTATTCGAGCTTTTCGCCCTACGGATTTAATGGCCGTTACGTATACGGCAAAATAGAAATGAAGTTTTAAGCGCTATACATTTCAAAAAGTACTCAAAAACACAAAAGCCACCTAGTCGGTGGCTTTTTACTGCGAACTGCTCAAATCAATTAGATTTTAGTTAACCAGCCGTGTTTGTCTTCACTTTTACCCCATTGAATATCGTTCAATGCTTGGCGTAATCGCGCTGTTGTAGGGCCTGGCTCACCACTGCCTACTTTGTATTCTTTATCGTTATGAATAAACGTGCCTACCGGCGTTAACACCGCAGCTGTGCCTGAAAGCGCAGCTTCTGTACCTGGCTTTGCAGCACGCTCTAAAAGCTCGGTAACGCTAAAGTTACGCTCGCTTACCGTCATACCTAAGTCTTTTGCAATGGTTAAAATGCTATTACGGGTTACGCCATGTAAAAACGTGCTATCAAGCGCTTTGGTAATAATTTCGTTACCGTCAATAAGAATAAAGTTAGCAGCACCTGTTTCTTGTACGTCGCCACCTGGGCAAAACAAGATTTGATCGGCTTGGTATTTTTCGCGCGCTGCGCTAATTGGTGCAAGTGCACTGGCGTAGTTACCGCCACTTTTTACCATGCCCATGTGCGGGGCACAGCGCATGCCATCTTCTTCAAGTAATACACGCAGTGCAGTAGCACCGCCTGTAAAGTAATCGCCAACTGGCGATAAAAGTGTATATAACAACGAGCTCATTGACGGTGCAGCCGCTTTACCAATGGCAGCTTCTGTTCCTATGTGAGTTGGGCGAATGTACATAGAGCCCGGTGGCAATGGCGTTTCATCAGCATACTCTTTAACAATCTCGATAATCATGTCTTTTAGCATTTGACCGTCAAAGCTTGGTAAGCTTAATAACGCAGAGCTTTGCTGCATACGCGCAATGTTTGCATCTATTCTAAAAATATAAATAGAGCCATCTTCGTGGCGAAAAGCTTTTAAGCCTTCAAAACACGTGCTTGAATAATGAAGGACGTGCGCGCCCGCATGAAGTTCAAGTTTATCGGAAGGGACGATTGAGCTTTCGCTCCATTGGTTATCAGAAAAACGAGCTTGAATCATCTGCGGCATAAACACGGTACCGAATGCGGCCATTTTAATCTCTCTTGTGTGGTCTATTTTTCTCCATTGTATGACATTCATGCATCATTTAACCATAGCAAAACTGAGGCTTTTTTAATTATCAAAAAGAATTTTTTGCAACTACTGTTTATAAATTAGCCATATTGTTAAGCACATACAAAAAAGCCGATTAATGCATCTTCATTAATCGGCTTTTTAAAGGCACATTATTTATTTAAACGAGTACCTAATAATACGTTTTAATACCGAGCTATACTGTTTAAAAAAACCACCGGTATGATAATCAATACCGTGCTTTTGCATAACGGCTTGCACTTGCGGGGCCACTTCTTGATAGCGTGAGGACGGCATATCAGGAAATAAGTGATGCTCAATTTGGCAACTTAAATGCCCAGTTAAAACATGAAACCAATGCGGGCCTGTAATATTAGATGAGCCTAAAACTTGGCGATAGTACCACTGCCCTTGCGTTTCGTTTATGCAGTCCTCTTGTTTAAAGGTTTCTGTGTCCTCGGTAAAGTGGCCACAAAAAATAATGGTTGAGGTCCATAAATTACGGATTAAATTTGCCAGTAAGTTGCCTGCTAATACCCATAAAAACAAAGGGCCTGCCAATAAAGGAAATATCACATAATCTTTTATTAATTGGCGCGCACCTTTACTAAAAAAGCGCTGTTTTAGGGTAGAATGCGATACACCCCCTTCGCGGTTTTCTTTCTTTTTACCAATAAACACACGCTCAGCTGCCAGTTCGTGATACGACACACCCCACTGAAACAGCACACTTAAATTAATATACGTAATAAACTGCCACACATTTTTTAAGCGCCATTTAAAATCATTGCTTAAACGTAATAAACCATAACCAAAGTCGCGGTCTTTACCAATAATATTAGTGTAGGTGTGGTGTTCAAAGTTATGAACGCGATGCCAACTTTGCCCATCGCAAGCAATATCCCATTCATAATGCTGCGAGTTAAGCTGCTTGTCGTTCATCCAATCGTATTGGCCGTGCATAACATTGTGGCCAATTTCCATATTGTCTAAAATTTTTGCCAGCGCTAATAGCAGTACACCCACAACCCATAAAAGTGGCTGAATAAAGCCCAGCATAAGTAAAATACGGCCACTCCACTCACATAGCCGCTGCTTTTTAACAACCGAGCGAATGTAGTTTGCATCTTGTTGCCCTACTTTGCCTAGCGTATCCATTTTTATGCTATCTAAATCGTGGGCTAACAGATCAAAGTTTATGTTTTTCATAGCTGTAACTCCAAGTCGCTAACAGGTTGACTTACACACAGTTGAATTAACTGCTCGCCGTTATCACTCAACTCACCAGTTTTTAAATTACGCACCACGCCAGACTTTTTAATGCACTGGCACTGGTGGCAAATACCAATGCCACACCCGCGTTTAACCGGTAATTGTTTTGCTTCAAACTGTGCTAACAATGCGTTGTTGGCATTTACGACATGAGCGCTGCTATTAATCTGCACGTTAAACAGGCTGTCGTCATTTTGGCTTGGCAGCGTTAAACCAAATGCCTCTTGGTAGTAATTTAAATGATGTTTTTTAGCAAAGTCACACACCGTTTTCATGAAGTTTGCAGGCCCACAGCAGTATATGTCTGGGTTTTCCCATACATTTACATGGCGAGTAATATCATCTGATTGCTCGCGTGTGAGCAGTAAAAACGAAAAATGCGAAAACTGGTTTGCTAATGCGCTTAGCTCGTCTACACATTGGTGCGCTGCGGCTTTGGCATAATAAATCAGCGATACTTTTTGTGTGGTATGTTTTAAATGCTCACTAATCATGGCAAGCATAGGTGTAATACCCGAGCCGCCAGCTATAAACGTTGCATTGTTTTGGGTGTTTTTATAAACAAAGTCGCCACTAGGCGCTGAAATATTGCACCACTCACCGACTCGTAAAGCACTGCTTAAAAGGCTTGTAAAACGCCCTTGCTCATTAGTTTTAATTAATAAACGCACCAAGCCCGTAGTTTTAAATTGCTCAGGGCTTGAGGCAACCGTAAAAACACGAGTTAATAAACGCCCGTTTATTTCTACCGTTAAACTAATATGTTGGCCAGCAATGTGTGCCTGCCAGTGCTGAGTAGGCTTTAAGGTAATACTTAAAAAATCACCATTGTGCTGCGTCAGCTCTTCTATTTTTGCTCTATAAAGACCAGCACGCCACGCAGGCTTAACCATTTGCATAATGGGCTCAATGTAGCCTGCAAAGCTTTGATGGTGTAAAAACCACTTCGAAAATTGGTCTAATACTTTAATAATCATCACTATTAATCTCTTGGATATTAAATATTGAATTTGAACTTACATGTGTACGCTCAAACTTCAGCGCACAAGTGTACGCCCAAAAAAATTAATTTCAATAGTATTAGAGTAAATATTCAGTTTTTTAGCGCAATTTTTACGCAGCTCTCTAATTTAAAACGCTGTACTAAAGCCTCAATTAAGGTGTAATAAATAGCTGTTTAAAATATTAAAACCAGCCATACAGCACTTCGGGTAAACTCTTTATGATTGAAATATATATAGTTTTTATTAAAGCGCTACATTTAGCAAAATCATCAACAGCATGCTAATGTAGGTATTACTTGCTTATTTATTGGACAGGACAACAACTGTGTTTTTACCTATAAAAACGATTGCTAAAACATTATCAACGGCGTTTATAGCTGTACTCGTTTCAACGCCGGTGGCAGCTGTAGATTACAAAACCCTTGATGTATTACCGCTCAATGTAAAGGCCGTCAGTGTGGCTAAAGGGGTAACTATCCCCTGGGCTATTGAGCCGTTAAGTAATGGTGATTTACTTATAACCGAGCGAAGCGGCGCACTTTATTTACTGCCTAAAAACTCATCTAACTTAACTAAGCTCTCGGGTTTGCCACAAATTGATGCAAACGGGCAAGGCGGTTTACTAGATTTAGCCCTACATAGCGGACCAGACGATAGCCAATGGCTTTACATAACTTACTCAAGTACCCACGGCGCTAAAAGTGGCAGTAATACAGCCCTAATGCGCGCCAAGCTTAGTGACGATCGCACTGAGCTTTTAAGCACACAATTACTTTATAAAGGTGAGCATAACAGCACAAAAGGCCAGCACTACGGAAGCCGTATTGTGTTTGATAACCAAGGGTATGTTTACTTTTCGATTGGCGATCGCGGCTCGCGCGATAAAAACCCGCAAGACTTAACCCGTGATGGTGGTAAAATTTATCGCTTACACGCCGATGGCCGTATTCCTAAAGATAACCCGTTTGTAAATCAAAAAAGCGCTAAACACGCTATATGGTCATACGGACACCGTAACCCTCAAGGCATGTGGTTTGATAAAACAATACAAACGTTATGGTCTCATGAGCACGGCCCACGTGGCGGCGATGAGCTAAACATAGTTAAAGCGGGCGCTAATTATGGCTGGCCGGTGGTTAGTTATGGTGTTAATTACAGCGGTACGTCGTTTACCGACATACAAGAAAAAGACGGCATGCAATCGCCCGTACTGCATTGGACCCCCTCCATAGCCCCTTCTGACATGTTATTGGTTAGCAGCGATAAGTACCCGCAATTAAAAGGCAAGCTTTTGCTATCGTCTATGAAGTTTTCGTTTTTAAGTGCACTGGAAATATCTAACAAAGGTGTTTCAAAGCAATATAAAATTTTAGAAGGGATAGGCCGCGTCCGCAGCTTAGCACAAGGCAGTGATGGCTATATTTACTTAGGCATTGACGGACAAGGAATTAAACGCCTTGAGCCTGAGCAATAAAACCGTTAGTAACCGCAGCATAGCAAATAATGCGTTTACCTTGTTTTATATAACAAGGTAAACGCCCTACGGCTAAAAGAACTATTTAGCTCTTTGTAGCGTATGGTAATGCTAATACTTTTATAAAACTAAGGAGCCACATGTTTTCACTATTTAAATCAGACCCGACAAAAAAATTACGTAAAGAGTACGATGCAAAGCTTGAGCAAGGCATGCAAGCACAGCGTAAAGGCGACATTAAAAGCTACGCCATGTTAAGCGCAGAAGCCGAAAAAATCTGGAGTGAAATAGAAGCGCTTGAAGCAAAAAAAGCCAGATAATACCAATCGTGTTAAGTAATTAGACATTTATAGCGACGGATAAATAGAGTGATAACAAGGCATAAATTTCGACATGTAGTTTTTCTGCATGAGAAATTTATAACGCAGTTAACGCTTTATTTAGCACGCGAGAAAGGCTAAATATTTAAGTCGATTGGTATAAATATCGTGTCTGTACTGTTTTAAAAGTAGAAAGACGCGTTTAGTAAATAATTCATCACCTCGTTTTATAGCCTCCACCAGCCAAAAACCACCTTTTATAATAGGCTTGCATAAACAAATGTACTTAAAGCGGTTACTTATATTTTCGATGCTGTTTTTAGTGGCGGTTAAATGATTTAAAAAAGGGGTTTGGTTTTCATTTTAAATCTTTAACTGCTGTATTTGCTTACAGCGCTGGCGTTTTTCCTCCTAAGTCAGAAAATGAGGATAATTTCCTCTTTTCCACCTGCCATAAAAAGAACACCCCGCCTTAAAGTTTAATACTCGCAATGTGTTACAAGATTTGTTATTAATATTAAAAATCATTAAGAGGACATACATTGCTCATAAAAAGAGGAAAGTGTCCTCTAATAAAGCTGTTAGCCGTCATGGAGTTTATATCGAGCATGGAAGTGTTATTTAATATTTTTTGCTTTGCCCTTGGTGCTCTTTCGATATACCTGACCGCGTATTTAAAGGTCAAGGGTAAAAACCGAGCACTAATTGAAGATAATCGCCAGCTTGAAGAAGACAAACAGAAGATTGTTGCTAAGTATCGCGCCGAAACAGAAAAAATTAAAAAACAGCACTCTTTAGATATTGAAAAGAGAAAATATCAATATGAGGATAAAAGGCTTCAATTCTCAAAATACTTTTCTCTACTTGATGAGTTCCACGGAAAGTGTAATTCAATCTTTGTAGAGAAGTTTCAGCCAATTATGGCTGAATTTTTAACGGCTTGTTTACAAGATGATGAGGCAGCCAAAAATAAAGGAATTGTTAAATATAATCAAGACGTTCAATCGCTTGTATTTGAGTTAAACGAGGAACATCTTAAAGTTAAAACTGAACAAAATAGTATTCGGTTGATAGCTTCGAAGGAAGTTGACGCGTTACTGGATAAGCTAGAAATTGCGGTAAAGAATGCAACCGACGCTTCTACCGAAATGCTTAGATTTATGTCAACGCAAGAGTTCTGGGCAGATCAAACTTTGATCACTCCATATCAGGAAAAAGCGACCATATTCGGGCAGGACGTACAAAACTGTCATAATGCTTTAAAGGAGCAAATGAAGCTAGAGCTGAATGAGATATGACGGCTAACAAACAACTGTTGTCACTCACTGCGTTCGCTGGGACACAAATACATGGGCACCCTCGCTTCGCTCGTAATTTTAGCCCATATATTTGTGCCCCAAAGTTGAGGCGTTATATTTCTTAAGAGAGATCTATTTGAATCAGTATTTATCCACATTACTTAGTTCCATCGGTATCGATCTCGAACACTTAAAATATAAATATCTTAGTCCCCAGGAACTTACATATATCGATAAGCTGTTGGCATCTAAGAAAGATTTCGAAGGAACTTTTTATACTGATGAACATGGCGATAAATTGGAGGTGTTGCTAATGTTTCTGAATGCCCATAAGGAGGGCATAATCAATATTATGGAAGGCAAAGGGAAAAAAGAGACACTAAACGAGCTATTTACCTCAAGTGTAATATCAGGAAGTTATGATTGTTTTCGCTTTGATTTGTCAAAGTTTCCTCAAAGCTACACGCCTTTGAATCAAGCTTTAACATTATATCGAATAGGTAGAGATGGTGAGTCTAAACAGGATTTAGGTTGCTCGTGGGCAAGGGAAATTGAAGGGCTTAGTGCTTTTTACCATGCATCTGGAATGTCCGAATCCATGCTTAAAGCTAGGCCAGTATTCCTTATGGAAATAGATGATTCACAGGTGCTGTTCGAAGGTAATGCAAGTGAGCATGAATTAGTATTAAAGCCTAATTTTACACTCAATACATTAAAAAAGCTTGATGAAGAAAGACGAAACCGAATTAGCAGCTAAATGATCCAACGAAATATAACAAGGCGTTATGTGCCAGTACAATATGGAGTAAGCATTGATTTTTAGTGTTCAATCAAAATTATTAATTAGTGCAGGTGTTATAGCTTCCGCTTCTGCGATCTGGCACCTACTCTGTATTTTTGGCGGTCCTAGTTGGTTTGCATTTGCTCGGGCACCTCAACAAATAATCGACTCTTCGATTCAAGGAACTTTACTTGCTCCAATTGGAACAATAATCGTTGCAAGCTTAATGTTTGCTTGTACTATTTTTGCTTTTTCAGCAGTTGGTTTAATTCGCAAAGTTCCTCTGCTCAAATCAGCTTTAATTACCATTGCAATGATCTGCTTATTGCGGGGATTAATTGCTGTTCCTACATTTGTAACGTCCTCAGGTTTAGATACTTGGCAAATTGTAGCGAGTACTGTTTGGCTTTATGTTGGTATTTGTTTTTCCGCTGGTAGTATAGAACAATATAGTCTTGGTAAATTAGGCACATAGAAAACTTCTTAAACTCTTCGCCCCATTTATAAGGTCTCACTATTATTTCCCTCATACACATTTGCAGGATTTATTTGCATTAGCAGTGCTGGATTATCTATCGGTTTAAACCCGTATTGCGCATAAAGGCCATGCGCATCAGAAGTGGCTAATAAAAAGCGCCTGAGCCCTTGCAGCTCAGGGTGCTCTACTATCGTTTTAACCAGTAACTTGCTCAGACCATTACCTTGCAAATCTGGGGTAATAAATACATCAGCCAAATAGGCAAAAGTGGCGTTGTCGGTTACTACGCGGGCAAAACCATAGAGCCGGGGCAAATAGTTAAGCAATGAATATTATGCTCTGCAAGCTCTTCACGCAGGCAATCCATAAAGCCCACTACCGCATATTTAGAGCCTGAATAGCCCGTTCTAAATTTAGAGCCTACTTTACCCGCAACGCTACTAATAGAGACGATTGAACCGCTTTGTCTTGCTACCATACTAGGCGCCACCGCTTTAGTAAGTGCAATTAGGCCAAAATAGTTAACTTCCATCAACTGGCGGTAAACATTAAATTCGTTTTCTAAAAATAGGCTGCGCTGCGATACCCCACCGTTATTAATTAAAATATCGATAGCAGGTAATGTACTAATTAAATCAGTAACTTGAGCTAAAACAGCTTCAGGCGATGACAAATCAAGAGGCACAATAATGTGGCCATCGCCATGTAAGCTTTGTTTTAGTTCGTTAAGTTTATCAACGCTTCTGGCTGATAAAATAACCTTGGCACCCAGTGCTGCAAATTGTATTGCGAGCTCTTTGCCAATACCTGATGATGCGCCGGTGATCCATACGGTTTTATTGTTGTATTGCATGGGTTATTTGCCTTTATTATTTTATCCGCTGCTAATAGCAATCGTATTAAGTTTTAAACGTTTATAGCGACAGATATATGATTTATAACGTGGTTAACGCTTTATTTAGCACACTCGAATAACTAAATATTTAAGCCGCTTAGCATTATGCCTTGGTGGGGCCTGCTATGGCGTTAACTTCATGCTCTAGCGATTTATAAAGCCCCATTAAAAATAAAAACTCAACGGTTACATACAACGGGCCAATAATTAAGCCAATTAAATCATCTACAAACGCAGGCTTTTTACCCTCATAATAATGGCCAATAAACTGCAGCACCCAGCCAAATACAAACACGCCCACGCCAATACTTAACCAAGGCCAAAAAGCCATAGCAGCGATTGGCTGGGCTGCTAAAAGCAATAAGGTAAACAGTACACCCATTATTAAGCCAAGTGACACGCTCAGCATTAAGTAATACACTACGCTTGCAAAAACAAAAAGCTGCGCGCCATCAATAAGAAGGCTGCCAATGGGTATTTGAATACGCGCTAACAAGCACAGCACCGCAAATACAATAAGCGGAATACCAAAAAAATGAGTTAAAACATTGCGTTTAGAGCGATGGTACAAACCGTATGTACCAAGCTGTTGCTGTAGAGTTTTCATGTGTGTGCCTTTTATTGTGTTTTTTACACTATATCAGGCTTTTAAAATATCACTCTGTCGGGAAGCCGACATTTACTGATTACAAAGTAACTCTAAAGCAGATTGGTTTAAAATGGTCACTTTGTTATAGCCGACCTCAATGAGTTGCTGCTTTGCTAATTTTTTTAAAATTTGATTGGCGGTTTGCCGCGTAAGGTAAGTCATATCAGCTAATTGCTGCTGAGATAAAGTAAACGTATGGCCATTACTATGCGCTAAATGCGCGCACAATATAAGTAAGCGTTTTGCAACGCGCTGCTCGGCACTTAATAGTGCGTGATCTTCCATGCTAGTAAACATAACTCGCAATTTTTGGGCAAGAAGTAACCCAAAGTCTTGCCAATAATGCGGGTATTGTTTTAACAGTTGCTCTAGTGCACGTTGCCCAATAAAACACAGTGTTACATCGGTTTGCGCATAAACATCGTGCGTACGCATTCCGCGGTCAAATAAAGTGACTTCGCCAAACCACAGCGAGGCGTCAACAAAGCTTAAAACAGCTTCTTTACCATTATTACTTACCCCACTAATACGCACCACACCACTTAATACAGCATAAATACCGTCGTGTTTATCACCTCGTAAAAAAAGAGATTGGTGCGCGCTAAGGCTTAAAGTTTTTGCGTGGCTTAGTAAAAACTGTTTTAAGTGTGCATCACGCTTAGAAAACCACTGCCCTTGTTCAATAATGTTACAATGTGCTTTACTTAATCCATTCATTGCATTGTGTTTATATGTGGTTGAAGCTCTATTGCCAACGACTTCGGCAAGTCTAAATTACTGGCAATAACAAAGTCGTTATACGCCTCATTACCAGAGAAAAACTCCGCAATAAGCGTTTTATTTTTATATACGTTCACTGAAACACCACTGCCCATACCACCAGCATTAATAATGTAGTAATAGTAATTGCCTTTGTTAAAAAACAAAATACTTTCGCCTACTTTCCCTATTTGACGATAGTAGCTACCAAATGGCTGCGCAGCAGTGGCCGTATACTCTAGGCCAATTTTTTGCTCAGTGCCATAACGATAAGTAATAGCTGAGTTATCATTGGCCACACACACAGACAAAATATTATCAGTGGGCTTTAGTGTATAAGTCACTTTTGCGGTTGGGTTGCGTATAACCTTTTGCATTTTTGCATTTATATACGCTGTTTCACCACGTTTACAGTGACTTGGTACAATTCCCTCTATTAGGCCTTCTACAACAAGGTGCTTTTGCTCGATAGCAGTAGCCGGTAAATTAGCGGTTTCGTTTTTAGCCACTAATGGCGTTTTACTGCTACTAAATAAACTCACTTCCTCATCGCAACCATTTAAAAAGAGTACGGGAATACAATAGCAAAAAGAGAGCAATTTGAAACTCATACTAATTCCATCTAATACAACTTAACCTTAAAATAGCGGCAAAATTGAGCACTAGCAACCATTTAAAATGGTAAGTTTTATAAATCTTTTTTTTAACCATGTTATGCAAATATTGCTTTACTATTTAGTGACTTATTTAATATTTATTTACACAATAATTGGTTTATTTACGAGCAATTCATAAACCAATTAATACCCGTATGTCTATTTTCAATATAGGGACAATAAACCCTCTTTTTATAATACTTAAACACAATAATTGCGGATAAATGTGGGCTTTTATTAATACAAATTCGCTTGGTTAGGTAATCTATTTTAGATAGGAGGCGTGTTGAATTTTAGGCAAAAAAATTTTTATTACGATTTTCTAAATCAAAAAGCTTCAACGTAGCTAGGTTTGCTTTGGCATAAAAAAGTGTCTAAGTATTATTGCAAATGGGCATTAAAATACGCAATATCATTAGTTAGGAGAGAAAATTAGCGCATGCTTTTTTTAAAGCATGCGCGGTAAATAAGCGCTGTGACTCCTGAGCTAAGGCTAACCTAATCAGATGAAGAATCGTTTTCTTTACGCTTATATATGTAGGTTTGCTGCGTTTTAAAGCCAAAGCCTAATGTATCACTGTCATTTACAAGTTTAACTTTACCATCAACAACAGTTAGCCCTGGTCCGTTAATTTCAGGCGGTTTGATAGGGTTTACTGCGCCTTCCCCAGTAAGGCTCGGGCCGATTAAATAAAACTGGCTTACTTGGCTAACAGGTATTGTTTCTTCGTACTCGTAGCCACCACCTGGGGTACCGTCATCTGGGTCACCATCATCAGGTGTTGGCACATCACATAATCCATTATTATTAGCATCTATACATGAGTCGCCTTCACCAAAATACAACTGAGCGGTGTCGGGTACATCGTAGCTGGTAGTAAATTTAAGTTGGTCGTACACTTTTGTGCCATAGTGCAAATGAAAAGCGTACATTGCACCACCGCCTCCAGTTAAAGAACACTGATTTTTATCAGACTCTAGTGCAGGTGTAAACGATGTATAATAAGCTACGCCTCCTACTACGGTGGCTGCAGCTAATGATTTTTCACCATTACTTAGCTCATATCGCCACCCTTTAAAGCCTGCTAAATCAGCTTCAAGTTCTACAAACTCATCTACATTATCTAGTGCATTGCCAAATGGGTCGTCATTCATACGCATTAAATCACTTGGCACTATGGGCTCTGGCGTATTTTGTGAATCGAAGGTTTTAGTTACGGTTTGTTCATCGCGAATCATGTAAAGGTGATCTTGCTCATTGGTTGCAAGCGGATTTGAGCGATTACCACTGCCTATAACGATTGCATCGTAAGGCGTATCTAATCGTGTGGTTATTTCTTCATCGCCATAGATCGTTTTGCTCACTTTACTAAACATAGTACGTGCCACTAGTGGCTTGTAAAAAAAGCGTCGGTCTTGCGTTGCTAATGAACTGCCAAGCTCTGCTAATTTGTAATGAGAAAAACTATTTTTGTCAGAGCCTGGCATATCCACACGCCAAATATTACCCCCCGTATCGGTGGCATATAAACGGTCAATGTAACCATCATAATCTGAGTCAAGCGTTGCTATATCGGCAGCTATACTGTGCTTACCTTGGAAATTATTATCCTCGGGCGTTAACGCCCATACTCTTTCGCCGGTTTTAGCCTTAACAATGTAAATGCCCGTGCCTGATTCATCCTCGCTACGAATCGCGTTGTCTTTGTTTGTATCGTATCCGCCACCAAATACCAGTAAAGGCTCATCTCCAAACGCTTTAATATAGGCTATTTGTGGTTTTGACCAGGTTTGAGCTAGGTATTCAAACCCATCTGAGCCGCCTACAATAGGCTTACTCCAAAGCTGTTTTGGTTTATCTGGTGAGCTAATATCAAGTGCATAATAGTTTTTACCCCCGCGGCGCATGCCAGCAAATGCCCATACTTCATCACCTTTAGTGGCATCTATTACTCCGTCATTTAAGCCGTCACTGTTTAAACTTTTATTGTTAAAAAACACACTAATAGGCCCATCCATACCATATACTTTAGTATTGGCTTGATTTGTACGAAGTGCAGGTATGTTTTTTAACAGCTCAGCAGGCATAAACGCCCACTCCTCTTCAATGCTGTTACCTTTATCGTTAAACATGTGCAGAAAGCCAGCATTAGTGCCCACTAAAATACGTATGTTGCCATCACCATAATCAATAGATACCGGTTTAGAATGCAAAGGATCACCAAAAATATTGGCACGCTGATCTACTGATGAGCTATCGCTATCTTCGTTATCTACATCCATGCCTCTTGCCCAATTAATATCATTGCGCGAGATAGCAATATCAGTGCCCGGTATGATGCCACCTATGGCGTCTGACACTATATTTAAAATTTCTTTAACTCTATCAAAGGTAAAATCAACAATACTACCGTCCGAATCTATATACAGTTTGCGGCTTTGTGAGTCTAAGCTTGAAAGTAAGTAGTTTACGCCCCCTTGTGCGACTAAATTACCATCGGCCGGTTTATTTGAAGGTAGCCAAAACGTGCGAGCGTCTTCTTTAATTAAGCCGTCGTCACCTATCGCCTCACGGCCTGTAGAGTCAACTATGTTAGAGCCCGACATAACTAATTTTTTTAAATTTCCGCCCCAACGAGCCCCGGTCTCAGGGTAGAACATAGCAAAATAAATTGCTTCTCGGCTGCGGGTTTGGTCAACGTTATTACTGGCAACCGTAGGCGATGAAAAGCTATCGTTTACTTCGCGTATTCTAGAAATAGTATTATTTAATGCTTCAGAGAGCTCTGCTGAGGTATCTGCGTGAAGGTACTCGCCACCACCTAGTTCAGCGGTTTTTTCAAGAAGCGTTTTACCTTTGCTACTCATGCCACTACCAAAACCAATAGTAAATACGCGGCCTGTGTCTGCTACTTCCGGTGTGTCTTCGTAAAGATCTATTTCAACGTCTTGTGTACCATGAATTATTTGCGCTAATACCGCTAAATAACTGTTACTTGTTTTACTTGGGTTATAACCAAATTTTTGCTTGTATAAATCTTTAATATCGTCATTACGGTTATTATCCTGAGTAGGGTCGCCGTCGGTCATTAATATTAAATTTATAGAATTATCACAGCGCTCTTGCGAACCATATGCCTGTCTAAACGGCGATATATAATCAGGGGGCGTTAAAGGGTTGTCATTGGTCTCTACACTAAAGTCACGTTGATTGGTATTTTGTCCATACCAAACGGTTTGGCCTGTCATATAAAGGTAGGCTTCCCATAAGGTTTCTGTAACGGGGGTGTTTCCGCTAGCAGGTAGCTTTTCAATTTGGCCTAAAATAGTGTCATGTGATGAGCCTAAACCAGCCATAATATAACCACCGTTGTTACCATTAAAACGCATTAAACCAAAGTCAATGGCGCTATTATCATTAACCAGTTGGGTCATGGCATCTTTAGCTGCATCTATTTTTTTAGGTCCGTTGTAAGGAAGCTTACTTCCCATACTTCCGGAGGTATCAAAAATAATCACAACACGGGGGTTTTCATCGGTTTCTACGTTATGGTTTACGTATAGCTCTATATCTTCGGCGGTTACAGAGAGGCTAACAGTTGCTGCAAAAAAAGATGCAACAATGCGATTGAAGGTAAGTTTCATTTTAAAT
The DNA here is from genome assembly GCF_023161805.1 of Pseudoalteromonas sp. 1CM17D. Classification (NCBI taxonomy): domain Bacteria; kingdom Pseudomonadati; phylum Pseudomonadota; class Gammaproteobacteria; order Alteromonadales; family Pseudoalteromonadaceae; genus Pseudoalteromonas; species Pseudoalteromonas sp. 1CM17D. The sequence goes on along the minus strand of NZ_JALNTP010000001.1, from coordinate 131,704 downwards.
CCTTTTATCTGCGCTAAAATCACGTAGTTCCATTAAAAGTGCAGTTACTTATTTATTTTTAGTTTTAATTAGAAAAATGCACAAAACAGCTAAATGACATTAAACATAAACTTATTTACAAAGATTAATGTTAACTGAATTTGCTATATTTTAAGTACTTTAATGAAAATAGACGCAAATATAAAGAAATTTAATACCCTTAGAGCATTTTATATACGCTTAGCCATTAGTAAAATATCCCGATTTTAAAAACAATTAACCCTGTGATTCTCGGTTAACCTTACTTGCAATGGTGTTATTACCATATTTTAAGTTTAAAACCCCCAATTAAAATAGGTATTTAAGTGAGGATACACGTTAAACCCGCTTAAAAATTAACAACTCACATTGGTTAATTTCAAAAATAAAAACTAAAAAGCCCCCGCGAGTTTATAAACTCGCAGGGGCTTTTTAAGTGCTAAGTAATAAATTTATAACGATAAATCTTCTTTAGCACGCGTTAAATTATGAGATACCAGTGAGTTTTTAGAGATTTGATACGCTTCGTATAAATCTGAAAGGCCTGCGGTGTCTTTTTTTGCCATCATGCGGGCTACACCACGGTTACTTAATGCAAACGATGTAAGTTCGCGTACTTTTAAACGTGGGCCACGGCTTTCTTTTAATAAGGCAATTGCTTGTGTACAAATGGCTTCAGCTTCTGTGTAGTTTTTAGATTCTACATTAAGTGCACAGCTATTAAATGGCTGTTCAAACTCCGGCGCGGCTGTTACAGAATCTTCAATAACCATTAATTTGTAGTCACTTTGATCAGCCATTGCAGCAGCTGAGCAAGTTAATAATGAGCCAAGAGCGATGGTTTTTAAAAGTGTACGTTTCATGATTATCTTCCTGTTTGGTTAGTCGTACTTATTGGCGACAACTTAACTTTAGATAAATCCTCTCCCCCCGACAAACGATAAAAACAAACCTAATAAGTGAGAAAATCTAACTTATAGACTTTAGTCTAATGCCTGCTTTAAATAGCGTTTCTTTCACTCTCAAAAAAATACAGCAAAAACAAGTGAGTTAACAACGTTGGCAGCTAATCAGTAAAGGCCCATCCATACATAAAACTGAGTTAGTTAGCAGTTAACTTTTTATGTGGGTTTAAAAAAAACATCTTTTTCCACCCTTGTCTTTGTGTTGTAAAAAGCCACGGCATAGGCATAAGCGATAATATAGAATAATGCACATGAGGTTGCTTTCCTGCAGCATTACCGGTATCACCCAGTAAGCCAATTTGGCTGTTTATGCTAACTACATCCCCTGCACTTACATTGTAGTCATTTAAATGTGCAAAATAATGCACTCGCCATTTTGCACCTAATACCGCAACCACTTTGCCACCTCGGTTTAGTTCACCTGAAAAAATAACAATACCGCTTGTTGCAGCAACCACAGGCGTGTTTTTAGCGCCAAAAATATCAATTCCTTTATGTACACCCGAGCGCCCCCACGGCTCATACCAAAACGTATTGTGGTTCCAATCTTTACTTGTAGCGCCTTGCACAGGAATTACTAGCTTCTCAGGAATGAGTAAACCCACTATTAATAAAATTATAACTGCGCCCAAAGTCCACTTTAGTAGTTTCAATGCATTACCTTTGCTGTAAGTCGTCATTAAATTATTAATTACAATACCTGAACGCCTAGTGAGTATTGTTAGAACGAAACACTTTTTTTACGTGAACTAAACTCATTAATTTTAATACAGGTTTTATTATTAATTGCGCACTGCCAGCTATAAAAAGCCAGGTACCGCTTTCAACTAATGACTCATTTAAAAAGAAAAAGCTACCAATTAAAAACCACACCGCAATTAAAAAATCGTTAACTGCGCCTAATGCTTCATAACGGCGTTGGATAGTAATATGCTCTTGTCCTAAGTCTAAATTAAGCTGATTTTTGCTGGAGCCCATCAATACTACTCACTCTTTTTTACTGTGTAATTGAAAAACTGTTTTCACTAGCATCTAATACCAATTCGCTTAATTAAGTATTATTACGCATTGGTATAGGCTTATCTGCATAATACAATAGCAAAAAACACATAATAAAAAACGCTGGCTGATATATCAGCCAGCGTTTTTATTGGTGTAGAGTCTTTATAGCCAAAAACTCACTATTGCTTGTATATTTAATTGTTTATTTTTGGTCTTTTTCTAAACGTTTTTTAAGACTTAAAGCCGCATCTGCCGCTAATAATCGCATAAATTCAGAACCATTGCTTTGTTCGCCCTGCCCTGCACCTATTACAATTTCAGGCACTAAACGGCTTTTTCCTAAACTATTGAATAAAGCAGTTTGAATTTTCACCTCAGCTTTTAATGTTTCATCAAACACATATTTAGGATCAAGCGCTGCTGATTTAGCACGTAAGCGTGCCTCAGCTAACACATCCATGCCTAGTGCTTCTAAACGCTGTTGCTTTAATATCTCTTCTTGCTCTTTAGCCAACTCAGCTTTTACAGCTACACGTTGCTGCGCAGAAATAATAGCATTCGCTTTAATACGCTCGGCATCGATTTGCTCTTTAATTTTAAGCTTTTCAGACTCTGCCCGCTGCTTTGCTATTGCTTGTTCGCCTAAGGCAACTTCTGTACGCGCTTGTTGCTCTGCTTTTTTAAGATTTTGACGTGCCAAGGCTTCATCTGCAGCCGCTTGCTTTTGCGCTTCTAAGCGCGCGTTTACTTTACTTTCGTAGTCAATATCAATAATACTTGCATCTACAACAGTAATACCATACGCACCTAAAATCGGCGCATTACGCAGCGGTTTACCCTCTTTATCAGATTTAATATTTACCGTTACACGCTGCTGTTTACTTAAGCTACCTAGTTCATCGCTTTTATCCCGCTCACCGCTGCTGATTATTTGCTCAGTAACAAAAATACCATTAGTAAGTTGATCAGAGAAGTCTTGGCTAAGTTGCCCGTTTCCACCAGAATAATGCTGCTCAACCGACATCATACGCGCCGACGCTTTAACGTTTTCTGTAGTAGCACGCATAAGTAAATTAGATATAAGCGTATCTTGCGAACCAAACTCTTCGTGTATTTTTAGTAATCCACGTAATTCACCTTTTTCAGTGGCTGGTACATTGCCTGGCAACCTAAAGCGCGATACACCACGTGCACCACCGGTTGTTGTATCCAAAAAGCGTATTGGAATAAGAGGTACAATTGCACTGGCAGTCGCGTTTTCGTCACCCGTAAAGTTAATCGATATAACCTTTTTATAAGCAGATGTAGTGCCAAATGCTTTTAAGTATGGGCCAGCTTGGTTAATAACCGTTAACTTTCCGGTAAACGCCGATTGATGAACTAAGCGCTCGTCAGCTTCGTTCCAAGAAATAACTTGTGAAGTAAGCGTTGCTATAACAGCCAACACAACCACTATTGATGTTACTAAAATGACATTTCGGCGGCCAAAACGACCTATAAATGATTGTGACTTTTCTTCTGGAACCGCTTTTTTATCGCTATCCATTTTCATTACTCTCCATGTTTAGTTTTTTCTTAACAAAGTAAATAATTTCTTGCTCGCTTAAATGCGCACAAAAACTACCTGAGCGATGCAATTCTATAAATGTTGCAAGGATCTCTTCTTTGCCTTTTATTTTTTTATGTTTATCTGCTTGGGCTTGGTTTTTATCCGTAAGTTGAGTAATAAGCTCATCTACAATGGTGTCTTTATCAAACAGCACATTGTATTCCTTAGTTTTTCTTACTCGGTTTTTGCGTATATTGCTATAAATAACATAAATAGCTAAACACAAAATAATAACCAATGTACTCAACCCAACAATATAGAAAATCATATAACCTGCTTATATTTAGTTGAATGATTACGTCAATAACAGGTGTTATAAATCAATAACAAATGTTAACTCATTAATTTTACAGAAACCTCGTATAAAAAACAGGTAAAAGTAATAATTCCAAAAATTAAGCTTTCTAAAACGGGCTTTCTCGCTTTTAAATTTACATGTGAGTTTTATAAAAAATTTTATTACACGCACAAAAAAGCCCCTACCGAATATAAATCGGTAGGGGCTTTTTTGTGACTCTCGCTAATTAAATTGCTTTATAAGGCAAGCTCTTCTTTAGCGCGAGTTAAGTTATGAGACACTAAAGTGTTTTCAGAGATTTGTACTGCTTCGTATAAATCAGCTAATGCTGCTGTATCGTTATGCGCTTTTAAACGTGCAACGCCACGGTTGCTTAAAGCGTACGATGTAAGCTGGCGTACTTTAAATTTAGGGCCTTGTGCATCTTGTAATAGTGCAATGGCTTTAGTACAAATTTCTTCAGCTTGAGCGTAATTTTTAGATTTAACGTTAAGTGCGCAGCTATTGAATGACTCTTCAAGTGGCAATGGTGCAGTAGCGGTTTTGATAACCATTAGTTTGTAGTCACTTGAATCAGCCATTACAGCTGCTGAGCAAGTTAGTAATGAGCCAAGAGCGATGGTTTTTAAAAGTGTACGTTTCATGGTTTGTCTTTCCTAATTAAGTTAGTCGCGCTTGTTGCCGACAACTGAACTTTAGAGTAATAGCTCAGCGCCGACAAACGAGAAAAACAAACTCAATAAGTGAAGAAAATTAACCTATAGACTTTAGTCTAATATACGTACAAATTTAAATGTTTAACAGCGTGTAAACCAGCGTAATTACTGCTTGTTTTGAAAAAGGTTTTAAAACGAATCTTATGCTGTAGCTACGCAAACAAGCCAGCGAAATGTACAAAAATCAGTCTTTATAATTTATTTTGTTTTTATGCTTTTGGCGACTTTTCCTACGCTCAAGCCTTGCACTAAAATTGAAAAAACCACCACTGCATAAGTTAAAGCCAATAATATATTACGCTGCGCTCCATCAGGGAGCTGCAACACCAGTGCCACCGAAATACCGCCACGTAACCCTCCCCAGGTTAACACTTTCCATGCACCGCTGGGCAGCTCGAGCTGTTTATTAAAAATAGTTGTTGTTAGGCCAACCACAATAAGACGTGCGCATAGCGCAATTAAAATGGTTAAAACGCCCGCCACCAGCAAATTAGCTGAGTACACAATCATTACCACTTCAAGGCCAATTAGCACAAATAAAATGGCATTTAAAATTTCATCAATTAGCTCCCAAAACAAATCAACATAGTGGCGTGTTTTATCACTCATGGCTAAATTACGGCCATGATTACCCACCATTAATCCCACCATAACCATCGCAAGTGGCCCCGATAAGTGCCAGTGACTCGCCAATGCATAACCGCCTATAACACCCGCTAGCGTAAGTAATACTTCTTCTTGGTAGCTATCTATTGCTTTTAATAAATAATTTAAAGCACCGCCCAATATTAAACCAAATATTATACCGCCCCCCGCTTCAACAGCGAGTGTATGAGCCACTGAGTATGTAGTTGGCATATCACCACTGGTTAAAATTCCTAATAAAAGCGCAAATACCACCACGCCTATACCATCATTAAATAGCGACTCCCCCGCTATTACGGTTTCAATACTTTTAGGCGCACCAGCAGAGCGTAAAATACCCATCACCGCTATCGGATCGGTTGGCGAAATCAACGCACCAAATAATAAACACCATATAAACGATAAATTAAATCCCAATAAAGGCACTACTACATATAACGCTGTAGCAATAATCACTGTTGAAACTAGCGTACCCACACACGCTAAAATACCTATGGGTAATTTATAACGTCTTAAGTCACTTACATTAACGTGCAGCGCCCCAGCAAAAAGCAGCATTGAGAGCATGCCATCGAGCAATACATGAGTAAAATTGAGTTGATCAAGTAGGCTTACTTCGTAATCAATAAGTTCATCAAACCCTAAAAAGCCCAAAAATATGGCCGCAATAGACACTAAAAGCGAAATAACCATCACCCCAATGGTGGTTGGCAGGCCAATAAACCGATGATTTATATAAGCAAGTAATGCGGTTATAGATAAAAAAATCGCGCTAATTTCAAATATGCTCAACGTACTGGTGACATCCATAATCTAGCTCTCTTAAATTTAAAGCCTAATAGGTAGTTTCCACTTTTATGATTTGCACTTTTTAACCGTGCAACGCAAAAAGCCCATGTTAAGAATAAACCTAACATGGGCTTTTTATACACTGGCTTAATTAAAGCATGTTTAGTGCTTTTTTATAGCGCAAGCTCTTCTTTAGCAAGTGTTAAATTATGCGATACCATTGTACTGTTAGACATTTGCACTGCCTCGTACAAATCAGCAATGGCTGCGGTGTCATTATTTGATTTTAAGCGCGCAACACCTCGGTTACTTAACGCGAATGACGTAAGTTGGCGTACTTTAAATTTAGGGCCGTCTGCATCTTTTAAAAGTGCGATTGCTTTTGTACAAATTGCTTCAGCTTCAGCATAGTTTTTTGACTTAACATTCAGTGCGCAACTATTAAACGACTGCTCAATTGGCTGCGGTGCAGTCGCTTGTTCGATAACCATTAATTTGTAGTCACTTGTATCAGCCATTACAGCAGCTGAGCAAGTTAATAAAGAGCCAAGAGCGATGGTTTTGATAAGTGAGCTTTTCATGATTATATTCCTGTTGAGTTAGTCGTGCTTGTTGCCGACAATTCAACTTTAGAGAATTAACACAAAACCGACAAACGATTAAAACAAAACCAATAAGTGAAGAAAATTAACTTATAGACTTTAGTCTAATGCCAAACTAGTAAGCAATTCATAGCAAGTGCTTTAATTATAATTAGTAAACACCACCTAATTTAACTCCCTTATCAATCGCAAACCTATAAACTCCCTCGCCCATATGCCATAATCTAAATAATTCATTATTTTAGTAACTTGGCGTGCATTTAGGCGTTTTTAAGTTAACTTCTCAGGGTTTTTAGCATGGCATATCAAGAGCAAAATCAAGCAACAATCTACTGGCACGATTATGAGACCTGGGGGGCGAGCCCTCAGAAGGATAAGCCGAGTCAGTTTGCGGGAATTCGTACCGATCTTGATTTAAATATAATTGGCGAGCCGCTTATTGAATATTGTAAGCCGCAAGCGGATTACTTGCCTCACCCTGAGGCATGTTTAATTACCGGTATTACGCCACAAGTGGCGATGCAAAAAGGTTTGGTTGAGGCTGAGTTTATAGCCAAAATTCACGCTGAATTTAGTGCGCCAAACACCTGTGTGGCTGGTTATAACAGTATTCGCTTTGATGACGAAGTAAGCCGTTATAGCTTTTACCGTAACTTTTACGACCCGTACGAGCGCGAATATAAAAACAATAACAGCCGCTGGGATATTATTGATTTAGTACGTGCGTGTTATGCGCTGCGCCCTGAGGGGATTGAATGGCCGTTAAAAGAAGACGGCAGCCCGAGCTTTAAGCTTGAACATTTAACGGTAGCTAATGGCATTGAACACGCCGCTGCTCACGATGCGCTAAGCGATGTAACTGCCACTATTGCACTGGCTAAACTTATAAAAGAAAAACAACCAAAGCTTTATAACTTCTTTTTTGGGCTGCGTAATAAAAAAGCGCTTGGTGAGTTAGTTGATGTATTTAACATGACGCCGCTGGTACACACATCATCGCGTATTCCTGCAACGCAAGGCTGTACTACGTGGGTGGCGCCTATGAGCTTTCATCCGGTAAATAAAAACGCCATTATATGTTTTGATTTAACCCAAAACCCGCAAGTATTGCTTGATTTAAACGTAGAAGAGTTACGTAAACGTTTATACACCAAACGTGTTGATTTAGCCGAGGGTGATTTACCTGTTGGTTTAAAATTGGTGCATTTAAACAAGTGCCCTATTTTAGCGCCTGCTAAAACGTTATTACCTGAAAATGCAGCCCGTTTAGGCATTGACCGCGAGCAATGCCTCGCTAATTTAGCTATTTTAAAAGCCAATACCGAGCTTCGCGATAAAGTAACCGAAGTGTTTAATGAAAAAGGCGGTTACAGCGCAACCACTAACGTTGATTACTTACTTTACGATGGCTTTACAAGCCATGCCGACAAAGCTAAATTTGCGATTATTCGCGATGCTAAACCAGACGAGCTAGCGGGCTTAAATTTAGATTTTGAAGATAAAAAGTTCAATACATTACTGTTTAGATACCGCGCGCGAAACTGGCCTGAAACGCTCAACCAGCAAGAGCTTGACCAATGGCGTCAGTATTGCCAAAACAAGTTAATGCACGGAGAAGATCAACCCTCAATTAGTGCACAAGATTTTATGATCACCCTTGAAAACTTGGCCCATGAGCACGACGACAGCGAAAAAAACCTAACCATTTTAAAGGCTTTGTATAACTACGCGCAAAGCATGTAATTTAGTTTAAGTTTGTGTAGAACACTTTTAAAACGCGACACTTTAGCAATAAAGTGTCGCGTTTTTTGTTTTATATAACTTTACTACTACAATCAAAGCCAAAATTTTTTGCACAAAGAGAAACGAATGAGAAGTAAATGAGAAAACATAAAGGCCAACAACAATCTTTTTAGAACTATCACTGCCTCTAAAAGCGAAGCGCCTCTTATCCTCTTTGTGAATAAATTACTTTACGGGCTTTGCCCGTCACGTAAGCAAGCTTCGCGTCTACAAGTAAAACCCATGTCTACACCAGCGTGGTAGAGGTAGAGCTTGCTCACGTGATAAGCGCAGTTTTTTAAATATAAAATAATCCACAAAGAGAAGCGAATGAGGAGTAAATGAGAAGATATAAAAACAAAAACCTTTTTAGAACTATCTATTCCTCTAAAAGCGCAGCGCCTCTTATCCTCTTTGTGAATAAATCACTTTACGGGCTTTGCCCATCACGCAAGCAAGCTTCGCGTCTACAAGTAAAACCCATATCTACACCTTAGCGGTAGACGTAGAGCTTGCTCACATGAAAAGCGCAGCTTTTAATTACATAAATAAAACACTACTCACAAAGAGAAGCGAATGAGAAGTAAATGAGAAAACATAAAAACAACAACCTTTTAGATCTATCTCTTCCTCTAAAAGCGCAGCGCCTCTTACCTCTTTGTGAATAAATCACTTTACGGGCTTTGCCCATCACGCCAGCAAGCTTCGTGTTTACATTGATATACTCAATGTAAACGTTATTTTTTATGTAGTGCTTCAATGCGTGCTAGTAAGCTTGATGTATCGTATCGGCCGCCACCAAGCGCTTGTACGTCGGCGTAATATTGATCAACCGTTGCGGTCATCGGTAACGTAGCGCCGTTGTTTTTAGCTTCATCAAGCGCGATGCCTAAATCTTTGCGCATCCAATCTACGGCAAAACCAAACTCGTACTCACCTGCCCACATTGTTTTATAGCGGTTTTCCATTTGCCACGAACCCGCAGCCCCTTTTGAAATGGTTTCAATTACCTTTTCACCATCAAGCCCTGCTTGTTTAGCAAAGTGTAAGCCCTCGGCTAAGCCTTGCACTACGCCGGCAATACAAATTTGATTAACCATTTTACATAACTGCCCTGCGCCCACATCGCCTAATAACTGGCTAAAACGGCTATATGCCGCCATTACGGGTTGCACTTTAGTGAAAACAGCTTCGTTACCGCCAGCCATGACTGTAAGCACGCCGTTTTCAGCACCTGCTTGTCCGCCTGATACAGGCGCGTCTATAAAATCGATATTTTGCAAGGCTGCTTTTTCTGCTACTTCACGGGCTACTTCGGCCGATGTCGTTGTATGGTCAACCAAAATGCTATTAACGGCCATCCCCGCTAAAACACCATTTTCACCATAAACAACCGCACGTAAGTCATCATCATTACCTACACACATAAATACAATATCAGCATTATTAGCAGCTTCTCGCGGCGTGGTAGCAAAACCTCCTGCATACTCATCTACCCAGCTTTGCGCCTTTGCTTGAGTGCGGTTATATACACACACATTAAAGCCCGCTTTTGCTAAATGCCCTGCCATTGGGTAACCCATTACCCCTAAACCTATAAATGCAACATTGATTGACATAAAAGTGCCTTATTTTCCTGCTAACTTAGAAACTATGCCCGATTATGTCAATCGGCTGCTTAAAAAGCGAATTAAGTCTTTATAAATTTCCAACGTAAGGAAATAAGTAGGTAACCATGGATAGTATTTATCAATTTAGTGCCCCTTTGTACAACAGCAAAAGCTTTGCGCTTAGCCAGCTAAAAGGCAAAACAGTACTTATTGTTAATACAGCAAGTAAGTGCAATTTTTCGGTGCAATTAAGTTCGCTAGAAAAGCTCTATCAAGAATATAAAAATAGCGGTTTCACTATCTTAGCGTTTCCGTGTCATCAATTTGGCCAAAACGAGCCGCTTGATAACCTCGCAATTAAAGACTTTTATCAAGGACAATTTGACGTGTCGTTCAAAGTGTTTGGTAAGGTAATGGTAAATGGGCCCGAGGCGCATCCGCTGTTTAATTACTTAAAGTCGCATACCCGTGGTATTTCGCAAAACCGCGCAGTAAAGTGGAACTTCACCAAGTTTTTAATTAACCCACAAGGTCAGCTCGTTGCACGTTATGCGCCGCGCACCAAGCCCGAAACGCTTAAACAGGTCATAGAGGCAAATTTACCTAGCGCACTAAACGCTAATAATTTAAATAACGCAAAAATAATACCCAACTTTAATGCATTAAAAGGCGCTTAATTATTCTAAATCAATAAATGGGTGGTTACTCAAGCATGCTTTATTAAACTAGTTTAAGGTTACGTATAATACCAATCGGCAATAATACTTAATCATTTTTAGGGGCTAAACGTGTCGCTATCTGCGTTAAAAAACTCTCATTTACGACTGCATGGATGCAGAAGGTAGAGCAATGCAGGAGCAATTGCCGAGAACAACTAAATAGCGAATTTTTTGCCTTGCTATAAACACGTTTTTCCATCCTCAAAATGGAGCACTTGATTATGCGCATTGGTATAACAGCTAGGCTTTGGAGTAAATAACATGAACATTGCTTTTTTTAGTACGCAAAAATACGAGCAGCCTTTTTTTGAGCGCAGTATTAACAAACACCCTCAAATAGAGATTTGTTACTTTGAGCAAGCACTGAACGAGCAAACAGCCCTGCTTGCTAAAGGGTTTGATGCTGTGTGTGTATTTGTAAACGACACAGTTAACGCCCTCGTTATTGAGCACCTTGCTGAGCAAGGAATTAATACTATTTTACTTCGCTGCGCAGGGTTTAATAATGTTGATTTAGTGGCTGCCAAAGCACACAACATTAAGGTATTACGAGTACCCGCCTACAGCCCAGAAGCCGTAGCTGAGCACTGTGTTGCACTTATGCTTACCCTTAGCCGTAAAACACATAAAGCCTATAACCGCGTACGCGAAGACAACTTTGATTTAAACGGTTTATTAGGCTTTAACTTACACGGCAAAACAGTTGGCATTATAGGTTGTGGTAAAATTGGCCTTGCCCTTTGTAATATTTTAAATGGCTTTGGCGCGCATGTTTTAGTGTGCGACCCTTATGCAACACCTGGCAATTACACCATTACCGATTTAGATTCGCTGCTTACTCAAAGCGATATAATTTCATTGCACTGCCCACTGAATGAGCAAACACATCATTTAATAAATGACGATGCATTTAATAAAATGAAACCTGGGGTAATGCTAATTAACACTTCGCGTGGTGCGCTACTTAATAGCAAAGCGTGTATAAATGCGCTTAAAACTAAAAAGCTAGGGTATTTAGGGCTTGATGTGTACGAGCAGGAGTCGGAGCTATTTTTTAAAAACCATAGCGACGAGATAAACCAAGACGATATATTCTCACGCTTAGTTAGTTTTAAAAACGTATTAATAACTGGCCACCAAGGCTTTTTTACTCAAGAAGCCCTTAGCAAAATTGCCAATACCACCATACAAAACGCAATAGAAATTAATGAACAGAGACCTTTAACTAATGAGGTTTTATAAAGCCGCGGCCCATTAATTTAGCTTTACCCGTTTTGCTATTTACATAACGGGTAAAGCTTAAAATACTCTAGCCAAACGCAACGTTTGCAAAAACAAGAGTCATTAATACTGGGCACACAAAACGAATGTATTGAGCAAACCAGTAATGCGCGCCGGTGCTGGCTTTATGAAGCTTATTACCGCGTTTCCACATCCAACCTGCGGTTATAAAATAAAATAGCCCCATAAGTGGTAGTTGGTACTGAGTAAATAGCATGATTACTAAACCAAATAGCCACTCAAAGTTTAATATTATTGCACTAGCGCATATTAACACCACTAGGCTAACGGCCCACGTTGCTTTAGTACGATCTACGCGGTGGTTTTCTACTAAAAACGCTACCGGTATTTCTGTGGTAGAAATAGTCGATGTAACCGATGCAATCGACATAAGTACAAAAAACAGTAACCCAATTAGTAAACCAATTTCGCCCATGGTACTAAAAAGCTCAGGTAAAATAGCAAATATAAGCTGCCCTTCACCTATAAGTTTTCCGCCGCTAAACACCTCTACTCCGTTATGCTGCGCTACATAAATTGCAGGCACTATCAGTAAACCTGCTAAAAAGGCCACGCTGGTATCAAGCAGTGCAACGCTTGCAGTTAGTTTTGGCAGGTTTGCATCTGGCTGCAGGTACGAGCCATAAATCATCATGCAGCCAACCCCTAATGAGAGCGAGAAAAACGCCTGCCCCATTGCAGCAATGATTAAATTTGGGTCAAGCACTTGGCTAAAATTAGGAATTAAATAAGCAGCAAACCCTTCGCTGGCGCCTTCTAAACTGGCTATATAAAAAATTAAGCCTATTAGTAGCACCAATAACAATGGCATTAAACGGCGTGACCAGGTTTCAATCCCAGATTTAACCCCTTTTAAAATAATACTGGCGGTTAAAATAAGCATAAGCGGCGTAAATATAAAATTACGCACCATAGAGTCGCTGTGTAAAAATTCGCTTGCGGCGGTAAAACCAAAAAATTTAGTAATAGGCTCTATCGCGTAAGAGAGCATCCACCCAGCTACAATAGAATAAAAGCTAAGCATAACCACAGCGCCAGCAAGGCCAATATATCCTGCGGCAGCCCCTACTTTTTTGTTGGTATTTTGCCACGCATTACCCAATGCTTTTACTGGGTTTGCTTGCGCTTGGTGGCCTAAATAAAGTTCGGTATAAAGCGCAGGTAGCGCAAGTAAAAATATAACTACAAAGTAAACCAATAAAAATGCACCGCCACCATGGTTGGCCGCCTGCGTAGGAAAACCCCAAATATTACCTAAACCCACTGCTGCGCCTGCAGCGGCTAAAACAAAACCAAAACGGCTTTGAAATCCATCACGCACTTGTGCCATACATCTACAAATTCTGTTATTCTTTGATTATTGTGAATTAAACCATATTTAATGCCAACTGAGTAATAAAATTGCTTTTGGCATAAATAAGCGCTGTTAACCGCTCATAATTACAGCACTCACTTATTTTAAGCGCGTATGACTAACCACTTTTTTAAAAACACCCTAAGTATTGCTCCCTCTTTTTATAGCGATTTATCCCCTAACAACAATACTATTTTAGTGTTTAATGCCAACACACTTAATGTAGAACACCTTGATTTAACCCAGTACCTAAGCCCATTTGAGCTAAGCGTTATAAATCGCCGTAAACGCATGCAAGCAAAGCAAGAATATGTAGCATCGCGCATATTACTAAAGCAACTTGCAAAGCATACTCAGCCCCAATACGCACACATACCGCTTAATAAAATGAGCACCCACTTTAATGAAGAGTGCTCAAAACTGCAGCTCCATATAAACCACACCGTTATTAATACCTGTATTTCGCACTCACATGGCTTAGTTGGAGTAGCACTGAATGTTACTAAGTCGGAGTTTGGCTTTGATATTGAAAAAATAAACTTAAAACGCCCATTCGAAAAGCTCGCTAAGCATTTTTATCATAAGGCTGAAATTGCCTTAATTACCGCGCCTTTGGCTATAAAAGAGCAAGCCTACCGCTTTTTTAGAATTTGGACCTTAAAAGAGGCACTCGCTAAAGCAACTAGCCGCCCAATAGCGCAATTGCTTAGCCCAAATGTATTTGATGAATTTTCTTTGTTAAACCTTACAGCATCGAGTAACAGCATAACGGTTGCCAATGAGGAGTTTGATATAAGCGTGGCGCATAAAAAAAGCACCGACTGGCGGTGCTTTATACTTAATAACTTGGATACTGAATAACTTGGCTTTAAAAGCTTAAGCAGCGCTTTCTAATAAGCGGCTGTGTATTGCTTGTACCACGGTATCTGATTCGCTTTGCTCTACTAAAAAGCATAAGTTGTGCTTACTTGCACCATGACAAATTAAACGAATATTAAACTCTTTTAATACGTTCATTAGGTTCATTTCGTGCTGGCGTAGCTGTATTTCAGAGCCTATAAGCGCCACTAAGGTTAAGTTGTTTTCAACCGATACATGACAAAATTCGGCCAATTTATCTAAACACGCTTGCTCAAGCTCAGGTCGCGAGGCATTAGGCGCGTTATCGAGCGTAATGGCAACACTAATTTCTGAGGTAGTCACTAAGTCTACCGATATATTAAATTCACTCAAAATGGTAAATACACGGGCCAAAAAGCCACTTGCTAATAACATTTCTGGGCTTTTAAGCGTTAGCAATATTTGGTTTTTACGCTGCGTAACGGCACGAATACCTGGCTGCTGCGATTTTTCACGCTCAATCCACGTCCCCCCGCGCTCTGGCTCGCGGCTAGAGCCTACAAATACATTAATATGGCTACGGCTTGCTGGTAAAATAGTCGCAGGGTGCAATACTTTTGCGCCAAATGTCGCCATTTCTGCGGCTTCATCAAAGCTTAAACGGGCAATTGGCGTTGCCTTAGCGCATAAACGCGGGTCGGTGCTAAAAATACCCACTACATCGGTCCAAATGTGTACACTTTTAGCGTTAATAGCCTCTGCTAATAACGCCGCACTGTAGTCAGAGCCACCACGACCAAGCGTTGTGGTTTGGCCAAATTCATCACTACCAATAAACCCTTGTGTAACTATTACTTGCTCATCTAATAACGGAATTAACAGGTCTTTAGCGGCTTGTGCAGTGGCCGCAACATCGGGCGTTGCTTTACCAAATTGGCTGTCTGTTTTAAGCACTTTGCGTACATCAAACCTATCTGCATTTAAGCCTTTTAAGCGCAGCACTTGAGCAAATAAATAAGACGATAAACGCTCGCCAAAGCTAAGCAGCTCATCGTGTTGTTGATCAGTGGTGAGTGTTTCAAGGGCTAAAATTTGAAATGCTTTTAACGTTTCGTTAAAACCCACCGCTAAATCGGCATCAAGCGACAGCTCATCTAAAATAGCCTGTTGAATAGCTAATACGCCATCTATGTGTGCTTGGCGCTGCTCTTTACTAAGGTCGGGTTTGCACAGTGCAACTAAGTGGTTAGTTACGCCGGCACTGGCGCTCACAGCTACAATACGTACGCTTTTATCTGCAACAATAATTTCGCTGCAGCGACTCATCGCTTCAAAGTTTGCAACACTGGTTCCGCCAAATTTGGCAACGATGTAATCTGATTTTGCGCCTGATACTGTTTGTGGCACTGATTGGGTAGTCATTTCGTCTCCTTTCGCGGTATCCAAACCGCTAAAAAACAAGAAGAACTTGGCAAAGGAATGCAAATAAGATGAGTCCGCTGCCAGAAGCTCTCCACCTAAGTTGGTGACAGTTTTGGGGATTCAGCCCCATAAACCGAAAAACACGGTTGACGTAACCTTGTTTTCCTCGGCGAGTACTTCCCTCTTTAATGGTTATGGGCGTTCGTCACCTACCATTAAATACCTAAGTATCGCACCTCTTCTGAATGTTGTATTAACCTGTGGCTAATAAAACAAAACCCCACTGTGTAGCGGGGCTTTGAAAGTTATCGTTTAGACGTCTAGCTGTCAAGGTGTTTTAGCTAATATAACGCGAATAATTTAGCCAAGGTTTACATTGCTGGCTACTTTTACAGCGCTTAATGTAACTCGCCTGTACGCCAGCTAAAAAAATGTGTAAATTAAGCCAGTTAATAACGAGTACTTTTTATTATAAAAATATAAAAACTACGCTCTGCTTTAAGCGTAGTTAACTCATTACTAGGATGTATCACCGCATTATGATCCCAGCTAAAAAGCTGCTTAATACCCTTAGCGAACACTGGGGTGTTTTAGAGCTATTATTTAAACGTTTTAAAATGGCCGACTTTAGCCTCAAAGACGTGCAAAACGCCATTAAGCAAAAACAGCCCACATGGACAAACGAGCGCATATACAAAGAAACTAACCGTTTGCTCAATCAAGATATACTTATTCCATTGGCTAAATCATCCCAGCTTGAAATAAACCGCGCCATTGCCGATTTTGCGACCTTTTTATTACAAGAAGAACACCTAGGTTTAGCACAAGAAATTAGCGTTTTGGTTGATGATTTAGCACGCCTAGGAAACCGTTTAGATAATGCCGGCGAAATAGAAGACTTTGACGATTTACGCCGCTATAGCCGCATTATGGATGATCGGGTGCGTAAAATAATGAAGCTTTACGCGCACAACGAAAACGCTATTTTAAACATTGTTGAGCAAGCTAAATCTGATCACGCGGTGCAATCTTTGCAAAAGCGCTACAAAGCGGTAATAGAAGCCTTTGACGAATACATAGAGCCGATGCTTGAAATGGTCGATATTCGCGGTGACTTTCATGCCTGTTTTACACTTATTGAGCAACAAATAAGTAAGCAAATAGAGCACATTGAACGCTCAGGCAAAGCCTACAACGACAAACGTATGCTTGAGCAATTGCGTACTCGCATACTCGAAATGCATTTAGTTGGCCGAGAAAGCTTACGCAAAAGTGCCGATATGCTTATGCCACTGCGTGAAGAGCTACGCCGTAATAACCTAATTACCCGCCAGGCAGCCAAAGTGCTTGGCCTTGTGCGTAAAAATGGCGTAGACAACATGCTAAGCGCGGTACAACCAAATTTTGTAAGCGATGCGCAGCGTTATTCGCTTGGCCAGCAGCGTCATATAGTTGCCTATATGGCAAGCTTGGTAGAATTTGAACACGAAGAATACCAGCTCCCAGAGCAACAAGACGTGCCGGCATTTGTTACGCCAAACATTCCTGATTACCATGATGTTAAAAAAAGCTTTGCAAAACGCTTTAATAAAAAGCGTAAAAAGCCCCAGCCATTGCTGCAATTTTTAGATGAAAGCTACCCAGAATTAGACGCCGACGAAATGCTATTTTTATATCAAAAACTAGTCAGCGACAGTGAAATTCACATTAGCCAAAGCGATAAAAAAACACGCGTAAAAATTGCCGGTCAGCATTTTTCGTTATACCCATTTAATTCTGCGCCTCAGCCAGATACACAGGCAGACGAGTAACACATGACACATATAAACTTAGACGAGCTTACGCACCTACAAGCCATTAATAAAAAATTAGGTGCGGGTTACCATATTTGCGAACAAGACAACGTAATGTGGCAAGAGCTTGACCAGCACATAGAATCTTATAGCGCCTTATTTAGCGCCCTTGGCCACGATTTAAAACACGACAGCCGCGGCTTTTACTACTTTGGCAGCGACGAAAGCACGCCAAACATGGGTAAAATATCCCGTGCTATTGCACTGACTATTTACATTTTAATTGAGCATTTTGCCAATACGGGTAAAGACCCAATGCGTGCCCTATTTGATGAAGTAAACGATTTAGAACTGATGCAAACCTTAGTGCAAATTAATAAGCACTTGTTTGATCAGCTTGAGATATTTTCGGGCTCAGATTTACGAAAAGACGTATACCTGCGCATGGTACGTTTAGGCCTTGCCCGCGAAGTAGAAGGCGGCTTTATGCTACAAGCGCCTATTCACCGCTATATTGATGCACTTATGGAAGTAAACGAAGAAACCTACATTACAGAGGACGAGCAATGAAAAACTTATACGGACTAAGTAAACTCGCCCTACTTAATACCGCAGGTTATGCAAAATGTGTTATTCCGCTTGATAAAAGCAGCTCTATTTGTGCGCCAAACAATACCGGTAAAAGCTCGGTTATAAACGCCCTGCAATTTCCGCTAATAAACGATTTACGCTTAACCGAATGGGACGGGCACGATTTAGATGAAACCCGTAAATTTTATTTTTCATCAGATCAGTCGTACATTTTGCTCGAAGCCAACCTCCCCCATGGCTCGGTGGTTATTGGTGTAGCAGGCCTTGGTAAAATAGCCGGTTACGCGCATCAGTACTTTTGTTATCAGGGCAAACTTGATTTAGCGCAGTACACGCAAGGTAATACCATTATTAAGTTTACCAAGCTGTTTAATCATTTAAAAACGCAAGGTTACAACCCTATAGAGCTTAAAGCACAAGAGCTAAACGCCCTGCTTACCGGCGGCGCAACCCCTTTTGACGGCGACATTAATTTAAAAATGATCCCGCTTAATAACGTGCAAGACTCCGCCATTTATAAAGAAATTTTTAGGCGTATTCTTAACTTACACAAATTGGGTGCAAGCGATGTTAAACGCTTTATGCTACGTGTGTTTGAACGCCATATGTCTAACTCTAAAGTGGACTTTTACGAAGTATGGCGTCGCTCGTTTGATAAAGTAAATCGTGCTAAACGCGAGTTAAAAGCGCTTGAATCAATGCAAGAGCCAATAACAGCGCTTGAATCAATGCTTGAAAACCAAACCGTGCTTAAAGGTAAGTTAGCAGCCTACGCGCCTAAAATTGATCAAGCATTAATAGACTTTGATACCTACCAAGAAGAGCAACTAAGCGAACTAGCCATTGCCCTTGAAGACATAGAGCACGAAAAACACGAGTTTGAGCAAAAGCAAAGCTTATACGTACAGCAATCGCGCGATATAGAACGCAGGCAAACCCAAATTGAGCAATGGTTTTTAGATTACAGCGCTCTTAAAAGCGAGTTTGAACTGGTAAATAAAGCCACCCTTAAAACCAACCTTAGCCAACTTAAGCAAGACTACGAGTCGCTTTCGCACTCTATTACCAGCGCACAAGGGCAAAGCCTACACACGCTTGATTACCGCATTAGCGAAACGCAAAAGCAAATTAAAAGCTTAAAACTGCAGCTTAAAAACCTTGAGTTTAATTTGTTTACTCGAATGCGCGAAGACCTATCGCTTAAAGAAGTAGAAGAAATATCGCGCATTTTAAACCCCGATATACTCTCGTTTGCCACCACCAGCAATGGCGATATAACCATTGATGATGAAGACGCCTTTGGAGAATTTTTATCGCTATTAAGCGAAAACGTTAAAGGCGGTGTACTAACCCTACCAGGGGCAAGCATTAAACTTAAAAAACTTTCCCCAGTGCAAATGCAAAGCGGCGAAAACAAAGCCCAGCTTAGCGCTCAGCTAGACGCGCTGGAACGCTCGTTAAAAGAGTTTAAACAACAGCGCGAAGTAGCCGCTAACGTGGCCGATAAACAAAAAGAAAAAGATGCACTTTACGATGAGCTAATGAGCGCAGAGAGCGCCCTAAAACGCTTAGAGCAATTTGAGGTAATGCAGCAGTCGGTAGAAGCGCAATCCATGCTAAAAGAGCAGTTATTAGCAGAGCGCGAACAAGTTGACGACTACCTACAAGACATTCAAAAAAATAGTGGCTCAATTGCTGACAGGCGCTCGTTAATTAAATCTAAGCAAGAGCAAATTAGTCGCCAAACTGAGCGTCTACGCCAAGTTAAAAGCGAGCGAATTGACCACACGCTTGATTTATACAGCGGTAAAGTTACCCCGTATATGATTGATATAACAGTCGACTTTGATAACTTAAGCGACTTAGTACATCACTTTAATAAAGACTGCCAAGAGCTGCGCAACTTTGACATAAACGTACGTAATACCTATTTGCATGTATATAACGCGGGTATTACTAAGTTCGATAACGAAAACGACGAATTTACTAAATACCAAAAGTTGATTAGCGCATTTCATAACCTTGATAACGAACGCGATGCCGTTGAGCGCCAAGGCCGCGTAGCCCTGACCGAAGTAGCCGCCACAATTAAAGGCTTGCGTGAAGACTTAGACCGACTTCGCCGCGAAATGAACAGCTTTAATAAAGGGATAAGCCAGCACCGTATTTCTAACCTTCAAGCGTTTAAAATTAACGTAATACCGCGCAAAATGCTGGTTGATAGTATTGATACCATTATCAGCACGTCGCATCAGTTTGAACAAGGCGACACCCTTGATTTATTAAGCCAAGAACCTTACAGCGAAAGCGCGGTAAACGAATCAAAAGATCACCTAATAAAACTTGCCTCCGACAAAGCAGGCCTTACATTAACTGATTTATTTGATATTCGTTTTGAAGTGGTTAACCGCGCAGGTGAAACCGAACACTTTGAAAAAATCGATTCAGCCGGTTCAAACGGGACGCGGATTACTATTAAGTTATTATGTGGCATGTTGTTTATTCGTTACTTATTAAGCGATCAGGAACAAAACCTTTACCGTATACCTATTTATATTGATGAAGCGGCCGACATTGACCCGCAAAACCAAAAAGCAATCATAGAAACGGCACTGAGCTTTGGCTTTGTGCCAATTTTTGCCTCGGTTAAGCCGCAGGTAAGCTGTGATTACATTGTACCTATTCGTTCAGTAAAAGATGGCGCCCAAAACTGGGTAGACGAAAAAGACTGGATTGAAGTTGAACACAATTAATTGGCCGTTAAGGCAAACCAACTAAACTAAAATATAGGACGTTAAACTAATACACATTTAAACGATGTGTGTTATTTTAAATTAACGCATTTTATTGGAGCAAAGGTAATGAAAAATATACTTATTGTTGCAGCGCTGACATTACTTACAGCCTGTACGCAAACCCCAGACTGGGATTACGACAAATCAGCCAACTTTAGTAATTTTAAAACATTTGCTTGGGTAGAAAACGCGAGCCTAACCAAAGACACCACAAACTACCAAATTAACGGCTTAATGGAAAAACGTGTACGTACTGCCGTTAATAAAGAGCTTAGCCAAACATTAGGTATGAGCTTAGTAGACCCAGCCCAAGCTGACGTACTAGTTAACTACCATGCATCGGTAGATAAAGAGCTAGAAGTAGACAGCTTTAACGTAGGCTACGGCGCACGTTGGGGATACTGGGGTACGGGTTTTCAACGCGACATTAGCGCCCGCGAATACGAAGTGGGTACGTTAGTAATTGATATTATTGACCGCGAATCAAACCAACTTGTATGGCGCGGCGCAAAAGAAGGCCGTTTAAAGAAAAAACAATCGCCTGAGCAACGCGAAGCATCAATTAAAGAAACAGTCGCTAATATTTTAAGCAACTTCCCGCCGCAAAAGCAGCAGTAAGTTAAAATTAGCGTTAAATAAGTTTTAAAAAGCTCACATTATGTGGGCTTTTTTGTGGGTAAAAATAATACCCAGTCTTAATTAGCGCACCGTCGTTAATTTGGCAAAATATTCAAAGGAAGAAATTTAAATCTGATAAGTATTATGATAAATTGGGAACAAATATTTAAAGGAATAAATAGTATGTCATTAGATCCAACCTTCGAACTTAAAATTAAAAATCTATTCCCTAAGGAAGTCTTACGTGAAATGTTTGCTTCATTAGACTCTGATCCAGAATTTAGACACGCTGGCGTTATCTTCGAGGCCGAGAAAGATAGTATTGCAAAACTCTCTGTAAATCCTGGTAGTTTACTTTTAAATCCAAGTAGCCATTATAACAGTAAAATATTAAGAGTAAGTTGCAGAGCAGATAGGAAAAATATTTATATTCGCGAATATATTTTTCCTAAACAAATGAAAGCCGATAAAAGAATAGATAAAATTAATTCCTCACTTTACGATGAATCATTTAATGCTTTTGTCTCGTGTGCCGGAGCCGCATCAGGTTGGGTGTTAGTATTTGCAGAGATGGGAGGCGGGGCTGCAAGCTTCGGTGCTACATGGGCTGCGATTCCATTAACTTTGACATCTACTACCGCCGCCACTTTTCAATGTGGAGTTAGTACTGGGCGTGTATTTAATCACCTAAGCGGCAATGCAGAATATAATCAATGGCTTGATACATCTCCTACTTTTTCAACTTTGATGGTTACATTAGATGTTATTCAAGTTGCCGACTTAACTAAAGCAGGTTTAGAAGCTGGTTCTTTACTCGTTAAATTTAGTCAAAATAAAGCTTTAGGACAGAATAAACTATTAAAAATGTATAAAGGAATGACTCGGGAAAATCGTAAAAAGCTTGCAGTAGAACTTTTGAAACTTAAAAAGCCTGAGTTAACCAAAAACCAAAAATTACTTAAGCAAGTTTTGAGAGGGCAAACTCTTCTCGATGATGGCACTAAAGCAACAAAGGTATACACTCAGGCACAAGTACAGAGGTTAATCAGAAGCTCTTTTTACAAGGCATTTCTAACTAAAACATCATTAGCTACTGGAGCAGGAACTGCAGCCACGATGTATGGAAGCGTAAATGGCTTACATAATAAAATAAGAAATTCAGCAAGCTATATTATTGGCATAACTACAGAGTGATATATGTTAAATAAATTAAAAGTTAAATATCTCGTTGTTATTTTAATTTTGATTGGGTTCAGTATCGGCTTTTTTAATATTAGCTGGCCTAGTTTTAAAATCTCTAACCATAAAATCACTTATATACAAGATAAACTTAAAAGCGGTGAATTATCACCTAAAATGGTAATAATACCGCCAGGTACAGGCACCATAGGCGGTGAAAATTTTCGCTCTTTTCAAGATGAAGCCCCTATTTTTAAAGCAGTAATAAAAGAAAGCTATGCACTAAGTGAAACCGAGATTACTTTTGCACAATATGATCAGTTTTGTAAAACCGGAATTAGGTCGTGTCCTAACGATGAAGGCTGGGGGCGTGGTAAGCAACCTGTTGTAAATATATCTTGGTTTGATGCTGTTGCTTACACAAAGTGGTTGAGCAAAGAAACTGGCAATATTTATCGCCTGCCTAGCGAAGTTGAGTGGGAATACGCAGCTCGCGCTGGATCAACGAGTAAGTTTTGGTGGGGTAATGATTATGAACAAGGCATTGATCACTGCGATAGAGATTTAGGGGGTTGTCCAAAGGGGGCTGATTTAGGACACCCTTGGCATGTAGGTATTTTAAAGCCAAACCCTTTTGGCTTATACGACGTCACTTCTAATGTCTATGAGTGGGTAGAGGACTGTTATGTAGATAATCATAACAATGCAACAAAGACTATTGCTCCTATTAAAATAATTAACTGTAAGAATAAAACGGTTAAAGGGGCTAGTTGGACCATGCCACAGCCTCATGTGCATCACTCACTTAGAATGGGTTTTACTATAAATTCGAGAGCTAACTCTATTGGTTTTAGGGTCTTAAGAGAAATTAAAAAAGTTAAATAAAGGATTAAAATGAAACCTACATGCCCTTGTTGCCATCATAAGATCAAAAGTACGGAAATAAAAAATACCAATAAAAAAGGGATATTTTTTGAAGTCGAGTGCCCATATTGTCAAACATGGATACGTTTGAATAAAACACAAGAAATTATAAAAGCTGCTGGAATATTACTTTTATTAATAACTAGTCTTCTAAATATTTTCAGTATTCAAAGTGAATATAGTTTAGTTTTCTCAACCGTAGGCTTTGTTGGAATATTTATAGCTATGATTATTACTTTTTTTGGTAAGCATGAAGCAATCAAATAATAAAAAAACAAAAAAGAAGCCAAAAATAAAACACGCTAATATTAGTAATACCAGAATGTTATTAAATAAAATAGCATTCTCCTTGTTTTTTTTAGCTATAGGCTCCTTATCCATCATAATCGCAGTAAAATCTATATACGACGGTTATGTGCTTACACCAACAGATTATCGTGTTGAATCTGAGGTTTATTTTTTCTCGACCTCTCCATTTGCTTATCTTTTTAACCTTTTCTTTTACTTAGGATGTGGGATCTTTTTTTTAGCAGTACCGTACCTAAGCAGAGAAATGTTTCCGCGTAAAAAAGAGAAAAAGCTAAGCAAAAAAGCTCAAAGAAAAAATAAACAATAGTTTTTATTAAGTCGTTTTGTATTTATACAATAAATCAAAAGGTATATGGCAATAGTCATCTGGGTGGTTGGTTAAACGGTCTTGATGCTCAGGATCGCTTGGTACGTAATTGGTTAGCGGCTCTACCTGAACTACAATTTTATCGGCATCGCTGCGCTTTTTGATATAGCTGTTTGCTGCGTCTAAATGGGTTTGGTGTTTACTGTAAATAGCAGTGCGGTATTTAGGGCCTTCGTCATCCCCTTGTTTGTTAATACTGTGTGGGTCAATAATTTCAAAAAAGTAGTCAAACAGCTTATTTAAGCTAACGGCGTTTAGGTCAAAAATTACCTTTACGCATTCAGCATAACCATCATATTCGCCATCTGTAGTTTTACTTGTACCATTAGCGCGCCCTGCCTGTGTGCTAACAACACCTGGTAAGTGTTTCATAAACTCTTGTACGCCCCATAGGCACCCACCAGCAAAGTAAATAGTATTGTGTTCTTTAATATCCATTATAAATGTTACCTAATGAGAAAAGTGTGAATGGTTATCAAATGCAGATATTAACAAATTAATGTACAATCGCGCACAAAATGACTGCTGTTACATTTGGCTATTTTATCATGCTCAAATATGAGCTTTGAAATTAATTGTAACCGCAGCTACAAATAAAAAACGACGAGAAACACATGAACCGCACACCACACATTATATTGCCTGCCCTTTTATGCAGTGTTACCCCATTCGTTTATGCTAATACGTTATCTGATGAGTCTTCAATCGAGCAAATAACAGTGGAGGCTTCGCCTACTGCGAATAAACTGCCTGTAGGTACATTTGACTCGCCTATTTCTAATTTAGAATACGATCCGCGTGTAGATCTTCAATCACGAAATATGGCTGAGGCACAAGCTGATGTAACTATTCGTGGCGGTATTTTTGAAAACACCGGCTTTAGAGTAGGCAGTGCTACCCTGCTTGACCCGCAATCTGGTCATTATTTTGCTGAAATTCCCATTGCACCGCAAATGCTAAGCGGCCCAGCAGTTTTAACCGGTGCCGATAACGCACTGTACGGTATGAACAGCTCTGTAGGTACGGTTTCGTTTGGTTGGAAACCGATTATTACTGGCGGTAGTGTATCGCTTGGTACTGGTACGAACGACTTTAATCTTCAAAGTATTCACGCTGCTAAAAATACACAACTTGATAGCTTAGCTGGCTATACCTTAGGTTTTGAAGGTGAATATTCTCACTCGCAAAGTGATGGCACTATTGATAATGGTGACCATGACTTTTCGCGCGCCTCAGCTCGCGTGCAATTGGCAAGCGAGCATAGCCAAACCGATTTATTTTATGGCTCACAGGATAAGTTTTTTGGCTGGCCTAACTTGTATACCCCTTTTGGCGTTAACGAAACTGAAGATTTAGAAACCCGCCTTTGGATTCTTAATCACAAACAAAATTACGCTAAAAACAGTAATGTTGAAGTATCGGCGTATTACCGCACCCATGACGATCACTATATTTACTCGCGCGAAAACCCAAGTGCATTCGAAGCGTTTCATAAAAGCGAGGTTAAGTCGCTTGCTCTTTCGGGCCGCCATGCACAAAGCAATGCATTTGCAATCAATTACTCAGCACAATTTATTGATGACTCGATTGAATCAACCACACTTGAAAACAATTTTACCTCACGAAAATATTATAAGCTGAGCGTATTGCCCCAATACACAATGGCGCTAAAGGCTAACCAACAGCTTATTTTTCGTTTAGGGGCGGCGTATGACGATACAAACCGTGATGATGCTGAAGTATCAGCTATTGGTGATATAACCTTAAATACCCAAAATAATGACGGCACAGCGCAAAGTATTTATTTATCATACGCGCAGGCAAGCCAAGTTGCAGGCTACACAGCCATTGGCGGCAGCGATTCTGGTGGATTATTTAGAAGTAACTACAACCTTGAGCGCGAAACTACTTCAAACTTAGAGCTAGGTTTATTACTTGAAGAGCAAAGTTGGCAGTTGAATTCGGCTATTTTTTATCGAAAAGATAATAACTTAACCGATTGGACCTTTAATTTTGATTCTACCTCGGCGCGCTTTGCAAACCCGGTTGATATTGATACTGCAGGGGTTGAATTTTTAGCGACTAAGCACTTTGATACAGCAAAACTTATTGCTAGCTACACCTATTTACATAAATCAGAGAACTACGGCGCAACCGATATTGATGCCAGTTTTTACGCGTTAAACTTCCCCGATCACCGTTTAACACTCGGCGCTGTGTATAACCCAACTGATATTTTAGAATTTAGAATAGATAACGAATGGCGTACACAACACAAAAACGCGCTTAGAAACGGCGACGACAACGCGCTTTTTACCCAACTCACGCTTAAAATAACCCCGCCTCAGATAAGCAATTTATTTATTACTTTAGCGGCAGATAACGTATGGGATGAGTCGTTTGAAGAAATACCTGGTACACCAGGGCGCGGTGAACAATATACGTTAAGCGCAACGTATAGTTGGTAAAATTAAAGCGGCGTTTACAAACTCAATTTATACTTTGATTTGTAGACGCTGTGTTTTTTATAAAAGCTCTATATTAGGCAAAAAATATTGCACAAAGAGAAGCGAATGAGGAGTAAATGAGAAAACAAAAGCCAACTATTGCTTAAAGTTAATCTCTTCCTCTAAAAGCGCAGCGCCTCTTGCCCTCTTTGTGAGTTACTCACTTTATGGCCTTAAGCCAGTAAAAGCAGCGCGTTTTTATATAAAGCAAAGCTAAAAAGTTGCACAAAAAGAAACGAATAAGCAGTAAATGAGAAAACACAAACCAACTATTGCTTAAAGTTAATCTCTTCCTCTAAAAGCCCCGCGCCTCTTGCCCTCTTTGTGAGTTATTCACTTTATGGCCTTAAGCCAGTAAAAGCAGCACAAAGAGAAGCGAATGAGTAGTAAATGAGAAAACAAAAGCAACTACTGCTTAAAGTTAATCTCTCCCTCTAAAAGCGCAGCGCCTCTTCCCCTCTTTGTAAATAATCCACTTTTACAGGTTTTACCTGTCACGTAAGCAAGCTTCACGTCTACAAAACAACCATATATCTACACATTTGCGGTAGACGCAGAGCTTGCTCGCGTGAACAGCGCAGCTTTTAATTACTTAAAAAATTACTCAGTAATAGATAAATGTAAATATATGTGTATTAACTTCGTAAGCTAGGTTAACTGCTCAAGTTCGGTAATAAGCGCTAGAGCCTCTGCATTAGTTGACCCACATACATCGCGCGTGGCGCTAAAATCGCTACATACTTTAGGGCGGCTTTCATCGCCAAATAGTTTACATAAATTGTTCTCATCAAGCTGAATACAACGCTCTCCGGCTTTTTTACCGTTTGGCATACCGGGTATTGGGGAGCTAATACTTGGGGCAATGCAACATGCGCCGCAGCCTAAGCGACATGCCATAGGCTCTGTTTTCATAAATACCTCTGTTAGTTAAAGCCAGGCCTTTGTATTTAAATTTACACCCTGCCTAGCCCATTATTTATCTGTAATACACATATGTAATGCTTTGTTACATCTTAAAACGCCTTGTAAACACTTTATTGCGTATTATTGCCTTGTCACCAAATATATGAAGGAATGCCTTGTGGCTACTAAAAAACAAATTTTATTACCAGTCGCGGTTTTAGCAGCCGGGATTGCACTCGCTTTTGGCCTTTCAGCCATGAAAACGCCACCAGAAGAAAAACCAGAGCAAGACACTCGCCCACTTGTTGCTGCGCAAAACGTAAACATTGATGCAATAACGCTCGATGTTAAATCGTACGGCGTAGTAAAACCTAAAGACCGTACAGAACTGGTTGCACAAGTAAGCGGGCAAGTTATTTCAGTAGCCGAACAATTTGTTGAAGGCGCGTTTGTTAAGCAAGGCGATATTTTAGCACGAATTGATCCAAATGATTACGAGGCTGATTTAATTGAGGCCGAAGCAGGCCTTGCCCAAGCAAGTTCAGCGCTCGAAATAGAACGCGCGCAAGCTCACGTAGCTAAAGCCGAATGGGAACGTATTAAATCAGACTCAAGCGATGCAATTGCATCGGAGCTTTATTTACGTAAACCACAACTTGCAGAAAAAATGGCAAACTTTCGCTCTGCCCAAGCCCGTGTAAAACGCACTAAACGTAATTTAGAACGCACGTACATTAAAGCTCCTTACGACGCTATAATAAACCAACGCACCATTAGCTTAGGCTCAGTGGTTA
Source organism: Pseudoalteromonas sp. 1CM17D (assembly GCF_023161805.1). Lineage (NCBI taxonomy): Bacteria > Pseudomonadati > Pseudomonadota > Gammaproteobacteria > Alteromonadales > Pseudoalteromonadaceae > Pseudoalteromonas > Pseudoalteromonas sp. 1CM17D. The sequence continues at coordinate 103,251 of NZ_JALNTP010000001.1, read as the reverse complement.
GTGCGGGTAGCAAGTTTGGCGAGCTAAGCGCTACCTCAGTTGCAGAGGTACGTTTACCGGTTGCAGATAAAGAGCTGCAATACTTAGATAACGGCGGTATTGGCGCATTGGTTACGCTTAACGCTGAATTTGCCGGCAAGCAAACAACCTGGCAAGCCAAGGTTGTACGAAGCGAAGGTGTGGTTGATCAAACCAGCCGTATGAGCTATTTAGTTGCTCAGTTACCGACTCCGTACGCTGATAACACCAAACCACTGCGTTTTGGCTCTTATATAAATGCCACCATAAAAGGCCGCGCGCTTGATAACGCGATTATAGTGCCGCACCATTTAGTTAAAAATAACAAAATTGCTATTTTAAACGACGATCACACCCTGAGTTTTAAAACGCTTAATATTGTACGTGAACAAAACGGTATGGTGATTGCGGACCAAGGCTTAAACAGTGGTGAGCAACTTATTACCTCTGCCCTTGAATACCCAACAGAAGGCATGGCGGTTAAGCTGGAAGGCACTGAGCCTAAAAGCGATGTGACTCAATTAGCACTTAAAGAGGATACACCATGAGTACCTCAGAAAAAGGCTTAATTGCATGGTTTGCACGTAACCCAGTGGCGGCAAACCTCATCATGATTTTTATACTTATTGGCGGGCTTTTAACAGCGCTAACAATTCGTAAACAGGCATTCCCGCAGTTTGAAAGTAACTGGGTGAGTATTCAAGCGGTATACCCAGGCGCAGCCCCGCAAGAGGTTGAAGAAGGCATAACCATAAAAATTGAAGAAAACCTTGAAGGTACCGAGGGTATAAAACGTTTAATCACTTACTCTAACCGAGGTTATGCGCAAGCGTGGGTAGAAATAGAAGAAAAATACGACCTACAAGAAGCCCTAGACGAAATAAAAGCGCAAGTTGATTCTATCAATACCTTTCCGGCAGGAATGGAGCGCCCCGTTATTCAACGTGAAAAATTTCAGCAAGAGGTGATGATCCTCGCGCTTTATGGCGACATGAGTTACTACCAGCTTAAAGAGCTAGGTAACGACATAAAAGATGAACTACTCGCCTTGCCTGGCGTTAATTTAGTCGACTTTTACAGTGGCCTAGATTACGAAATAGGCATAGAAATAAGCCCTGATAAACTACGTGAATATGGCCTAACTTTTAGAGATGTTTCAAGTGCGGTGCAAAATTTTTCTACCAATATGTCGGCAGGGCAAATTCGCTCTGATACTGGCTATATTTCAATGCGTGTTGAAAAACAAGCCTACCGTGGTGGTGAATTTGCAAAGCTTCCGCTTATAACGCTTGCCGATGGCGCACAGATTAACTTAGGCGATGTAGCAACAATTAATGATGGCTTTGAAGAAGGCTTACTTTACTCTAAATATAACGGTAAAAACTCACTCACGTTTGAAGTAGATGCCTCTAAAGATCAAGACATTACCGATGTAGCTAAAATTCTTAAAGGCTACATGGCAGAAAAACAATCGAAACTTCCACAAGGCGTAAAGCTCTCCCCTATTGTTGATTTAACTTACTACCTTGAAGGTCGACTCGATATGATGATCGACAACATGGTATGGGGCGGTATTTTAGTAATGATAGTGCTGGCACTGTTTTTACCGCTGCGTTTAGCTTTTTGGGTAATGATGGGCTTACCGGTGTCTTTTCTAGGTGCCTTTTTGTTTATGCCAATTGGCTTTTTAGACATCACCATAAACATGGTGTCGTTATTTGCTTTTATTATTGTACTTGGCATTGTGGTCGACGATGCCATAGTCGTGGGTGAGTCTGCCAGTGCCGAAATAGAAAAACACGGCCATAGCCTTGATAATGTTATTCGCGGAGTTAAGCGCGTTGCAATGCCTGCCACTTTTGGGGTTTTAACCACTATCGCGGCGTTTTTACCGCAAGCTATGGCATCGGGCCCAGGCGCTGCGTTTTCTAAAGCCATTGGTGTGGTTATTATATTGTGTTTGATTTTCTCGCTGATTGAATCAAAGCTAATATTACCTGCGCATATTGCAGCCATGAACCCACGTAAACCTAACCCTAAAAACCCATTACATAAACTGCGTAATGTGGTTGATAGTGGCTTAAAACACTTTGTACAAAACTATTACACGCCTTTTATAGGCCATTGTATACATTATCGTTATACCGTAATTATTGGCTTTTTATGCATATTAATAGTCAGTGCAGGTATGTTTGCAGGCGGCTTAGTTAAGTTTGTGCCTAACCCTAAAATACCGCATGATTTTCCACGTATTACGCTTGAAATGAACCTGGCCTCTTCGGAGCAAGCCACCCTTGAAACGGCCCGTAAAATTGAAGATGTATTACTCAAAGTAGATAAAGAGCTTGAAGAGCAATACGGCCAAAGCATGATCCGCGATTTATCGGTAAGCTTACGTGGGCGTACTCAAGCAAACATTATGGCTATTTTAGTAGAGCCACACTTGCGCCCTATCGACACCTTTGCATTAAGCACCCTGTGGCGCGAACAAATGCCCCCGCTTCCAGGTGTTAAAACGCTTAATATTCAAGATAATATTTTTAGCGGCGGACGTGATGACGGCGACGTAAGTTTTAGGCTACAAGGCAAAGATGCCGATGAGCTAAAAGAAGTAGCTGGTAAATTAAAAGCTAAACTACAAAGCATGGAAGGTGTAGGCGATGTAAACGACTCACTGCAAAGTGCCACCGACGAAGTACAGCTTGATTTAAAACCTCTGGCCTACAGCATGGGACTTACACTTGCCGACGTTGCATCGCAAGTAAGCTTTAGTTACTACGGATTAGAAGCACAGCGTATTTTACGCGAAGGCGAAGAAATTAAAGTAATGATACGCTACCCAGAAAGCGAGCGTAACTCAATTAGCAACATTCAAAATGCGCGTATTATTACGCCAACCGGCGCAGAAGTACCGTTAAGCGAAGTAGCCGAAGTTAGGCTAGTAGATGGTGTAAACCGTATTCGCCGCGAAAACTCAAACCGTACTGTTAATGTGTGGGCAGCAGTAAATACTGACCAAGTAGAGCCGTTTGCTATTGCACAAGAAATTCGTGATACCTATTTACCTTCACTGCTTAAAAGCTACCCAGGCGTTAAAAGTAATGTGGCTGGGCGCGTACAAGAAGAAATGGACAGCGCCGATGAGCAGTTACGCGACTTTGCTATATCGCTGATGATTATATTTGCCTTATTGGCCATTCCGCTTCGCTCTTACTCGCAGCCGCTTATTATTATGTCGGTTATTCCATTTGGTGTAGTAGGTGCAATGTTTGGTCACGTAATATTAGGTATGACCATGAGCGGGCTGTCTATGTTTGGCATTATTGCCGTAGCTGGCATAGTCGTAAACGACTCACTCGTAATGGTTGATTTTGTAAACAAAGCACGCGCAGAAGGCATGGCCGTAAAACAGGCCGTTATGCAAGCCGGTGCAAAGCGCTTTAGAGCTATATTGCTCACTTCAATCACTACATTTATTGGGGTAATGCCAATTATTATGGAAACCAGCTTACAGGCTAAAATAGTTATTCCTATGGCGGTATCGCTGGCCTTTGGTGTGCTATTTGCCACGGTAATTACTTTAATACTTATACCTTGCCAATACGTAGCACTAGAAGACGCTAAGCGCCTTACCCGTAAGCTACTTGGTAAATCGCAGCCTATAAGTATTCAACCGACACCCACTGCCAAATAATTAAAGTTTCTCTCCCAACCATTAAAGCTCGGCCTAATACGCCGAGCTTTTTATTGCCTGCAAATTGCACTGCATTATTAATAGTTTTTATAAAGTGTTTCAAATAAATTATGGGTAATTATTTTAATTATATCAGCGTATTATGCGCACTCAATTTAAAACATCGCTAACGCATTATAATTTTATTGCTTAGCATTAAGCTCACACCGCAATGGTTTTGAGCCGCTTGTCAGTTAAGTGCCCTCCACTTAGTTCTAATAACGTGGGCGTGTTGACCTTTGGCGTTTGAATTTGCAGCAGTATGTTTGGTTTTTAGGCAAGGCAGAGCCTATGAAGTGTGGTTACTCCCCATAAATAGGCGATAACGTAGCATAAATGCCAAACATACGCTGCCCTTTGGGTTCTGCCTAGGGGCGATAAACTCTTTCTTGCCTACATGGATGTAGATAAGGGGCGTGAGCAGGACGCGGAAGCTTTGCTCGGTTTTTACTTATTCTTACATGGATGTAAGTCATTAGAATAACGCAGGAGCAGTTATCGAGCCCACTAGGTTACAAACCTCGCGTCGCGATTTGATCGCCCCTAGATTGAACAAGTCTCAATCCGCAAAGATCAACACGCCCTATACACGTAAATTTAAAACACCTAAACATACTGCTATTCGCTTAAAGCGCTATGGCATCTAGTTTATTTATGCACCCTAAGGAACCCTATGTTTGATTTAATAAGCAAACGCAGCGCTAATTTAAAAAATGATGTATTAGCCGGCCTAACCGCTGTGCTTACGCTCATTCCCGAAGCTGTTGCGTTTACCTTTGTAGCGGGAATTGACCCAATGATGGGGCTTTATGGCTCATTTTTTGTTGGCTTTATTACCGCCGTGTTTGGCGGCCGCCCAGGTATGATTTCGGGTGCTGCTGGCTCTATGGCTGTAGTCACCACCGCCTTTATTATTATGTTTGGGCTCGAATACTTGTTGGCCGCCGTGGTATTAACCGGTGTGCTGCAAGTTGTGTTTGGCGCTTTTAAAATGGGCAAATTTATTAGGCTGTTACCTCACCCTGTAATGCTTGGCTTTGTAAATGGCTTAGCTATTGTGATTGGTATGGCGCAATTTGGCCAATTTAAAGAAAACGTTCGCGTAGTTTACGATAAGCAACACGATATGTTTACCTACGCAGGCGATTGGATGCAACTAACCAGCCCAGCTATGCTTACCATGATGGGGCTAATTGCGTTAACTATGGCAATTGTGTATTTTTTACCGCGCTATACTAAAGCAATTCCTGCCCCTCTTGCTGCAATAGCAGTGTGTACAGCGCTGGTCACCTTTACGCCACTTGAGTCAAAACTTGTTAGCGATGTTGTGCACACGCAGCGTACTTCAATGATTGAAAAAGAGATCATTACTGAAAATTTTGAAGCTATAAAAAATCAAGTACCTCATGGGCAATACAGCGAAGTGGCGCAAAATATTGCGCTTGAGCGCCCAACCGATGCGCAGATTACGGCTAAATGGCAAGAAAACGAAGCGCAAAAAGTAGCTGAGGGCTTAAAAGACACCATCGACCCACTTGATGGCAGTTTAAAAGGTGCATTACCGAGTTTTCACTTTCCGCAAATTAGTTGGGATTTAACCAATAGCAACTCGCTCGATGCACTTATTACCGTGCTCATGCTTGCGCTTATTTTGTCATCTGTAGGGCTAATAGAAACCCTTATGACGCTTTCGCTTATGGATGAAATAACACAAACCCGCGGGCAAGGTAATCGTGAGTCGGTAGCGCAAGGCTCGGGCAATATTTTAAGCGGTTTATTTGGTGGCATGTGTGGCTGCGCCATGATTGGCCAAAGCATGGTGTGTTTAAATTCAGGCGGCCGAGGGCGTGCAGCAGGTATTGCTACCGCTTTATTTATGCTGGTATTTATTTTGTTTTTTCCAAGCTTAATTGAAATGATACCGGTGGCATCTTTAATTGGCGTTATGTTTATGGTGGTTATTGCTACGTTTGAGTGGTCATCTTTGCGCTTATTTGGTCGTGTTCCAAAGTCTGAAATATTTATCATTATTGTGGTATCTACCGTTACCGTATTGCTCGATTTAGCCGTAGCCGTAGGCATAGGTATTGTTATTTCTGCCTTGGTTTATGCATGGAACTCTGCAAAAGAAATCCGTATTCAATGTAGTGATGAATCGCAAAGCGAAAAAACCTACCAAGTAACGGGTAATCTATTTTTTGGCTCAATAACCTCGTTTAAAGAAGGGTTTAATCCATATAACGACCCACAAAAAGTGTGTATAGATTTTGCCAATGCCAGAGTGTGTGACCAATCAGGCATTGAAGCCATACATGGTTTAAGTGAGCGTTATAAAGCATTAGATAAAACGTTGTATTTGCGCCATTTGAGCCCAGAGTCTGCCAAGTTATTACAAAAAGCCGGTGATTTGGTTGAGGTTAACATTGTTGAAGACCCTAAATACCCTGTAGCCAACGACGCTATGGCGTAACACGTCACTTAGGTAACTCACTAAAAAAGCTCAGAATTCCCCGAGCTTTTTATAAATATTGATGAAGGGCTATGAAGGTAGATAAATTAAAGTTTACTAGTCTTTTATTTTATATTAATGAGATCTATAAATTTAAAAGATAAACTGCTCGTTTTTTACTCCTAATACGTTATGGTATTTAAATAATAAATATACATAATAAAGTTAAGGAGCAGCCATGAATACCCCGCAATCAGATCATATCCCGCAAGAAGCCTTTGATTGGTACGACGAATACGCCCACGGTTTAATGGACCGACGTACATTTATGAAAAAACTAGGTGGGTTAGCTGCACTTGGTTTTTCAATGAGCGTACTAACCAGTGCCCTGTTACCTAATTATGCGTTTGCAGAGCAAGTATCATTTAACGATGATGATATTAAAGCCACCTACGAAGAATTTGATTCGCCAAACGGGCATGGTAAAGGCAAAGGCTACTTAGCTGTACCTAGCAAAATTGAAGGTAAACTGCCGGTTGTATTAGTTATTCACGAAAACCGTGGTTTAAACCCATATATTAAAGATGTAGCCAGGCGCTTAGCCAAAAAAGGCTTTATTGCCTTTGCACCCGATGCGCTCTTTGCGCTTGGTGGCTACCCGGGCAATGACGATGAAGGCCGCGCCATGCAAAAAACCATGGACAGAGCTAAAATTCAAAACGATTTTGTAGCTGGGGCTCACTTTTTAAAAAATCATTCGAATAGTAACGGCAAACTGGGAGCTGTGGGCTTTTGTTTTGGTGGTTACATTGTTAATTACTTAGCGGCGGTTGAGAGTGACTTATTGAGCGCGGGCGTGCCTTTTTATGGTACTCCTGCCAGTGAGTCACTGCACAAAAATATAAAAGCGCCTTTAATGATTCAATTAGGTGAGCTTGATAAACGCGTTAACGCTACATGGCCTGATTATGAAAAAAGCTTAAAAGCTAACAATGTTGAGTACATTATGCACATGTACGAAGGCGCTAATCATGGTTTTCATAACGACTCTACTGGGCGTTATGATGAGCAAAAAGCAGAACTTGCTTGGCAGCGTACCTTAGCGTTTTTTAATGAAAAACTAAGTTAATAATAAGGTAATGCCACCAGCTTAAAATGGGTGGCATTTTTTAAGTTAATTGAGCTCTGTAATGTGTAAAAGCTCACCAGATGGTCCCCATAAATAAATCACTTTACCCCACGGCTCTTGTTTTATCCCTTCAAAGCGAATATCAAAGTGAGTTAACTTACTAATAGTGTTAAAGGCTTCGTTTATGTTTAATACGCACACTTGCAGCATTAAATTTTCAGCAAATTCTTGGTTGTAGTAACGATTAATACCAATCGACTTAAATATTTAATCATTCTAGCGTGCTAAATAGAGCGCTAACAGCGTTATAAATTTCTTATGTAGAACAACTACATGACGATATTTATGCCTTGTTATCACGCTATTTAACTGTCGCTATAAATGCCTAATAACTTAACACGATTGGTATAAAAACAAACTACATTCACCTGATGTTGCAATACTTAAATCAGCTGATGCAGGCTCAATAGTAAAGCCAAGCGCCTGATAAAAGTCGCACGATTGCTGATAATTTTTACACGGCACAAACACTCTAATATCATCAACTTGCATTATCAGTCCTTCATTAGCCAAGCACGCTTTTATCAATAATCCCTTTTGCAATAAGGGCTTTTAAAATACCGGCGCTTTTTTCTCTAAAGGCATCGCGAAGTAAGCGCACCGCCGGAGTGATTGACTGCCTACTTGGGCACACCAACCAAAGCTCTGTAGGCGTGGGTTTAAAGCTTGGCATAACACTTATGACATTACCGGCAAGTAAGTCGTTAGACATATCTAAGCACGATTTAACCGCCAGCCCCTTGCCCGACACACACCAGCGCCTTACTAAATCGCCATCGTTAGCCGCATGGCCACCGTGCAATTTTACTTTAAACTCTTCGCTGGCATCGCTAAATACCCATACATCTTTAATTATATCTTGCAGTTGATAAAACAGCCCTTTATGTTCTGTTAAATCATGTGGATGAGCAGGCGTGCCATGTGTATCAAGGTAGCTTTGTGCTGCGCATAAAATACGCGGTACATCGCAAATTTTAAAACCGTACATGCTGGCATCGTTAGGTTTACCATAACGCAGTGCAATGTCGACCGAGTCACGATAAAAGTCGATATTACTGTCGCTTATATTGGCGCGCAAGCTGAGCTGAGTGTGGGTTTGCATGAACTCGTCAAGCCAGGGGATCACAATGTTGCGCCCTAAATCAGAAGAAAGCGCAATACGCAGCTCGCCATCAATTATATCGTCATCGCTTTTAAGTGTATTTTTGGCTTGTTCAAGCATTGCCAATGCTTGCTGGCATTGCGGAATGTAACGCTCGCCGGCTGCAGAAAGCCTTAAATGGCGAGTGGTGCGTATAAATAGTTCAAAACCTAAAGCCTGCTCTACCCTTTTAACAGCAGCACTTGCTGTGGCGGTGCGCATATCTAAATTTGATGCTGCAGCAGTAATACTTTTAAACTCTGCCACTTTTAAAATTACCTGTAAGTCTTCTAAAAGCATTGTGTATTAATCCATTATCAACTTAATAATTTAATTATTATTTTTGGCAAAATTAAGCGCTTTAGGTTTGCTTACAGTGTATTGAGCAATCAAAAAGTGATTTATTGTCTATTTATATTTGACAATGCTTATCTATTGCGCGGTTTATCAATATAAAGGCAAATATTACACTGTAGCCAACAGCTAGTCACTAACCACTATTTATTAAATTAGGACAATCTTTAAGGCGTTTATTAGTAAACCCAGCTTTTGGCAGTAATAGTATGTTTAAAAAGAAAATTTGTTTAAAGCAATCGCTCGCTTTATCAATTAACTAATATTATTTGATAAAGATTCAATTATTACCCTGTTTATCGCATAAAAATTCTCACCTATTATTCACGTCAACGCAAGCGAAGTCATTTAGGCTATTTAAATCGCTTTACTCTATTTTTTAGCATAACGGGTATCACAGTATGAAACGATTAAAAACCACTTTAGCAATAGCAACCCTGTCATTAGCCGCAAGTGCTTTTTCAAGCGCCTATGCAGCAGACGTTGGCCCCCTTGAAACGGTGACTACTTTTAATAAATATCGCGGCGCAGGTATAACTATAACACCTGCAGGGCGAATGATTGTAAGCATGCACCCGCTTGATGCACCAAAAACGCGAGTAGTTGAAATTATGGCAAACGGTGCTCAACAACCTTTCCCTAGCGAAGATTGGGCTGACGGCCCCGAGCTTGGCAAAGTTGGCCTTGCAGCCGTAATTGGCGTGCATAGCGACAGCAAAGGTGTGGTGTGGATTTTAGACATGGGCAGCGAGCAAGTAGCCCCAAAACTTATAGCCTGGGACAGCGTTGCCAATACCTTAGTTAATACCATTGAATTAAATAAAGATGCTGTACTTGATAACTCGTTTTTACAAGACTTTGTTATTGATGAACGTAACGACAAAATTTACATTGCCGATATGTCTTTTGGTAACTTTATGGGCGCCACTAAACCTGCGTTTATTGTTGTTGATTTAAAAACCGGCGAATCAACGCGTGTACTTGAGGGCAATGCTAAGCTAATGCCAGAGGAGCGCGATATTGTCATCGAAGCCTCTCCTGTTGCATCTAAATCAGCAAAAGGTGAAACAACAAACCTACGTTTTGGTTTAAACCCAATTACTATTGATGATAAAAATGAATGGGTATACTTTGGCGCATTTACAGGCACTAGCGTGTACCGTATTCCGGCAAAAACACTTGCTAATAGTACATATTCAGATGCTAAAAAAGCAAAAAGCATTGAAGTTTTTGGCCCTAAAAACCCAAGCGATGGCATGACCTACGCGCCAGGTGGCGGTATTTTAGTAACCGACCTTGAAAACAATGCCATTGGCTTAACGACTAAAGACCACTACGAAATAATTGTTCAAGACAAACGATTATCATGGCCTGATAGCCTAGCAGTGAGCAATGGTTGGATTTATGTAACCCAAGATCAGCTCCACCAGCACCCTGCATTTAGCCAAGGCTTTGGTAATGCAAAACCACCTTACGTATTAACGCGTTTTCGCTTTAATCAAAAATAATTAATTATTTTTATAAGCCAGCCATACCCGCTGGCTTTTTAGGAGTTAAGTTATGCTACTGGATACCCCTATTTGTGACTTTGGCTGGCAAGCGCCCAACTTTACGTTAAAAACCCCGCAAGGCGAGCCTTTTACCTTAGCCGACAACCTAGGCGAAAACGCCTTATTAATCATGTTTATTTGTAACCATTGCCCTTATGTGCAACGTGTTGCAAGGCGCTTAAGCGAAGATACAGCGTTATTAATAAACGAAGGTATAAATGTGTTAGCTATTATGTCGAACGACTATAAAAGCGTCCCTGCTGACTCCCCAGCTAATATGGAAAAATTTGCTAAGCAGCACGGCTTTTTGTTTCCCTACCTTGTTGATGAAAACCAAGGCGTAGGCAAACAGTATGGCGCGGTTTGCACGCCTGATTTTTTTGGTTTCAATAAACATGGGGCACTGCAATACCGTGGCCGCTTAGACGATGCAAAAATGAATGACGATGCACATCGCACTCCTGAGTTAGTTAATGCCATGCGCCAAATTGCGGCCACAGGCAAAGGTCCTGAGCAGCAAACACCCAGCATGGGCTGCTCTATAAAATGGAGTAATTCATTATGAGTACAGTACATTTAAAATTAGGCGTAACCGATTTATCGTTTCACCATGTTACGGCCTCTTTAGTGAGCCATGTTTTAACTGATATGGGCTTTAACGTTGAGCGCATTTATGCGCCGCATCAAGATAATTTTAAAAACCTTAAATCTGGTGAAGTAGATTTACTCGCCTCAGCATGGCTACCTTCAAGCCACGGTATTTATAAAGCCGATGTTGAACAAGTTATGCCACTCGTTGAGCTTGGCTTACATTATGAGCCTTATGCACACTGGGGCGTACCAGATTACGTACCGCAAAGTGCAGTGAACGAAATTAGTGATTTGTTAAAACCAGATGTGCTTTCAAAAATGCAAAAAACAATTCAGGGCATTAATGCCGGTGCTGGTATTACCCGTTTTTCTATTAATATGATGAAAGAATATGGGCTGACGAGCTCAGGATATGAGTTTTTAACCGGCACAGAGCATGACTGTTTTAGCGCGTTTGAAAACGCCGTCGCCACCCAAACCTGGTGCGTAGTGCCGTTATGGAAGCCACAATTTTTGCATTACAAGCACACAATTCGTGAGCTTAAAGAACCACAAGGGTTACTTGGCGTTGTTGATAGAGCTGTTTTACTCCTACGTGAAGATAAACAAGCGCTGTTTAACCAAGCACAGTTAAACACCCTTGATAAATTACGCTTTTCAAATGAGACCATTGCCGAGCTTGACTATAAAGTATGCAAAAACTTACAACCACTCGATGACGTAACGCGTAATTGGCTTAATAACAATCCAATTAAATAGTAATTTGTGCTTTGTTTTTTTTAAAAAGGCTCAATATAGACACTACTTGGCTAAAATAGCCACTTAACGGAGATAACCATGACCCATCCAATTATTAATGATTTAGAAAAACGTTATACAACTAAACGCTACACAACCAAGCGCATTCCTCAAGATGATCTAGATGTAATTTACGAAGCTATGCGTCTTTCTCCTTCATCGATTAACTCGCAGCCGTGGAAATTTATTGTTATTGAGTCAGACGAAGCTAAAGAGCGTATGCACTCTACGTTTGCTAATAAATTTCAATTTAATCAGCCGCATATTAAAACTGCATCGCACGTTATTTTATTTGCTTACAACCCTAAATATAAACGTGATGACTACGCACAAGTCATTGATGCAGACATTAAAAATGGCCGTACTCAAAGTGAAAACCGCGAACAAGCGTTTGGCGCATTTGCTTTTGTTGATATGAATACCGATGAGCAAGGCAACAATGCAATGTGGACCAAAGCGCAAACTTACATTGCCCTGGGCAACACAATGCACGCCTCAGCACGCTTAGGCGTTGATTCAACACCTATGGAAGGTGTAGATGCACAGCTTATTGGTGAAGTGTTTGAACAAGAGCTCGATGGCTATATTTGTGATGTAGCGTTGGTACTTGGCTACCACGATGACACTGAAGATTATAACGCTAAGTTACCTAAATCTCGCTTAGCAAAAGAGCAAGTTATTCAGGTTTTATAAAAACCTATTAAAAAAGCTTAGCGCTAATGAGTGCTAAGCTTTTATATTCATTTTATTTTTTAGCAATAGCTTGCAGTACCGACGCTAAACCTGTGTGGTATGTGCCTTCAAACACTTCTCGCTTTAGCTCTTCTAAATGTATAAAGCTAAGCTCGGTTAAGTCATCTTGTAAGTCGCTTTTTGAGGTTTTAGTATCGACACTTGGGCCGCCTCCGGTATTATAATTTACTTGCTCAGGCGTATAGGCCTCAAGTAAAAACACCCCACCTGGCTTTAAACCTTTAACAGCGCGCTTATATACCGCTGAACGCACGGCACTTGGTAAAGGGCAATAAATAGACACTACTGCATCCCATTTTTCTTTTCCAAAATCAAACTTCGCTAAATCGGCGTGTACGATCTCAATGTTTACGTTGTGCTCTTTGGCAAGCTTTGCCGCTTTTTCAAGCCCTACTTTTGAGCCATCAACCGCGGTAACGCTGTAACCCATTTTTGCTAAAAATACCGCATTTCGTCCCTCACCTTCGGCTAAGCTAATAACATTGCCTTTAGGTAATTGCTTATAGTGCTCAGCTAAAAAATCGTTTGGCTGTTTGCCATAAGCATATTGCTGAGTGTTATACCTTTCATCCCACATAATAGCTCCTGGTATTATTTTGCGTATTCATAGCGTTGAATAAGCCTGCTTAATAATTCCACTAATAATATGTAGTGTAAATAGGTAACTAATTTTTTAATGTTATTAATATACTACTCAGCCATGCTCACGCACACTGCTAAGTGCTGGATTAAAAGGGGTGATTTTCAGAGCTAAATAAAAAAAGCCAGTGACGAGGTCACCGGCCAAAAGAAGGCAATACGAAGGGAGTCGTACTGGCTGTTAAAACTTTTTCAGTATTCGTTATCTTAATAACGGCACATGAGATTCTAATGCCTGATAGTTCATCCATTGGTTTAATTGCTCTGGCCAGGTAATGCTTGGCTCGCAATATAAACCGCGTAATATAGAAAAATAAATAGCGCTATCAAGCAAGCTTAATGACGTTTTACCATTATTAATATTGAGCTGTTTTTCGGTGCCAATTAAAAATTCATTTACTTGTAAAACGATCTCAGGAGTTGATGCTATTAGGTTTACAAAGTTAAGCTCTGTCGATTGCTTGTTATCTTCCCACGCTATGCGGCTAGATTCTGTTTTAAACTCTTTTAAATCAAGTAATGGCCAGCGCGGCAAACCAATTTGCAATAAAGGCGCAAACGAGCCACCTTGCCACTCAATAGCCCCTTGCGTTGGCTTATTTGATTCGCTAGATCCAGCAAGTTTAATAAACAGGCTAATAATTTCGTTACTTTCACTCATAACAGTGCCGTCATCCATTTCAAGAATAGGTACCATTTTTTTACCAATTAGTTTTGTTGGTGTTTCAGTGTCGTCGTAATCAAGTACAACGTCATCAAGCTTAATGCCTAATTTGCCTGCTACATATATAACACGCGCACAAAAAGGACAATGGGAGTAACTGTATAGTTTCATAATTAATTAAAGCCTAAAGCGGGTTAAGTACCTATGGCCGTAAGATACCCAAATAGTCAGCGCAGAAAAACCGCATTTAGGTTGAAACTTTATCTTGTAAAAATTGATAATCACGCTTTAATACCAGTCCGCATAATTAAGTGATCTATTTTGAGGATGGATAAACGTGTTGATAGCAAGGCAAAAAATTCGCTATTTAGTCGTTCTAAATGAGAATTTTTTAACGCAGATAGCGACACGTTTAGCCCCTGAAAATGATTAAGCGTTAATGCGGATTGATATAAGTAGTTAATAACATAAAAAAACACGCCATAAAGGCGTGCTTAATTTACACATTATAGTTAGCGCCCTATTACGCCCTCAGCTAAAGGTTTAAATCTAAATATGTAATAGGGTGCTTTATTTTGAGCATTGCCGTTATTAAGTTGTGCCGAAAGCGGCAATTGTGCAGCGCCGGTGTACATGTAACCCTCTGGTCCAATGCTTACACCATCTGGCCAAATCATGTTTTTATCGTACGTGTAATCACGGTAAGTACGTGTTTTGGCATCAATAACGCCCACAGTACGCTCACCCACTATGGTTAAATATAAATTATCATCAGCATCAATACTTAAACCACCGTTTACTGGTTTTTGTGCGTATTGCTCTACTCGTTCGCCTAGTTGTTTATCGGTTAATTGCTCGTTAGCAATGTCGGCCATTTTAATACGGTAAACATACTTTTTATTAAGCGGAGCAAAGTAAAGCCATTGCTGCGCGTTATCAAGCACAATGCCATCGGCACCAATAAAGGCATTAAGTTGCTTTTGGTTATCAGTCCCTTCATCAATCATTATTGGCATTGTGTAATCGGGTAATGCACTTTCGTGACCTTGCAGTACTCGCCGGCTCTTACCTGTTTTAGTATTAACGATAATAAGGGCGGCTTGCTTGCCATTTCCGCCATCTGCAATACCTTCATCAGCGATCACCAATGTATTGTATTTGCTCGATATAGCTAAATCATTAAGTTGAGATTGAGCAACCGATATAGGGCTAGGTAAATAAATAATTTTATTAAGCTTATTGTTTAGCGCATCCCATGATATCAGCTTTGGCGTAATACGCGGCTGCGCCTGGCCTGAGTCGAGTATCCATACATTACCTCTGTCATCAGCCCTTACCCCTAATACCCAATTTAAATAGTTAGCGGGATTTTTTAAGCTGCCATCACTTTTATAAGGAATTTGCATTTGCGCATTAGGAAATGGCACTACCTCACCACTTTTTAAAAGCTCCCCCACTTTTACTTTTGGGTTATAAAAAGGGTGATAACTAAAAATAAAGCGCTTGTTTAGTGTATACGTAATACCGCCCACAGCACCGTCGGTTTGTGCGTAAACCTCAGCGGGTACCGTGTCATTTGCAAAAGCCGAGGCACTTATTAGCAAGGCTATAGCGCTTAGCCCTAATTTAGATTTATTTAAAAACATAATTTGCCCTACTTTTGCTTAATGTAATTAGCTGTGCCGTCTATCCAGTCTTGTCGAGCTGGGGCAAAAAAATCAATATCTACCGTATCTTGGGTAAAGTGAAATTCGTGCGGTACATTGGCCGGAATCACCATCATGTCACCCGCTTTCATAAGGTATTGTTTACCGCCAGAAAACACTTTAGCCTCGCCTGACATGATCCACGTTACTTGTTCATTAGGGTGTTTATGAAGCGGTACTTTGCCGCCTTTTTTAGCCACCCATTTTACAAACGTAGATTGCGTACCATGAAAATATTGGCGTGTTAAATATGGGCCCATTTGCTCTTTGGGTTGGCTGTCGAGATTAAGTAAAAAAGGGGCGTTAGTAATGTGCTGATTATAACTATCCATTATGCCCATTTGGGGTGCAGGCGTTATTTGCTGTTCAAGTTTACTTTGCGCTGCCCATACGCCACTGCTTGTTAAAGCAGTTGCTAATAAAAACGTGTTAATTTTCATAGTTTCACCTAAATAATAAACTGTGTGCGGCTGCACTGACTATTTAGGTAAAGTTTACAGGCTGAGGATTTTTGAAAAAGCCGCCTAGGCAAGAAACATTATCAAATAAAAACGAGTAATTAATTACTTATTACAAAATATAAACCCAGCAATAAAGCTGGGTTTTACTTAGGTAATGCTTAAAAAACCTTAACTGACCTTTAATTCTTGCATTTGTATGTACTGTACTAAGTCTTCAATCGTTACCACTGTCATGCTGTGTTTATTAGCATAATCACTTACCTGTGGTAAACGCGCCATGGTGCCATCAGGGTTAGTGAGTTCACAAATAACCCCAAACGGTTTTAAACCAGCCAGCTGCATTAAATCAACAGATGCCTCGGTGTGGCCGCGGCGAACTAAAACCCCACCTGTTTGTGCTTTTAAGCCAAAAACATGGCCTGGGCGCGATAAATCACTGGGTTTGGCGTTATCGGCTGTGGCGGCTTTAATCGTTGTTACTCGATCGGCGGCCGATACGCCGGTTGTAACACCGTGTTTAGCCTCTATTGTGACTGTGTAGGCTGTATTATTTTGGCTGGTGTTGTGAGTTACCATTTGCGGTAGCTCGAGCTGCTTAATACGCTCATCGCCCATACACAGGCACACAATACCGCTGCCTTCGCGGATCATTTCCGCCATTTGTTGGGTCGTTAAATGCTCGGCAGAAAAAACAAAATCACCTTCGTTTTCGCGGTTCTCGTCATCAACAACAAGTACGCCTTGGCCTTGCTGCAAAGCAGCAATGGCGTTTCCTACGCGGGTGTGGCTTTCGCCAAATTGGCTAAGTAAAGACTGAATCATTATTATATTCCACATAAAAATAAATAGATTCAGGACACTGAAAGGCATGGCAAAACACACAAACTAAATTGCGCACTTTTTGCCACTAAACAGCTTATACCAATCCGCTTAATTAAGTGATTTATTTTGAGGTTAGAAAAACGTGTCGCTCAAAATAATTAAGTATTATTGCGAATTGGTATTAAACACGCAGCCACAGGCCACGTGTTTGCATACGCTACAAGCTATATTCTCTTTCATCCGGACTATAACCGTCGGCTCTGGCATCTCACCAGATCTGCTTGACCTTTATTTAATACATTAAAAAAACGATTATTAAATAAAGCGCTCGCGGGCTCGTTTTATTCAAAAGCTAATGAGTAAAACATACCGCCGGTGGGGAATTTCACCCCGCCCTGAGAATGTACCGTGAACTTATCTGTTCAGGCCTGCGCATTATACGCGTGTATTTATACGTTATTCAAAAATAAACGTTAAATAAGTTCAGTGTTTAGTGAGGCATTGAGTACGTTACCTTGGTTAATATCGGCCGTGAGTGAGCATTTTGCGCCATTAACTAAGTTTAAATTTGGCTGCACATGGCCAATATCAGCATCTATTATTACCGGGAATAAACACCCACCCAATGCCACCTCTAGCGCATGGCGGTAATCAAATGCATCGTGATGACTTTGTGTTATTTCGCTGCGCCCTAAAATAAGGCCGTTAATATCATCAAATACACCGGCAAGTTTGAGCGACAGTAAAAATCGTGCCACGGTGGTAGGCGTAAGCTCTGAATTTTCTAGGTATAAAATTAGCCCTTCGTTCGCACTGTGTTTTTTAAAGTCGTGCAATGCTAAAAATGGCGAATCCAGCAATAATCCTACCGTATCAAGGCAGCCGCCAAATAAGCGCCCAGACATCTCTATTGAGCGCTCATCTGTGTAATTTAGGCACTGCCACTGGGTAGGCTCGCTTGGCGCTAGCAGTTCATCAGGGTTTTGTGCGTAATTGGGTTTATTTTTTTGATAATAAGCAGAAGGTCCTTGCTCAAATTTACTTCCTGACTCGTAGGTAATGGTTTCAAAAATTTGTAAGCTGTAGGGGTTTGTTTCATCAGGGTGGAGCTGCATTAGGTTGGCACTATGAAGTGTTGCCCATTGGCACTTAGCCGTAAGTGCACAAGCAATTGTGCTCACATCAGAAAAACCCACCAGCCATTTAGGTTTGGCCTCTTTTATGGCGTTAAAATCCAGTAGTGGCAAAATTTCCATTGCCAGCTCTCCGCCCATTGGCGGCATAATGGCGGCAACCTCATCGTCTAGCAAAAAGCCCATTAATTGCTTGGCATGCGCTTTTGCATCTAATTCATCGCGGGGTTTATTTTGGCGTAAAAACTCCCCTTCTACTACCTCGTAACCACGGTGTTTTAAACCGTCTATCACTCTATCTAATCGTGCATGGTATTTTTCTTTTAAGCCCGACGAAAGCGAGCAAATAGCAATTTTAGAGCCTACTTTTAAAGGCGCTGGATAAAGTATATTAGCCATGAATGTTCCTTTTAATAAAGTGATTCCACTGTGTAAAAGCCGTTATGCATTTACACATTACCTATATGAATGTACCTATATCAACACGCACACTCTTTATGCAATATGAATAAGCGTAGAGTGTGTTTAGCATTTATGCAGTCACCATTTTATTTATAAATTTTTTTAACGGGTAATGGCACGCGCTTTTTTAGCAATCCACTTATGCCAATCCGTTTAACTCAGCTCTTTATTTTGAGGGGTGGTGTTATATATGGGGTTTATGAGGATAAGTTGGCTTTAGCTAGTTTTTAGGCATAAAAAAACCGATGCAATTGCATCGGTTTTTGCTTGTACATTACTGTGAGCTAAATATTAAAGATACTCAACGTCAATGATTTCGTACTCAACGTCGCCTTTAGGCGTTTTAATGGTCACAGCATCATCTGTTTGTTTACCAATTAAACCGCGCGCAATCGGTGAGTTAACAGAAATTAAGTTATTTTTAATATCTGCTTCGTCATCACCCACAATACGGTAGGTTACTTCGGCATCTGTTTCTACATTTACAATAGTGACAGTAGTACCAAAAATAACTTTACCTGTATTAGGCATTTTAGTTACGTCAATAATTTGCACATTTGAAAGCTTAGCTTCAATTTCTTGAATACGGCCTTCACAAAAACCCTGTTGCTCACGCGCTGCGTGGTATTCAGCGTTTTCTTTTAAGTCACCATGTTCACGTGCAATCGCAATATCATTTACGATTTTAGGACGGGTAACTGTTTTTAATTCGTTAAGCTCTTCGCGCAGTAACTCTGCGCCACGAACTGTCATCGGAATTGATTGCATACTTTTCTCACTTAACACCAAGGCCTAGTGGCCTTGGTACATTTCCTTAGTTCAATCGCTGGTGTAGCTCTTGAACTGACGTCACTTTACTACGGTCGTCCGCTTGGTTAGCAGTACAGTTAGCAAATGCCGCGTTCAAGGTTGTCGTGTAGTTGGTTTTGTTTTGCAATGCACCACGACGCAACACCTTCGAATCTTCGATCGCTTGGCGACCTTCGGTGGTATTTACGATATAGCTGTACTCTTTATTCTTGATGTTATCAAGAATATGCGGGCGGCCTTCATATACTTTGTTTACACGGCGTACTTCAATACCGGCCTCTTTTAAAGCCTCTGCTGTGCCACCTGTTGCATCAATTTCAAAACCAAGGTCTGTCATGGTTTTAGCAAGTTCTACAACACGAGACTTATCGCTGTTACGTACAGATAGTAACGCGCGACCACCGCGTGGTAAAGTGTTGCTTGCACCTAATTGTGCTTTTGCGAACGCTTCGGCGAAAGTATCGCCAACACCCATCACTTCACCTGTAGAGCGCATCTCTGGGCCACGGATAGGATCCACACCTTGGAACTTAGCAAACGGTAAAACAACTTCTTTAACGCTGTAATACGGTGGAATTACTTCTTTAGTAATGCCTTGGCTTGCTAAAGACTGACCCGCCATACAACGCGCGGCTACTTTTGCAAGTGCAATACCGGTCGCTTTAGATACAAACGGTACAGTACGCGCCGCACGTGGATTCACTTCAATTAAGTACACTTTGTCATCTTTTACAGCAAATTGTGTATTCATTAAGCCCACTACGCCAAGCTCAAGTGCCATATCGGTTACTTGTTTACGCATAACATCTTGCACTTCTTGTGATAAAGAGTGTGCAGGTAATGAACATGCTGAGTCACCCGAGTGAACACCCGCTTGCTCAATGTGCTCCATTATACCGCCAATAATTACTTGCTCGCCGTCACAAATTGCATCAACGTCCACTTCGATTGCATTATCTAAGAAGTGATCAAGTAGTACTGGCGCTTCATTTGAAGCTTGTACCGCTTCGGTCATGTAACGACGTAAGTCTTGCTCATCGTAAACAATTTCCATTGCACGGCCACCCAGTACGTACGATGGACGCACAACCAGTGGGAAGCCAATTTCACCTGATTTAAGTAATGCTTCTTCAGTTGATGTAACTGTTGCGTTTTCTGGTTGTAGTAAATCAAGACGCTCTACTAACTGTTGGAAACGCTCACGGTCTTCTGCGCGGTCAATCGCATCTGGTGAAGTACCAATTACTGGCACACCATTCGCTTCAAGTTCACGTGCTAGTTTAAGTGGTGTTTGGCCACCGTACTGTACAATCACACCTTTTGGTTTTTCAACACGTACAATTTCTAATACGTCTTCAAGTGTAATTGGTTCAAAGAATAAACGGTCAGAGGTATCGTAATCGGTAGAAACCGTTTCAGGGTTACAGTTAACCATGATGGTCTCATAGCCGTCTTCGCGTAGCGCAAGGGCTGCGTGCACACAACAGTAGTCAAACTCAATGCCTTGGCCGATACGGTTAGGACCGCCACCAATAACCATGATTTTGTCTTTGTCTGACGGGTTCGCTTCACACTCTTCATCGTACGTTGAGTACATGTAAGCTGTGTCTGAGCTAAATTCAGCAGCACAGGTATCAACACGCTTGTACACAGGTACAATGTTTAACTGATGACGCTTTTTGCGAATTTCGGCTTCAGATACACCAGCAATTTCAGCAATACGTGGGTCGGCGAAGCCTTTACGCTTAAGTTTACGTAAAAACTCGGCATTTAAGCCGGCCATGCCACCTTCAGCAATTTTAGCTTCGTCTTTTAAAATGTCTTCTATTTGTACTAAGTACCAAGGGTCAACTTTGGTAAGTTCAAATACCTCTTCTACGCTCATACCGTGGCGCATTGCATCGGCAATGTACCAAATACGCTCAGCGCCTGGCTCGCGTAGTTCACGAATGATTTTTTCGCGCGCTTTCGGGTCATCAAGTGCCACAATTGGGTTAAAGCCCGTTGCGCCTACTTCAAGACCGCGTAATGCTTTGTGTAACGATTCTTGCTGGTTACGACCAATCGCCATTACTTCGCCCACTGATTTCATTTGCGTTGTTAAGCGGTCGTTCGCGCCGGCAAATTTTTCAAAGTTAAAGCGAGGAATTTTTGTTACTACGTAGTCGATTGATGGCTCAAATGACGCTGGTGTTTTGCCACCCGTAATGTCGTTTTGAAGTTCATCTAACGTGTAACCAATTGCTAACTTAGCGGCAATTTTAGCAATAGGGAAACCCGTTGCTTTAGATGCCAATGCTGATGAGCGAGATACACGAGGGTTCATCTCAATGATAACCATGCGGCCATCATCAGGGTTTACACCAAACTGTACGTTTGAACCACCGGTTTCAACACCAATTTCACGCAGTACCGCCATAGAGGCATTACGCATTAATTGATATTCTTTGTCGGTTAGCGTTTGTGCTGGTGCAACGGTGATTGAATCACCAGTGTGTACACCCATTGGGTCAAAGTTTTCGATAGAACATACAATGATACAGTTGTCTTTTTTATCACGAACAACTTCCATTTCATATTCTTTCCAGCCAATCAGTGATTCATCAATCAACAACTCACTTGTTGGTGATAAATCTAGGCCGCGCTCACAGATTTCGTTAAATTCTTCCATGTTGTAAGCCACACCGCCACCGGTGCCACCCATAGTGAAAGAAGGACGAATAATACACGGAAAACCAATACGTGTTAGCGTATCGTGTGCTTCATCCATAGAGTGAGCAATTTCAGCACGTGGACATTCAAGGCCAATGTTTTTCATGGCTACGTCAAAGCGTTCACGGTTCTCTGCTTTGTCGATTGCATCGGCGGTTGCGCCAATTAGCTCAACGCCGTGTTTAGCCAGTACGCCGTGCTTATCTAAATCAAGTGCACAGTTTAATGCCGTTTGACCACCCATTGTTGGTAGTACTGCATCTGGCTTTTCTTTTTCAATAATTTTTTCTACCACTTCCCAATGAATAGGCTCGATGTACGTTGCATCGGCCATTTCTGGGTCAGTCATGATAGTCGCTGGGTTTGAGTTAACTAATATTACTCTAAAGCCTTCTTCTCTAAGTGCTTTACACGCTTGAGCACCAGAGTAATCAAATTCACAAGCTTGACCAATTACAATTGGGCCTGCGCCTAAGATAAGAATGCTTTTTAAATCGGTACGTTTTGGCATTATTACTCCAGTTAAATTAGTTATTACGCGCTTGCATCAGGTCGATGAAGTGGTCAAATAATGGGGCTGCATCGTGCGGGCCTGGGCTTGCTTCTGGGTGACCTTGGAAGCTAAACGCTGGTTTATCAGTACGATGAATACCTTGTAGTGTTCCATCAAATAACGATTTGTGCGTGGCACGTAAGTTACTTGGTAGTGTGTCTTCATCGGCAGCAAAACCGTGGTTTTGTGCAGTGATCATTACTACATCGCGGTCTAAGTCTTTTACTGGGTGGTTACCACCGTGGTGGCCAAATTTCATTTTTACTGTTTTAGCACCTGAGGCCAGTGCTAATAATTGATGCCCTAAACAAATACCAAAAATTGGTGTGTCGGTTTCTAAAAAGGTTTTAATTGCATCAATAGCGTAAGTACATGGCTCTGGATCGCCAGGACCATTAGATAAGAAGATACCATCTGGGTTTAAAGCAAGTACATCGGCGGCTGAGGTTTGCGCTGGTACAACGGTTAATTTACAACCGCGATCAACTAGCATTCGTAAAATATTACGTTTAACACCGAAGTCGTAGGCTACTACATGAAACTTTTCATCATCGCTGCTAAGGGTTTTAAATCCTTGGCCTAATGTCCAGCTTGATTCGCGCCACTCAAAATTTTCCTTGGTTGAGACAACTTTTGCTAAATCCATACCTTTTAAACCTGGGAAGGTTTGCGCGGCTTGTAACGCTTTGTTTTCGTCTAACTCGTCACCGGCAATAATACAGCCGTTTTGTGCGCCTTTGTCGCGCAAAATACGGGTAAGCTTTCTGGTGTCGATGTCCGCAATACCTAAAATATTACGTTGTTTTAAGTAATCATCTAACGATTGCTCGTTACGAAAGTTACTTGCTAGCAGTGGCAAATCACGGATCAC
This sequence comes from Pseudoalteromonas sp. 1CM17D, assembly GCF_023161805.1. Lineage (NCBI taxonomy): Bacteria > Pseudomonadati > Pseudomonadota > Gammaproteobacteria > Alteromonadales > Pseudoalteromonadaceae > Pseudoalteromonas > Pseudoalteromonas sp. 1CM17D. Next base: position 79,842 of record NZ_JALNTP010000001.1, on the reverse strand, counting down.
TAGGCCTTTAGCCCAAATTTGATTCGCTTCTTCGTCTTCGCTGTTGGTACCCGTATTGCCGATATGTGGGTACGTCAAAGTTACGATTTGTTCCGCGTATGATGGATCAGTCAAAATTTCTTGATAACCAGTCATAGACGTATTGAATACTACTTCACCGACTGACATGCCGTCAGCGCCGATTGCAGTACCGCGAAACACTGTGCCGTCTTCTAGGACTAACAGAGCGGATTTAGTCAAGTTAAACCTCCTAACAGTAAAAAACGGGAGTAAGCAAATGCTTAACACCCCGCCAATACCCAGAGGGATCGTCAAAACCAGATTTTTTTGTGAGCTTAAATTGTTTTACGCAGTCTTAAATGATGCCGATATAAAACGCTAAACCTTCAATCATTTTTCTTGCCTAAAACTCTTTTCATTCCCACTGAAACCCCTGGTTTTACTAGCCACTTGGGTATAATTGGAAACACGCATTTAGTAATTTTTGGCAAATTGGCTGCATTCTACATGAAGATGCTATTTAGGTCTAACGTTATTTAGATAAATACTACAAATAAGTCGCTTTAGGCAAAAATAGACCCAAACAGCTAAAAAAGTAACTAAACTACTTCAGATCTAGCACATCTTGCATATCATAAAGTCCTGCTGGTTTATTTTGTAACCACTGCGCAGCCCTTATAGCTCCTAATGCAAAGGTCATTCGCGAACTTGCTTTGTGGGTTAATTCAAGCCTTTCGCCCATAGTTGCGAAATAGGCGGTGTGTTCACCTACTATGTCCCCGCCTCTTAGTACTGAATAGCCAATTTCATTTTGTGATTTTGCGGTTTCTACTTGGCTGCGGTCGTATACCGCTACTTCATCGTGATCCCACCCTTTAGCCTGTGCAATAGATTCACCAATGGCTAATGCTGTGCCCGATGGCGCATCTATTTTATGACGATGATGCGCTTCAAAAACTTCTATATCTAGGTCGTCACCAAATTTAGTGGCTGCTGTTTGCACTAGGTTAAGTAGCACATTAACGCCAACGCTGTAGTTACGCGCAAACACAATAGGAATATGTTTAGCAGCATTTTCTAATAATGCCATGTCTTCGCTAGTTAAACCTGTGGTGCCTATAACCATAGGCAGTTTTTTATCGAGCGCTGTTTTTAAGTGATTGCGCATACCTGCTGGTAACGTGAAATCGATAAGTACATCAACATCAGCAACCTTGCTCTCGTCGCTAAAGCTAATGGATTTGTCGGCTGCACTGTTTACTTGATTTACATTAATACCCAATAACGATGAGCTGCTGCGAACATACGCACCACCAAGTTGTGTTTGCTCTTTAATTGTCGCGGCTTCTAATAGGGCTAAGCCCATTCTGCCGTTAGCACCAAAAACACCTATTCGATTCATTGTTATTGCCTTAATCTGATTTAGTTGGATCTGTTGTTGAGTACCCTGACTAATTTGCCGCCCTAAACTTGCTTTGAGCAATTATTAGCCGCATATAATCGCACACCGGTAGATATTATCTAAAAGTCGTGCAATAGTCAGGTAAGCCCTTAATTAAATAATAATAACAATACCAGTTTACTTTAGCCATCTATACATTTAAACTTCTCTTTCGCGTCGATTTGGTCTTTGGCTTGCGGGCGCTGTGGTCATCTACTTTTTTATTAAAGAGTGATCTACTAAATTCAGCTAAAAGAGGAGTTTTGGCTGTGGTTATATTAACTGGTTATGAGGAATACAATGCAGCCAACATTTAATAAAAACAAAGCAATTCTATCTTTGCTTCCCCTTCTTACCTTTGTAGCCCTTTTTTTAGGCTCAGGTTTATATTTACAATCGCAAGGGGTTGATTACGCTTTTTACCAGCTCCCAGCGCCGGTTGCTATACTACCCGCTATTATGCTTGCCTTTATTTTAAACAAAGGCACAGTAAACCAATGTGTTGAAACCTTTATTAAAGGCGCAGGACACAACAACATTATTACCATGTGTTTAATTTATTTACTTGCTGGTGCATTTTCGGCAGTAGCAAGTGCCACCGGTGGTGTGGATGCGGTTGTAAACGCTGGTTTGTCACTTATTCCCCCGTCGCTGTTATTACCTGGGCTATTTTTAATTGCTGCGGTTGTCTCTACTGCAATGGGTACATCAATGGGTACCATTGGTGCTATAGGGCCAATTGCTTATGCGGTATCCGTTAAAACAGGCATCGACCCTGCGCTAATGGCCGGTACTATAGTATCGGGCGCAATGTTTGGTGATAACCTTTCTATTATTTCAGACACAACCATTGCGGCAACGCGTACGCAAGGCTGTGAAATGAAAGACAAGTTTAAAGAAAACTTAAAAATAGCGGTTCCTGCTGCCGTATTAACCATTGCTTTGCTGCTTTATTTAACACCTGCTCCACAAGCAGTAGAAACTAAAGATTTTGATTTATTATTAGTGCTGCCTTATGCCTTTATTTTAGTATTGGCTGTTGCCGGTATGAACGTGTTTGTCGTGCTATTTAGCGGTATTGTATTTGCTGCGCTAATGGGCTTTACCGGCAGCTACGAAGGCGCAAGCTTTGTAAAAGATATTTACAAAGGTTTTACCGATATGCAGGAAATATTTTTACTTTCTATGTTTATTGGTGGCTTATCTGAATTCATTCGTATTAACGGCGGCCTTGATTTTCTGGCACAAAAAATTCAAGCCATTACAAAAGTGATTGCCAAGTGGCACCGCAAAGTAGCTGATCAGCTTGGTATAGCTGCGTTGGTATTAACCAGTAACGTGTGTATAGCCAATAACACGGTATCCATTATTGTTGCAGGCCCTATTGCTAAAAAACTTGCTGATGATGGCGAAATAAGTGGTAAACGCTCTGCAAGTTTACTTGATATTTTTGCTTGTGTTACGCAAGGCTCACTGCCCTATGGTGCTCAAGCATTACTGTTAGGTGCTACGTTTAAAATTAGCCCGTGGGAAGTATCAACGTCATCTTACTACTGCTTTATTTTAGCTTTTACTGCCATTGCCGTTATTTGTTTGCGCCGCAATAAAGCCTAAATTTTGTGCAAAACCTTATGTTGCAGCTTAATAAATAAGCTGCAACATATGTTAAAATAATAATCTACAAATCAATACCTTGTGCTATAATGCGCGCTTTCGCGTGTCACTAAAGTTATAGTTAAATACAGATTATGAAATTTAAAAAAATACTTCCCCTCGTTACCCTTACGTCAATCGCTTTATCATCTTCTGCCCTTGCTGCTAATTGGAGCAGCACCGCATTACATGTTAATAATGGCGACCAAAAAAACCCATTTACCAAGCAAGAATCAGACACTACTGTTTACTCGCTGCAACATGCATCGGGCTATGATTACGGTGATAACTTTTTCTTTATTGATTACAGCAAAGACGATACAACCGACGGCTACCAAGATAGCAACTTTTACGGCGAATGGTATTCAACGCTAAGCTTATCGGCTATTAGCGGTGAGAAAATTGGCGCTGGTGCATTATTAGATGTAGGCCTTACTGGCGGAATTAACGTTGCCGGCGATGCCAAAATGATGAAATACCTACCGGGTGTTAAATTAAGCTGGGATGTACCTGGGTTCAACTTTTTTCAAACACTTGTCACTGCCTATATTGATGACAGTGAAGGCGTAGCCAAAGGCGGTGCCCCTATTGAAACTAACAGCTGGATGTTTGATGTAGCCTTTGAATACCCGTTTACCCTAGGCTCGCAAAAATTTAGCTTTAAAGGACACGCTGAATACATTGCAGAGCGCGAAGATGAGTTTGGTAACGACGTAGAAGCGTGGATACTTGCACAGCCTATTTTAGTATGGGATATGGGCCACGCGTTAGAAATGAAAGAAAACACCCTATTACTGGGTATGGAACTGCAATACTGGCATAATAAGCTAGGCACTGAGGTCACTGAATCGGTTCCACAAATACACGTTGAGTGGACTTTTTAAGTCCATACAGTGTAAAACAGAGTCAACATTACTTTTAAACGGAGCACTTAAACAGTGCTCTTTTTTTTGCCATGAAAACTATTTAATTGAACAGCCTTTAATACTTAGTTATTGTCTTACTTTAATTAAAGCCGTGTGCTTGCCTTTAATAGGAGTAAGGAAATGCCAGCGATTAAAGTTATTTGTTTGTCTGCATTATTAGCCTTTACTAATAATGCATTTGCCAGTAGTACAGAACCCTCTAAAACCCTCTCTTACGATGCACTTTTAACAAATTACCAGTATGATTTTAAAGTAAATTATTTTGATATTGCTTCACAAAAGCAATCGCTAAAAATGGCGTATATTTATTTAAAACCCACACAAAAAAATATGCCAACAGTGACGCTAATGCACGGTAAAAACTTTAATGCCGACTACTGGAGCCCCACAGCCCGTTACTTACAGTCGCTTGGGTTTGGGGTGCTGATCCCCGATCAAATTGGTTTTGGTAAGTCTTCAAAGCCCACTAACTATCAATATTCATTTGCGGCGCTTGCGCATCATACACATGCATTAATGGACTCGCTAAACCTTGAAAAGTCGATTATTGTTGGCCACTCTATGGGGGGAATGCTAGCGAGCCGTTTTGCATTAATGTACCCAGATACAACCACAAAACTTATTTTGCTTAATCCAATAGGGCTTGAAAACTACTTACACTATGTAAAATACAAAGACACCAACTTTTTTTATAAAAATGAGCTTAACAAAACGCCCGAAGGTGTTAAAAAGTACCAGCAAAAAAACTATTACGATGGTCAATGGAATACCCAGTATTCAGCATTAACCGACTTTATTACAGGGCAAATACAAGGCCCAGATAAAGAGCAAATTGCTTGGGTTAACGCTAAAACCTACGATATGATTTTTACCCAACCGGTGATCACTGAATTTAAAGACTTAACGGTGCCCGTTAAATTAATTATTGGTACGCGTGACAGAACAGGCCCTGGCCGAAACTGGAAAAAAGACGGGATAGATTATCAGCTGGGGCGTTACGACAAATTAGGAAAACACGCTGCTGCGCTTATTCCTGATTCGCAACTGTTTGAACTTGATAATTTAGGGCATTTACCGCAAGTAGAAGATTTTGAGCGATTTAAGGCAGTGTTTAAACAAGCACTAAGTGATTAATAGCTTGATACTTAATAAAATAAAGCCCCTGTAAGTAAACTGCTTACAGGGGCTTTTTAATTTACAGCGTACATTGCGGGTTTTTACCCTGCGATTTAGCCGTACTTTGCTCGCTAAGTGCTTCGCTCATTTGTGCTTGTAAATTATTAATTCGATTGCTCGGTGCAGGGTGAGTAGATAAAAACTCAGGTGTGCTACCACTGCCTGCTGCGCTCATATTTTGCCAAAGCGTTACCGACTCTTGTGGGTTAAAGCCAGCCTGCGCCATTAAATCTAAGCCAATGGTATCGGCCTCTGATTCGTGTGAACGGCTAAACGGTAAAATTACGCCGTACTGCGCCCCTAAACCTAAACCTTGCATAATTTCGTTGCGGTATTGTACGTTGCCCATTTCAAGCGCTGCGCTGCCTAATTGCATACCAGTATCTAAAATTGAGCTTTGTGATACACGCTCATTTGAATGCTCTGCTATGACGTGGCCCACTTCGTGCCCTAGTACGGTTGCAAGCTGATCTTGATTGGTGGCTATTTTTAATAACCCCGTATGAACACCTATGTAGCCACCAGGTAATGCAAAAGCATTTGCCGACTCATCTTCAAATACTACGACTTCCCAATTTTGTGAGGCGTATTCTTTTGGTAAAACAGCCACGACCTTTTCAGCAATACAATTTACATACGCATTGGTTTTTGCATCTTTATTGATTGGCTGTGATTCCTTCATTTGAGCAAAACTTGCAGTGCCCATTTCACTCATTTGTTGCTCTGAATACAGCGCAATTTGAGTACGCCCCGTAGGCGATGTTTTACAGCCGGCTAAAACTGCGGTTGCGAGTAAGGCAAGGGCTAGTTTTTTCATGGTGTTTCCTTCAAGTCTTTAATTTTTATTAGTTGTAGAATAGCAAACACGGTGCCAGTTTAGAATCTTTGCTCTTTATTACGCCGCTTTTTATTTTTAATAAATAAATGACCTTGCCAGACAAACTAAGTTTATACCCTTGCATAGCCCTGTTACACTATAAGCCTTGTTTTTAGTGAATGTTGAGTGACTACATGGACGCCTCGGCCTCGTCTTTTAATACCCGAATTTTGTTACCTTTGTTAGCCAGTATTGTTGCTATTACGCCACTGGCTATAGACATGTACTTACCGGCCATGTTGGTTATTGCGAACGATTTACAAACCACTATGCCAAATGTACAAATTTCGCTAAGTATTTATTTGGCTGGCTACTCGCTAGGCATGTTATTTTTTGGCCCTATTGCCGATCAACTCGGACGACGAAAACTAGCCCGGATTGGCTTAACCTTATTTGGTGCAAGCTCATTTGCGCTGGCTTTTACCAACGAAATACACACCTTTTGGGTACTTAGAGCCGTGCAAGCATTCACCGGCGCGGCAGCTACGGTGGTTGTGCCTGGCGTAATTAGGCATATTTATCAAAAAAACACCGCTAAAGGCATGTCGTATGTATCTATGATCATGATGGTAGCGCCCTTAGTTGCCCCCTCTGTGGGCTCGTTTATTTTAGGGTTCTCGGTATGGTCAACCATATTTTTGGTTCTTGCTGCCTATAGCTTTTTAATTTTAGCGTTTGTACAGGTGTATTTAATTGATATCCCCATTCATAAAAATGAGAAAAAAGGCCTAGCCTTGTTTTTCGACAGCTATAAAACGGTACTTAGTAATAAAGATGCACGTGCAGACATATTAAGCTCTATGTTTGTCTCGTTTGGCTTTTTTTGCTTTTTAACCTCAGTGCCTTTTGTATACTTAGATTTATATAATGTATCTGAGCAATTATTTGGTATTTTATTCGCATTTAATGTCATGGCACTTATGTGTGGTAACTTTTTAAATACCCGAATTGTACCAAGAATTGGCTCTCGAAAAATGCTGTACATAGGGCTTGTATGTGGCTTTGCCTCTGGGCTGGCACTGCTTACGTTTAGCTTGTTGCAGCTTTCTTTATACTACATTGTAGCGGCCATTGCGCCTTTAATGATGAGCCTAGGGGTAACGGCGAGTAATGCTGATTCATTAATATTAATGAAGTTTGAAAAAAACACCGGTACCGCCACCGCTGTTATTGGAACGCTGCGCTTTGGCAGTGGCGCGCTCGTTGGCCCATTGCTTGCGGTGGTGCATGCAAAAAGTGCTGTGCCGTTTTCAAGCTTAATGTTTAGCGCCGTACTATTAACTATGCTGGTGCAGTTAATCCACTATAAAATAGACAAAAAAAATGCCTCATAATGAGGCATTTTTTATAAACAGTGACTAATTAAGCGTCTGCTGCTTTAGATACCATAACCATTGCAGGGCGTAATAAACGACCATTTAATGTGTATCCTTTTTGCATTACTGCAAGTACCGTGTTTGGTGAAACATCGTTACTTGGTTGGATAGACATTGCTTGGTGGAATTCTGGATTGAATTGCTCACCCTGTGGGTTAACAATTTCAACGCCAAACTTTGCAACCGCATCGTTAAAGCTTTTAACTGTCATATCAATACCTTCAAGCAATGGCTTTAGGGTTTCGTTTTCTTTATCAGAAAACTCAATAGCGCGCTCTAGGTTATCGATTACTGGAAGTAATTCGTTAGCAAACTTTTCCAGTGCAAATTTATGTGCTTTTTCTACATCTTGTGCAGCACGACGACGAATGTTATCTACATCTGCGGCGGCGCGTACAACGCTGTCTTTTTGATCCGCAATGGTTTGCTTAGCGGCTTCAAGCTCTGCGTATAGCATTGCAATTTCAGCTTCAGGGCTTTGCTCTTGGTCTGCTTCGTGTTGCTCTGCGGCTTCTACTGCTGCTTCAACATCAGCTTCCATTTGAGCTACTTCTTCGTTTAGTTCTACTTCTTGCTCTGGGTTTTGTGTCTGCTCAGACATAAAATACGTGCTCCAATTCTTTACAACTGCGGTAATTATGGGGATTGAATAAAAAGATTCAAGAGTTAGATGGCTCTAATAATTTAAATTCTTGGATTAATTGTTCAATTTGCGCCGATTTAGGGCAAATTACGCAAAAACGGCTTTGATACTCTTGATTTTGAAAGTACGGCACACTAATTACTATCAGCTCATTGCACTCTGTAAACGGTAAGTTTTCAGTGTTTAAAACTGATACACCGTTTTTAAATGCGAGTTTATCTTCGACAAAATTTAAAAATGAAACGCCAATATTTAAGCTTTGTTCGCAATCGACCTTTTTATATAAATAGTTTTCGCCTACTACAATACTGTTATCTGATCCAAGCTTATGACTAAGCTGGCGCGTCCACTGTGTCAGTGAGTCATGGCAATTACGCGGTGCGGTGTTTGCCATTGCTTGCATTCTGTACAAACCTTCCATTAAGGTTTGTTGGCTAAATACTGTGTTTAACCAAGTTGCAAATTGATAACGCACAGCATCTGAGGAATCATCAGGTTTGTTGATACAAATATTGTGGCTTTGCCCTGCTCTATCTATTAGCAGTACAAGCCAATCGTTAGAATCAAACTCAAGTACTTCTACTCTAAACACTTGTTGCGAGCTTGCTTGTGGTAAGCCTACACAACAACATACTTGATACTTTTTACTTAATCCATGGGCAAGCTCCACAAGTTGTGCTTGCTTTGGCTGCCAGTAATTAGCTATTTCAGCTAACGGAAAAAACTCATCAAACCAATAATCAAACCCTTGGTTTGTAGGCACACGCCCTGCCGATGTATGAGGGGAATATAACAAGCCTACTTTTTCAAGTCGCGCCATAGCATTTCGTACCGTAGCAGAACAAACCGCCATGCCTTTTTGCTTCGCTATTTTTGTTGATGGAACGGGTAACCCTTCACCATTACAATAAAGGCTCATCACTGCTGAAAAAATTTGTTGATCTCGCGGGTTTATATTCATGTTATCTACATCTTGTTGCATGAAAGAGATATCGGGGCAGTTAAAACAAATTCAAGCCTAAAGCACGCTTTAAGTGAATATGTTGTTGCATGCATTACAATAAAACACTGCAGCAACTATTTTTAAGCATTAAATATAAAAATTAAAGGGGTAATTTAATCTGTTGAGCCAATAATCAGCACTTAGGTGAGCTTGGCAATATACAGGCGTAAGTGAATCATTATCATATTGGTAAATCTGTGTTTTCAAACACTTCTGTTTTGAGTTACCCTACAAAAATATTATTACTTTTTATTGCAGCCGTTATGCACTCACCGTTTAAAACTATTGGCCTTATAGGTAAACCAAACCATCCTAAAGCTGCGGCTACGTTACAGCGTTTACATACTTTTTTATCGGCTCTTGGCTTTACCGTGATTGTAGAAAAGCGCACCGGTGGGCAGTTATCGGATGTCCCTGATACTCATCAAGTTGACCTTGTTAGCTTAGGCGAGCAAGCCGACCTTGCTATTGTTGTAGGGGGTGATGGCAATATGCTTGGTGCTGCTCGCGTACTGGCACGCTTTGACGTAGCTGTAATAGGCGTAAACAGAGGTAATTTAGGGTTTTTAACCGACTTAAATCCAGAGGGCTTTGAAGGTAGCCTAGAGCAAGTGTTAAGCGGCGAGTATTTAGAAGAAAAACGCTTTTTGCTCGAGGTAGAAGTATACCGCCATAACGAACTTAAAAGTGCGAATTCAGCCGTTAACGAAGCGGTGCTACACGCCGACAAAGTTGCCCACATGATTGAGTTTGAGGCTTTTATAAATAACGACTTTGTGTTTTCTCAGCGCTCTGACGGTTTAATTGTATCAACCCCTACCGGCTCTACAGCTTATTCTTTATCGGGTGGCGGGCCCATTTTAACACCTGAGCTTAATGCAATTTCGTTAGTGCCTATGTTTCCGCATACATTATCAAGCAGACCCTTAGTGGTTGATGCCGATAACGAGGTACGCTTAAAGTTAAGCCTTGAGAACACCGACAGCTTACAAGTCAGTTGCGACAGCCATGTAGTGCTTGCCGTTTTACCCGGCGATGAAGTAGTTATTAAAAAAGCCGACAGAAAACTGCGCTTAATTCACCCAAAAAACTACTCTTACTACAACGTTTTACGTACTAAACTTAATTGGGGCAGCCGTTTATACTAATTTTATTGCCAAGCGTAGTGCTTTAGCGCAAAATACAAGACAAATAAAAATTAATCAAACTAGGAATATCTAGCAATGACTTATGTTGTTATCTTTGCTTTGTTATTACTTATCACTTTGCTTGGCGCTTATATTAGAGTTGAAAACAATAGAAAAAAAGCGTTAGAAACCAAGAAGAAACAATTTAACGAACGTGTTGCCCAAGTAAACACTCGCCTCAAAACCAAGCTAAACAATTTATTAGAAGCCAAAATAATAAGACCTAAGTATGTAGCGCAAATTCAGGCAATTGTGACCAATTTTTTTGTGGTTCAGCCCCATACTGATGAAAACCTACAGCATTTAGAAGATATTAGCGACAGCTTAGTGAGCACGCTTTCGATTGAGTTTCAAAAAGCACTGCAAAGTGAAAACGCCCAAGCGCTACAAGATAATATACAGTACTTTGTGAGTGAGTTACCCCAGCAAGGCATACTTTATAATAAAGCGTTTTATCATGAAATTTTGCCCTCATTGATTGTACAAATTAAAACTGACACACCTGAAAACCCAAGCGAAAGCCTTGAAAATACTGACGAAACCCCTTCTGATGAAAGTACTGACTCTGATAGTCAGTTTTCTCAAAATGCGAGTGTTGCTTAAAAAGTAAAAAATTAATTTGCAAAAAACCTAAACACTGTATAAATTAACAGTTAATTCACTGGATGGATGAACAGTATGTTAATTGGTTTAGAAATTAAAAATTTTGCAATTGTAAGTAACTTAAGCACTGAGTGGCATAACGGCATGACGGCGATCACGGGTGAAACCGGCGCGGGTAAATCGATTGCCATTGATGCACTTTCACTGTGTTTAGGCGAGCGCGCTGAAGCGTCGGCGGTTCGCCCTGGCACAGATAAAGCAGAAGTGTGCGCACAATTTGATTTAACTGCCCTTCCTCTTGCTAAAGCATTTTTAGAACAACACATGCTAACGAGTAACGACAACGAATGCCTACTTAGACGCGTTGTATGTAAAAATGGCCGTAGCAAAAGCTATATTAATGGCAGCGCTGTTACAGCAGCTCAACTTAAAGAGCTGGGACAGTATTTAATTTCTATACACGGACAGCATGCTCATCAGCACCTTTTAAAAGCTGAACACCAGCTGCAACTGCTAGACGCCTACGCAGGCCACAATCAGCTTGTAAAAGCGGTTAGCCAAAGCTTTAAATTATATGCAAACCTGCAAAAAGAATTTAAACAGCTTGAGCAACAGCAATTACAACAAGCCGCTCAAAAACAATTACTCGAATACCAAGTTGCCGAATTAGATGAGTTTGCCTTACAAGACGGCGAGTTTGAACAAATAGAAGCCGAACATTACAAGCTAAGTAATAGCCAAACCATTTTAGAAGCCTGCCAGCGCGAACTTCAACATTTATACGAAAGTGATGAGCAAAATGCCTGTTCAATGCTGCAACACAGCGCTCAGCAATTTGCCGAGCTTGCAAATTATGACGAAAGCTTAGCAAGTGTAGCTGCATTATTAGATGAAGCCGCAGTGCAAGTTGAAGAAGCAAGCAGAGAAGTAAGAAACTACGCAGAGCAGGCCGACTTAGACCCTGCTAGATTAACAGAAGTAGAAGCGCGCTTAAGTGGCGCAATGGACTTAGCCCGTAAGCATCATATAAAGCCTCAAGAGCTGGTTGAGTTTCATCAAGGTTTAACACAAGAGCTAGAATCAATTAGTAACAATAGCTCACGTTTGGCGCAATTAGACGATGAAATAACTAATGCGCTAAGTGCATACCAGCACGCCAGTGATCAGCTAAGCGAAAGTCGCCATAAATATGCTAATACATTAAATCAATTAATTAGTGAAAGCATGGCTAATTTATCGATGGAAAATGGGGTCTTTGAAATTCAGCTTACCCAAGAAGCTGAGCGCCAACCCAATGCATTAGGTTTTGATAGCGTCTCGTTTTTGGTCTCTACTAACCCTGGGCAGCCATTACAACCTTTAGCTAAAGTTGCCTCGGGTGGTGAGCTGTCGCGTATTAGCCTTGCCATACAGGTGATCATTGCCCAAAAAGTGACAACGCCAACGCTTATTTTTGACGAAGTGGATGTAGGTATATCAGGTCCTACCGCCTCCTCTGTAGGGAAGTTACTACGCCAACTAGGAAAATCAACACAGGTTATTTGTGTAACCCATTTACCCCAGGTTGCAAGTAGTGCGCATCAGCAGTTTTTTGTAGCAAAAGAAATAGCACAAGGCGAGACCTTTACTCAAATGCTCAGCCTAAATAAAGACGGCCGTATTAATGAAATTGCACGCTTACTTGGCGGCGATAATATAAGTAAAACCGCTAAAGCAAATGCTAAAGAGCTTATTATGGCGCACGCCTAAGTTATACTTTTGCTACAACAGTGGAGAGACGTTTTAAATGCAAAGCATGCTGATAAATTTTTGCCATGTTACTGGGTGGCTACTTTTTGTTTTGAGCTTTTTGCTTATTGGGTTTAGTAAGTTTAAGCACGCAGAATTTAAGCTAAAACTCTTTAGCTTTTTAAAACTTATATTGGTTTATCAAGTAACGGTGAGTGTTTGGCAGTGGTTTATTATTGGCAACATAGTGGCTAATAATCAATGGTTACTTTTATTAGCACAGATACTGTGCTGTGCAATGTGCTATTTAAGTTTACAGCGGCGAAAAAGTAAAAGCCGCCCCAACCTTGATAGTTTTTCTATGGATTAACTAACACAAGCGTTAAGAGCAAGTTCTATTTTTACCTTGCTCTTTTGCTTTGTATAATCGCTCGTCGGCAAGCTTTATGTCTTGGGCTATGGTTGTATCTAACTGGCTTTGCACAAGCCCCATACTTATAGTTAATACCACCGATTTCCCACTCATGCGCACTGGATTTTTTTGTAATTCTGCATGAATTTTTTCTGCAATACTTTGCCCCTGATCTTTGTCGCTGTTTGGTAGTGCAATTAAAAACTCTTCACCGCCCCACCGAGAAGCAATACCTTGCTTTGGCATGCTCTTTTTTAAAATATTGGCAAGTTGGGTTAACGCTTCATCACCAAAGTCGTGGCCGTAGTTATCATTAATGTTTTTGAAATTATCAACATCAGCTAGCAAAATTACATACGGCTGCTTATTTTTTTTATAAAGATGTTTAAGCTCAGCAAGTTCTTTCATCATAAAACGTCTGTTAGGTAAATCAGTTAAGTGATCTATTGTGGCAAGGCGCTCATTTTTTTGACTCAGCGCGACTATTTTTTCATTGTATTTTTCGCGTGAGCGCTCATAAAAACCACTTAATAAAGCAACAATAATAAAAGAAATGACCACCCTTAGTGGAAGTGCTTCAGGCTGATAATCATAAATATTAAAGTTATCTGTAATAATAAAGCCGGCGATCACGGCAAATAAAAAGGCAACAATATCAAATGTTCCTTTTTTAAGGCCTCTAATAGAGTAAGTCACCGGTGATACAATAAATATCCAAATTGGCCCAGTACCTTCAGCTCCGCCCGAGATCACTAAATACAGCATTAAACAGTAAAGGTTATATAAAATGGTGGTTGCTGATTTTTCGACTGCGCGATAAAGGCTAAAAGCCCACGCATAAAAACCAGCTGAAACTAGCAGCATAATACCAAGCACTACATCAGCACTGGACAATGCATTACACGCCATAGCGAAGGTAGCTATAAATCCGATGGTCGAAAAAAAGCGAACAATTAGCTTTCTTTCTCTGTTGTCTGAGTATGCATTCATATTATTATTTTTTATTTGCAAGCGAGCTTTAAAAGCTCATTTTCCGAGGATTTAAAAAAGAAGTTAGCAGCAAGTTTGTACTGAAATAGTACTTTAAGCAAGATTTACACGTTAATTATTGGTTAATGACAACTTTTTAATACTTTTTCATTTGAAAAAGCAAAAAAAAAGCAAGCCAGTTGGCTTGCCTTTATTATATTTAAAACTTAACGAGATAATTAAACCTCTAAATAATCCATAATACCTTCAGCAGCGTTACGCCCTTCAAAAATAGCCGTTACCACTAAATCAGAGCCTCGCACTATATCGCCACCTGCAAATATTTTCGGATTAGTTGTTTGATGAGTAAATTCACCTTGCTCTGGTGCGTTAATGCCGCCCCAGTGGTTAATTTCTACATCATACTTTTCTAACCAGTCCATTTTGTGTGGTTTAAAGCCAAACGCCATAATAACCTGGTCTGCCTCAAGTACGTGCTCAGAGCCTGGTACAACTTCTGCTCGGCTACGGCCGTTTTCATCAGGCTCACCCAGTTGTGTTTTAACCATTTTAACGCCTGCAACATGGCCATTATCATCAAGTACAATACCCGTTGGCTGTACATTAAAGGTAAAGTTTACACCTTCTTCTTTAGCGTTTTTAACTTCACGCTTAGAGCCAGGCATATTTTCTTCATCACGACGATAAGCACAAGTTACTTTAGCTGCATTTTGGCGAATAGACGTTCGCACACAGTCCATCGCGGTATCACCACCGCCAAGTACCACAACCTTTTGATTGGCCATATCAATGCACGCTTGGTTTTTTTCATCGTAACCCATAACGCGATTTGTGTTACCAATTAAAAATGGCAGTGCGTCGTGTACGCCTGGCGCGTCTTCGTTTTCAAGACCAGCACGCATACTCTGATACGTACCTACACCTAAAAATACCGCGTCGTAGTCAGCTAAAATTTCGTCCATAGTGATATCTACACCCACTTCAACGTTTAGCTTAAATTCCACACCCATTTCGGTGAAAATTTCACGGCGCTTTTGCATTACTTCTTTTTCAAGTTTGAAAGAAGGGATACCAAAAGTAAGTAATCCGCCAATTTCTGGGTGACGGTCAAAAACCACTGGCTTTACACCGTTACGCACTAAAATATCTGCACACCCTAAACCAGCCGGACCCGCACCAATAATAGCTACTTTTTTATCCGTCCATGTCACGTATGACATGTCTGGTTTCCAGCCCATTTTAAATGCGGTATCGGTAATGTATTTTTCAATATTACCTATCGTTACTGCGCCAAACTCTTCATCAAGCGTACATGAACCTTCACACAGTCTGTCTTGTGGACATACGCGTCCACACACTTCAGGCAAGCTATTTGTACGGTGAGAAAGCTCAGCCGCTTCTAAAATACGGCCAGTTCTAATTAGTTTTAACCACTGTGGAATGTAGTTATGCACTGGGCATTTCCATTCACAGTAAGGGTTACCACAATCTAAACAACGGTCAGCTTGTGAATTTACCTGATTCTCAGAAAAGGGTTCGTAAATTTCCACGAAAGATTTTTTACGCGACGAGATTGGTTTTTTGCGCGGATCAACACGCTGCACGTCTATAAATTGATATACATTTTCGCTCATACTGCCCCCTTATTGCGCTTGAACACGAAGTTCTGCGCTACTGCGAGCGCGGTGCCCGAGTAAACTTTTTACATCACTTGATTTTGGTTTAACTAGTTTGAACATAGGTAAGTACAGTTCAAAATTAGCTAAAATGGTTTCTGCTCGACATGAACCCGTAAGCTCTAAATGTTCGGCAATTAGGCCACGTAAATGCTCTTGGTGCGAACTTAAATCATCAAGTGTTACTACTTCTACAAGCTCTTGATTAATGCGTTTTTCAAAGTCACTTCGCTCATCTAAAATATAAGCAAAACCACCTGTCATACCCGCACCAAAGTTAACGCCTACATTACCTAGCACGCATACAACGCCGCCAGTCATGTATTCACAGCCGTTATCACCTACGCCTTCAACAACGGCTTGCACGCCAGAGTTACGCACTGCAAAACGCTCACCAGCACAGCCTGCGGCAAATAACTTACCACCCGTAGCACCGTACAAACATGTGTTACCAGCAATAGTCGCTTTATGACTTTCAAACGATGATCCCAGTGGTGGGCGTATAACAAGCTTACCACCAGCCATGCCTTTACCCACGTAGTCGTTTGCATCGCCAATAAGGGTCATTTCAAGGCCACCGGCATTCCAAACACCAAATGATTGCCCTGCTGTACCATGTAGCTCAATAGATACTGGATCTGCAGCCATACCTTGGTTGCCATGCTTAGAGGCTATGTAACCCGACAGCATTGCGCCCACTGAACGGTCTGTATTACATATGCGGCTCACGAGCGAAATACCCGATGAGGTATCAATCGCTTGTTGCGCTTTACCTAGTAACGTTTCGTTAAGTTCACCTAAATAGTGCGAGCTATTTGGTGAGCTACAAAATAAGGTTTCGCCCGTTGGGTTATTTGGCTGAGCAATTACAGACGATAAATCTATTTTCTTTTGCTTCGCTGTTTTACCTTCAATCGCTTCTAATAAGTCTAAACGGCCAATTAAGTCAGTTAGATTAGCAATACCTAAGCTTGCCATAATTTCACGTGCTTCTTGGGCTATAAACTTAAAGTAGTTCATCGCCATTTCTGGTAAGCCGTGGTAATGCTTTTGACGAAGTGTTTCATCTTGCGTTGCAACACCGGTCGCACAGTTATTTAAATGACAAATACGTAAGTATTTACAACCTAGCGCCACCATTGGGCCCGTACCAAAGCCAAAGCTCTCTGCACCTAAAATAGCGGCTTTAATGATATCTAAACCTGTTTTTAAACCACCATCTGTTTGCAGGCGAATACGGTGACGAAGACCATTTTCAACAAGCGCTTGCTGGGTTTCTGCAAGGCCAAGCTCCCACGGGCTACCCGCGTATTTAACTGACGTTAATGGGCTTGCACCGGTACCACCATCGTAACCTGAGATAGTAATTAAGTCGGCGTAGGCTTTAGCTACACCTGTGGCAATTGTGCCTACACCCGGCTCAGATACTAACTTCACCGATATCATCGCTTCTGGGTTTACTTGTTTTAAATCAAATATTAGCTGGGCTAAATCTTCAATTGAGTAAATATCGTGATGCGGTGGTGGTGAAATTAATGTTACACCGGGAACCGAATAACGAAGTTTTGCAATATACGGCGTTACTTTTTCACCTGGTAATTGCCCGCCTTCGCCAGGTTTAGCACCCTGCGCCACTTTAATTTGAATTACATCAGCATTACGAAGGTAGTGCGGCGTTACACCAAAACGACCCGAGGCAACTTGTTTAATACGGGAGTTTTTCTCGGTGTTGTAGCGCAGCTTATCTTCGCCGCCTTCACCAGAATTTGAACACCCGCCTAAGCGGTTCATTGCAATGGCAAGCGCTTCATGCGCCTCAGGCGAAAGTGCACCAATACTCATAGCTGCAGAGTCAAAGCGCTGGTATAAAAATTCAGCCGGCTCAACATCATCAATGCTAATGCCTTTTTCAGGTAATTTAAGCGCTAACATATCGCGCAGCGTTGCAATAGGACGGTTATTAACTAAATCAGCATAGGCTGCGTAGTCTTTATAATCGCCTGAACGTACGGCCTTTTGTAGCGTTTGAATAACATCTGGGTTGTAAGCGTGGTATTCACCACCGTGAACGTATTTTAATAAACCGCCATGGCTCAGTAATTTACGCTTACTAAAAGCAAGTTTATGTAGCTTTTGCTGATCAATATCAAAATCGCTAAAACAGGCGCCTTTAATACGACTTGCCACACCTTTAAAGCACATTTCTACCATAGCATCAGATAGACCAACCGCTTCAAAAAGCATTGAACAACGGTACGATGCAATTGTGCTTATGCCCATTTTAGACATAATTTTGTACAAGCCCTTATTAATGGCTTTTCGGTACGAAAGCGTCACTTCGCAGTACGATTTATCAATCACTTTACTGTCGCTCATCGCAACCAGTGACTCGTATGCAAGGTATGGGTAAATTGCGGTTGCACCAAAACCAAGTAATACGGCAAATTGGTGTGCATCGCGTACGCTACCCGTTTCAATAATAATATTAGACTCACAACGTAAGTTATTATCTACTAAACGTTTTTGTACAGCACCTACCGCCATAGCAGCAGGAATTGGTAATTGAGTTTCGCTGAAGTTACGGTCAGATAAAATAAGCATTACACAGCCGGCTGCTGCTTTTTCTTGTGCAGCGTCGCAAATACGTGCAACCGCTTTTTCTAAACCTTCCTCTGCTGTGTATGTAATATCAATTTTACAGTAGCTGTAATGCTCGTCATCGGCATTTAGTAGCTGCTGCATGTCTGCATACATTAAAATTGGCGTATCAAACTGTAGGCGCTTAGCGTGGCCTGTGGTTTCATTAAATACGTTTTGCTCACTACCAATACACGTTGCCAGTGACATTACGTGGTTTTCACGCAGCGGGTCGATTGGCGGGTTAGTCACTTGTGCAAACTTTTGGCGGAAGTAATCGTACAATGAACGATGCCCTTCGCTAAGTACTGCAAATGGCGTGTCATCACCCATAGAGCCTGTTGCTTCTTGGCCATTTTCACCCATTACGCGAATAACACTATCGAGCTCTTCGTTAGTGTAACCAAACATTTTTTGGTATTTAACAAGTGTTTCGTCATCAAAAGAGCGATTACCCGCATCTTGCTCGGTAAGCTCTTCAAACGGGGTTAAACGTTTAACGTTTTCTTCAAGCCATGACTTATAAGGATGACGCGATTTTAAATCTTGGTCGATTTCGTCTGAGTGCCAAATTTTGCCTAATTTAGTATCAATTACTAACAGCTCACCTGGCCCTACACGGCCTTTTTCGACCACTTCATCTGCAGTGTAATCCCAAATCCCTACCTCAGAGGCAAGTGTAATAAAGCCATCTTGGGTAATAACATAGCGCGCTGGACGCAGACCATTTCTGTCAAGGTTACAGGCTGCAAAACGCCCATCAGACATAACAATGCCCGCAGGGCCATCCCACGGCTCCATATGCATAGAGTTAAAGTCGTAAAATGCGCGTAAATCATCATCCATAGCACGGTTTTTCTGCCATGCAGGTGGCACAAGCATACGCATAGCACGGAATAAATCCATGCCACCCGCTAAAAACAGCTCCAGCATGTTATCTAAGCTTGAAGAGTCGGAGCCGGTTTCGTTTACAAACGGCGCTGCGCTTTGTAAATCAGGAATAAGTGGCGATGAAAACTTATACGAACGTGCACGAGCCCATTGGCGGTTACCTTCAATGGTATTAATTTCACCATTATGCGCTAAATACCTAAATGGTTGTGCTAAAGGCCAACGCGGCTGAGTATTAGTAGAAAAACGCTGATGGAATACACAAATAGCGCTGGTCATACGAATATCAGCTAAGTCTAAATAAAAGTTAGGCAAATCTGCAGGCATCATAAGGCCTTTATAGATAGTCACTAACCCCGATAAACTCGCAATATAAAACGACTCATCCTCTGCTAAACGCTTTTCTGCACGGCGACGTGCTACATATAAACGTCGCTCTAAATCTTTAGAACGCCAACCTTCAGGCGCACTAACAAAAATTTGCTCAAAACCAGGTAATTGCTGTGTCGCAATTGGCCCTAGCATTGAAGGGTCAGTAGGCACTTCACGCCAACCGAGTATTTTAAGTGTTTCTTGTTCTAATTCTTCACATAAAACCTGTTTTGCAGCTTGTGCTAAAACGGGATCTGAATTTAAGAAAACCATGCCTACGGCGTAATTTTTACCTAAGTGCCAATTATGCTCACTCGCAATAGCACGGAAAAAACTGTCAGGTTTTTGTAGTAATAAACCACAGCCGTCACCTGTTTTACCATCGGCAGAAATACCACCGCGGTGCTGCATGCGATCAAGTCCAGTAATAGCTGTACGAATAAGCCGATGACTAGCTTGACCATTTACTTGGGCTATTAAGCCAAAGCCACAATTATCTTTTTCTAATGTTGAGTCGTATAACATAGACCCCTCCCTTGCTGCACTGTTAACGTGAATGAACTGCTCGACGATTTGCTAACAGACGCACAAAACTAGCCTCTATAGTAAATAGAGTCAATATTATTTTGAATACATATTCACATTCTTGAATATTTCTCACTTCAAGGCAAGATTTCTTTTTCACCCATAAGTTTTAACATTTAGCGCTTATTTGCGCGTTATTTTTTCATGACACTGGTGTCAATTTTAACATTTTGTAAAAACAAAGGCGTTAAAGCAATACCCTTTACGTAAACGTAAAGCACAAAAGCAATGAATAAATATTCACTAACTTCCCGCAGGTTCAGTTAACATTTAGATAGTTTAATGCGTTTTAAATAAATTAGAGGCTTAGGATCACGCTTTTTTAGCGTTCATTAGTATAGTTATTAATTGTTGTGTCGTTTTTAGTGCAGATGTAGTGAATTTTTATTTATTACCAATTCGCTTGATTGAGCGAACTATTTTGAGGCTGGAAAAACGTGTTGATAGCTGGGCAAAAAACTCGCTATTTAGTTGTTCTAAAATAATTTTTTAGCGCAAATAGCGACACATTTAGCCCCTTAAATTGATTAAGTCTTATTGCGCATTGATATAAAACTCATATTTTAATTAAAATTCGCGCTGATATAAGTAGCTTTGTTGCTTACTTATCCTTACTAGATGCACCTAAACTAGAATCGAGAGCTGAGTTTGCTAACTATTGAGCACAGATTAATGGTTTTAATCACCCACTGATGGGCTGTTCAAGAGATTAAGACGTAATAAAGTTATATAGGCACAAAAAAGCCACGTAAAACGTGGCCTTAATAATCTAGCAAAGTAGCAATTACTCTGCGTCAGCTTCTTTATACTTAGCTGCAGTTTCAGTGATCAGTGGCTGTAATTCACCACGTTGAAACATTTCAATGATAATGTCACAACCACCTACTAATTCGCCCTCAACCCAAAGCTGTGGGAAAGTAGGCCAATTTGCGTATGCTGGTAACTCAGCGCGAATATCTGGATTAAGTAAAATATCAACATAGGCAAATGGTTCGCCACATGACATTAGAGCTTGTGACGCTTGTGAAGAAAAACCACAATTTGGTAATTTAGGCGACCCTTTCATGTAAAGGATAATTGGGTTTTCTGAAATCTGCTGTTTAATTTTATCAATGGTTTCCATCTACAACCTCAAAATGACGATAGCTTGATATACCTAGGGCTTGAAAATAAATCATTGTGGCCACAGATATATAACTTAAAATGGGCAAATAAAGCCGCAATTGAAATAGTCTTTAGCAATAGCATTGCTGTTTGCTTAAACTTGAGTAAAATACTCAACAATTATAGTAACACTATATTTTCGTTTGGTATAGGTAAGTGGTCTGTTCTATCAGGCATTACGTACTATCAAGCGAGTTATCAACCAAAAGAAGATGGAGATAAAAAAATGGCATTTGAACTACCGTCACTACCATATGCAATTGATGCACTTGAGCCTCATATTTCACAAGAAACTCTTGAGTATCACCACGGTAAGCACCACAACACTTACGTTGTTAAATTAAACGGTTTAATTCCAGGTACTGAATTTGAAAACAAATCTTTAGAAGAGATTGTTTGTTCATCTGAAGGTGGCGTATTTAACAACGCTGCACAAATTTGGAACCACACTTTCTACTGGAACTGTCTATCTCCAAATGGCGGCGGCGAGCCAACAGGTGCTATCGCTGACGCTATTAACGCTAAATGGGGCTCTTTTGACGCGTTTAAAGATGCATTAAACGACAAAGCGGTTAATAACTTTGGTTCTAGCTGGACATGGTTAGTTAAACTAGCTGACGGTTCATTAGATATCGTAAACACGTCTAACGCAGCAACGCCGCTTACAGACGAAGGTGTTACACCAATCCTAACTGTGGATTTATGGGAACACGCTTACTACATTGATTACCGTAACGTTCGTCCTGATTACCTTAAAGGTTTTTGGGCGCTTGTTAACTGGGAATTCGCGAACGCTAACTTCGCTTAATTAGCTATTATACGCTGATTTAAAAAGACGCCTCGGCGTCTTTTTTTATGCCTTTATAAAATTCAAACCGCCTTTATACGCGCGAAATTGCTAATTTAGCCACATGATCTTTTTTCACTTAAATTTTTAATTTTATTGCACAAAAATATCAATCTCTGACTAAACTTTAAAAAGTAAGCACCTTTTTAAAGCGGGTTTCGGAGGTTATTATGACTATTTTTGAGCACTACCAAGCACGATACGAAGCAGCACAAGAAGAAGAATACAGCATTAGCGAATTTCTAGAAATTTGTAAAAATGACAAATCAGCTTATGCCAGCGCCCCTGAGCGTTTACTTATGGCAATAGGCGAGCCGCAAATGGTTGATACTGCAACCGATGCACGTTTAAGCCGGTTATTTTCTAATAGAGTGGTTGCACGCTACCCTGCCTTTGCAGACTTTTACGGCATGGAAGATGCCATAGAACAAATTGTCTCCTATCTAAAGCATGCGGCTCAAGGCCTAGAAGAATGCAAACAAGTCCTTTATTTACTCGGCCCTGTTGGGGGAGGTAAATCTTCAATTGCAGAAAAACTAAAATATTTAATGCAACAAGTGCCTATCTATTCAATTAAAGGCTCTCCGGTAAACGATCACCCTCTCAGTCTGTTTGACCCAGTAGAAGATGCCAGCGTTCTCGAAAAAGAATACGGTATTAAACCACGTTATTTAAAAACGATTATGTCGCCATGGGCTGGTAAACGATTAAAAGAATTTAACGGCGATATTAGCCAATTTAGAGTCGTCAAACGCTACCCCTCTATTTTAAATCAAATAGGTATAGCCAAAACCGAACCCGGTGATGAAAATAATCAAGATATTTCTGCATTGGTGGGCAAAGTAGATATTCGCCAGCTTGAGCACTTTGCTCAAAACGACCCCGATGCCTACGCTTACTCAGGCTCTTTATGTTTAGCAAACCAAGGTTTAATGGAGTTTGTAGAAATGTTTAAAGCCCCTATCAAGGTGCTGCATCCACTCCTTACCGCAACGCAAGAGGGTAACTACAACGGTACCGAAGGTATTAGCGCTCTGCCCTTTAACGGCATGATTTTAGCCCACTCAAATGAGTCAGAATGGCAAACATTCAAAAATAATAAAAACAATGAAGCGTTTTTAGATCGTGTTTATATTGTAAAGGTCCCTTATTGCCTGCGCGTGACCGAAGAAATAAAAATTTACGACAAACTTATTCAACATAGTGAACTTGCCAGCGCACCGTGTGCACCAGGTACGCTTAAAGCGTTAGCGCAATTTACTACCTTATCTCGATTAAAGGAGCCTGAAAACTCTAGTATTTACTCAAAAATGCGGGTCTATGATGGTGAAACCCTAAAAGATACCGACCCTAAAGCAAAGTCTTACCAGGAGTATCGTGATTACGCAGGGGTAGATGAAGGCATGACCGGCCTTTCCACTCGTTTTGCTTTTAAAATTTTGTCGCGCGTATTTAATTTTGATACCACCGAGGTTGCAGCTAATCCGGTGCATTTATTTTATGTTTTGGAGCAACAAATAGAGCGTGAACAATTTAGCGCCGAAGTAGAAGAGCGCTATTTAAGTTTTTTAAAAGGCTATTTAATTCCGCAATATGTTGAGTTTATTGGTAAAGAGTTACAAACCGCGTATTTAGAGTCATACTCTGAATATGGCCAAAATATTTTTGACCGCTATGTGATTTATGCTGATTTTTGGATACAAGATCAAGAATACAGAGACCCAGATACAGGACAGTTATTTGACCGCGCCTCGTTAAATGCAGAACTTGAAAAAATAGAAAAACCCGCCGGCATTTCTAATCCCAAAGATTTTAGGAACGAAATAGTTAACTTTGTATTACGTGCACGCGCTCACAATAATGGTAAAAACCCGTTATGGACAAGCTACGAAAAACTACGCACAGTGATTGAGAAAAAAATGTTCTCAAATACCGAAGATCTACTCCCTGTTATTTCCTTTAATACAAAAACCTCCGCTGAGGATCAACAAAAACACGAGGACTTTGTTAACCGCATGGTTGAAAAAGGCTACACGCAAAAACAAGTGCGTTTACTTTCTGAGTGGTATTTACGGGTTAGAAAATCGCAGTAACCTTCATGTAGTTTAGGGGGAACAGTATGGCGCATTTTATAGATAGACGCTTAAATGGTAAAAACAAAAGCACGCTTAATCGTCAGCGCTTTATTAGGCGCTATAAAAAGCAAATAAAAGAAGCAGTGTCTGATGCGGTTAATAAACGCAGCGTTACCGACTCAAGTTCAGGGGAGAGTATATCTATCCCGCAACGAGATATTAGCGAGCCCATTTTTCACCAAGGCAAAGGGGGCGACAGAGAACAAATTCACCCTGGCAACGATCAATTTTCAACAGGTGACAAAATTGAGCGCCCTAAAGGCGGCCAAGGTGGTGGCGCAGGCGATGGCGATGCAAGTGATTCAGGCGAAGGCCAAGATGACTTTGTGTTTTCTATTTCTAAAGATGAATACCTTGATTTACTCTTTGAAGACCTAGAGCTGCCCAACTTACAAGAAAACCAGCTAGATAAGCTTGTACAAATGAAAACTCATCGGGCTGGTTTTTGTAGCGATGGTATGCCCAGTAATATTGATATAGTACGCTCATTACAGGGCTCACTCGCCAGAAGAGTCGCCATGAGTGCGGGTAAAAAAAGACGCCTAGCAGAGCTTGAAGGTCAACTTGCGATGGAGCGTGAGCAAGCCGACAGCGACCAAGCCATCATTGCGTTATTACAAGAGGAAATTGAGCAACTTAAACAGCAAATAAAAGCCGTACCATTTATTGATAATTACGACTTACGTTTTCGTAATTATGAAAAACGCCCCCACCCCACCAGCAAAGCCGTTATGTTTTGTATTATGGATGTATCAGGCTCAATGGATCAGGCCACAAAAGACATGGCAAAGCGTTTTTATATTTTGCTGTATCAATTTTTGACCCGAAGTTATAAAGACATTGAGGTGGTGTATATACGCCACCACACACAAGCTAAAGAGGTCGACGAGCAAGAGTTTTTTTATTCTCAAGAAACTGGCGGCACTATTGTCTCCAGTGCCCTTAAATTAATGAACGAAATAATAAAAGAGCGCTATGATTCAGAGCAATGGAATATATACGCAGCGCAAGCATCTGATGGCGATAACTGGGCAGACGACACCCCACACTGCGGTGAAATATTACGCAATAAGCTACTTAATGCGGTACGCTACTTTGCCTATATAGAAATTACCACGCGTGCGCACCAAAGCTTATGGCGCGAATATCAAAACATCACCCAAACCCATAGCAACTTTGCAATACAACATATTCAAAGTGTTGAAGACATTTACCCTATGTTTAGGGAGCTATTTAAAAAAAATCGTCAACAACAAGGGGCTGCTTAGCCTAAGCGAGGTTTACTATGAGCACTGAACGAATTAGCGATGGCCCAGATTGGACCTTTGAGCTGCTTGAGCAATACCAAACTGAAATAGCCCGTGTTGCAGCGCATTACCGGTTAGACACTTACCCTAACCAAATTGAGGTAATAACAGCTGAGCAAATGATGGATGCTTATTCAAGCGTTGGCATGCCTATAGGCTACAGCCATTGGTCATATGGTAAAAAATTTATACAAACCGAACAAAATTATAAGCGTGGGCAAATGGGGCTGGCTTACGAAATTGTGATTAATTCAAACCCCTGTATTGCTTATTTAATGGAAGAAAACACACTCCCTATGCAGGCACTGGTTATGGCGCATGCCTGTTATGGCCATAACTCATTTTTTAAAGGAAACTACTTATTTAAAACATGGACTGACGCCGACTCCATCATAGATTACTTAGTGTTTGCTAAAAATTACATTAGCCGCTGCGAAGAAAAATACGGTATTACACAAGTAGAAAGCTTAATTGATTCGTGTCACGCATTGATGAATTACGGCGTAGATAGATATAAACGCCCGCAGCAAATTTCCCTTTTTGAAGAGCAAAAACGCCAAAAAGAGCGTGAAGACTACATGCAATCTCAAGTAAACGAGCTATGGCGCACTATCCCCGCTCAACAGCAAGAAGCTAAAAAGCAAGAGAGGCATTTTCCGCAAGAGCCGCAAGAAAACATTTTATACTTTATTGAGAAAAACGCGCCTTTATTAGAGTCTTGGCAGCGAGAAATAATACGTATTGTACGAAAGATATCGCAATATTTTTATCCGCAAAAACAAACCCAAGTGATGAACGAAGGCTGGGCCACCTTTTGGCACTACACCATTTTAAACCACTTATATGATGAAGGTAAATTAACCGACTCCTTTATGATGGAGTTTTTGCAAAGCCATACCAACGTGGTTTATCAGCCACCTTATAACAGCAATTACTATTCAGGTATAAACCCGTATGCATTGGGTTTTAATATGATGGTGGATATTCGCCGTATTTGCGAAAACCCAACAGATGAGGATAGACGCTGGTTTCCTGAATATGCAGGCACTAATTGGCTAGACACACTACATTTTGCGATGGAAAACTTTAAAGATGAAAGTTTCATAAGCCAATTTTTATCACCTAAGTTAATTCGTGATTTTAAGCTATTTACTATTGTCGATCACAGCCGTAATCCACATCTAGAGGTAGGCGCAATACATGATGATAGCGGTTATCAGGCTGTACGCGAAGCGCTTTCAGCGCAATATAATTTGAGTAATCACGAACCTAACATTCAAGTATATAATGTTGATGTTAGAGGCGATCGTTCTTTAACGTTGCGTTATGTTCCTCACAATAACATCCCCCTTGCTGACTCGCATAAAGAAGTGCTAAAACACCTTTACAGGTTATGGGGATTCAAGGTTCAATTAGAGCAAGAGACCAGTACAGGCGATGTGTCTACTCTTGGCCAATGCCCAGCAGATGATACTCGCCATACTACAGAGTAAATAAAACGGCTGATAAAAACGGCACTTTAACCAAGCCCTTGTTAAGGATTTACTGCCAAAGCTTGCAGCGCAATTAGGTGCATCCTTGGTTACTTTAATTTAGCAGTAATATTACCGCTGCCTTAATTTTAGCAGCGCATAAAAAAGACGCTTATGCGTCATTTTTTATATCCTCAAAATCGGTTACTCTGTTACGGCCATGCTCTTTTGAGTGATACAGGGCTTTGTCAGCGGCTTCAATCCACCGCTCATGTTTTGCAAAGTCAGGGCTATTTCCTGCAAAACCAACACTCACAGTCATCTCTATTTTTGTGTTTTTATAAACAAAAGGGTTGGCTTCTATTAACGCTCTTATGCGCTCGGCAAAAGTTGCTGCGCCTTGCTTGTCGGTATCGAGTAAAGTAACAACAAACTCCTCCCCACCATAACGCCCTGCTATATCGGTTTCGCGAAGCGTCGTTCGTAGCAGTTCTGAAAGGTGGCGTAGCGCTTCATCGCCACAACTATGGCCATGCTCATCATTAATTTTTTTAAAATGATCGATATCAAACATCAATAATGTGCTGCTGCCACCGCTGCGCTTAACACGTAAAAACTCTTGGTGCAGTGTGCTTTCCCAATGCCCACGGTTAAACAGTTGCGTTAAGCTGTCGGTTTGGCTTACTTGCTCTAAACGCTTATTTAAATCTTCTAATTCTTTTTTATTGACCGCCACATCGGTAACATCATAAATAATGATACAAATATGACTGACCTCACCCAGAGTGTTGGTAAGTGGAATAAAGGTCGCATTTTGGTACATGTAATCTGCTTTACCGGTAATGGGGCGGTAGTTTTTAAAACGAAAGATGTAAGGTTGCTGCTCCCAGATAGTAAAAGAGCGGTTTTTAAGTACAAATACAGACTCTGACTTGCTTCTAAACCATTTCTCATCAATCGAAGGAAATAAATCAAATAGGTCTTTGTCTTTTACAGCACTTGGTAATAGCCCAGAATGGTTTTCCATAAAGCCATTCCACACACACACTTTATAATTTCTATCCAGTACAACCAGGCCCACATCAACCGTGTTAAACATATCCATTAACCAATGGATCTCATTCATTTCTAAATCAGCGGCCATAACTTAGTCTTCTAATAGGTAAGCAACTTTGTATTTCAAAGTTTTAAGTGAATCTTCGGTAAATAACAGCATAAGATCGCAGTTAATATCGTGGTTTTCGATGCCGTAGCTTATTTCTATCGCTAAGGTTCTTTGCCAACGAGATTTATTTGATTTAACCAATTCAGATACGTCGCGATGTTGGCCAAGTACAATGGGATGACCTTGGCTAAAAGACATATCTAGCTGTTTAGAAAGCCCCGTTAAAATTGAGCCTATTAAAATATTACTAATATCCATAAGTAGCTCAAGCTCAACTTTGTCGTTAAGCTCACCGTCGTAATTCATCAGTGACGCAATTTCTTTAAAGCTTGAGTCGTTTAATAAAAGTAATGCCTCGCCCGATACGCCACCACCAATAAAGCCTTGGCACACCCCTGATGTGGCAGCATTATTGTCAATTGACTGCAGCGCCATATCCAGTTCATTAACTTCAAGCACATTCACATTCGGAATTGGCAGCTCTACAAACACATTCAAAAGCCGTGCAAGCAAATCGCCTGCTTGGCCCATAGCGACATTTGTAAGCTCTTGGTATATATCGCGCACATCTGGGTCTACTTGTTCACCTAAAGAATGAGCAAGGCGCTCGCGCATGGCTTTATCTTTAATGCCATGATGCTCGATAATATCGGCCAGTTTTTCAGGTGAGCAAGGTTTTTGGATAAAATCAATGGCGCCTAATTCAAGTACGCGTTGGTGCGCATTTGGCTGAATATCGCCAGATACAACCACGGTTAGAATATTAAGGCCTTGCTCTTTCATGGCCATAAGGACTTCGTAACCGTCCATTTCAGGCATGTTTAAATCAAGAAAAAGGATTTCGGGCTCGATTATTTTTAGTTTTTTGATGCAATCAACACCATCTTGAGCAAACTCTACTTTAATATCCCAGTCATCTGGTAAAGAGCGAGCTAGCTGGCGCCTCGCTAATTTTGAGTCGTCACATATTAATACGGATGTTGACATACTATCTCTCTATTATTTAACCCAATGTTGTCAATAGGCCTTATGACTTTATTAAAGATACATTTTGTAACTACATGTTAATAAAAGTTCATGCAGTTTACAATTTATATATCACAGAACTTATTATTACTTTTACAGTGATATTTAATCGCTTGGTCAGTGATATTGAGTATAATACACTCAAACCTATTGCGTTAATTTAAAAGGAAATAACCTATGGTACGCTCTCTTATTTTTGCACTAAGCACACTGGCTTTAAGCTCAGTTGGGCACGCATCACAGTACCCAGAAAACACGCTTGATGCAGGTAAGGTCTCTGCTCAAGGTAAGCCTGTCACTTTGTTAGGTAAAGGTGTAAGTGTAGGTGATAATGCGCCAAATTTTAAAGTGGTTGATGGTGGTTTTGCCCCTGTAAATCTTAATGATTATAAAGGGCAAGCTGTATTAATCAGCGTGGTGCCAAGTTTAGATACTGGCATTTGTAGCTTACAAACTAAACATTTTAATGAAAAAGTAGCAACGCAATTTCCTGCTATCGCAATACTGACCATCAGTGCCGATTTACCTTTTGCTCAAAAACGCTTTTGTAATGCTGAAAACATCGACAAAGTAACAGCCCTTTCTGACTCTGTATGGCGAGACTTTGGCCAAAAATATGGCTTAATTATAAAAGATATGGGGCTACTAACTCGCGCTGTGCTTATTTTAGATAAAAGCCATACAGTGATATACAAACAGCTCGTGTCTAATTTATCTACCGAGCCAAACTACGACTCAGTAATAGAAAAGCTAAAAACGTTGTAGGTAACAGGGCGTGTTGACCTTTGGTGGTTTAATTTTAAATTGTTAAAAGCTACTAAATACAAAAAAACCGCCCAAGGGCGGTTTTTAAATACCTAAGCTGTGTTTAGATTATATTAACCTAAAAGCTCTGCTAGTTGCTGACTTACTGTTTCAACAGCTTGCGTACCATCAATTTTATGGTACTGCGTGTTACCTGCTTGCGCTTCAGCTTGGTAGTAATCAACCAATGGCATAGTTTGCTCATGGTAAATAGCTAAACGTTTACGAACTGTTTCTTCCGTGTCATCTGCACGAATAATAAGCTCTTCGCCTGTTTCATCGTCTTTACCTTCCACTTTTGGTGGGTTGTAAACAACGTGATAAACACGGCCAGAGCCAGGATGTACGCGACGTCCACCCATACGCTCAACAATTACTTCATCAGCAACGTCAAACTCAATAACGTGATCAACCACAACGCCATTTTCTTTCATAGCATCTGCTTGTGGAATAGTACGTGGGAAGCCATCAAGTAAAAAGCCTTGTTCGCAGTCTGGTTTAGCAATACGCTCTTTCACTAAACCAATGATGATATCGTCAGAAATTAACTGACCTGCATCCATTACTTTTTTCGCTTCTAAGCCAAGTGGTGTACCTTCTTTAATGGCTGCACGAAGCATATCACCGGTAGAAATTTGTGGAATACCGTATTTGTCCATTAAAAACTGAGCTTGAGTACCTTTACCAGCACCTGGCGCGCCCAAAAGAATAATGCGCATATCATTGTCCCCTAGTATGGATATTTATTTTAAAGCCTGAATTCTTCCACAAGCGCTGCAGATACTCAAGCAACTTATACTAATTGCCTACTTTAGAGCACATAAAAAAAGGAAGCATACGCTTCCTTTATAATTATGGTTATATTTTAGGCTCTTTTAGCAATTAAAAGAGCCTGTTAGCCTTACTTATTTAAATCAAGCATTAACTTGTTTAAACGTGTTACGAACCCGGTAGGATCTTTTAATGTACCGCGTTCAGCAAGTAAAGCTTGGTCTAGTAATACATGAGACCACTGTGCAAACTTATCTTCGTCTTGCTCATCGTTTAAGTGCTTAACTAACTGATGCTCAGGGTTAAGCTCAAACACTGGCTTAGCCTCTGGTACAGGTTGCCCTACTGACTCCATAAGCTTTTGCATTTGCGAGCTCATGTCGTTCTCATCGCTAACAACACAGGCAGGAGAGTCTGTTAAGCGATGCGTAAAGCGTACTTCTTTAACTTCTTCGCCTAGCGCTGTTTTAATGCGCTCAATTAAGCCTTCTACTTCTTTTTCAGACTCTTCTTGCGCTTTTTTCGTTTCTTCGTCGTCAAGCTTACCTAAATCAAGGTCGCCACGTGTAATTGACTGGAATGATTTTTCGTTAAACTCAGTTAAGTGGCTCATCATCCACTCATCAACACGGTCACTTAGTAATAATACTTCGATGCCTTTTTTGCGGAATATTTCTAAGTGCGGCGAGTTTTTAGCCGCTGTAAACGAATCAGCAACTACGTAGTAAATTTTATCTTGCTCATCGTTCATACGCTCAATGTATTGCTCAAGCGATACATCTTGTGTTTCTGAGTCGGTATGCGTAGATGAGAAGCGTAACAATTTAGCAATGGCTTCTTTATTCGCTGTATCTTCTGCTGGGCCTTCTTTGATTACTTGGCCAAACTCGTTCCAAAATGTTTGGTAGTCTTCGGCTTTGTTTTTAGCCATACGCTCTAGCATTTTTAAGATACGAGACGTACACCCTTTACGAATCGCTTGCGTTACTTTGTTATCTTGTAAAATTTCGCGCGATACATTTAGCGGTAAATCGTTTGAATCAAGCAAGCCTTTTACAAAGCGCAGGTAGCTTGGCATAAACTGCTCAGCGTCATCCATAATAAAGACACGTTGAACATACAGTTTTAAGCCACTTTGGCGCTCACGGTTCCATAAATCGAACGGCGCTTTTTTAGGGATATACAATAAGCTTGTGTACTCAGTTTTACCTTCTACTTTATTGTGCGCCCAGTTTAGCGGCTCTTCCCAATCATGGCTTACATGCTTGTAAAACTCTTTGTATTCTTCATCAGAAACCTCTGACTTATCACGTGTCCATAAAGCGGTTGCACGGTTAATGCTTTCCCATTCACCTGGAACTGCAGGGATTTTTTCGCCGTCTTCGCCTTCAGACTCAGGTACTTCTGCTTTATACATTTGTACAGGCGTAGAAATATGATCTGAGTATTTAGTAACGATGCTACGTAAACGGTATTCATCCGCGTATTCTTTTTCTTCTTCACGCAGGTGTAAAATGATATCCGTACCACGGCCTTCTTTTTCAATTTCTTGTAACGTGTACTCACCTTCACCTTGTGATTGCCACTCGTACGCTTGTGTTTCACCCGCTTTACGCGTGCGCACTGTCACTTCATCAGCCACAATAAATGCCGAGTAAAAACCAACACCAAATTGACCAATTAATTGCGAGTCTTTACTTTGGTCACCGGTTAAGTTTTTGAAAAACTCAGCAGTACCCGACTTAGCAATAGTTCCTAAAGAGCTAATCACTTCTTCGCGCGTCATACCAATACCATTGTCAGATATGGTAATTGTGTTCGCTTCTTTATCTGCGCTAATACGTACACGTAAATCGGCATCACCTTGGTAAAGGTCGCCATCAGAAAGCGCTAAAAAGCGTAGCTTATCGGCGGCATCTGATGCATTTGATACAAGTTCACGTAAAAATATTTCTTTATTCGAATATAACGAATGAATCATTAAGTTTAATAGTTGTTTTACTTCTGTTTGAAAGCCTAATGTTTCTTTTTGTGCTGCAGTCATTTATGTATCTCCAATTAGCAAAGTGTCTGCGTTATGCACTTAATATGGGGTGAGGTGGAGTAACTTCAAGGGAAAAATTTAAAAAAGCAGCTTTTGCGCTGACATAAATAAAAAGCCACATAAAAATGTGGCTTTTAGAGTTAAATTACGGTGTGTTTTTAGCGTGCTGGGCTTTTAAAGCGCTGACTTGTTCGTGCAAATAATTAGCACTTACCTGCTCAGCTTCAATCGGCTCTCCCACACTCACCGATACTAACGACCATTTAAGGCGTGGTAGTTGCCACTTGGCTTTACGGCTAAACATACTGCCCCACAAGCCACCTAAGTGAACGGGCACAACAGGCACAGGTGTGCGCGCTATAATCCGCTCAATGCCCCGCCTAAACATGTCCATTTCACCATTGCTTGTTAGTTTTCCTTCAGGAAAAATACCAACTAACTCACCGCGTTCAAGCGCTGCGGCAACCTCATCAAATGCTTTTGCAAACGCCTTTGGGTTGGCTTTTTCGCTATCAATTGGAATAGCTTTTGCCATTTTAAATAGCCAATGCAGCGCTTTTGAATAATAAATGGGGGCAAACACCATAAAGCGTATAGGCCTAGGCGAAGTGGCTAAAATAAACATCCAATCTACAAAGCTTACATGATTAGCTACAATAACGGCTGCGCCTTCGCTTGGAATATTTTCATGCCCTTTTGTGCGCACGCGATACATGCATATGGCTAAAATATAGATAACAAAGCGCAAGAAAAATTCCGGCACCTTAGTGTAAATATAAATAGAGATAAGCAAATTAAGCGCCGCCAAAAGCAATAGTAACGACGAAATATGCCACTCTAAAACAGAGAGCGTTACAATACTTAATATGGCACTGCCAACCATAAAGAGCGCATTAAGCACATTATTAGCAGCTATCACCCGTGAACGACTTGCCTCCTCGGTACGCTGTTGAATAAGCGCATACAGCGGCACAGTATAAAAGCCGGATGCAATACCAATACCTGCCATCCAAACAAAATGCCATACCATGTCGCCTGTATTAAGCACTTGTTTAAGCGTTAATAAATTTTCAGAGGGCGCGATATATTGACTAATAGCCGGCTCTTGGCTTAATAAATACAAAAATAGCGTAATTAAAATAGCGCCAAAAGGTACAATGCCCAGCTCAATACGTGAGCGCGAAAGCTTTTCGCACAACAAAGACCCCACGGCAATGCTTAGCGAAAACACCACCAGCGCACTGGTTACAACGAGTTCATCGCCACCCATTACATGCTTAACGTAATTAGGTAATGCCGTTAAAATAACCGCGCCTATTAGCCAAAACCAGCTTATACCCAACACCGATTTACCAACCGATTCTGTTTGAGCATTAAGCGCTTTAAATACATTTTTAGTGGATGAAAAAATATTATAAGTAAAGTGCAAATTAGGATTATTGGCTTGGCTTATAGGAATAAAGCGGCTGCTGAAAAAGCCAAGTACCGCAAGTATCAGCACGGCAATACTAATAATTGTTGGACCTGTTGTTTGAGTAATGTAATAGGTGCCAAAAATAGTACCAATTAAAATAGCTACAAAAGTGGCAGACTCAACCAAGCCATTGGCTTTTGTTAATTCGTTAGGCGCCACATGTTGCGGTAATATTGAATACTTAAGCGGGCCAAAAAAAGTACTTTGTAAGCCCATAAAAAACACGGTGGTCAGCATTAACCACACATACTGCGTAAAAATAGAGGCTGCGCCAATAACCATAATCGGTATTTCGCAAAATTTAACAAGCCGGATCAGCTTTGATTTTTCTGTTTTTTCAGCTAATTGCCCCGCCATTCCTGAAAATAAAAAAAACGGTAATATAAATAAGCCCGCTGCAAGGTTTGAATACAGCGCACCATCGCCAAGGGTTGCAGCTTGAAACACTAACAATATAAGCACGGATTGCTTATACACATTATCATTCATAGCCGACAAAAACTGCGTTAGAAATAGCGGTAAAAAGCGCTTACTGCTGAGTAAGCCGCCTTTATTGTCGTGTTTATTATTTTGCATAGTACTCCTTACTAATCAGATAAATTCCTGATGTTTTTATACCAACTTGAGCGATATTTTTAAGGCGCGTGAGCCGTGCAACTATCACGTTATTTAGTTGTTGTTAGTCAATAATTTATAACACAACGTCGCCAAGTTTAACTCATTTATTAATTTAATATGATTACCGGCAAACCCACACACGTTATACGGTAATTAAATAGCAAACACAAAAAAGCCCACATATTTTACTATGTAGGCTTTTAAAACGATTTCAGATAGTTGTGTTAGTCCTGCATAACCGCTCGGCGGCCACTAAATGCATGCATTAACGTTGTGCCATCTACTAAATCAAGCTCGCCACCAACAGGTATACCATGCGCTATACGCGAGGCCCCTACTTTATATTTATGGCAAAGCTGGGCAATATAATGTGCAGTGGTTTCGCCCTCAACCGTGGGGTTGGTAGCTAAAATCACTTCGTTAATACCGCCGTGCGAGAGCTTTTGTTCAAGTATATCAAGGCCTATTTCTTTAGGGCCAATACCGTCAATTGGCGATAAATGCCCCATAAGTACAAAATATAAACCAAGGTATTGGCCTGTTTGCTCTATTGC
The DNA here is from genome assembly GCF_023161805.1 of Pseudoalteromonas sp. 1CM17D. Taxonomy (NCBI): domain Bacteria; kingdom Pseudomonadati; phylum Pseudomonadota; class Gammaproteobacteria; order Alteromonadales; family Pseudoalteromonadaceae; genus Pseudoalteromonas; species Pseudoalteromonas sp. 1CM17D. The sequence goes on along the minus strand of NZ_JALNTP010000001.1, from coordinate 44,285 downwards.
CAACACATCGGTAGGCGATTCAACAACACACAGCACACCGCTGTCTTGGCGTTTTGTACTTAAGCAAATATCACACTGCGCTTGCTCAGTAAAAGTGCGGCACGACTGACAATGCCCAACCGCGCCCATGGCTTTGGTCAATGCGTTACCAAGTTGAGTACCGCCTTTACGATCGCGCTCTAATAAATGAAACGCAATGCGCTGAGCCGACTTAGGACCAATACCCGGTTGGCAACGTAGCGCTTCTATAAGCTGCGTTAAACTATCTGAAAGTTGCATATTTGCTTAAAACGGCATTTTCATACCTGGTGGTAATTGCATACCGCCAGTTACTTTGCCCATACGCTCTTGCGTTTCGTCAGCAACGCGGCGAACAGCATCGTTACATGCTGCAGCAAGTAAATCTTCAATCATGTCTTTGTCGTCTTCCATAAGGCTTTCATCAAGCTCAACACGACGCACGTTATGATTACCAAGCATGGTTACTTTTACAAGGCCTGCGCCGGCTTCGCCAACAACTTCCATTGTCGCGATTTCGTCTTGGGCTTTTTGCATGCGCTCTTGCATTTGCTGCGCTTGCTTCATCATGTTACCCATTCCACCTTTAAACATAATTTTCTCTCTTTCTTTTAAACTCTAGTTGTCATGAAGATAAGGGCGATTGTATTTAATTACAATGCCTGAATACTGTTTTCGTCAATTTCGGCGCTAAATAGCTGCTGAAATTGTACTATGTTTTCATCAGATATGATCACATCAATTGCTTGCTGGTGTCGCCCTGCATCTATTTTTTGCTGAATTAAATAAGGCGAGTCAATCACCCCTTTTGCAAAGTTAATACTCAGCGATACGTTATGCCCGTAAATGCTTGATAACGCCGCATCGAGCTTTTGCCTAAGCATGGGCGTATCTAAGTGTTTTTGCGATTCATCCACGTCAATATGTAAACTGTCGCCTTGCTTAGTAAAAATCGAGTGTAATGCAAATTGGCGCATTCGCCCACCAAGCCCCATACGCTTAATTAAATAAGCCCACTCATCTTGCTGATGCGCAAATTTAATCTCGCTAATTGGGCTTTGAAAATCATCAGGAACCGGTATAGCGGGCTCTTGCTCTATTACCTCAGGCTTTTTTTGCGGGTTAATTTGCTCAAGCAGCTCAGGCGCTAAGTTTTCAGTAATTGTTTGATGCTTTTCTTTAAAATCAACCTTACGCGCTGGCTGGCTTTGCGTTACTGGCTCAGCTGGCGTTTGGCTCCCTGTTACTGGGAGCGTTGGCTTTTTTTCGCTATCGCCTTGCGCATGGTCATGCCATGGCGGTGAATCGTTTTGTGACTCACTCGCTTGCGGGCTTGTATTGTGTGGCTTTGCTTTGCTGTTAGGCGTAGCTTGAGCAGGCATTTTTGGTGTTTGCGCTTGCTCAGGGGTATTTACACTCCCCCCTAAAAGCCTGCCTGCCCCCGATATATTTCTATCCCGTAAAATTCGCGCAATTGCTGATTGTGCTTGAGCTTCTTGTTCACGCACACTGCTATCTTTAGCATCGGCGTTTTCAGGCGCGGGTTGTGTGTGTTGCGCTACAGGTGCAGGGTTATAACCTTGCTCTACCGCACTGCTCATAACATCATCAAATTGTGCAGCTAAGCTTTGCTCCATATTACTGTGTTGCAGATAAGCATCGTCTTCACTTTGGCGCTCAGCAGCATCGTTACTCTTAGCAATGTGCTCACTTTGCTGCACAGGGCTCGGTATATCGTTTTGCGGGCTTTGAGCCGCAGGTGATGCGCTGTTGCTGTATTGCTCACTTGGCGAGCGTGTTAGCTGCTCTGTGGGCGGTTGCTCTACTGGTTCATCACTTGTTTGGCTTTGCGCAGTGCTTTGATTTTGGCTTTTCTCAACCATTACTTGCGGAGCAGGGGTTTCGTCTTGCGATGGTGTTTTATTTTTATTTAATATATCACGCAGCGCATCGGCACGGCCATTACTACTGGTAGGCGCAGACGTTGCTGCACTTGGTGTGTCACTAGGCTCAGGAAGCGATTGAGCAGGCGTTGTACCTGCAGACTCAAATGCTAATAAACGCAGCATTATCATTTCAAAGCCTAAACGAGGCTCTGGCGCCCATTGTAAGTCTTTTTTACCGTTTAATAGTAACTGGTAATAAACCTGTATTTGTTGAGCCTGGGTGTGCTGTGCAACATGGCTAATATAATCGGCGTTTTTATCATCAAGTTGCGCTGCTTGCGGGACAAGCTGAGTTAATTGAATAAGGTGAGTTAATGCAATTAAATCATCAAGTAGTGCAATATAGTTAGGATTACGGCTCGCTACTTGGGCTATTTCGTCCATCAGTGCGCCACCATCTTGTGCTAACAAAGCAGCAAGCAAACTTTGGCTGTAATGTGTGTCCATTAAACCAAGCATAGCTTGTACGGCTTGATTATTTATGTCGCCGTTGGTTTGCGCAATAGCTTGATCTGTTAAGCTCAACGCGTCACGCATACTGCCATCAGCGGCTTTTGCAATAATACTTAGCGCATCTTTATCAAAGTTTAATTCCTCTTGAGTAAGGACATGCTCAAGCTGAGTTTTAATTTCGCTTTGCGAAAGTGCATTTAAGTTAAACTGTAAACAGCGTGATAAAATGGTAACAGGTAACTTTTGCGGATCGGTGGTTGCTAGTAAAAATTTCACATGCTCTGGCGGCTCTTCTAACGTTTTTAATAACGCGTTAAAGCTATGCTTAGAGAGCATGTGTACTTCATCTATTAGGTATACTTTGTAACGTCCACGCGTGGGTGCATATTGAACGTTATCAAGAATTTCACGAGTATCTTCTACTTTGGTGCGAGAAGCGGCATCGATTTCAAGTAAGTCAATGTATCGCCCTGCTTCTATATCAGTACAACTGCTACATTGCCCACATGGAGATGCCGATATACCCTCATCACAATTTAAGCTTTTAGCAAAAATACGCGCAATGGTCGTTTTACCCACACCACGGGTTCCAGTGAATAAATAAGCGTGATGCAGTCTATTTTGCGTTAGCGCATTAACAAGCGCTTGCTTTACATGAGACTGGCCAACCAATTCATGAAAGGTTTGCGGACGCCATTTTCTCGCTAGAACCTGATAACTCATCAATTACTCGCCTTCAAACTCAACCAGTTTTAAGATTTTAATACCCATTTTTTCTATACGCTGCTCACCACCAAGCTCTGGTAATGAAACAACAAACGCTGCATCAGTGGCTGTGCCGCCTAATTTTGCAACTAGCTTTGCTGTGGCTTCAATTGTGCCACCGGTAGCTAATAAATCGTCAACTAATAATACTTTATCGCCTGGGACAATAGCATCAACATGAAGCTCTAATGTGTCTTCACCGTATTCAAGTAGGTAATCTTGGCGAATCACTTCGCGTGGTAGCTTGCCTGGCTTACGAACAGGAATAAAAGGGATCCCTAACGCGTAAGATAGCGGTGCACCAAAAATAAAGCCGCGAGATTCTGTACCAATAATCTTTGTAAAGCCTTGGTTTTTATATTCGTTTATAAAAGCATCGATTGTTGCTTTAAAGGCTTCTGGATTTGCCATTAGTGTTGTTACATCACGAAACATAATGCCTGGTTTAGGATAGTCGGCAATGGTTGCGATACTGTTTTTAATAATAGCGGGTGTTACTTGAGTCATAAGTTTAATTGCTCAATAGTTTATATTTCAAAGCAGCTGATTATAACCTTAACTGACGTTAAAATGCGAGTTTGCTGTTATTAATACCAAGGTGGTTTGAAAATTATAAGGGTGGAGGAAGAAAAGAAGCTTAAGGCTGATATAAACAACAGCCTTAATAGAGCAAGGAGCTTTAAGTTAGGCTTGTGATCCAGCCTAAAATCGCATTTAAACAGCCAATACCTACAAAAACTGCTAAAAAAGCAATAAAGTAAGTAGCGTTAAACGGATCTTTAAAGTCTTTATCATCTGACATTGGTATAACCTTTTTTTAAGCACGACAAATAAGGCTGCCATGATAGACGAAGTAAAAACATCTATAAAGACCTTAATGTTGATTTTTTGTCACGATAATACCGCGCTCGCACATTGCATTAAGCGTACTTAACGCACCATGCGCAATTTGTTGTTCGCTAAAATTAGGCGCGTGGACTAAAACCTGCTGGCATACACTTTCAAACTCAATGCCCGCATTGGATTCTATTATTGAAAGTAGCAAGGCGGTCATTGCATTTGTGGCTAAAAACTGTACGTCGTCGTTATCATCTCTGTATACAACAAAGTAATTAGGCTGCTCAGATGGCGTGCTGGGTTTATATTCTGTGCTGATATTTTGCACCGCATACTGGTAGCTTAAATTACGCGCTACACTCGATAAGTAAAGTGAAGAACTGGTTAGTTCAGTGCTTTTTAAACGTTGCTCGTTGGTATCTTCATTAGCCACGGAAACATCAAGCTCTATCCACTCATAATGTGCCAGCTCCAGCATAAATGCATAATCGTACTCTTGCAGGGTATAGCTGCTCGATAAGTAATTAATAAATTCCCCTGCTATGTCTAAAAAATAAGGCGACTTGCAGTCATGCTCACTAAAAAAAGCCCTTATTAATTTTTGCCATTGCTGCTGTGTATATAAAGTTTTAAGCACCGGAAAACCAGATGAGATGAACCCTGCAATATTATTAAAAAATAAGTCGCGGTAAATCGCCATGCGTCTATCTTCAATATCGTTTGGCTTTGGGTTATGCTCAGGCTCACGTATGTGCGCCATAAACTCATTTTGGCTGTCAATAAAGCTCATATTCCTTCCTTTATGCTAATTGCTGAGTAGGCGATGCGCATAACTGCTTATTTTGTAAATCGTGAATAATATCAAGCTCTTTTGTAAGTGTATTTATACTTGGAATATTAAAATCACGCTCCAATAAGGTAGGAAACACCCCATGCGCTTGGTACGCTTTATCAAGTAAGTCCCATACGGGGTCAATAACATCAGCGCCGTGGGTATCAACAATTAAATCATCGGCTTCATTGTAGTGCCCAGCTACGTGCCCATATGCAATGCGTTTTGAAGGCAACCCTAATAAAAACGCTTCGGCGTTGTAACCATGATTAATGGAATTAACATAAATATTATTTACATCAAGGAGTAGCTTACAATCAGCTTGCTCTAAAATCGTGTTTGTAAATTCAAGCTCAGATAACTGCTGGCCAGGCGCCGCATAATAAGAGACATTTTCGATGGCTATTTGGCGCTCTAAAATATCTTGCACTTGTTTGATGCGAGGTACAACGTGTGCAATGGCATCTTCAGTAAAAGGGATTGGCATTAAATCGTACATATGCCCTTTTCCAGAGCAGTAACTTAGGTGCTCACTGAATAGTTTAATGTTGTGCTGATCAAAAAACGTTTTTAGCGATTTAACAAATTCAATATCAAGAGGTTCAGGCGAGCCGATAGAAAGCGATAAACCATGGCAAACAAAATTATTGGCGTCAGTTAAGGTTTTAAATTGTTTTTTAAAGCGCCCTCCCAGCTTAAGCCAGTTTTCAGGCGCTACTTCCATAAAATCAATTTGCTTTGGTGTATGCGCTAGTAGTTCATCAAGCATCTCTCGACGAAGACCTAAGCCCACCATCCCAAATGCTGAGTTCTGTGTTGCTCTCATCATTATCTCCTAAAACAAAAAGGGCCTTTTGGCCCTTTTAGCATAACGTATATCTGAGTAAATCAGGTACTTAAATCAGCCTGTTATTGGCCGCCACATTTGCCTTCGCCGCATTTACCTTCTTTTTTACCTTTTGCGTCGCCGCCACATTTACCTTCGCCGCATTTACCTTCTTTTTTGCCTTTTGCGTCGCCGCCACATTTGCCTTCGCCGCACTTACCTTCTTTTTTGCCTTTTGCGTCGCCGCCACATTTGCCTTCGCCGCACTTACCTTCTTTTTTACCTTTTGCGTCGCCGCCACATTTGCCTTCGCCGCACTTACCTTCTTTTTTACCTTTTGCGTCGCCACCACATTTGCCTTCGCCGCACTTACCTTCTTTTTTACCTTTTGCGTCGCCGCCACATTTGCCTTCACCGCACTTACCTTCTGCCGCATCAAGCTGGTATCCGGTTACTAGCTGTTGAAATTCAAATGGGTTTGCTTGTGCATCTGCAGAGGCAAAACTTGCAGAGCCAACAACTACTGCACCTAAGGTTAACGCGATTGAGTTTTTCTTTACTGTATTCATTGTATGACTCTCTTATATAAGTGTGTATTAAGATAACGCAAACTAATTATTGTCAATTATGCGTTGCTTGTATAATTAAATAGACCTGCTATCAAATAAAAACTTTCATTTATTTTCATTTTTTTTACTTTTAAATTTATACATACAAATATGGGCAGTAATTTAACTTTTATCAAACCATACTTTGCAGGTACACTACGCACCCGTTTTTTCAATAAAAATACTCTATGAAACTTGTTTTAGCGCCTATGGAAGGTGTTGTTGATTTTAAAATGCGCCAACTTCTTACCAATATTGGTGGCTTTGACCTATGCGTAACAGAATTTGTTAGAGTAATTGATAAATGTTTACCGGCTAAAGTTTTTCATCGCTATTGCCCTGAGCTCAATAATAACGGTTTAACCAAAGCCGGTACTCCTGTGCGCGTACAGTTATTAGGGCAAGTGGCCGACGTATTAGCAGAAAATGCGGTTAGAGCTATCGAATTAGGCTCCCACGGTATAGATCTTAATTTTGGCTGCCCTGCAAAAACAGTAAATAAAAGCCGCGGGGGCGCTGTACTGCTAAAAGACCCTGATCATATGTATGACATAATCAAAGCGGTAAGGGATGCGGTAGATAGTAAACATCAAGTAAGCGCTAAAATACGCCTGGGCTTTGATGATGATAGCAATAGCCAAGAAATTGTAGATGCCGTTGTAAGCGCCGGTGCAGATAGTATTGCAATACATGCCCGTACTAAGCGTGATGGTTATAACCCACCTGCATACTGGGAAAAAATCCCCCCGCTAATAAAAGGTAAAAACATAGCCGTGGTTGCCAACGGTGAAATTTGGCAAGTGGAAGATGCCCTACTTTGCCAGACCCGAAGCCAGTGTAGCGATTTAATGCTAGGGCGCGGTGCGCTTTCTCACCCTGATTTAGCGAAAAAAATTAAAGCTCATGTTAATAATGAACAATATAATGGCCTAGAGTGGGAACATATAATTTATCATTTGATTCACTCTGCTATTCATCAAGACCCCACACAAGATGAAAAATATTTTGCCTCTCGTACTAAACAATGGCTTGGTTATCTAAAGCGCCAATACCCACAAGCTAATGCACTATTTGATGAAATAAGACGTCTTAAAGTAAAAGGTGATGTAGCACAGGTTTTAAAAAAATACGCTAAGTCTCCGCAACTTGATTCAAATCATAGCGTATAAGCAGCGCAGCTCAGATAATACCGGTATAACGAAACGCTAAATGAAGGTTATACCAATATGCTTTATCAGCAACAACTGCACAGTGAAATAGCACACGTTAAATCAGTAATATTAGCGATGCTGAGCCAATCTGCACACCCTGCCCATCTTAAGCTACGTGACGTTATATTAACTAGCCAGCATAACGAATGGCTTGACACTGCCACCTACCACTTAGGCCCTGAATATCAAACTTTAGTTAATAGGCTGACAGAATTAGAAGCGGCAATAAGCCAAATAGATATTGGTCAATACGGCTATTGCTGCGATTGTGAAGAAGCAATTTCTGAGCGGTTACTTAAAAAAGACCCTGCAACACAGCGCTGTGAAATGTGCGCTAAGCGCACATAAGCGTTTAAAGTGTTAATAGTTGCTCGGCAAAACTAAAAGCGTGGCCTGGGTAAAGCACACTATCTTCAACTAAATACTGCGCATCGCGCTGTGAAATAGCTAATCGTTTTACTAAGTTCACTTTTGCCTGAGATAAAGTCCATGCATGGTAGTGTATGCCCACATCGGTTTCCATTAGCGCAAGCATTAGCCTTTTATCTTCTGGGCTCAGCTTGCTGTTTTTAGCCATAGCGGGCAACAGCATGTAATCAGTTTGCCAATCAATCCCTTTTACTTTTGGCGCCTGGCTTAAATATTGGCTAATAAACGAAGTACTATGATGCTCGTTATAGCTCAAATTAGGTGCAGTGTGCGAATCAATTTGAAGATGCTGATTAATAGTATCAACCCATTGCAAAGGCGACTTAACTGCCCCACTGAAGTAATTTAGTTTACTTTGATACCATTCACTGCCATTAGCAAGTCCACGTAAGCCAATGCTTCCTCTTGGTTTGTATTGGGCCAAGTAATCATTAAACTCTGCAATCTGGGCTTTTAAATCGTTTGCGCTAGATTGTTTTAATAGTGACGTTTGTAAGTAACCCTGCAGGAGGTTTAATTCAATCTTGTTTAATCTCAAATTGCTTTGCAGCGCACTATCTAATTGATCTTGAGTGAACTTAAGCCACTCAATTACCTCGTTAGACTTAGTAATTTGCATTTGCGCTGATAATAGGTTCTCTAACACATTGACCTGTGCAGGCCAGCTGAAAAAGCGCTCAGGAAAACGCTCAGCAATAATTAAGTAATTTAGCTGCTGTGTTTGCGCGTTTGAAAGTGTCATTGTTTGTAGCCGCTGATACATCTGATGACGAAGCGATAAATACGCTGAGGAAAAAGGCAATACTTGTTCAGTGGATACACTTGCAGTGCCCACAAGCTTTAGCGCTGTGTTTAAATTTTTAATACTCTGCTGCGCAGCATCATAAGATTCAAAAGGCAGTGGTTGTTTTGAACAAGCAACCAAAAACAGACTAAATAGGACAGACAAAAGATGCGTTTTATTCATTATAAATTCCAATAAAAAAAGCCCCATAGGGGCTTTTTATATAATTGCTAAAACAAATTAAAGTTAAATTTTAACACCGTTGCGAGCGGCTTTATCTTTAATAAATGTAGACCAACCTTTAGCAAACTTACGTGTGCGTGGGTCGTCCATTGCTTTAGTAATAGCAGCATAAGCTTGCTTGTATTTAGCTTGGTAGTAGTACGCTTCAGCTAAATCTGAATAAATGGTGCCTTTTTTGTCAGAGCCAAGCTCTAACGCTTTGTTCAAACGAACAACAGCAGCACTAAAGTTCTCAGATTGTAAAAGTAACGATCCTGCTTTGCGGTAAAGCTCTGCATCGTCGTCAAATTTAGCAGCTTCTTCGTAGTACTTAGCAGCTTTTTCGATGTCTTTAGAACGGTGGTAGTTACTAGCAATTGCGTTAACATTTTGCTTAGTACGCTTAACTTTGTCTTCTTTGATCGCATTTTCAAGGGTTTTAGCCGCTTTAAATGGAATTTCGTTTAAAGAGTAAAAGTTAGAAAGTACTTTGTAATCTACTTCCGCTTCAAAATAGCCATTTTTGAATGCTACTTCCATGGTCGCTAGACCTTTAGAGTAGTCTTCGGTTTGTAGGTAGTATTTACCTAAACTAACCCAGGCTTTTTTGTCATCTGGCCAAACTCGTACAATCTCTTCACCAATTTTCACCATGTTGGCGTAGTCTTTAAGTTCAAAGTAAGAACCTAATTTTAATTGGTAAGGGGCCTTGTTAGGCTCCTTTTGTAAAGAGATTGCCTTGTCGGCAGGTTTAAAAACATCACGAAACTGACCTAACTGATAGTTAGCTTGCGCGATACGAGTATACACTTTAGGGTCTTCTTCGCCGGTGAAGTCCATCCAAGCTGTATAAGCTTTTTTGGCTTCTTGGAACTTTTCAGTACCTGCGTATAAATCACCTAATAGCTTTAAAGTTTGCTCGTGATCTGCGAAGTTTAAAATATCAGGGGCAACAGCTTGTCTAGAGTATTTAATCGCTTCATCGTACTTCTCTTTTTGCGCGTACATGCTACCTAAGTAACGATTTACAGTCGCTTTATCGAAGTCGTTAGATGCGTCAATCTCTTTTAACAAGGCAATTGCTTCATCAATTTTGTCTTCATTGTACAAGTCAAACGCTTTAATTACCTTTTTACCAGTACGCTCGCCCATGATTTTAGTCTTGGCTTTTTTACGCTCTTCAATTTTAGCGTAATCCGGCGCTGCTAATACAGGTGCAGTTATAGCTGCACCTGACACAGACATAAGAATTGCAAGAGCAGTTACTTTAGATAAATTTCTCATTACTCGCCTCCTTAGCCTTGGTTAAGTTTAAAGTCTAGTTGAACTTGTAAACCAACTTGTTTCTGTGGTTTACCGTCAATAATTTTAGGACGGTATTTCCACTTGCGTAATGCACGTTTAGCTTCACGATCAAAGATACGTTTTGGTTCTGCGTCAATAACTTGAACGTCAGTCACGCCACCTAACTCATCAATTGTGAACGAAAGTTGTACCCAACCTTCTTTACCATCACGCGCTGCTTGCGTTGGATATTTTGGTTCAATACGAACGATAGGTGTCGCATCACCATCTCGTCCAAATGCACCTGGACCACTTAGTCCACCAGCCGAACTTCCTACATCAATGCTACCCATGTTAAATGACATAGCACCAGGGTTAGGATTGTTATTCTCCGGCTGTGGCGGCTGCGGTTTAGGCGGCTGCTTTGGCGGTGGCGGAGGCGGAGGCGGAACACGCTTCCTCTCCTGCACCTTAGATTCAGGCGGATTCGTCATTATTTCGACTATGATCTGCTCTTTTTGTTCAGTATTACGGTCAGCCCCACCAGAGATGAGGTAAGCCATGAAGTAGAACAAGCCGAAAGTAACTGCCCCACCTGCAATCAGTGAAAACAGAAAACGAATCATTACTGATCTCCAGCTATTGAAATTCTCAGGTTGTCACCTGTCGCTTTGATCTGGTCCATAACTTTAACCACTACGCCGTGCTTTGCTTCTTTATCAGCTTGCAAAATCACAACATCAGTAGGTTGTTCTGCTAATAAACTTTCGATTTTTGCTGAAACACGTTCAACATCAACTTGCTGTTTATCAATCCAGATAGCACCATCACTGCGAATAGCAACAAAAATGTTAGCATTTTTTTGCTTCGTAGCTTGGGCCGCTTTAGGTTTATTGACCTCGATACCAGCCTCTTTAACGAACGATGTAGTTACGATAAAGAAAATAAGCATGATAAATACGATGTCAAGCATTGGCGTCATATCTACCGCTGCTTCTTCTTCTTCACGAAAACGTTGTTTACGTGCCATATTTAATTCTCTCTCTAGTGATGAGGCATGCTATCTACAAGTTTGGCTTTCACCATTCTCGCTCTTGCCTCAAGGCGTGAGCTAAAGAAAACTCCAGATAGTGCCGCAACCATTCCAGCCATTGTTGGGATTGTTGCCATTGAAATACCTGATGCCATTAAACGTGCATTACCAGTACCTTGGGTTGCCATGGTTTCGAAAACCGCGATCATACCCGTTACAGTTCCAAGTAAGCCTATTAAAGGACAAACAGCTACTAATGTTTTAATCAACAACATACGCTGATCTAATTTTTCAGACGCTTCAGAAATCCATGCTTCACGGATTCTGTGTGCGTACCAAGACGTAGTGTCTTGGCGGGCATCCCACTTCGCTACAATATCCTTCGTTAAACGAGGAAATTCAGCAAGTAGGAACCAATAGCGCTCAATCATTAAAACCCACATAAGAAAGAGTGCTATCGCGACCACGTATAATACCTGGCCGCCTGTGCCAACAAAATCCCTGATAGATTCCCATATCTCCATCAGGACTAGCATTAGGCTTTCTCCTTCTCCGCGTGAGTAGCAACGATACCTGCGCTTTGCTCATCAAGGATATGTAATACTGACTTACTACGACCTGCAACAATTGAATGAAGTAGGATAAGTGGTAGTGCAGCAATTAGACCTAGCGCTGTAGTTACAAGAGCTAGAGAGATGTTACCAGCCATGATCTTCGGATCGCCCGTACCGAACAATGTGATTGTTTGGAACGTTAAGATCATACCGATTACTGTACCTAGTAGACCAAGTAACGGTGCGATTGCAGCAAGAATCTTGATGATGTTGATGCCAGCTTCAACACGTGGCGTTTCACGTAAGATAGCTTCATCAAGTTTAAGCTCAAGGTTTTCAACGTCTTGGCTCTTGTTGTCATGGTACACTTTAAGAATACGACCCAGTGGGTTGTTTGTATTCGGTGTAGACAAGTTTTTAAGCTGAGACTTGATCTTAGAAGTAGTAAGCGCTAAGTCAACGAAACGTACTAAGAAGATTAGTAGACCAACAGCTAATAAAACTGTGATGATGTAACCAACTTCAGCACCTTGCTCGTAGTATTCCATAAGTGTTTTCTTCTGCGTGTTGATACGTAAGATTGCACCACGAGTCGGGTCAATGTATACGCCAGCGTAATTGTCAGAAGAAGTACCTTCAAGAGCAGAGATACCATCTAAAATGTAGCTATCAGGTTGTTTACCTAAAGGCTGAATAGATTTTGTCTCTGGCGAGTAGATTAAGTAACCTTCGTCAGTAACTAAGTTAAAGTTACCAATACGTGTTACTTGCTTAACTGTAGAGTTACCGTCAAGACCTGACACTTCAGTTTCAAAAGTAGAAACTTTTGCTGACTCAGTCATTTCTGTTTGAAGTGCAATCCAAAGTTCTTCAAGTTCACGAACTGTTGGAAGCTCTTTAGCAGCTGCTAATGAACGAAGTACTTCTGCACGGCCTGGCTTTTCAGCACTTACTAGTGAAGCTTCGATAGAACCGATAGCGTCTTGCGCTGCACGACGTACAACACCAAACATTTCACCAAGAGTACCTTGTGCGTTTTGAAGCGCTTGCTCTTTTTCAGCTAATGTATTTTCGTTTTGTGCATATTGCTTAGCTAAGCTGTCACCGCGTGCTTTTTCAGACGCTAATTGGCTTTTTGCTTTGTTAAGTAATGCTTGCTTGTCAGCACGTTCTGATAAGAACTCTTGCTCACGTTGCTTATTGATTTTACCTTCAGAGATACGTTCTTGCTTTACTTGCTCAAGAATTTTATCTAAAGCATCAGTATTTGCATGTGCATTAAGCGCGGTACCTGCAGAAACAGATAGTACTGCTGCAACAGCAAAACCTTTAAATAGTTTCTTCATTATTCGATTACTCCGCGCCAAAGATTGGTAGTTTAACAAGTTCTAGTGTCGCTTGCTTACGCGCCATACGAATCACTTCTTTAACTGGTTTTAGGTATTCTTCACCTAATTCTTTCCACTCTTTAGTGTTGTTGTCCCACACCCAAGCGTGTTTTAAGTCAAAAGATTGTGCTACGTAAGTGATACGACCTAAACGACCGATATCAACGTTAATGTTTTTACCATCAACTTCTAAAGTACCTTGAGAAGCAGTTACAGCCGAGCTGTAAGCAGTTTCAACTGTGTATGCTTCAAGAACTTGGCGGAATTTCTCAGACGTCGTTACAGACGCAGAAGCCATGATTTCACGAAGTCTTTCTACACGAGCAAGACGAGAATCAAGATTGAACGGAACGTCCGCTTTGATGAATTGCTCAAGCGTATCGATCATGCGATACATCAAAGGCACAACGTTTTGTTTAGTGTTGTCGATAGTAGCGATTTGACGGTCAAACGATTCGATTGACGCATTTTGGTCAGCGACCAAACGTGCTACGTGATCGTTGTACACTTTCATAAGTTCAGTCTCATCAACAATACTACGGTACTCAGCGATTAGCTCTTGAGTTTGACCGTATACGTTGTCAATTTTAGTTTGAGACTTAACAGCAGCCTTTTGAATTTGCTGACCTGCTTTTTGCACGTCATTCAAAGGATCTGCAATCACATTGCTGCTTGCAAATGCAAAAGCGCCAACCAACGCAGATGCTACAAGACTCTTTCTGATTTTAACAGACATAGTTCCCAACCAATTAAGTAATGTTACTTTTATAATTTAATTATCAACCTTATTAAGGATGACAACCCTGATATCTTTTAATAGATATCAACCCTCCAATAATGCTAAATGCAATACGCCCTGTCAACTTGATGTTAGCTATTCTAAGTAAATAAATACCTTGAAAAAGCTAAAACTAAAGTATTAAAAAAATACTGTTAACATAAATGCAACCAGCATTAAGCCGTTTTAGCATTATATAGCCCCTTTAAAATTAAACACTAGTTAAAAATTAGACACTTACATGAAACAAAAATGCAACATCTAAACAAAACTGAATTGCACCTTAAAAAAAAACAAAAATAATAAAAATGTGACAATTTGATGAACTAGATTTGGTTAAATTAGGCTAAAAACACATCTTAACTTACAAATCCTGCGCTTCATCGTATAAAAATACAACAATTCGAAAGTGGTTTTGAGATGATGTATAAATATTACTGCATTTAAGTTAATGGCTTTAACTTTGCTAAGCCTAAGTTAAGCCTTATTAAAGTTAGTAAAACACTCAGTTAATTACACGGTTTTTTAATACACACTATGCGTGTGGTAAATGAATGTTTAACCTTGGTGAAAGTATGCAGATTATGAGCTGTTAATGTATTAAAGCGGCGTTACTTTTTAACGGGGATATTAACTAGCAAAATGGGAAATATGTTAAACGTGTTTGAAGCTATAGCAAGAAGTTAAATTTAAACGTTTGACTGTATTAAGGAGTGTAGAAACAATATTAAGGAGTGTAGAAACAATATTAGGGAATGTATAAACAATGAGGAAGATTTTGAGGAATTATGGTGAAACAGAAAACTGCTTCACCAAGATGAACTAAGGTTCACATAATTAAAATTATGCTACTTCTACGTTCTCAGCTTCAGGGCCTTTTTGACCTTGTTTGATGCTGAAAGTCACTGCTTGACCTTCGCTAAGAGTGCGAAAACCAGAACCAGTGATTGCGCTGAAATGTACAAACACGTCAGGACCATTTTCTTGTTCAATGAAACCAAAGCCTTTAGCTTCGTTGAAAAATTTTACTTTACCAGTAACCGACATACTAAATTTTCCTGTAAGTCAATAATTAAAATTCAGCCATATTATTATGGCTATATCCTCCCTGAGTCAGTGCCCAAAATTCTGGAGGTATAGTACAGGAACAAGTTTTAACCTAACCGGTAACCTTAAACGCAGCACAATATCCGTAAATTCAATACGCAAAAACTCAAAGCAAGTTAAGGTTAACACATTAATTTTTTTTTGGCTCTATTAATTAAGATTTATTTACTCAGAACAAAAATAAATAAAGCATTATATGTAAGTGGTTATTTTTAAAGCTAAAATTTAACAAAAAACGGTAGCTTTTTTGCTCGTAATTGTAACAATTCATGTATAACAGCTTAGCTTAACAAATAAAGTACCTCGTAAAGAGCGTTAAAACTCGCGTGAAGGTTGAATTTCAAGCAAATAAAAAGCCGTACAGCAAGCTATACGGCTTTAATACAATGCTAATTTAATACACTTTACTTAACCTGCCAGTCAATCGTAGCTTCTGCTTTAATAGGCACAACTTGTGAGTCACCAAGCGTGTAACTTGCGGGAACTTGCCAAGGGCTTTTCTCTAGGGTAATTGTATCGGTGTTACGGGCAAGTCCGTAAAAGTCAGGCCCAAAATGGCTTGCAAAGCCCTCTAGTTTGTCCAGTGCGCCTGCCTCTTCAAAGGCTTCGGCGTAAAGTTCAATCGCAGCATGTGCTGTATAGGCGCCAGCACAACCGCATGCCGCTTCCTTTTTATCTTTATAATGTGGTGCTGAGTCAGTCCCTAAAAAGAACTTTTTATTTCCACTTATAGCTGCCGCCATTAATGCTTGTTGATGAATATTGCGCTTTAAAATAGGTAAACAGTAATAATGCGGACGTATGCCACCAGCTAACATGTGATTACGGTTATACAATAAGTGATGCGCGGTAATAGTTGCCGCCACATTTTGCGGCGCGGCTGTTACAAAATCAACGGCGTCTTTTGTCGTAATGTGTTCAAGCACTATTTTCAGATTTGGAAAATCAGCGACAACATCGCCTAAAATCGTCTCTAAAAATACTTTTTCACGGTCAAAAATATCTATTGATGAATCAGTCACTTCACCGTGCACTAATAACAGCATGCCCACGTCTTGCATCGCTTCTAATACAGGGTAAATATTCTTTACTGATGTAACCCCAGAGTCTGAGTTAGTGGTTGCCCCTGCTGGGTACAACTTGGCAGCAACAATTTTACCCGTTGCTTTGGCTTTTTTAATTTCTTCAGGTGTGGTTTTATCGGTTAGGTAAAGCACCATTAAGGGTTCAAAGTTGCCCTGCGGCCCCGCTGCCATAATTCGCTCTCGATAAGCTAGCGCTAAATCAGTGCTCGTTGCTGGCGGTACAAGGTTTGGCATTATGATGGCGCGGCCCATGTAGCGGCTAATATCGCGTACTGTATCTTTGAGTTGCTCACCATCACGTAAATGGACATGCCAATCATCAGGACGAGTTATGGTTAATGTGTTTTTTGAATCGGTATTAATGCTCATTACTTTTTTCCACGGCTGAATTTATCCGATCATAGGCATATGGAAAGATCTAGTAAAGTGTTATCTAAACTATTCCCCTTTATGAGTGCTGCAAAATACTATTGGGTTTAAGTTTAACGACGATTACACCCGTTTAAGCGTTTTATTTTGAACATGCTTTAAATTTGGGTTAACTTATCGGTGCTAATACAAATAAAAAGAATAAAATTACCCTATGTCGAATCATATCGATACCTATAAAGCGCTCGAAGTTAAAACTGAACAGCTGAGCATAATAAATCAGTTTTCCTCAAGCTTATTACAACTCGATACCCTAGAAGAGTTATTTGAGTATGTAACCACTCAAGTAGTAAACCGCCTTGGGTTTGTTGATTGTGTTATTTACCTGGCTGATGAAACACGTTTACAGCTAAATCAAGTCGCTTCTATGGGCATAACCAACGCCAGAGACGAATACCAAGCAGAGCGTAAAATTATTGGCTTTAACGAAGGTATAACCGGTTATGTTGCCCGCACAGGCACAGCTATTATTATTGGCGATGTAACGCAAGACCCTCGCTACATTGCTGATGAACGCCCTGCTCAATCAGAGTTATGTGTGCCACTTATATACAAGGATCATGTTTTAGGGGTTATTGATTGTGAACATCCAATAAAAAACTACTTCACAAACGCCCATCTAGAAATATTAACCACGGTTGCGCATTTATTAAGTGCTAAGCTAAACCAAGTAAACACGGTCAATAGCTTAACGCACACAGTAAAACAGTTAAATGATGCGCAAAAGCTTGAAAACAGCTTACTGCAAATCGCTAATTTAACGTATAAAGCCAGTAACCTAGATACCTTTTTTGAAGCTCTTCACAGCATAATAAATAGCTTACTTCCTGCAGATAACTTTTTTATTGCCCTTTACGATAAGCAAGTAGACATACTCGATTTGGTTTACATCGTTGAAGAAGGCATTCAAACGCACGCACACAAAAAAATATCAAAAGAGCAATTAAAAGACACAGCTTCGTATTACCTACTAAAATCAGACCGTGTACTGCTATTAAATCAAAACGATTATCAGCAACATATAAATAACGGCGACTTTAAACTTGTTGGCCGTCTTTCTGAATCCTGGCTAGGTGTGCCTTTTAAAGCAAATGATAGAATAAGCGGTGTAATTGTTGTTCAAAGTTACGATAAAAAGCTGCATTACAACGAACACGACAGCGCCCTTTTAACCTACGTAAGTAGGCAAATTAGTATGGCCATAGATAGGCAGCTTGCAAGGCAAGAGCTTGAACACAAAGCATTGCATGATGAGCTAACAGGCCTCGCTAATCGCTCGTTACTTATTGAGCGTATTAAACATGCAATTTTGCGTTTATCGCGTGTTAAAAAAGGCACGAGCCACGCCTTGCTTTATTTAGATTTTGATCGATTTAAAAGTATTAATGATTCGCTTGGCCATGAGGTTGGCGATCACTTTTTAATTAAAATTTGTGAGCTCATAAAAGGCACCGTAAGAAACACCGATACGTTTGCACGCCTTGGTGGCGACGAATTTGCTATTTTTATGGAAAACATCACGCACCGAAACCAGGTTAGCGAAGCGCTAAAACGAATAAACACAGCCCTTGCTAAGCCACTTAATGTGGATAGTCATTTATTGCAAGCATCAACCAGCATTGGCATCGCCTTTAGTGAAAGCAGCGACGATAAAGCCTATTTGTTATTACAGCAAGCCGATGCCGCTATGTACGAAGCTAAATCAAGCGGGCGTGGCCAAGTTAAGTTTTTTAATAACACCATGCGTAAAAAGCTCAAAACACATGCCGATATAGAAAACGACTTACAACACGGCATTGAACACAACGAATTTGAGCTTTATTTTCAACCTATTTTTACTATAGCGACAAGTGAAGTTGTCGGCTTTGAGGCATTAGTGAGATGGCACCATCCTAAAAAAGGGTTTGTGCCACCAAATGAGTTTATTCCGATAGCCGAAACCACCGGGCAAATTATTAACCTCGATTTGCACTTGCTTGACCTCGCTGCACAACATATTGCGCACTGGCACACATTAGGGCATCGCTTTTTAAAAGTAACGGTCAATGTGTCATCGCGTCATTTTGCCAGTCTCGACTTTGTTGCCCAAGTTCACGCATTATATAATAAATACCAACTGCCTTTAGGGTCGTTATGTTTAGAAATCACTGAATCAGGGCTTATTGCTAACCTTGATTTAGCAACCCAAATAATAGAAGGGCTAGCCCCACTTAAAGTGAAGTTATGCTTAGATGACTTTGGTACTGGATACTCAGCACTTGGTTACTTACACCAATTACCTATTCATATTTTAAAAATAGATAAAAGCTTTATCGATCACCTCAACAAAACCAATAACCCGTTAGTAGAGGCCATTCTCTCATTAGCGCAGTCACTAAACTTTGAAGTTGTGGCTGAGGGAATCGAAACCCAAGAGCAACTAAATATTTTACAAGCCACTCAATGTAACTACGGTCAAGGCTTTTTAAAGTCAAAACCGGTTACAGCACAACACGCCATTAAGCTTATCCACAAACCCCTGTAGTAGCTGTTATCCAAAGGCTTACTTTTTCACAACCAAAAAGGTGTAAAAAGTAAGCCCCGTAATACCCATTCGTTTATTTAAGCGCTCAGATTTGAAGTAATAAAAACATGTTGTTGCTGTTTAAGCTTTAGCCCATTAAAAACAGACCTGTTATTACGCGTTGTGATAATTCCTTATCCCTCTTAAAAACCAGTGCCTTTTATTAAGCTGCCCTGCCCATAACGCTGCTTTAAACAGCCGCTGTATAACCCAACAAAACAACTTGAGCTAAACTCATGCCAAACTCATCAAACCAGTAGTAACTAAAGAACCCACATTAGTTAATTTAACTTTAAGGGATTATTTTAGTAATTAATAGATTGTTTTAGCCATCTAGACGTTGAAACGTTTTTTGTAAAGGCGTAGTATGTAGTCAATCTGAGCCAAACTCACTTTTCCCTTGAGAATTATTAAAGATGATTGATATAAAACACCTTAAAACTATTGCGACATTAAAAGACACCGGATCGTTAGTTAATACAGCCCGCGAATTATTTTTAACGCAATCAGCTTTATCTCATCAAATTAAAGACTTAGAAAACAAATTAGATTGCCAATTATTTGAAAGAAAAACGCAGCCTGTGCGCTTTACGCCACAAGGAATGCTATTACTCGAACTTGCCAACGAAGTTTTACCTAAAGTAGAAGCCACTAAGTGCCGTTTAAAAGAAAGCCTTAATCAACCTATTTCCCAACTGCGCTTAAGTGTTGAATGCCATGCGTGTTTTCATTGGCTGCTTCCTACTATTAAAGAATTTAATAATTTTTGGCCAGACATTAAAATTGACTACGAACGCGGCTTTAGCTACGACGCTATACCAGATTTACTCAACGATGAGCTCGACTTAGTATTGACCTCAGATATACGCGATCCTGATAAACTTGAATACGCTCACTTATTTGATTTTAAATTAAAGCTTATCGTCGCCCCTGATCACGACCTAGCTAAAAAAGCATATGTAACGGCGCTTGATTTAAAAAACGAAACCATTATTTCGTATCCTATTCCGCGCGAGCGACAAGATATATTTAAACACTTTATTCAAAATGCCCGCTTTGACGGCACCTTAAAAAATGTAGATCAAGGCTTATTAATTTTTCAGCTAGTGAGTGCAGGAATGGGTGTAGCAGCGCTGCCTGATTGGTTGGTAACACCTTACGAAAGCCAAGGTTTAATTAAATCTATCCCGCTTGGTGCACTAGGGCTAACCCGCCCTATGTACCTAGCAATGAAAAAAGACATGAAAGACAACCCCGTTTATCGCCATTTTTTAAATACCTGTAAGCAAAATAACGGTCGATAAATCACAAACGAATAAGTAACATAAGGCCTATTGTGTTTTATGTTGCTTGTTATGTTTGAATTAAAAAAATTATTAGGTGGCTTAATTATGCCGCTACCACTATTTGGTTTACTTGCGTTTGTAATGCTAGTGTTGGCGTTTCGTGCACGTAAGTCTGCTTTAGTAATCGCAAGCTTAAGTCTATTGGCGCTTTTAGTATTAAGTACGCCGTTTGCTGCGCATCAACTGATTAAAAACAATGAGCCCGCGTCATTGGCTTTTAATGCACTAAAACACCCAACCCTTGATAAAATTGTTGTACTGGGTTGCGACATAAACCCTAACCCCGCTTTAAGCGCTAATAATCAGCTAGGAAATTGTGCGCTTACTCGCTTGGTAGAAGGGGTTAAGCTTGCAAAAAAATACCCTAATGCAACGCTTATCGTATCTGGCGGTGGCTATGGCAAAGTAACCAATAGCGCGTTAATGAGCCAAACAGCAATAAATTTAGGGGTGAATAACAACCGTATAAAACAAAACCCACAGGCAATGGATACAGCCGCAGAAGCCAAACTACTCGCGCCTAAGCTCGTTGATTTTAAGGTTGCACTGGTTACGTCTGTGCTACATATGCCGCGCTCAATAAACCTGTTTAATGCCCAAGGCATTGAGGTAATTCCTGCCGCTACGGATTATCACAATTTTGCGGCTTTAACTTTGTATAAACAATTTATACCAAATGCTGCGGCATTACGTGTAGTAACGCAATATGCCCATGAAGTGATTGGGAATGCGTGGATAAGTATGCGCCGCTGGATAAACCCAGAGGCGCTGTAGAGTATATAAATTTATACTGGGTTATCTATATCTATAAAGCTCACATCAAAACCATGTTCTTTGGCAAGTAGCTCACCAAGGGCTTTAATTCCGTAACGCTCGGTTGCATGATGCCCTGCTGCAAAAAAGTCTATATTTTGCTCTCGCGAGCTGTGAATAGTTTGCTCTGAGGCTTCACCCGTTAGGTATGCATCAATCCCCTGCTCTGCTGCTAAATCTATATAACCTTGCCCGCCTCCTGTACACAAGGCAATGGAGTTAATTTTTTCATCGCGTACAACACTACTTAAAGGCTCGCGGTTTAAAACTTTGGCTATTTTATTTGCAAACTCGCTACCTGTAAGCGGAGTTTTTAACCGTCCTTTCACAGCAACGCTATTAGTAATGGGTTCAAGCCCTGTCTCTATTTCAATATCGAGCAAATTAGCAAGCTGGGCGTTGTTACCTATAACAGGGTGAATATCAAGCGGTAAATGATAGGCAAATAAATTAATATCGTGCGCTAACAAAGCCCCAATACGGCGTTTTTTCATGCCTGTAATAGGTTGCGATTCACCTTTCCAAAAATAACCATGGTGAACCAAAACAGCATCGGCTTTTTTTTCTATCGCTGCATCAATGAGTGCTTGGCTTGCAGTCACCCCCGTAACAATCGTTCTGATTTCATTTTTACCTTCGACTTGCAGCCCATTAGGACAAAAATCTTTAATTGTGTGAGGCTTTAAAATGTCGTTTAACAGTTGGTTAAATTCTCTACGTTGCATACTTATTACCTTACTCAGCACTGAATTTTGTGCAAATTTTGGCGTTTATGGGGCTAAAATGGAAGGAAAATCGCAAAAAATTGAAAAACAGTTGGAAAATAGGTATAAATACGGCTTCTTTATCTGTGTTCACAACGTATAGGGTCTCTGATGAGCAAACTAGACAAAACAGAAGTTTTATCTGCCTTTGAAGCTGCATATGAAGCTGCCAATGGTAAAAAACCTGAAATTACTACAAAACCTGGCTGGTACAGCATCGATGGTGGCAAAAACTTACGCCTAGCTGATGTAGCAGAGCTAACGAAAGAATTAAGCTCTGGCAAATCGCCTGCACAAGCTGAGCAAAAAGCGCCTGCGAAAAAAACTAAAACTAAAGCTGCTGCGCCTGTTAAAGCACAAAAAACAGCGCCGTTTACTGTTGTAACACAAAGCGAAGACGGCTACACAGCTGAAGAGCTTTGGATTGTTGAGCTTGCAAGTAAAGATCACGACTGTCGCTTACCGCGCGGTGTTGTTTAAACAACATGTGATTAATAAAAAAGCCGCGTTAAGCGGTTTTTTTGTGCCTGTTTATCACCTTCTATCAATTCGCTTTATTAAATAATTTATTTTTAGCTAAAAAAAAGCGGCTAATAGCCGCTTTTTAAACGTGTATTACAATTATAGCTTTTCAAAATAAAGTGGTTTTCGCTGCTTTTTACCCACTTCGTTCATTGTGCTTGCATCAAATAAGCGCCCATTGATCATGGTGTAATCGACTTTATCTGAATCGCGAATATTTTTCAGCGGATCGCCATCAATAACAATTAAATCGGCAAGCTTACCTACTTCTAGCGAGCCTATATTTTTATCAAGCCCCAAGTATTTAGCAGGGTCAAGCGTAGAGGCTCTAATTGCTTCAAGTGAACTCATACCGCCTTGTGCAAACATCCACATTTCCCAATGTGCACCTAAACCCTCGCGTTGTCCGTGAGCACCTAAATTTACCAGTACGCCTAAATCTTGCAGCTCTTTAGCAACGCGAGCGTTATTAAAGTGGTTATAGTGATGATCGGGCGCTTTTACTCGGCGCATAGCACGTGGCAACAGCTGATTTTTAGGCACAAACTTACTTAAACGCGGGTGATTCCACACGTCCGTTTTATCGTACCAGTAATTTTCTCCCCAAATTCCGCCATAGGCGACAACAAGCGTTGGGGTATAACCAACATCACTTTGCGACCATAATTGTTTTATATCATCGTAAATATGCTCAACCGGAATTGAGTGTTCAATTCCCGTATGCCCATCAACAACCATACTTAAGTTATGTTGTAGCAGTGAGCCGCCCTCTGGCACAACCATCATCTCAAGCTCACGCCCTGCTTCAATAACTTGTTGGCGCTGCTCACGGCGTGGCTGGTTATACGATTTAACACTAAACGCCCCAACCTTTTTAAGACGCTCTAAATGAAATTTAGCATCATCTAGCGAATCAATATGCGAGGTGTAACCAGGCATATTTGCTCCATATAAAATGGTGCCGGTAGAAAAAATACGTGGCCCGACAATCATGCCGGCTTTTTGCATTTCACTGGCGGTAAATATTTCAGAGGTATCGTTTGATGGATCATGAATTGTTGTGACACCTAACGCTAAACCAGCATAGTTTTTCCAGTTTTGCTGAGGAATAATTTCATCGCTGGCTTGTGAGCCATGGGCATGCGCATCAACAATCCCTGGCATAATTGTTTTACCTGCTACATCGATAATTTCAGCCCCTTTGGGGATCGTTACCTCATCAGCAGTACCCATTGCTTTTATGCGTTTACCGTCTGTGATGATGACACCATTTTCAATGACTTGCTCACCCTTCATGGTAATAATGTTGGCGCCCTTTAGCGCAATCATGCCCTTTGGTGCAGCCATTTTTTTACTAAAGCTAATATTCTCACCGCTTTTTACTTTAAAGTCGGCATCATCGGCTTTATCAATAGCAAACATACCATCAAGGCTTGCATGGTATAGCTCGGGCCCTAAGCTCCAGTAGAGAGTGTTACTTTGAGCACTCCAACTTATATTTTCACCCGCACGCACAGACAACTGCTCAATAGGAAACTGGTTATCTTTAGGGCTTATTGTGATAGGTGAGCCGCTTTCTACCAGCGGGGTAACAAATACTTTAAAGCGCTCAGCAAACGCTAAGTATTTACCATCTGGTGAGACTCGAAATTCAGTCGCATGCTCTGATTCGTAAAGCTTACGAACGTTTTTAGTTTCAAGCTCCACAACACTTAGGGTAGGCTTAGGCCAAGGGCTCATGATAAATACACGATCATTGGCGCTACCAAACTGAGGTTGATACCCACTTTTAGAAATAAGCTCGCTCTCCCCCCCTTTTGCACTTACTTTATAAATACCTGGGTTAAGTGACCACTTAGGATTTAAAATACTTCCGCCGGTGGCTTTACGATAAACGATTGTTTTGCCGTCAGGACTAAAAGTAGGCTCAACGTATTTACCCGGCTCGCGAGTTATCGCCTCGCCGCGCCCGCTACGAGCAGAGACAACGCGAACAGTACCTTGCTTAGTATCACTCCAGGTGGTGTAAACAATCTTTTTACCATCGCGGGAGTACTGCGGGAACAGCTCATAATGATCAGTTTGTTTGGTTAAGCGCTTAATTTTACCAGAGTCTAAATCGCGTTTATAAATATAACCTAATGCTTCAAAAATCGCAGTTTCACCATCGGGGCTAACCTGCACGTTGCGCAACATTTTTACATCAAACTCATCGGTATCTAAATTTTGAGTAAAGCGTACCGCGGTTTGTATTTTTTTACTGGTGTTTACTTTAAAGGGAACACGCGCAACAGCTTTATCATCAACAGCAATTTTATGTATCGAACCGGAAGCCCAAAACACCAGCTCTTCGTTATCTGGGGTCCACGCAATGGTCGGATACACACCATGAATAGCCCAAGTTTCTTGCATATCGCGTTCAAGCTTGTCATAAAGCTTGGTGTGCTCGCCACTGGTTAGGTCGTATAAGTACAAGCTTGTTTGAAAGTCATCACGTCTTATATAGGCAAGCTTTTTACCATCAGGTGAAGGTGTGGGTCTTATCGCACCGCCCATGCCTTGTATTATGGTTTCTATTTCGCCTGTTTCTCTATCGTAGCGCTTAATTTTATAAATACCGGCAACAGAATCTTTAGAGTAGTGAAAAGTTTTACCTGGCGTCGCGTCATGAGAAAAATAAACATAGCGGCCATCTGGTGAGAACATTGGCTCACCTAAGTCTTTTTGGTCGTTCTCACGTTTAGTAAGCTGAACACCTTTACCACCCGCTTTGTGATAAAGCCACACTTCTCCAGCCCCTAGTGAGCGACTAGCGGTAAAGTGTTTGCGTGCGACAAGGTAATCGCCATCAGGGCTCCATGCGGGGCTGTTTAAAAGTCTAAAGGTTTCGTTAGTCACAGCGTGTTGATTGCTACCATCAACGTCCATTACCCAAATATTATCACCACCGCCTTGATCTGAGGTAAACGCAATGTGTTTACCATCGGGGCTAAAGCGAGGCTGCATTTGCCAAGCAATATCTGAGGTGAGTTTAGTTGCTTCACCTCCGCTTATAGGCATAGTGTAAATGTCGCCAAGTAAGTCAAACACCAGCGTGTTGCCATCAGGACTAACATCAATGTTCATCCATGTGCCTTGCTCTGTGCTAATGGTTGCATCTACAAACTCACCTTTTGGTGAGTCTACCTGCCACTTTTCTTGCTCTTCGTTTGCGTGCGGCTGACCTATTGCAAGGGCGACTGATAAAGCCAGTGCAGTGTGAAGCATTTTTTTCATGCATTTCTCGCTTGTTATTATTGCAGTTAAACTCTCTAACACGATTGCAACAAAAACAGCGCTAACTTGCCAGCGTTATCAGACCAAGTACCAAAAATTAATGCCAAACTATGGAGTCAAATTGGTAGTAATCCACCAGCATTCTATAAATTTCAGGGTCGTGCTGCCTAAGCTGCGCCGGCTTTTCTAAAAAGGTCTCTGTGAGTACTGCAAAAAACTCAGCCTCGTTGGTGGCCCCATAACTATGAATAACGTGAGGCATGTTATAAGCAACATGACTTTTTAACTGCACAAAGGCACGGCTAAACACTCGGGCCCACTCTTTATAAGCATTGGGGTTTTTTAATAATGGAGTGCCAGTGGTTTTTCCGGTTTCTTGGTCTAACTGGTGGGCAAATTCATGAAACACTAAATTATGGCCATCGCTTGGTAAACGGTTGCCTTCAAGTACATCGTGCCAACTTAGCACTAACGTGCCACCAGGCCACGACTCACCTAAGCGTACCGCGTTGTGGTAACTAACCAGCCCAGCACTATCTCGTGTAGATTGCGGCGCATAATACGCACTGGGGTAGAGTAAAATTTCTTTCACGTTTTTATAAAGTGGCCAAGGTTTATTTAGCACTAACACACAGGCATCGGCAGCAACTATCAGCTTCATGGCGGGGGTTAGCTTTAGTCCGTCTCGGCCTAAAAAGCGCTTTTCATTTAAAAACCATATTATGTGGCGCTCAAGCTTGGCTCTGTCGTTATCCGTCATCTTTTTATAGATAGGCATGCAACGAAGGAGTATTTCTTTTTGTTGAGAGTTTAAAACCGCGTTTTTATATTTTTTATTCCAAAGCCAGTTTTGTAGTGCCTGCCAGCGCCAATAAATTACAACAAAAATAGCCAAAGCAAAAATGAGTAGCCCGTTTATCATGGGGACATCCAAAATAAGTTAGTCTCTTATTAATATGTGCGCATGCACTCATTTTCAATCAGATAATTTCTGTGCAATTTCGTCCGCTATTTTTAGCTTTGTATAATGCTTGATCTGCCCGCGATAAAAGGCGGTCGTAATCACCGACGTTGGTTGAGTCAGACAAGCCAAAACTGGCTGTTACACTTAATCCCTCACCAATGGCCGAAAAGTCATGCTGTGCAATGCTCTCGCGCAGTGCTTCGCATATGATTTTTGCTTCGCTGGCGGTTTTATCTGCAAAAACTATTGTAAACTCTTCACCGCCCCACCGTGCTATATGCTGGTTTTCTTGGCAGCCATTTTTAAGCAGCTCTGCAATAGTACAAATCACTTTGTCACCAATAATATGCGACCAGTTATCGTTAATCCGCTTAAAGTGATCAATATCCAGTATAGCTATGGCTAGCGGCCGGTTTTGCTGTTTGTAAGTGGCAAAGTTATGGGCAAGCCAGCTATCAAAAGCACGCCTGTTAGGCATGTCGGTAAGTTGGTCGTGCGTTGCTTGGTATGCAAACGCATTGGCTTGCGTTTGTAGGTCTTGGGTTTGCTTTTCTACGCGATTAGTCAGCTCGATTTCTATTTTTTTGTAGTGGTATAGACGGTATTTGTATATAGCAAAAATAACCATTAAAAATAATACAAATACTGCAAACTTAAATTGCGGTTTTTGCCAAAAAAAAGACTGAATTACAATATTTACAGCTTGCTGATTATCTTGCCACTGTGCGTTAGGGTAACTTGCTCGTACCATAAAGGTATATTCCCCAGGCGGTAAGTTAGTGTACTCAGCACCGGTCATATGTTGGCGATTAACCCATTTATCGTTAAAGCCCTTTAATTGGGTTTGAAAATTTAATCGCTGCGGCATAATAAAGCTCAGCCCTGCATAATGAAACGATAAACGAGAAACCCCCGGAGGCAAAAATACCGACTCCCCTTCAAGCGGAAGCGCAATAGGCTTACCATCTACAAAAATATTTTCAATAATGGTCGGCAGCGCAATTTGCGTTGATGCTTGTAAGCGCGCTGGTTTTACGGTACTCACCCCCTTTGCGGTTGCAAACCAAATACTCCCATCGTTATGCGTTACAGCCGAAGGGGTTGAACCTCCATTAGCCTGTGCACTTAACATACCATCGCCTTCATCATACAGTTGATAGTTGAGCACGGGTGCTTTAGCGCTCGCGGGAGCGTCGAGGATTTGCTGTATATGATTTTTATCGATTTGAATAATTCCGCGGTTGCTCGAGAGCCAAAATGAGCCATTGTGCGGCACCACTTGAAATAGTTTATCGATAGGTAAACCTTGCTCTAAGCCAAGCATGGCCATTTTTCCGCTTGTTAGCTCATAGCGTACTAAGCCTCTATCTGTGGCCATCCAAGTATAGGTATCATCAATATGAAACCCAAACGCATATTGCGCAGAAAACTCACGGGGGAATTCAACCGTTGTAAATTGCTCACTAACAATATCAAATACCACCACCCCATTGCCGGTACCTACCCAAATATTGCCCGCGTTATCTTCACTAAGTGCAAGTACAAACCCACTTGGTAAGTCTTTTTTATTTGTAAATTGATTTAAGCTGCCATCTTCATTGATACGCGTAAGCCCCATAGCAGAGCCTATCCACAAACGGTTTTTAGAATCAAATAATAAAGCCCTTACTTCGTTACTCCCAAGGCCAGTGCTACGATTAATAAACGGCGCAAAGGTATTATTAACTATTTTTAAAACACCTGAGGTATACGTACCTGCCCACACACTACCATCGGGTGCTTCGTGTAAACTGAGCACAGAATAAGGACTGCTTTGTTTAGAGCCTGAAACCAAGGTAGCGCGATTATTTTTTATTATATTTAAGCCAGAGCTTCCCCCCACCCATAAACTGCCATCGGAGTGAGAAAGCACTGTGCGGGTATAATCCCCTGCTAAACCTCTTTTTTGGGTCCACGATGAAAACGGCGACTCACGCAGGCGAAACAATCCGGCGTTTGTGCCAATCCAAATACTGTTTTCTCTATCTTGTAACAAAGATAAAATACGGTTGGCGGGTAATCCGTTATTGGCATCTAACTGCTCTACGCCATCAGGCGATAACCTAAACACCCCTTTATTAATTGTGCCAAACCATAAGTCTCCATGGTTATCTTCTAGTAAGCTGGAAATAGATTCATTGCTAAGCTTTTCATGTATTGGCTGAAACTGCGCCTTGGTTTTGATCCACGCGCCTTTTTCGCTTCCCACAATAAGCGAGCCACCACGGGTAATTAATAAGTTATAGACAGGTGCATTTGGTAAACCAAAGTGTGGTGTCATCAAGGTCGGTATTTTGTTGTGTATTTTATAAAGGCCTGCACTGGTTGCTGCCCAAATAACCCCATCGTGATCTTCTATAACCCGATAAGCACTCACATTTTTAATAATTGCAAGGTCGGTATCGCTGTTATGTTCACGATAAAACACGCCGTCGTTTTCAAGAGCTAACCATAGGCTTTGATCAGCACTTTCAATTAAATGATTAACCATGGTTGATGCTGATCGCTTGGTATCCCACTGCCTATGTTGATATAAGCTAATTCCTCCGCGCGACCCCGCTATGTATAACCCACCACTATTTGTGGGAGTGAGTGCCCTTAAACCCGAGTCGGGTAAGTTATTAATATGAGCACGGGTTAATATTGTAAACTCTTGGCCATTAAAACGTGCCAAACCTTCCCATGTAGCAACCCATAAGTAGCCATCTTGGGTTTGCGTAACGCTATTAATACTGTTGTGTGGCAATCCAGAGCGGGTATTCCATGTTTCAGAAAAATAATCACTTAACGGTAAACGGGTTTGCTCTTGGGCTTCACATAAAAACATGACGAAAAAAGAACATATAATGCTTAATTGTCTCATCATCAACTGCCTTAGTTATTCTTTTACTTGTGTGTAAGCGTTTTATCGTTATTTAAAAGGAGTAGGAAAGAATTTACTTGGCACTGAGCACACCAAAATTGTGCGCTCCAACAAAGCGTTAAAATCCCTATACGCATTGGGTGAATACACTAGGGTTTGTTTAAGCGCTAAAAGCGCGTTAATTAAAACTAAACAATAGCGTAAACAACTAATAATACGTGCTAAAAAGCACCTTAAATAAGTCGCTAAAACTTAATGTCGTAAACGTATCAGCTAATCGTTACAAATTAACTTATATCGCCTATCTAACTAAAAATACTACCATAGCAAATAAATACATTGCATTAACTAAATTCAATTAATCTTTACAAAAGTCGTCAATATTGTTTTGTAATACGTTTATAAACGCTGCGACGTGTAAACCGTCCATTAGCGAATGATGCACATCAATCGAAAACGGCATCAGGCCCGTGGTTTTATCGTAATGACCAAACACAAATTTAGGAATACCTAAACTTTTTCCTTCACTAAAGGCATGCGAAAAACTACTAAAATTAAGCCAAGGTAAAACCGATATATGTATCAAATCGGCCTGCCCTTCGGTTTGATTAAACGCCTGAGAAAATAACGGTTGAGATTTAGCATTGGCGCTTATAGCTGTGGCGTGCTGAGCAAATTCTTCGAGGCAAGGCGAATAATTAAAGTAACTAAATATAAACGAATCATCGCTAGCAAGCTCGACCACACTGGCTCTTACTTGCTTTAAGCGCCATGGACGGTCATTAATAATTCTTAGCATAATCGGGTTATAAGCGTGGCAAGCTTTTAATGTGGCATGCACATATGCTTGAAAAAAAGACAGTTTATTTTGTTTACAATATTCAAATAAAGGCTTGGCGTTAAGTGTTACGCACACATTAAAATATGGCTGGGTAAAGTTTTTAAATAATTCGAAGTGTTGTTGGCGAGGCCATGTATCAAGGTCGATGGGCTCCATTAAGGCGTTTGTATCAGTCATAATATCCATAAACTTGTCGTTAACGATTAGGCCGCATTGCCTTAAGGGTCTTGGCCACAAAAAATTACCACGCCATAGAGTATAAACAAAAAAGGCGTACCACTGTACGCCTTAGTTTAAATAAACGGGGTAAATTTACAGGCCGTTTTGAATTATCTCTTGCGCTAACTCATCGGCAATCAAATGCGTTGATTTTTGCTCTTTTTCACTACGGGTGAATATTTCGGTTAAGGTATCAAAAATACCTTCAACATGTTTATTAGACGCCGCCTCACTGTAGCCTTGTGGTGCAGTTTCGTAATACACATTAATAATGCCACCAGCGTTAATAACGTAATCGGGTGCATACAATATACCTTTTTCACGAAGTACTTCACCGTGACGAGACTGCGCTAGCTGATTATTAGCACACCCAGCAATAATGGTTGCCTTAATACGTGCAATGGTTTCATCATTAATGGTGGCACCTAATGCACAAGGTGCGTATACATCAACATCAAGGTCGTAAATTTCATCAATACCCACCGCCGTAGCGCCAAAGTCATTTACTACACGCTCTACAGCATCTTGATTGATATCTGTTACAAATAATTTTGCACCAGCTTGGGCTAAATGCTTACATAAACCATAGGCGACTGCACCTAAACCTTGTACAGCCACTTTAATGCCCGCAAAATCTTGATGTCCGCGTTGGTGCTGTAATGCCGCTTTAATTCCTAAAAACGTACCGTAAGCTGTAAAAGGTGACGGGTTACCGCTTTTCCCTTCCAAGCCCAACACATAATTCGTTTCTTTATTCATTAATGCAACGTCATCACATGTAATGTTTACATCTTCGGCAGAGTAGTAACGGCCATTCAATCGCTCTAATTGACGACCAAAAGCTCGAAATAACTGCTCTGATTTAATCTCTTTTGCATTGCCAATAATAACCGATTTACCACCACCAAACGGTAGGCGAGCAACCGCATTTTTATAGGTCATCCCTTTTGAGAGACGTAAAACATCGTAAACGGCATCTTCATCGTTGGCATAGTCCCACATTCTACAACCACCAACAGCAGGGCCAAGGTTAGTATTATGTACGGCAATAATTGCTTTTAAACCTGACGCTTCGTCAGAACAAAAAACCACTTGTTCGTGGTTATCAAATTCAGCTTGATTAAACACAGCCACTGTAATTACTCCAAAATAGTTTACCCGTGAGAGGGATGAGCGCTGGAAATTGACGAAACTTTACCACTTCATTTTTAAGGGTGCCACATAATGAGAAGTTAAACCCGAAAAAAGCGAGCATTGTGAATTAATAAATCTAAATAGCAATAAAAAATGGATATAAAATTCAACAAAAGGCATATAAATTAAGTTTAAAGCTAACAACACCGTTAAAAAGCGCCTTCACATTTACGTGAACGTAAAGGTAATGCCAAGTGTAAACCTTGTATTACACAGCTCCCTTCCCAGCAAAGGCGCACAGTGTATAGGTTTATGAAGAAAAAAGCAGATTTACCACAACTGGTCTGAGGTGTTTATTTGAAGGGGCAATTTGCGCTTTTTTAATATTTCATAAAACAAATACAAAAAAGCGAGCCTAAGCTCGCTTTTTTATTAAATTACGTAAACCTTTATTTAAGCTTACCGTCTAGCTCTTCAATTTTAGCTTTCCAAATTGCAGGGCCTTGCGTGTGTGCGTTAGCACCTTCGCTGTCTACGGCAACCGTAACTGGCATATCTTCTACTTCAAATTCGTAGATTGCTTCCATACCTAAATCTTCAAAGGCAACCACGCGTGCTTTTTTAATTGCTTTAGATACTAAGTATGCCGCACCACCTACAGCCATTAAATAAACCGATTTATGCTCTTTAATCGACTCAACTGTAGCAGGACCACGCTCAGCTTTACCTATCATGCCTACAATGCCGGTTTTTTCTAGCATCATATCGGTAAATTTATCCATACGTGTTGCAGTTGTAGGGCCTGCAGGGCCTACAGCTTCATCACCTACAGCATCAACTGGGCCAACGTAATAAATAAACTTATTATCAAAATCAACGCCCTCAGGTAAACCTTCACCTGAATTGATCATATCTTGTAAGCGTTTATGAGCAGCATCACGGCCTGTTAAAATAGTGCCTGAGAGTAAAACAGTTTCTCCCATTTTCCACTCGCGGGTGTCTTCTTTAGTTAACGTATCTAAATTAACACGGCGAGTTCCTTCACCTACTTCAAACGTCACTTCTGGCCAGTCTTCTAGTTTAGGTGCTTTTAAATCTGCAGGGCCTGAGCCGTCTAGTGTAAAGTGTACGTGGCGCGTAGCTGCACAGTTAGGGATCATCACAACAGGTTTTGATGCCGCATGCGTAGGCGCTGTTTTTACTTTAATATCAACAACCGTTGTTAAACCACCTAAACCTTGCGCGCCAATACCTAGCTTGTTAGCACGTTCAAAAATTTCTAAACGCAGTTTTTCTTCCGTTGTCTCTGCACCGCGCTCCATTAATTCATGAATATCAACCGGGTCCATTAACGACTCTTTTGCCATTACCGCTGCTTTTTCGGCGGTTCCACCAATACCTATACCTAGCATGCCTGGCGGGCACCAGCCAGCGCCCATTGTTGGTAGCGTTTTTTCTACCCATGCAGCCACATCGTCAGATGGGTTTAGCATAACCATTTTACTTTTGTTCTCTGAGCCGCCGCCTTTCGCTGCAACCATTACTTCTACTTCGCCACCCGCCACTAAATCGATGTGTACAACTGAAGGGGTATTATCTTTAGTGTTTTTACGTGTGCCAGCAGGGTCAGCTACAATAGAAGCGCGTAGTGGGTTATCTGGATTTAAATATGCGCGACGTGTGCCTTCATCAACCATTTGTTGTACGGTTAAATCTGTTTTATCCCACTTAACATCCATCCCTACTTTTACAAAACAGGTAATAATACCCGTGTCTTGACACAATGGACGCTTGCCTTCAGCCGACATACGCGAGTTAATTAAAATTTGCGCGATTGCATCTTTTGCAGCCTTACTTTGTTCTTTGTTGTAGGCTTTTTCTAGCGCTTGAACAAAATCAAGGGGATGATAAAAAGAGATATATTGCAACGCATCTTCAATGCTATCAATAAAGTCTTGCTGACGGATTGTACTCATAGTGGTTCCTTAAGTTAGCGTTACGCTTAAGCGTAATCTATACCAAACCGGTGACGGTGGTTTGCACTGTTTTAATTACAACGTAGATTTGATACTAAACGCTGCCAAAAAAATTTGACTTATGATACCCTCCCAGCCCGTTTCGAGCCAGTTCTTAAAGGGGCAGTAAATGCTAAACAATGAAAAAAATTGTGTAAAATTAGCCATAACACAAAACTGCATTGATGTTTTCGCGCATTTTGCGCATTTACCCTATGCCGTATTACTAGACTCAGCCAATAGCGAGCACATAAATAGTCGCTTTGATATTATTGCGATAGAGCCTCACGCTATTTTAGAAGTAAACAACAATCAAAGCGTATTTAATCAACAGCTTGACTCGCGTAGCCCCTTTACAATAATGAACGATGAACTAAGTAAACTTAGCGCGCAAAAAGCCGCTAATTACCTGCCTTTTAATGGCGGCTGGCTTGGTTATTTTGGTTACGATTTAGGGCGTATTATTGAGTACATGCCACGCACGGCAAAACACGATATAGCGTTGCCACAAATGGCCATTGGCCTTTATTTAGATGCGCTGATATTTGATAAACACCAGCAAAGCTGGTTTTACGTTTCTCAACCTGAAGTGAATCGTTTAGCGCTTTACCAGCAATATTTAGCAACCGATGTAGCGCCTGCACAGTTTTCGCTCACCAGCAATTGGCACTCAAATATGAGTGAACATGAATACGCTGACAAATTTGCGCAAATACAAGATTATTTAAAAAGTGGTGATTGCTATCAAATCAACCTAGCACAGCGCTTTAGTGCCGGTTTTAAAGGCGACCCTTTCCAAGCCTACAAAGTATTGCGTGAGGCTAACAAAGCGCCATTTTCTAGCTTTATTAATCACCCACGTGGCGCCATTTTATCAATATCGCCAGAGCGCTTTATTGCAGTTCACGACAATATAGTTGAAACAAAACCTATCAAAGGCACTTTGCCACGCATGGCAGATGCAATCGCAGATCAACAGCAAGCCAGAGCCCTTGAAAACTCAACCAAAGACCGCGCAGAGAACGTAATGATTGTTGATTTACTGCGTAACGATTTAGGTAAAGTTGCAAAACCTGGCTCTGTAAAGGTGCCCTCACTTTTTGCTATTGAGAGCTTTCCGGCAGTGCATCACTTAGTGAGTACCGTAACGGCAGAGCTAGATGAAAGCAAAACGTGTGTTGATCAACTTGAAGCAGCATTCCCCGGAGGGTCAATCACTGGCGCGCCTAAGATTAGAGCTATGGAGATAATTGAAGAGCTAGAGCCTCATAGGCGAAGTATTTACTGTGGCTCTATAGGTTATTTAAGCGCCTGCGGTAATATGGACACCAGTATTACAATCCGTACATTGGTTTGTCATAACGAACACATTTATTGCTGGGCCGGTGGTGGTATTGTCGCTGATTCTAAAGTCGAATTGGAATACCAAGAAACATACGATAAAGTGAATAAAATACTTCCTTTATTAAAACAGTAGAACGCTTTGAATAGTGAACATATTATGGCGCGGTTTCAGCTAAGCCCTACTGCTGCGCCAAATCAAATAAAAGATACCCGTAAAAAGCGTGCCAGTGCGGTTATGCTGCCTATTATTGATGTTGATAACCACGCGCATATTTTATTGTGCAAACGCCCTACTTATTTACATCATCACCCTGGGGAAATTTGTTTACCCGGCGGTAAATTTGAGCAAAGCGATAAACACCTGCGCACCACAGCGCTTCGAGAACTACACGAAGAGCTTAATATAGCGCCAAGTAATGTTAAAGTGCTCGGGCAGCTGCCACAATACTCTACCCTAACTGGCTTTAGCATTAGCCCATTTGTGGGTTTACTTGATGAACACACAGTATGGGAGAACGATTACAATGAAGTGCAAGCTAGCTTTTTACTGTCGCTTACCCAGCTTTCAAACGAGGCCAATTGGCAGCCTATTCCTTTTCAACGTTTTGGCAAAACCATCACCTTGCAAGGGTTTAGTACACCGCACGGATTACTGTGGGGAGCAACGGCTAGCATTATAAAAAACTTTACAAAACAGCTTGCCCTACCAGTGTAAAACTTACTACCAAATAGTTACATAATATAGAATTAACGTTATGATACTCGACCGTTCAAAGAACAGCTTTCGGGCTGAGTAAATAAAGTAGAGACCCATAGTATGATCAGTGCATTTGATATGTTTAGCATTGGTATTGGCCCATCGTCGTCACATACCGTTGGCCCAATGCGTGCCTCGCGCTTATTTGTTAATGACCTACAAGAGCAACAACTTTTAACCTCTGTTACCGATATAAAGGTAGAGCTTTATGGCTCACTGGGTCAAACCGGCGTAGGCCATGGCTCTGGTAAAGCCGTTATATTAGGGCTTGCCGGCTACGACCCAGAAACAATAGATGCCGATTTAGTTGACGATATCCTTGCCACCATTGAAAAAGAGCAAGTGATATACCTCAACCAAACCCATAAAGCGAATTTTCCTAAGCAAGGGGCTATTGTTTTTCATCGCCGTAAAACCTTACCTAAGCACTCTAATGCCATGGAAATTATTGCCTCAAATAATGGCGAAAAAGTATATAGCAAAGTGTACTACTCTATTGGCGGCGGCTTTATTGTTACCGATGAAGAATTTGAAAACGAAAAACAAGCAGCCCTTGATATTCGCGAGCAAAACCCGGCTCCTTACCCGTTCGAAAGTGCAAAAGATTTACTAGAGCTGTGTAAAGAATCCGGCTTTAGTGTATCTACTTTAATGATGCATAACGAAAAAACGCTGCGCAAAGAAGACGATATTAAAGACGAGTTGTTTAATATTTGGCAAGTAATGAAAGCCTGTATTGAACGTGGAATGCGCACCGAGGGAATTTTACCAGGTGGTTTAAAAGTTAAACGCCGTGCACCTAGTTTGTATTTAAAGCTAAATGTAGAAGTGAGTAATGACCCACTCAGAGCAATGGATTGGGTGGATTTATTCGCCTTGGCTGTAAATGAAGAAAATGCCGCAGGTGGGCGCGTAGTCACGGCGCCAACAAATGGTGCTGCGGGTATATTGCCGGCCGTTTTAATGTACTACCACACATTTATTAAAGAAGTAGACCGCGACATAGCCACACGCTATTTATTAACCGCAGCGGCGATTGGTATTTTATACAAAAAAAATGCCTCTATTTCGGGCGCAGAAGTAGGCTGCCAAGGTGAAGTAGGTGTTGCCTGTTCAATGGCCGCTGGCGCACTCACCGAAATTGTTGGTGGTAATGTAGTACATGTTGAAAACGCCGCCGAAATAGGCATGGAACATAATTTAGGCCTAACTTGCGACCCTGTAGGCGGATTGGTACAAGTACCGTGTATTGAGCGCAATGCCATGGGCGCCATTAAAGCAATTAATGCCTCTCGCCTAGCAATACGTGGCAGTGGCGAGCAAAAGGTGTCGCTTGATAAAGTGATTAAAACCATGCTCGATACCGGTAACGACATGAAAACCAAATATAAAGAAACCGCTCGCGGTGGATTAGCGGTAAACATTATTGAATGTTAAGCGTATAAAAACAAAAAACCGCGTATTTTAGCAATACGCGGCTTTTTAGTATTTATATAATTAAAGTCTTACTATTTTACTGGCAGTTCTATGTCGGCAAATAACGCATCAACATCTTCTTGATTACGTAATAAGCTTGCTCGCTCTACTCGCTCTTTAGTTAAATGCGGGGCAAAACGCTCAATAAAGTCATACATATAAGTACGTAAAAAACTGCCCTTTCTAAAGCCAATTTTAGTTGTGCTAGCTTCAAATAAATGGCTGGCATCAATACACACTAAATCTGTGTCACTTAATTGATCAACGGCCATTGAGGCGACTACACCTACACCTAGTCCTAACCTTACATAAGTTTTAATTACATCGGCATCGGTTGCAGTAAACACAATGTGCGGCTCAAGGCCGTGCGCATTAAATGCTTTATCAAGCTCAGAGCGACCAGTAAACCCAAATACATACGTAATAAGCGGATACTGCGCTATATCAGCAACGGTTAAATTGTCGGCCTTTTGTGCTAGTGGATGATCTTTTGCTACCACAATGCTGCGGTTCCAATGATAGCAAGGCAGCATAACTAAATCTGAGTATAAATGAAGTGCTTCAGTTGCAATGGCAAAGTCTGCGTCACCGCGCGCTGCCGCATCAGAAATCTGTTGTGGTGTACCTTGATGCATATGCAGCGAAACAGCTGGGTATTTTTTCATAAAGCCCTGAATAACACTTGGCAGAGCATAACGTGCTTGCGTATGTGTAGTGGCTATATTTAGTTTACCTTGATCAGGCAGCGTGTGCTCATTAGCAACCGCTTTTATACCTTCGACTTTAGATAAAATTTCGCGAGAAATGTTAATTATTTCTTCGCCGGCACCTGTAACATGCGTTAAATGCTTACCACTGCGGCCAAAAATTTGTACACCTAGCTCATCTTCAAGCATGCGCACTTGTTTAGATATACCAGGCTGTGAGGTAAATAAACTCTCAGCAGTTGCTGATACGTTTAGCTTATGGTTTTGAACTTCTACGATGTATCTAAGTTGTTGTAATTTCATGGTTGCAGTTTTTAACGTTATTATTAAGCTTATATGATGGTAATACTAAGCAAAACCAAGTTTAATTTAGTTAAAACTTGGCAAAGTAAGCACGTATATTTTCATTATTTAAGCATTAAGGCTAGCATAATAAACCCGCTGCAGATAGCGATGTTTATTCAGGTTCAACTTATAATACATTATTCTTATATCTAATTTTTAACATATTTTTAAGTTAATCAGCGCAAAGCTACCCTCAAAGCATATATTTGATGTAATATAAAAAAATAGATTATGAATCCGAGAATTAAGCCATGATCGTTTCGATTATAATTGTGCTTATAGTGGCACTGATAGTGATTGCACTATGGGTAAGCGCTGTACAGCAGCATAAAGAAAAGCAAGAAGTTGAACGTCGCAAAGAATTAACAAAACAAAAAGCGATAATTGAAGAAACCGAAGAAGCACTTATGAATAGCGCTAATATTCCGCTTTCTGAAAACATTATACGCGTTTTACAACGTAGATGTTACGAAGCACTAAACGCTATGGTGAACCATTCACCTAATTCTAAAGCATTAAAAAGCAGAATGAACGAAGCTAAAGAAAAGCTAAGTGGTGCAGTTCAAGGTAATAGCAGCGACAATTTATCGTTACCAAGTAACGATAAGCAGTTAGTCTCGTTAATTCAGGGCATAAAAAAGCTTAGAGTTATTATGCGCTCTGAGCACAGTAAAGGCCGTGTAGATAGCCAAGTATTTGCAGCAGAAGATAAGCGCCTAGAAAAGTTACAGCTTAGAATTAATATAGAAAGCCAAATTAAACGCGGTTTATCTGCTCGCTCAGCGAGCATGGTGGGCTCTGCTAGGCAATATTTTGAAAAAGCCTATGCCACACTTAGTGCCGTTACCTATTCTGATGAATACGTAAACGCAAAACGCCAAGAAGTTGAAGCCTATTTAGAAGAAATAAGCACCGAACTAAAAGCATCAAATGCCACTGCCTTGAAGAAAAAAGCAGAAGCAGAGCAAGATGACTTAGACGTATTATTTGCACCTAAAAAGAAATGGTAATTTTAAATACCCAAAAGAAAGCCCATACATAATGTATGGGCTTTTTTGTATCTGTTAAGCTGTTTTTAGCAATGGGTAAATACTAGCGTATTTTAAGGCACTACCTAGCGCTCACCACGTTATAAACGCTTATTTACCACAACATAGATACGCAAGGTATAACAATGCAGTGGCAATGAGCGATAGCCACTAAATAATAAATGTTTACCCACCCTCAAACTAAGGCTCTTAGCTAAAAGAATGGGTATTAGCTATTACGATAAAAATGCAAACTTGATAATAAATAACGCTGTTAAAATCCACACGCTAATACTAACCTGATCGCGTTTACCACACAGTACTTTAACCGCAGTATACGATATAAAACCAAGAGCAATACCATGCGCAATAGAGAATGTAAGCGGCGTCATAAGTAGTACCACACTTACCGGAATTGCATCGCTCATGTCATCCCAGTTTACAAACTTAAGGTTTTGCAGCATTAATACCGCAACGTATAAAATAGCACCCGCTGTTGCATAAGCCGGCACCATTTGCGCAAGCGGCGCAAAAAACATCATTAGTAAAAAGCATATACCCACAACAACAGCTGTTAAGCCAGTACGCCCACCAACCGATACACCGGCTACAGACTCAATATAAGAAGTAGTGGTAGAAGTACCTAACATTGCACCCGCAATAGTAGCTGTACTATCTGCACTTAAAGCACGCCCTAAACGTGGCATATTGCCTTTTTCATCGGCTAAGCCTGCTTTTTGAGTTACCGCAACTAACGTGCCTGATGTATCAAATAAATCAACAAACAAAAACGCAAAAATTACACTCAGCATAGAAAGCTCAAAGGCCGCTGCAAAATCAAGTTGCATGAAGGTAGGTAAAATAGACGGTGGCATTGACATTACGCCGTGGTACTCAACTAAGTCGAGGCTTAACGCAATGCCCGTTACTAGCAAAATGCTAATAAGTACGCCGCTTTTTATATCACGATAAAGCAAAGCAGCAATGACAAAAAAGCTTAAAATAGCTAATAAAGGACCTGCCGAAGTAATATCGCCAAGCTGTACTAATGTAGCTGGGCTTGAAACAATAATGCCTGCATTTTTAAGCGCAATTAACGCTAAAAACGCACCAATACCAGTGGCAATAGCCTGCTTTAAGACCAAAGGAATAGCATTAATTATCCACTCTCTGACCTTAAACAAACTTAATATTAAAAATATACAACCAGACATAAATACCGCACCTAATGCAGCTTGCCAGCTATAACCCATGCCCAGTACAACACCGTAAGTAAAAAATGCGTTTAAACCCATGCCCGGCGCAAGTGCTAAAGGGTAATTAGCCCACAATCCCATAATAAAACAGCCAATAGCAGCCGCAATACAGGTAGCAACAAATGCAGCACCTTGATCCATGCCTGCTTCCGCAAGCATTGCAGGGTTTACAAATACAATGTAAACCATAGTAATGAAAGTAGTGATTCCAGCAATGCTTTCGCGTCGCACATTGGAGTTATTTTCGCGGAGTTTAAATAGAGCTTCGAGCATAATAGACTTGTGATAGTAAAAAGTGACGTGATTTTACCATAAAATTAAGTATAAACAGGACATTTTACCTTGCGATATACTAAACTGTTGGCGTAGAAACTATAAAAAAGAAAATATATGAATAAGACTCAGCCTAGCGGACAAGACTTAGAGCAGCAATTAAACAATATTTTAGATTTTGTAACACAGCCTACAAACCACAGCGCTGAAAACAATAGTGATGTAAGTGAGCAAACAACACTTAATAAAGCACTGTATTATTTAAAGCATAACCAAGCACCGTTGGCAGCTAAGTGGATGCGCCTTGCCTCAATGGCCGGAAATCATCGCGCCCAGTTTTATTTAGGGTTATTTTTTGTCAAAGGCCAAGGCGTACCAAAAAGTGTATTTCACGCAGCAGCATGGTTAAGTTTAGCCAGCAGCCAAGGCTACGAACCAGCAACCGCTGCTTTAGATGATTTAAGAAAATATATCGACACCAAACGTCTTAAAGACGCTCAGTGCTATGCAGCCAGTTTGTATGAGCAAATCCACCAAATTCAGTTTGCCCACTTAATCCCAAAAAATGACTAACTACTGTATAGCTAACAGCTAAGCACTGTAAAACACACTAAAATAACTGAATAGCCATCCATTAAGTACTGTATAGCGCTGCTACACTTTATACAGTACTGCAAACACCCTCAGCTTTCACTTACACAGCTTGAATTGTAACCTACTGTTTTTAAATGGTTATTTTTATTATTTATTTTTTAGAACCATTAACTGTATAAAAAATAACAAAAAACGCTTGCACACAACAACTGTATAAACTACTGTATACATGTACTGTATATAAACCCAGTGAGTGAGACCTATGCTACAGCCAATTACCGTAAGAACCGTTAAAAGCTACCAACAACATAATGAAAGTGAGTCGGTAAACTTAATAAAAGTAGAAGATGAAATTTCTGCTACGTTTGAAATGCTAAAAGTGTTGCACCAATACAATAGCTCTAACGCGTGGACCTTACTGATTGCGCCCGACCATGTGCCTAGTAAAGCCTTGCTAGATAGCTGCTCTATAGATACCAGCAAACTGCTTGTAATAAGACAAAAGCATTTAGTAAATTTAGAGTATGTGCTTAATTCAGCACTTCATAATGGAAACTTTGCAGCCATTATTACGTGGACAGATATAGTAAGTGAGCAGCAGCTTGTTAATTTATCGCTTAATTTAGGCAAAAGAAGCGCTAAGCTATTTTGCTTTACTAAAAAAACCAGCACTACAGCAATATCACTTACTCAATAAGCTTGGTAAAATGCATTTTTAATTTATGTTAATTAGTATTTTATGAGTGTAACCAGTACTAGCGCTTGCTTATGCAACAGTCAGCTTAATTATGGTGACTGTTGCCAGCCTTATCATCTTGATATAAAAACCCCAGCAACACCTGAGCAACTAATGCGTTCGCGCTTTAGTGCTTATGCATTAAAAAATGCATCTTATGTATTTAAAACTTACGCCAAAGAAAAACAAGCACAAAACCCAGTAAATGAAATTGCTGACTTTGCCAATAGCTGCCGCTTTGTGAAATTAGTTGTGCGCGATACGCAGCAAAGTGATGAGCGAGGTTATGTTGCCTTTAACGCGTATTATTTTTACCAAAACTTATATTGTGAGTTGGATGAGAAATCAGACTTTATAAAAGAGGACGGTGAATGGCGTTATTTAGAGGGTATTATTAATCCGGTCGCCGATATAAAAGTTGCCAGAAACGACCCCTGCCCATGTGCAAGCGGTAAAAAATATAAAAAGTGTCACAGTGTATAAAATAAGCTAAACACTTAGCATAAAAATAGCTTTTTATTTAAGCGCTACTCTATACCACTAAACATGTTAATAACTGCCATAAACAAAAAATGGACCATCTAGGTCCATTTTCTACAATATTGCTATTGGTTATTCATCATCATCTAGATCGAACGATTCACGCTGCGCAGGTCTAGCTAAAATCTCAACATAGAATGAAGTAAGCGCCTGCTTTTCGGTTTCGCTGATCTTGTTGTTAATTTCAGCTACGTGAACAACTTCGGCATCATCGGCACTTGTGCCAAACTTACAGTCAAACGCCCAGTAATCAGCTTCAACAGGTAGCGTTTTATTGCGCTCTCTTTTCAAATATTTTTTCACTTCATGCTTTGCAGCATCAACCATACGAGGGTATTTGATTTTCTCATGATTTAGCGTGAATGTTTTCTTCATTACGTTCCTAATTACCTTGATTTAATGATAATGGCACTCAAGTCATACCATTTGCAGCCATTATAGCAATTGCATTTAATTTGTGGATGCTTTTTTTAAACAAAAAAAGAATTGTTCTATTTTATTGCATAACCGATTATTAAATATAAGGTGTTTTAGGCTTTTAAAACGCACAAGTGTTAAATTATTTTTATGCGTTAGCAACAAGCAGTGGCTTATGTATAGCCTCATTAGTTAAATCGTCATAAAATGCCGCGGCGTCCATTTGTGGACTTGCAAGCGCGGTGTGCGTGTCATTTAAGCGCCTGCGTACTGATAGTTCACAATTATCGATTACTGTTAAAGGAATATGTAACTTGTCATCTCTAATCGCTAGTGGCTCAGGGTTTAAGCAGTGGCTTAATTTTATTGCTTTCATGCCTGCTTGCTCGCCTTGTTGAACAATCACCGACGCGTGCTCTT
This sequence comes from Pseudoalteromonas sp. 1CM17D, assembly GCF_023161805.1. Taxonomy (NCBI): domain Bacteria; kingdom Pseudomonadati; phylum Pseudomonadota; class Gammaproteobacteria; order Alteromonadales; family Pseudoalteromonadaceae; genus Pseudoalteromonas; species Pseudoalteromonas sp. 1CM17D. Next base: position 444 of record NZ_JALNTP010000001.1, on the reverse strand, counting down.
GCCCTATGGTCATATCAAATTTTTCGGGAGCTAATAATTGCTTTGGTCCAGCACCAAAGCGCTCCCTTAACTGTTCTTCGTCTACATAAGCACTATGCGTTTCACTTTTTGGCAAGTGAAATTGACTAAAATCCAGCGCATCGTGCGATAACATCGCTAATAAAAGTGAGAATTCGCCTCTGCGATTTTCATGCACACTTTTATTTAGCCTGGTCTTTAGTTGACTCTCTGTGATTAACAAATCATCGATTTGCATAGTCTTTAGCCGATTATGATAACTGATAGATATTTATCGGCTTTATTTCAAATTTCTTTAGCTTTTTTCTTTACTTAAATACGCAGTTTGCTATTATCAGCGCCGTTGCATTGGAGGGGTTCCCGAGCGGCCAAAGGGATCAGACTGTAAATCTGACGGCTCAGCCTTCGCTGGTTCGAATCCAGCTC